>MSTD01000005.1:123546-169994 GCA_001942045.1 Mycolicibacterium porcinum
GCCATTACCTCGCCGCACGAGATGTTGTCGACCGGGCCCCCGGCGGGTGCTTTGCCGGTAACACAGACCCTGACTTGGGTCGGCGGGCAGTCCGCGACGATGCGGCGGCGCGGTTGAACCGCAAGATCGATGCCGGCACCAGCGCGCCGCCGACCGTCCCGGCTCCGCCCCCGCCGGCTGCGCAGGCCCCAGCTCCGGGTGCGGGCGGGCCGGCACCTGCTCAACCGCCTCACCGGCTCGACCCCACTGCCGGGGATCCGCTGGACCGGTTGCAGCAGATTCTGCGGGATGCGGCCAGGGGTTAGATTCGAGTCAGTCAGTGCGGTTGAGTCGGTTCGTTGTCGGGGGACTCAGGTAGAGGAGTGGAATGGCGGTGGCGGACGGGCTGTCTACGCGCGAGGCGAAGCGCCTGCAGACGCGTGAGCGGTTGATGGGTGCGGCGATCGCAGAGTTCAAGCGCGCGGGCATGGCCGACGCGGACGTGGGCGCGATCGTCACCGCGGCGGGTGTCGCGCACGGCACGTTCTTCTTCCATTTCCCCACCAAGGAGCACGTGCTGCTGGAGCTGGAGCAACGTGAAGAGGAGCGGATCGCCAAGCAGTACACGCAGTTCCTCAAGAAGCCGCACAGCCTGGAGGAGGGGCTGCGCGAAGCCATGCGGCTGGTGGTCGGCTTGGAACGCCGGCTCGGCGGTGTGCTGTTCAAAGACTTTCTGGCCCTGCACTTCTCACAGACCCGCCCACCGGCTCCGGACAGCCAGGAGCATCCCGTGATTTCCGGGGTGGCGCGCGAGATCGAGTTGGCTCAGCAGCAGGGCGAGGTCGCCGCCGACGTCAACCCGTGGAACAGCGCGGTGTTCTTCCTGCTCGGTTTCTATGCGCTGCTGATCACCACCAACGATTGGCCCACTCGCGACGCCCTGCTGGACGACTACGTCGTCAGGACCATGCGCAGCCTGGCACCCTAGACCCGGTGCCGGACCAACCGGACCGGCGGTGTGTTGCGGAGACCTAACGATTCGGCGGCCACTCGGTGCTGACGCCGCCGTAAGCAGCAAAGCCGTGGTTCAGTGGTATCGATGTCTGGTGCCTGGTCCCCGCGTCGCTGTATCACCGCTGCGGTGACGGCGGGTGTCACGTTGCTCGCGGTGAATGTCCCGGCGGCCTCGGCTGCGCCGTCCAGCGATGCTCGGGGATACGTCGACTCCACGGCGCGTTGCGCCACCGCGGAGGCGACCGTCCTGTTCGGCAGCACCGACGCCTCCAGGGTGGCGATCTGTTCGGTGCCGGGCGGCAAGTACGAGTACCGCGGTGTCCGGCTGCGTGACGGTGCCAAGTTGATCGTGCCGGCGACGCGCAACGACGATGGCGCGTTCCGCGTGGAGAACGCCGGGATCGAGTATCTGGTGACGTCGAAGTCGCTGGTGCTCAGCGTGGGGGAAAAGGTGATCCGCGAGGAGGCGATGGTGGATTTCCACCGTCCGGGTGCGCCCGCCGCGGCCCAGGACGCGCCAAAGTCTCCGGGTGCGGCGCCGGCTCCCGCAACCGCGTCGCCGACACCGACAACTCCGTTGCCGCCGCCCCTCGCCGCCGAAGTGGGTGGAAGCAGCACCAAGCGCTGACCCGCTGAACAGCGCACTTTGCCGCGAGGTTGAGCGGGCATGCTGAAAATGATAATCATTAACGGTATGCGTGCGTGCTCGTCGTCCCTGCAAACCGCTGATCTCGAGCGATTGAGTCGGGGAACGACACTCCTGACCGTTCCGCTCGTCGGGGACGTGGTCCAGGTGGGTATCGGTGGCGAGTTCGCGACCACCACCATCGCACTCTCGGTGACAGCGTCATCGGTGCGCGTGTGCCGCCTCGACGGCAGGCCACTCCAGGTGCACATCGTCGCGAACTGGCGCGACGCGGCCGACCCCGGCGTGGCGACTCCGGTTTTCGAGGAACCCGTCGAGGCGCTGGTGCTTGAGCGCTGCGGCGCCGGCTGGGTTCCCGGCTCCGGAAGCCGCAACCGACTCACCGATCTCGACCGGTTCGTCGGCACACTCACCCGCTTCGCCCTGGCCAAGCAGGGCCGTACCGTCGATCAGGCGGTGGGCGCGGCGTAGGTCTCCAGATACTGGGTCAACGCTCGTTCGCCCTCGGTGAGGATCGCGCGGTCCTTTTCCGGGCCGGCGTGGAAAGCCATCTCCAACAGGCGATCACCCATTTCCACCGCCACCATCGTCACCAAGGGATCGGTGCCCTCGGGCAGCAGGCCCCAGTGCAGCAGCCCGGCATGGAGGGCATTGGCGAAATCGGCGCGGCGGGCCCGCGGGTCGGCGAGCAGACCGCTCGCCAGGCTGGTGTAGTGCAGGTTCACCAGGTGCGGATGGTTGCGTAGGTGCTCGTAGTGAAACTCGAAGATTCCGTGGGCGACCTCGGCCAGGCTGCTCGGCGCCAAGGAGGCCAGGATCGCCGCGCCCTCGGCGTCGCGCCGATCGAGGTGGTCGGAGACGATCTCTTGAAGGATCGCGTCGCGGTTGGGGAAGAACTGATAGACCGTCGCAACGGGGACTTCGGCCCGCTGTGCGATGGCCCGGGTGGTGACAGCGTCCACGCCTCGGGTCTCGAGCAGCTCGAGCGCTGCGGCCCGGATCCGTTCGACGCGGCGTCTGCTGCGCTCCTGCACCGGTTGTCGTCGCCGTAGTGGCTTGTGGGTGACCACGCCTAGATCGTCGCATACGGCTAACCCGAGCCATGTTCATGTTTCCCGCCCGCGGGCCCGTTTCGAGGGGTTTCCGGTGGCCGGAGCAAGTTCGGCGTGGCCGGGTTCACATTGTCGGAGCGATCACGATACCGCGCCGCCGAGAGCTGAGGCCGAGTCAAAAAGCGAACATCTCATGCCGCGCATGATCCATACAGCGAAATTCTCTTCCGTCGCCGAATCGTGTGAATGTAGCGAGAACTGTTGGTACTGAGCATGTTCCAGTATACCCCGGCGTGCTCACCGTAGCCTGTCAACATCCCGGCCGACCATGATCGCGATAATCTCAAACCGGTTGAGCACACAGCCGGTTCACACGGTCGAGGGTCACCTCGCCCCTGCGCTTAGGCGATGGAGTGCATCATGACTGTTACTCGCTTTTACCCGGATCGGCTACGGCCGGTCCGTTCGACCGATCCCGCCGTTGTCGACTGCGCTGGGGCACGGGTGTCAGCGCAGGCTCGGGGGCCGGCCACGGTGCTGGTGGTCGAAGGGGAAATCGACATCTGCAATGCGGAACGACTGGTCGCGGCGATCCGACGTCTCATTCGGCCGGGTACTCCGTTCGTCCTAGACCTACGCGCGGTCGACTTCATGGCGGTCAGCGGATTCCGCGAGTTGATGGCATTCGCCGACGACTGCGACCGGGCACACATGGGATGGCATGTGGTCGCCGGGGATGCGCTGCGTCCGCTATTGCGGGTGTTCGCCGATCATCACCTGCCCATCGTCGGTGGTACCAGTCCGGCCGCCAGTTCCGGTTGACCTGCCGGAGGTCCCGTAGATCGCTGTTTACAACGTAAGCATCCCAGGTAGGATGGCTTTCTCGGGGTGCGACCGCGCCCCGTGAGGCCACCCCGAGCGAAACGTGATGACGGCGAACGAAGACCTCGATTTCACCAGCGCGGACCTCGGCGCCACCGAGGACTTCCTGGTGCGTGCCTATACCAAGATGTCCATCGGCCGGGGCCGTGGCGAGCGTCCGACGACCCGGATCGTCCGAAAGTGGCTGGGACCGGTCAATTTCGACGAACTCCAGCTCGACTTCCACATGTCGTACGACGCGGATCCGCTGAACCGGATCTGTTTGTGCCGAGTGCATTCCGGCCGGATCGAGGAGAACTTCATCGGTGAGCCGCAGGATGTCTTCGGGCCCGGTGACGTCACGTTGTTCTCGCCGCCCGAGCTGCCCTACTCCGGCCGGGTGTGCCGGGCCGACTACGACCTGACCATGTTCGATGTCGAACTGCTGGACCGCGTCGCGACGCCGGGTCCCGGCGAACGGGGCGGAACCGTGCGGTTCACGGGCCATCGGCCGATATCGCCGCGGGCGGGTTATCAGCTGACGACGGCGATCGAGTACGTGCGTTCGGTGGTGCAGCGTGGCAGCGAACCGGTACCGTCCCTGGTTGCCTCGACCACGGCATCGATGCTGGCGGCGACCGTGGTCTCCACCATGCCGACCAATGCCGGGCTGGAACCCGGTCCGACCGATCGACGCGACGCGAAGCCGGCGCTGCTGCGGCGAGCGATCGCCTATATGGAGTCCAACGCCGACCGCGACATCGCGCTGGCCGATATCGCCGAGGCGGTATACGTCACGCCCCGGGCCCTGCAGTACATGTTTCGCCGTCACCTCGAAGTCTCGCCGATGGGATATCTGCGCCGGATACGCCTGGACCTTGCGCGTCAGCAGCTCTTGAAAGCCGATCCGGCGACAACAACGGTGCAAGCCGTCGCGGCCCGATGGGGATTCGCTCATACCGGGCGTTTCGCGGCCGCCTACCGGAACGCGTTCGGCGAGAATCCGTCAGACACCTTGAATTGAGCCCTGCGGGTAGCGTCGAGTGCGATTGTTGTTGGCTCGACCGCTCATTCGAAGGAAATCGTGTCCATACTGTCCACCCCCTTGCTGGCCGATGCCCTGGCCCGGTTGTTCTCCGCAGCTGTCAACCCAGCCCCCAAACCGGGCGTGCGGTTCCCCGAAATACCCGGTCACGCAACGCTGATCGACATCCCGACCCGGCACGGCGCAGTAGCTGCGACGGTGTATCACCCGGCATCAGATGCGGCGGAGCCGCCGGTGTATGTGAACGTGCACGGCGGAGGTTTCGTCGTCGGGCACCGCGAGCAGGACGACCCCTGGTGTCGTTTCCTGGCCGCCCACGCGAATGTCGTTGTGGTCAACGTCGATTACCTGCTGGCCCCGAAACGCAGGTTTCCGACCCCGGTCGAGCAGATCTATGACGTGTTGGGCTGGGCCGCGGCGCCCGAACGGGACTGGGACGGCAGCCGGTTGTGCGTCGGAGGGCAGAGTGCGGGCGGCAGTTTGTCCGCGGCCGCCTCTCGGCTGGCCCTCGAGAACGGTGGGCCGCGGATCGCACTGCAGGTGTTGCACTATCCGCCGCTGGACCTCGTCACCGCCACCAGGGACAAGAACTCCTCATTGGGCGCGAAGGCCGTGATGAAGCCGTGGATGGGTGAGGTTTTCGATACCGCCTACATCCCCGACCGCGGTCAGCGCAGGGATCGTCTGGCGTCGCCGGCGTGGGGTACCAACGCCGACGGACTCGACGGCATCGCCCCGGCGCTGATCGTCACCGCCGAGTACGACCGGCTGCGTGACGAGGCCCGGCGGTACGCACAGAAGCTCGAGGCCGTCGGCTCCCTGGCCGAATACCTCGAAGTGCCCGACGTCGACCACGGCTACAACATCATGAGCGACGATGTCGAGGTCACCCGGAACATCTACGAGCGGATCGCCGGGCACGTCCGGCGCGCCACCGGCAGTTAACCCAGCGAGTCGTGCAGGGCCAGGGTGGCCGCGACGGCATTGGCCGCCTCGGCGCCCTTCTTCACGAAATGCTTGGTGAAGTAGGCGATGTGCTCGTCATGCTCGTGGAAGTGGTGCGGGGTGAGCACGACCGAGAACACCGGCACGTCGGTGTCGAGCTGCACCCGCATCAGACCGTCGATCACCGCGGTGGCCACGAAGTCGTGGCGGTAGATGCCGCCGTCGACGACAAGCCCGGCCGCCACGATCGCGCGGTAACGACCAGTGAGTGCCAGACGCTTTGCGGTGAGCGGAATTTCGAACGCGCCGGGAACCTCGAAGAACTCTAGGGCCGCGGCGGCGAAGCCGTGCGTGGCGATCTGCTCGGTGAACCCCTCACGGGCCTTGTCGACGATGTTGCGATGCCAGGTGGCCTGCACGAAAGCGATCTGAGTGGCTGCGTCGGACATGTGGTGACGCTATCGCACATCGAGGTAGGCATCGGCCCAGGCGCCGATGATCCGCCCGGCGCGTTTTGCCTGCCCGGGCCCGGTCAGCAGGTGTTCGGAACCTTCCAGCGAGACGAAGCTGCGTGGATGGCGGGCGGCCCAGAAGATGTCGCTCGCGTTTTTGATGCCGACGGTGTTGTCGGTCGGGGAGTGCAGGATGAGCAGCGGCAGTTTCAGGCCTTTGATCTTGTCGAGCAGCTCGGTGGCCCGGACGTCTTCGACGAAAGCTCTCTTGAGCGTCAGCGTCTTCCCGCCGACCATCCATTGCCCGCTGCCTTCGGCGCACACCTGGTCGATCACCGCGTCGTACTGGCGCTCGACATGTGTCGGGTCGAACGGCGCACCGACCGTCACCACGGCCCGCACGCCGGGGGATCGTCGGGCCGCGGCGATCGCCGCCGCGCCACCCCACGAGTGTCCGATCAGGAGGTCGGCCGGGGTGCCACGCTCGGCCATGAACGTGCAGGCCGCGATCACGTCGTTGACCTTGACGGTGAACGAGCCGTCGCCCCAGTCGCCCGCGGAATCACCCAGGCCCAGCGCATCGAACCGCAACATCCCGATGCCGTCGGCGGCGAGCTGCTTGCAGATGCGGGAGGCGGCCGGCGAGTCCTTGCCGAGAGTGAAGCCGTGCGAGAACACCCCCCAGCCCCGCACCTGCCCATCGGGCCGATCGATCACACCCGCCAGGGTCGGGCCCGTCGAACTGGGGAATGTGACGCGCTCAGCCATGCAGGTGGTCTACCACGGGGCGGTAAGGGTCCGCACGCTACTTAGCCTGGCGCCGTACTTCGCCTGAAATGCGGCGTTGGGTGGGAGGTACCTGTGTGGTTGCCAGCCTGGCTCCGTAGTCTGGAGGGCATCGTCGGCTGCTGGTCAGTGCCGCCCGGCATGCTGCGAATGAACGTCTGAGATGTGGAGCAAGTCCGTGCCCCTGAACACCATCGCGCTGGAACTCGTCCCGCCGAACCTGGAACGCGGCCTGCAGTACCCCGTTGACGAGGCGCGGAAAGTGCTCGCCTTGGCCGCCGAAACCGGAATCGAAGGCCGGATCCGGCACGTCATGATCCCCGGGATGATCGACGAGGACGACGACCGTCCCATCGAGATGAAGCCGCGGATGGATGTCCTGGATTACTGGAACATCCTGCAGCCCGAACTGCCCGGCATGCGCGGTCTGTGCACGCAGGTCACCTCGTTCCTGGGCCAGGAGGCACTGGGCAAGCGCCTGACGGCGCTGAGTGGGGCCGGTTTCGACGGCATCGCATTCGTCGGTGTGCCCCGGACGATGAAGGACGGCGAGGGCGAGGGCGTCGCGCCCACGGACGCTCTCTCGATCTACGAGCAGCTGGTTCCCAACCGCGGTGCCATCCTGATCCCGACCCGTGACGGCGAGCAGGGCCGCTTCAACTTCAAATGCGAGCAGGGTGCCACCTACGGCATGACCCAGCTGTTGTACTCGGACGCCATCGTCGGGTTCCTGACCGAGTTCGCCAAGACCAGCGACCACCGGCCGGAGATTCTGCTGTCGTTCGGCTTCGTGCCGAAGATGGAGTCGAAGATCGGGTTGATCAACTGGCTGATCCAGGATCCGGGTAACCAGGCCGTGGCCGCCGAGCAGGAGTTCGTCAGCCAGCTGGCCGACCGTGACCCGGATGAGAAGCGCAAGCTGATGCTGGACCTGTACAAGCGGGTGATCGACGGGGTGCACGATCTCGGCTTCCCGCTCAGCATCCACTTCGAGGCGGCGTACGGGGTGTCGAAGCCGGCCTTTGAGACATTCGCCGAGATGCTCGCGTACTGGGCGCCGGACCGCGTCTAGTTGGTTCGCCGGGCCGCCGGTTTTGTCGGTGGTCGAATGTATGTTCGAATCATGCAGGCGGGTGCGGTCCAAGCGGTGGCGGGGTTGCGGGCCGCGTTCGACGCGTTCGCGGCGTGTGACTTCGGTTCGCTGACCCGCGCCGATGTGCTGGCAGTGCTCGACGAGTACGAGGCATTGAGTTGTCAGCTGCCTTCGCCGCTGCATCGACTGCTGGCCCAACTGCAGGCCGACACCACGCCCCGCGAGCTCGGCGCCAAGTCGTGGAACGAGGTGCTGCGCATCCGTTGGCGCCTATCGCGTGCCGAAGCCGGCCGCCGGCTGGCCGAGGCCGCCGAGTTGGGGCCCCGCCGCTCGTTGACCGGGGAACCGCTGCCACCGGTGCTGCCGGCGGTGGCCGCCGCCCAGAGCGCCGGACTGATCAATCCCGACCACGTCAAAGTGTCGCGCGACGCCATCAATGGGCTACCGGCGTTCGTCGACCACACCACGCGCGAACAGTTCGAGGCCGACCTGGTCCGGGTCGCGGTAGGGGTGGGCCCCAAAGAACTCAAAGACACCGCCGAGTTGCGGTTGTTTCTGCTCGATCAGGACGGACCCGAACCTGACGACACCGAACGTGCCCGCAAACGCGGGCTGTCGGCCGGCAAACAGGGTCGTGACGCGATGACCGCGCTGACGGGCAACCTGACCCCCGAAGCCGCCGCGGTGTGGGAGGTGCTGTTCGCCAAGTTCGCCGCCCCTGGCATGTGCAACCCGGATGACGACGAGCCCTGCACCTGCGGCACCCCCACCCAAGCCCAGATCGACAACGATCACCGCAGCCTGGCTCAACGCCAACACGACGCGCTGCTGGTCGTCGGACGCATCGCGCTGATGACGGATCTGGGTCAGCTCAACGGGCTGCCGGTGTCGGTGATCGTCCGCACCACATTGCAAGACCTCGAATCGCGTGCCGGGATCGGTGTGACCGGTGGGGGCACCAAGATTCCCATCCGCGACCTCATCCGCATGGGAGCCCACGCCAGTCACTACCTGGCGGTCTTCGATCAGGCCACCGGAGCGGCCCTGAACTATTTTCGGGCTCGCCGGGTCGCCAGCCCCGCCCAACGCATCATGCTCATTGCCCGCGACGGAGGGTGCACCAAACCGGGCTGCACCGTGGGTGTCTACGGCTGCCAAGCCCACCACGGCGAGGCCGACTGGGCTGCCGGCGGCCACACCAACGTCGACACATTGGCCTTGGCCTGCGGCCCCGATAACCGCCAGGTCGATGAGGACGGCGGCTACACCACCACCATCAACGCACACGGCGACGTCGAATGGCATCCCCCACCGGGGCTCGACCACGGCCAACACCGCATCAACTACTACCACCGCCCCGAACTGCTACTCACTCCACCCGCACCACCAGACGCGACGCCGGGTGTGGCGTATGACCCGGAACCGGAGCCTGAACCGGAACTGGACCCTGAAGCGGCGCCCAACACCGAGCCGCAGCCAGCCTCTGCGCCCGCGTACATCTCCGAACCGGCCCCCGCCACGGCGGCGGAGTGGGACCTCGAGCCCGACCCCGAATGGACACCGCGATGGGACCTGGCGCCTGACCCCCAATGGGAGCCGGAGCCCGAGCCCGAATGGGGGTTCATGCCCGACCTCACCCAAATGCCGAACTGGGACGACGGGCCCGACTGGGATCCAGAGTGCGACCCCACCTTCGACCCACCCACGACCAACATCGAATATCTCTGGGACACAACCTCATTCGCCTCAGAACCATCCGACCCGCGGCTCCTCCCACCCGACTGGATACCGCTCGACTCCAACCCAAGCCAACCCATCAACGACCACGCTCTCGAAGACAAGGCAGTCCGCGGGCCATAGCCCTCACGCGTGGTCGCTGCTGCCGCCTGTGCGATGAACCGCACGGTCGTACAGGCACGCGGCGAGGGCCGCTGCCCAGATGCATCTCATCGGCTGCACCTACGTGCGCTCCGGGCAGCGCCCGCGCTGGCGACCCGCATGGCGATGGCGACGAGAATCTGCGTGCCCGGGATGATCGTGCGGAAGCTGATTGCCGTAGTCATCACGCTGCCGGTGCCCGCAGGTTCGACAGTGATCTGACCGGTGTACTCGCGGAAGGGCAGTCCCGACACCAGGCTGTAGCTCAGGGTTGTCGGCGGTTCGAACGCGGTAATCCGTTCCCGGACAGTCGGTCCGAACATGTGAAGCGCGCGGACTGCTCCGACACCGTTGCGATCGGGGCTACCAGGATTCTCTAGAACCACTCTGCGAGACGGCGTCCACTCGGACATTCGTTCATGGTTAGAGACGATGCCCCAAACGACAGTCGGGTCCGCCGCGACCCGGCGAACGTCGGTGTAGCGGTAGGACCTTCCCATCTGCACAGGCAAGCATGGCTGAGGCCTGCTGTCTATCAGCCGAGTGACTGCACGCGCGCGGCGAGGGTGGCCGTCCATTCCCTCAGGTACTCGTCGTCGGTCGAGGGCGCCGTCGCTCGGCGGAACAGGTTGGAGGCGAGGCGCTCTCCGAGGAGGCTGTTGATTCCAAGTGAAGCCAGCACCTTCGTCTGTTCGGGTGACTTGTCCGGCGCCCAGGCGTTGATCCATCCGTTCAGCTCGTCGCACAGCCCGTCGACGAGCGCGGCGTAGGCGGTGTCCAGCCGACCGGACAACCCCGCGGGCGTGCGGGCCGCGACCTGGAGTAGCTCGCTTTCCTGATCGATCACCGTGAGCAGATAGCGGCCGAGCACGGTCAGTTCGCTGTGCAGGTCACCGAGCCCGGCGAACAAGGCGCGGATGTCCTGCATGGCCGAGCGGCGGTCCAGCTGACGGTCGATACCGGCTGATAGGAGGGCGTCCTTGGATTTGAAGTGGCGGTACAGCGCTCCCGAGCCGGCCGACAAGCCTGCCGCGGCTTCGATCTGGGACACGCTGGTGGCCTCGAAGCCCTTGTCGCTGAACAGTTTCATCGCCTCGGTGACCAGCCGCTCCCGGGTTGATCCGCCCGACATCGTTGACCTCCTGCAAGTGATCACTTACTGTGCGTATGAATGCACTGTACTACGAGTCCAACCCTGTGGGAGCGGTTCGATGGCAGAACACCACCAGCATGTGCCGCAAGGCCGGCTTCGCCGGACCATGCCCTTGGCCGGGTTCACCGCTCGTGCCGCTGGTGGGCGGCTGGTTGCGGGACTGCGGGAGAAGACCGGTTCGCCAGGTGCCGTCGAGCGGTTCCACGAGCAGACTGCCGAGCGCTATGTCGAAATGCTCGGGCACTCCAAGGGTGTCCTGATGAAAGTTGGGCAGCTGATGTCCCTCGTGGACTCGTCAGATGTGGGGACCGGCGGATTCCAGCCGTACCAACATGCACTGGCACGACTGCAGGCGGACGCGCCGCCGATGGCGCCCGCAATCGTCCGCGAGGTGCTGAACGACGAACTCGAAGACGGCGTGAGGACTTTCGCCGAATTCAGCGACGAGCCGATCGCGTCGGCCTCGATCGGCCAGGTCCACCGCGCGGTGCTTCGCGATGGGCGCGATGTCGCGGTCAAGGTGCAGTATCCCGGTGTGGCGCAGGCGATCCGTGAGGACCTCGCGAACACGGAGCTGATCGCTACGTTCCTACGATTTGCCACGTCGGCCTCGGGGATCGTCTTCGACCCACGCGAGCTGGCCCGTGAGTACACCGCCCGCATCGCTGAGGAGGTGGACTACCGGCGCGAGGCTGAGATGATCGCGACGTTCCGCCGACTGTATTTCGACCATCCGTTCTTCCGGGTCCCCGACCTGGTCGGCCATGCCTGTACCGACCGGGTGCTCACGATGACCTATCTGGACGGAATCGGTTGGGCGGCGGCGCAACAAGCGGAGCAAGCCCTCAAGAACCGCTGGGCTGAAGTCATCACGCGGTTCAGCTATTCGAACATCCGGCACAGCAACCTGCTCCATGCCGACCCGCACCCGGGCAATTACCGGTTCGGACATGACGGCAGCGTCGGGTTCGTCGACTTCGGCTGCATCAAGATGCTGGCAGAACGGAAGCGCAGAATGTGGATTTCCATTGTGCGCAACACGATCGACAAGCGGTTCGACGATCTGCGGGCCGACGTGATCGAAGCGGGATTCATCACTGACGGCTTCCCGCTGACAGGCGAGCAACTCTGCGACTTCTGGACGCACGTGTTCTACGACGTCATCGTCGCTCCTCAGCCCGTCACCTATACCGCCAAGAGCGCCGCGCGAACCACACGGTGGATGTTCAGCCCCGACTCCGCCAATCCGTTGTCTCGCATGCTGATACCCGACGCCTATGCCTTTGCCCCGCGGGTGCATCAGGCGCTCACCAGTATCTCGGCCAAACTGCACGCCACACTGCCGGCACGCGCGATCGTCGACGACATGGACGGAGTCGCCGAACCCGCAACTGAACTGGGCCGGCAACACCACGCCTGGGTGCGTAAGCGGGGTCTACCGGGCGCTCTCGACGATCACACACAGACACGGCTCGGGAGCGAAATCGGATGACTCCAGCAGACAACGTGGTGCCGCGCGGCCGGCTTCGCCGGACGATGCCCTTGGCCGGGTTCACCGCTCGTGCCGCTGGTGGGCGGCTGATTGCGGGACTGCGGGAGAAGACCGGTTCGCCAGGTGCCGTCGAGCGGTTCCACGAGCAGACTGCCGAGCGCTACACCGAACTGTTGGGCCATTCCAAAGGTGCCTTGATGAAGGCCGGTCAGATCCTGTCCATGATCGATGCCGGTGCCATCGGCAGTTCCGGATTCGCGCCATATCAACGGGCGCTGGCGCGACTACAGACCGCTGCGCCACCGATGCCCGTTGCTCTCGTACACACCGTCCTCGAAGACGAGCTCGGCTCAGGGATCGAATGTTTCGCGGAATTCGATGATGAGCCGATCGCGGCCGCATCCGTCGGGCAGGTGCACCGTGCCGTACTTCGTGACGGACGTGCGGTGGCGGTCAAGATTCAGTATCCCGGTGTGGCGCAGGCGATACGCGATGACCTCGCCAACACCGAACTGTTGATCACGTTCATGCGATTGGGGGCCGCGGCCACCGGGATGACCATCGACATCCGTGCCATGGCCGCCGAAATCACCGCGCGGATCACCGAAGAAGTCGACTACCGGCACGAGGCCGCGATGATCACCGCATTCGCCGACCTCCTACGGGGCCACCCGTTCATTCGCATTCCCGAAGTGGTCCCAGAAGCGTCGAGTGACCAGGTGCTGACCATGACCTACCTCGACGGGATGGATTGGGCCGCAGCCCAACACGCCGACCAGGACCTACGGAACACCTGGGCCGAAGCTGTCTTCCGGTTCATCAACAGCGGATCCCGTCACAGCAACCTCGTCCAGGTCGATCCGCATCCCGGCAACTTCCGCTTCAACCCGGACGGCACAGTCGGTTGCCTGGACTTCGGCTGTGTTCAAACCTTCCCGGAGCGGCCTCGCTGGCTGTTCCTCGCGTTGATGCACGCCGGGATGGAAGGGCGCTTCGACGATTGCCGTGACCACATGACCGAGATGGGGCTGATATCGGCAGAAACGCCGCTGAGTGACCAGGATCTGCGGCGCATAGTCGCAGACATGACACACGCGACCACAGCGCCCCAGCCGGTCACCTACACCTCGGACACCGCAGCCGGCAGCCTCCGCGCATTGTTCGGCGATCAGAACTTCCTGCCGGCCGGGCAGATGACGGTGACCCGCGAATTCGTCTTCCTACCCAGATTGCAGATCGCTTTCGATCACATCGCCACCGGACTACGCGCTACCGTCCCGGTGCGGTCCATCCTCGAAGACCTCTCCGGCATCGCTGAACCCACCACCGAACTCGGGAAACTGCACCACGCCTGGCTCCGCGAACGCGGACTGCCGCGCGGATTGGACCACCATGACCATCCCTGAACTGGCGCTGGCACGACTTCCCTGGGGCGCGGCCGATCCCTATCCGTTCTACGAGGGACGGCGCCGCGCCGGTGACGTTGTCTGGGATGACACCGCGCAGGCCTGGCTGGTCCTCGGCTATCACGCCACCCGCCAGGTACTCACCGGACCGCAATGGACCAGCGACCCCCGCGCGAGCATGGCCGCTGCCGGCGCATCGGAGTTCTTCAACTCGACCTTCGTCGAAGCCAGCATGCTCTTCACCGACGGGCCTGCCCATGACCGGTTGCGTGGCGCGGTGCGGGACGTATTCGGCCGCGCCTTTGTCAGCCGGCTGACCGAAGGTGTCGAATCCATCTGTCACGGTACGATTTCCACGATTCCCGCCCAGCGCACGTTCGACGCCATGGGGCAGATCGCCCTGCCGCTACCGATTGCGGTCATCGGGGCGTGGCTGGGCCTGGACACCGACCAGTGCGCAGCGCTGCGCGAGCACTCGCCGACCATCATCCGCATCCTCGGCGGATTCGCCGATCGGGAAGAACTCGACCAGGGAATCGCAGCGGCTGCGGCGCTACTCACCGAGATGCTGCCCGCGACCGCTGACCGTCGCACCCATCCCCAAGACGACCTGCTCAGCTACATCGCGGCTGACCCGACTCTCACGCTCGACGAAGTGGTGATCACCGCGATCCTCATCGCGGTCGCCGGGCACGAAACCACCGCAAACCTACTCGGGGCCGGCCTCGTTCGATTACTTACACCCGATGAAGCCGGCAGCTGTCCCGCGGACGGGATCGACCCCGCTGCCCCGACGCTAGTCACCGAACTGCTGCGTCTTGACGGTCCCGTCCAGGCCACCGCTCGCACCGCGACTGTTGATCAGACCCTCGGTGGCATCGACATCAGTTGTGGTGAAACCGTTCTGGCTTGCGTTGCGGCGGCCAACCGCGATCCGGCCGTCTACGACGATCCAGACGTGTTCCGTCCCGGACGGTCCGGGCCGGCGCCACTGGCCTTCGGTCACGGCGCCCACTACTGCCTGGGCGCGCCCCTGGCCCGATTGGAAACAGCTGCCGCCCTACGCCACATCTTGCGCCGCCGCCCCGTACTCGCGAGCAGCCCGACTTGGCGCGACACCCCGGCGATCCGCGGGCCGGCGACCGTTCCCATCCGCTTCAGCGCGTAACGACGTCGGTCAGCTGCCCATCGCCGCGGTGACCGCCTGCGCGATGAAGCGCACCGCGTCGTTGCGGCTGACCGAGGCCATCAGTTGTGCGGCTGCCTGAATCTCCGGGCCCACCAGGCAGGTCGGCCCGTCGGCGAGGTTGGCGAATGCGGCCGCGACCACGTCGTCGACGCCCGCGGCGCCCGGCGGCGTCTGTTCGGGAGATGAGATCTGGCCGCGCTCGTGCTCGAGCTTGCGCAGTGCGGGGGTGTCGGTCTTGCCCAGGATCAGTCCTAGGACGTCGACGCCTTTGGGACTCAGTTCGGTCCACAGCGCCTCGGCGAACACCATGTCGAATGCCTTGCTCGCGCCGTAGGCCACCATGTTCGGACCGCCGGCGAATCCGGCCCCTGACCCGAAGATGATGATGCCGCCGCGACCGCGGTCCACCATGGGTTGTGCGTAGTGATGGCACAACTGCATCGGCACCATGCAGTTGCGCTGCACCAGTGCCTCGGCATCCGACAGCGGCCCGGACAGGAACGGTGCGAACTTGGGATCCGCCCCGGCGCAGTACACCAGGAAGCCGATGTCCAGGTCCGCGGTCGCGTCGATGATCTCGCGGGCAGCGCCGGGCGCGGCGAGATCGATGGCCAGCGTGCGGGTCTGCACGCCCGCGCCCTCCCTGATGCCGGCCGCGACGTCGTCGAGAACCTCCTGCCGCCGGGCCAACAGCACCACGTTGAGGCCACGCCGGGCCAGCTCTGCAGCCATCGCCGACCCGACTCCGTCGGAGGCCCCGGCCACCAATGCCCACGGCCCGTACCCGTCCGCGAATTCAGACATTGGCGATCCGCACCGCAGTGAACCGCCGCCGGGCGATCTGCCAACCCGCTGTGGTCCGGACCAGATCGTCATCGTAGAAACCGATGCCGCTGACGCCGGAGCTGTTGTCCTGAGCCATGATCAGAGAGTCCACATACGTCCGTGCTGTCGCGGTGTCACCGTCGACGGTGATCGCGTGGTTGCTCAACCGGTGCATGGTGTGCCCGGCCATCGCGTGCACCTGGTCCATGAACTCGGTGACGGCATCCACCCCGTTCCACTTGCCGATCTCGCCGTAGTCCAGCACGCAGTCTGCGGTGAACACCGTCCGGAACAGTGGCCAGTCCCTTCGGTCGATCCCCGTCGCGTAGCGCACCAGGACATCGATGATGTCGGCGCGGTCTTCGTGGTAGCTCATGCGTGGTCTCCGTTCGGATGCACAACGATTCGTGCCGGCCCGGCGGAACGGCGGGCCAGGTCGAGCGCGTCGGGAACCCCGTCCAGTGGCACCACCATGCCGATACTCGGTGTCGGGTCCAGGTCGCCGGTGACGATGGCGTCCAGCGTTCCATACCAGTCCTGCGGCCAGGGCCCGCCACCGAACTGCAGGGTCACTCCCTGACGGGTGGCCGTAGTGATGTCGAGAGTGTCGCCGGTGTACCAGCCGCCGGCGCAGTAGATCCGGGTGCCCATATCGGACTCTTCGACGATTTTCTGGATCAGCCCGGAGGTGCCGACGCATTCGAACACCACCGCCGGGCCCCACAGATTGCGTTCGGCGCGGACCTCGCGCCAGAGGTCCATCGGTGAGCGCTCGGACGGGTCGACAGCGATGTGGGCGCCGAACTCTTTGCGGGCCAGCGCCCGTCGATCAGCTTGGTAATCCGCGACGATGATCGGTTCGGCGCCGCGCCGGGCCAGGGCAGCCACAGCAGACAGCCCGATGGCTCCGGCCCCGATCACGATGGGGATCTCGCCGGGCTCGAGTCGCGCGCTGCGCACATAGAACTCGCCAACCGCGAAGGCGTCTGTCAGTGCGACCGCGTCATGCGATGCATTGGGACCGACAGCGCGGGCGACGGCTTCGGTGACCACCACCAGCTCGGCGAAGCTGCCGGGGGCTTCGGGATGCTGACCGATGATCTGGGCCCCGTCGGCGCCGCCGTTGATCAGGCGGATCGGGATTGAGGTGACCCGGGTGCCGACCGGGAACTGGACCCCGCAGCCCGGGCCGTGCCCGATGACCTCGCCGACGAACTCATGTCCGAGGACGACGTCACGGTCCGCGTCATACAGCGAGCGACCCGTCGGATCGTTGACGCCGAGCTCGGGATGGTCCATGAAATGAACATCGGACGCGCAGATCGCGGTACTGAGCACCCGCAACAGAAGCTCACCCGGACCCGGTACGGGATCGGGGATCTCGCGCACCGAAAGTGCGCTCCCTCGTAGAACGGCCGCGCGCATGCCACCTACCAATTCTCGAATAATCGAGATAGTCTCTCGAAACTGTCAGACCGACTGTAGAAACCGGCCGGAGAGGAGTCAAGGGTGCGTGGTGCGGGTTCGGCGCCGACTGGGCGCGTGATCGATGTGATCGAGTTGCTGGCCGGCTCCGGCGATACACCGCTGCGGTTCTCTGATGTGGTCAGCGCCCTCAACCTGACCCAGGCCACCGCGCACGCGATTCTCAAGACCCTGTGTGACCGTGGATGGCTGATCCGTGATCCCGCTGACAAGACGTTCTCGATCGGTCCGGGACTTGCCGTGGTGGCGGCCCGCACCGAGGCCGCGCGACCGTTGGCGCACGCGGCCCGCATTGCCGCCCAGGAACTTTCACATCAGCTGGGAATGGCGGCATCGGTGGTGGAGCGGGCCGGGAACGAGCTCGTGATCACCGCGTTCGAAGGCGCGGGACCGGGCGGCCCGCCGACGGACCGCATCCGATACGCGCCACCGTTCGGCGTCGCCTTCGCGGCCTGGGACTCGCCTGCCGAGCAACGTGCCTGGATCGACCGGGCACCCACCGCGAGTGATGCGCTGACCGAGCGGCTTGTCGAGGTGCTCGCGCAGACCAAGGACCGCGGCTTCGACGTCGACTGGACGACACCGGATCTGACCCGGGCCGCACAGGTCGTCGGCGCATTGCCGAGCGACGGCCTGCCCGAGCACGTCCGGGATATCACCGATCAACTGCTCGCCGAGTTCACCACGATCGGGCTGGCCCCGGCCGGCGATGCGGCCCGCAGATCTCAGCCGGTGGCCACGATTGCGGCGCCGGTCTTTGACGCTCAGCGTGGCGTGGCGCTGATCCTGTCCGTGCATCCGCTGCGGCCCATGACGTCGCGCCAGGTGGAAACGACGGGGCGACGGGTCAGGCGGGCCGCCGATCAGGTGAGCCGACCGTGAAGGAAAACTCCGCGACTCCCGCGACGCCACCGGAGACCACATCGCCGGGTTGCATCGGTCCGACCCCGGCCGGGGTGCCGCTGTAGATCAGGTCACCGGGGGCCAGGTCGACGGCCGTCGAGATTGCGCTGATGACCTCGGGCACCGACCAGATCAGGTCTCCTAGGTCGCCGTGCTGCTTGAGTTCGCCGTTGACCCGCAGCCAGATCTCGCCGCGGTCCGGGTGGCCGACGTCGGCGACCGGATGAATCGGCGTGCACGGCGCGGAGGCGTCGAAACCCTTGGCCCAGTCCCACGGCCGGCTGAGTTTCTTGGCCTCGTCCTGCAGATCGCGGCGGGTCAGGTCGACGCCGACGCCGTAGCCCCAGACCAGGCTCAGCGCATCGTCGGGAGCCACGTCGTGGCCTCCCGCACCGAGCGCCACCACGAGCTCGATCTCGTGGTGGAACGACGAGGTCAACGAGGGGTATGGAACGGTGCCCTCGGCGTGGATCACCGCGTCGGCCGGCTTCATGAAGAAGAACGGCGGCTCGCGGTCCGGGTCCTTGCCCATCTCCCGAGCGTGGGCCGCATAGTTGCGGCCCACGCAGAACACCCGCCGGATCGGAAAGCACCCGACCGCGCCGCTGACGGGTAGCGATGCCTGCGGCGGGGGAGGGATCACGAAGTCGGCCATGGGAACCATCTTCCCCGGCCGGCATCAGAACGCGTCGTTGTCCAGTTGCATCACGTCGCCGTCGACCGATTCCACAACTTCACGCACCGCGGTGAGCAGAGGCAACATGTTGTGCGCGAAGAACTTCGCCACGGCGATCTTGCCTTCGTAGAGCGGTCGGTCGCGATCGGCCGCCGAGGCCAGCGCGGCCTGAGCGACTTCCGCACCGGCCAGCAGGCGCCAGCCGATCAGCAGGTCACCCACCGCCAGCAGGAAGCGCACCGAACCGAGACCCACCTTGTACAGCTGCTCGGGCTGCTCCTGGGCGGCCATCAGGTAGCCGGTGAGCGTGGCCGCCATCGACTGCACATCGGCCAGCGCGGTGGCCAGCCTGGCGATCTCGGGTTCCAGCCCCGCGGGGTTGGCTTCGACGGTCGCCGAGATCTGGGCCGCCACATGGGCCAGCGCACCGCCCTGGTCGCGGATGATCTTGCGGAAGAAGAAGTCCAGCGCCTGGATGGCGGTGGTGCCCTCATATAGCGAGTCGATCTTGGCGTCGCGGATGTACTGCTCGATCGGATAGTCCTGCAGATAGCCGGACCCACCGAGGGTTTGCAGCGACTCGGTCAGGATCTCGTAGGCCTTCTCCGAACCGACGCCCTTGACGATCGGCAGCAGCAGGTCGTTGACGCGGTGCGCCAGGTCGGCATCGGCGCCCGAGACATGTTGTGCCACCACCGAATCCTGGTGCGCCGCGGTGTACAGGTACACCGACCGCAGTCCTTCGGCGTAGGCCTTCTGTGTGAGCAGGCTGCGCCGCACGTCGGGGTGCTCGATGATGGCGACCCGCGGTGCGGTCTTGTCGGTCATCTTGAGCATGTCCGAGCCCTGGATGCGTTCCTTGGCGTAGGCCAGCGCGTTCAGGTAGCCGGTGGACAGGGTGCCCGCCGACTTCACCCCGACTGTCATGCGTGCGTTCTCGATGACGCGGAACATCTGAGCGATGCCGTTGTGCACGTCGCCGACGAGGTAGCCCACGGCCGGGATGCCGTGTGCGCCGAAGGTGAGTTCACACGTCGGCGACGATTTGATGCCCATCTTGTGCTCGAGGCCGGTGACGAACACGCCGTTGCGCTCCCCGAGTTCGAGGGTCTCCGAGTCGAAGTGGAACTTCGGGACATAGAACAGGCTCAGTCCCTTGGTGCCGGGACCGGCGCCCTCGGGGCGGGCCAGCACGAGGTGGAAGACGTTCTCTGCGGTGTCGCCGACATCGCCGCCGGAGATGAACCGCTTCACGCCGTCGATGTGCCAGGTGCCGTCGGGCTGCGCGATGGCCTTGGTACGCCCGGCACCTACATCAGACCCGGCATCCGGCTCGGTCAGCACCATGGTGCCGGCCCACCCCTTGTCCATGCTCATGCGCGCCCAGCGCTGCTGCTCTTCGGTACCGACCTCGGCCAGCGTGTGCGCCATGGCCGGGCCGAGACCGTAGAAGAACATCGCCGACGGGTTGGCCGACATGATCATTTCCTGGATGGCCCATACCAGCGATGCCGGCGCCGGTGTGCCACCGGCGTTCTCGGCGATCCCGATTCGCCACCACTCGGCGTCCTTGACGGCCTGCACGGTCTTGGCGAGCGGCCCGGGCACCGTGATCTCGTGGGTGGCCGGGTCGAACTCGGGCGGGTTGCGGTCGGCGTCGGCGAACGACTCGGCGACAACACCTTCGGCGAAGCGCGCGACCTCGTCGAGCATGGTGCGCGCGGTGTCGGTGTCGAGGTCGCCGAACGCGCCTGAGTCGAGAACCTGACCCAAGGCCAGCAGCTGGAAGAGATTGAATTCGATATCGCGGACATTGGCGATGTAGTGACCCACGATCCGCAAGCGTCGCCGACGCCGATTGGGGTACGCAAGCGTAGGTTGCGGCAACCTACGGCTACGGAACCGGAGGTTGCCAGCTCCTCGCGGGATGTGATCTATAACACATTTGATCGAGCACCTATCCTTGACCGAGTGTCCGAACCGTCAGTCGCCGAGCTGCGCTCCCGTCTCGACGGCTTGACCATCCGCGACGCGGACCGGCTGCGCCGCCGCCTTCGCAATCTCCGGGGTGGTGACACGGCCAAGATTGCCGAACAGATCGCGACCGCGGAAGGCCTCGTGCTGACCCGCCAGGCCGCTGTCCCGGCCATCACCTACCCCGACCTGCCGGTCAGCGAACATCGCGACGAGCTGGCCAAGGCCATCACCGAGAACCAGGTGGTGGTGGTCGCCGGCGCGACCGGCTCGGGCAAGACCACGCAGCTGCCCAAGATCTGCCTGGACCTGGGCCGTGGCATCCGCGGCACCATCGGCCACACCCAGCCGCGGCGGCTGGCCGCCCGCACCGTGGCCCAGCGCATTGCCGACGAACTCGGCACCCCGCTGGGTGAGGCCGTCGGCTACACCGTGCGCTTCACCGACCAGGCCAGCGATTCGACCCTCATCAAGCTGATGACCGACGGCATTCTGCTCGCCGAGATTCAAAGGGACCGACGGCTGCTGCGCTACGACACGCTGATCCTCGACGAGGCCCACGAGCGCAGCCTCAACATCGACTTCCTGCTCGGCTACCTGCGCGAGCTGTTGCCGCGCCGCCCCGACCTCAAGGTCATCGTCACGTCGGCCACCATCGAGCCGGAACGGTTCGCGGCTCACTTCCATGACGCGCCGATCGTGGAGGTCTCGGGGCGGACGTACCCGGTCGAGATCCGGTACCGGCCACTGGAAGTCCCTGCGCCGGTCTCGGACGACGACGATCCCGACGATCCCGATCACGAGATCGTGCGCACCGAGGTGAGGGATCCGACCGAGGCCATCGTCGACGCGGTTCGTGAGCTGGAGTCCGAACCGCCGGGCGATGTGTTGGTGTTTCTGTCGGGCGAACGTGAGATCCGGGACACTGCCGAGGCTTTGAAGGATCTCAGAAATACCGAAGTGCTTCCGCTGTATGCCCGGCTGCCGACCGCGGAACAGCAGAAGGTGTTCCAGCCGAGCCACAGTGGCCGGCGAATCGTGTTGGCCACCAACGTGGCCGAGACGTCTTTGACCGTTCCCGGGATCCGCTACGTCGTCGATCCTGGCACCGCGCGGATCTCGCGCTACAGCCGCCGGACCAAGGTGCAGCGGCTGCCCATCGAGCCGATCTCACAGGCCTCGGCCGCGCAGCGGGCCGGCCGGTCCGGACGCACCGCGCCCGGTGTGTGCATCCGGCTGTACTCGGAGGAAGACTTCGAATCCCGGCCCCGCTACACCGATCCGGAGATCCTGCGAACCAACCTGGCGGCGGTCATCCTGCAGATGGCCGCCCTGCAGCTCGGCGACATCGCAGAATTCCCCTTCCTGGACCCGCCGGACGCCCGCAGCATCCGCGACGGGGTCCAGCTGTTGCAGGAGCTCGGTGCGTTCGATGCCGCGGGTGCGCTGACCGACATCGGACGACGCCTGGCCCGGCTGCCGCTGGACCCGCGCGTCGGGCGGATGATCCTTCAGGCCGACACCGAGGGCTGTGTGCGCGAGGTGCTGGTGCTGGCGGCCGCGCTGTCCATCCCCGATCCCCGGGAGCGGCCGACGGACAAAGAGGAGGCGGCGCGGCAGAAGCACGCCCGGTTCGCCGACGAGCATTCCGATTTCATCTCCTACCTCAACCTGTGGAACTATCTTCGCGAGCAGCGAAACCAGCGCTCCGGCAATGCCTTCCGGCGGATGTGCCGCGAGGAGTTCCTGCACTACCTGCGGATCCGCGAATGGCAGGACCTGACCGGGCAGCTGCGCAGCATCGCCCGTGACATCGGGATCCGCGAGAGTGACGAGGCCGCCGAGCCGGCCGGCATCCACGCTGCGCTGACCGCGGGCCTGCTCTCGCACGTCGGGCTGCGCGAAGGCGAGGGCCGCGACTATCAAGGCGCCCGCAACTCCAAGTTCGTGCTGGCGCCCGGTTCGGTGCTGACCAAGAAGCCGCCACGCTGGATCGTGGTGGCCGACCTGGTCGAGACGAGTCGGCTGTTCGGCCGCATCGCGGCCAAGGTCGAACCCGAGGCCATCGAGCGGGTCGCCGGACATCTGGTGCAACGCAACTACAGTGAGCCGCACTGGGAGGCCAGGCGCGGGGCGGTGGTGGCGTTCGAACGGGTCACGCTCTACGGGCTGCCGCTCGTCCCGCGTCGCAAGATCGGCTACACCCAGATCGATCCGGAGCTGTGCCGTGAGTTGTTCATCCGGCATGCACTGGTCGAGGGAGACTGGCAGACGCGG
Source organism: Mycolicibacterium porcinum (assembly GCA_001942045.1). GTDB lineage: Bacteria > Actinomycetota > Actinomycetes > Mycobacteriales > Mycobacteriaceae > Mycobacterium > Mycobacterium porcinum_A. The sequence continues at coordinate 146,678 of MSTD01000005.1, forward strand.
CACCACTTCTTCCGCGACAACGCCCGGTTGCGGGCTGAACTCGAGGAGATCGAGGAGCGGGCCCGTCGGCGTGACCTACTGGTCGGCGACGACGACATCTACGCCCTCTACGATGCCCGCATCCCGGCCGACATCGTGTCCGCGCGCCATTTCGACGCATGGTGGAAGAAGCAGCGGCACAAGACACCTGACCTGCTCACCTTCACCCGTGACGATCTGTTGCGTTCCGAGGACGGCGCGGACAATCCCGACACCTGGCAGACCGGGGATCTCGAACTGCCGCTGACCTACCGGTTCGAGCCGGGTGCCACCGACGACGGCGTCACGGTACATGTGCCGGTCGGTGTGCTGGCCCGCCTGGGCGGTGACGGGTTCGCCTGGCAGGTGCCGGCTCTGCGGGAGGAGTTGGTGACCGCGTTGATCAAGTCACTGCCCAAGGATCTGCGGCGTAACTTCGTCCCGGCCCCCGATACCGCGCGAGCCATCCTTGGGGACATCGACCCGTCCGCCGGGTCCCTGCTGGACGAGGTCCAGCGCGAACTGCGCAGGCGTAGCGGCATTCTGGTGCCGATCGATGCGTTCGACCTGAGCAAGATCCCGGACCATCTGCGGATGACGTTCGCCGTGGAAACCGCCGACGGCAAAGAGGTGGCCCGCGGCAAGGACATCGACGCGCTGCGCGAGCAGTTGGCCGTTCCCGTCGCGCAGGCCGTGGCCGATGCGCTGGGCGGAGATCTGGACCGCACCGGGCTGAAGGCCTGGCCCGAGGATCTCGACGAACTCCCCCGCACAGTGGAGAGCGTCAGTGGCGGGCACACTGTGCGCGGGTACCCGGCCTTCGTGGACAACGGAAACTCGGTCGGCATCAAGGTGTTTGCCAATCCCGCCGAGCAGGCCGCGGCCATGCGCCCGGGCCTGCGCCGGCTGCTGCGGCTCACCGCACCGTCGCCGGTGAAGGCGATCGAGCGGGGCTTGAGCACCCGGACCCGGCTGGCGCTCAACGCGAACCCGGACGGCACCCTGGCGGCTCTGCTCGAGGACTGCGCCGACGCGGCCGCCGACGTGCTGCTGCAGAAAGAGGTGTGGACGAAGGCAGAGTTCGCGGCAGTCGTCGGTCGGGCCGGCAAAGAGCTGGGACCCACGATGCAGGCGGCGGTGAGCCGGGTCGAGAAGGTCTTGACCGCGTCGCACGAGGTACACGTCGCGCTGCCGGACAAACCTTCGGCCGCTCAGGCCGATGCCGTGGCGGATATCCGATCTCAGCTGGATCGATTGCTGCCCAATGGTTTTGTCACCATGACGGGGATTGCGCGGCTCGGCGACCTGGCCCGATACCTCACCGCGATCGCCCGCCGACTGGAGCGGCTACCGCAGGGGCTTGCCGCCGACCGGGAGCGGATGGCCCGCGTGCACGCCGTCGAGGACGCCTACGACGATCTGGTGGTGGCGTTGTCAGCGGCACGTGCCGAGGACCCGAAGGTGCGCGATATCGCATGGCAGATCGAGGAGTTGCGGGTGAGCTTGTGGGCTCAGCAGCTCGGCACCCCGCGACCGGTCAGCGAGCAGCGCATCTACAAGGCGATCGACGCCGTCGCGCGCTGATCGCCGAAACGGTATTCCGGCAGGCTGCTTCTCGTACTTCTTCTGCTGGAATACCGTTTCGGCGGGAACTCAGGGGATTCTGAGTTGTCCGCGCAGGAACGTGGTGAGGTACCCGGCCACCACATCGGGTTGCTCGAGCCAGGGCCAATGCCCGGTTCCCGGCACCGGCTGCACCTCACAGTTGGCGAAGGTGCGTTGATAGTCCTCGGTTTGTGCGAGCGGCACGTAGTGGTCGTCCGCGCCCCACACTACCAGGACGTCGCCGCGGTAGCCGGCGAGGCGATCTACATACGGCGCAAGGGCATTCGGCCCGGTGGACCGGTACAGCTTCAGCACGGCGTCGGGCGTTCCGCGGGCGAACATGTGCTCGGCGATCGAGTCGAGTGCATCGGACGGCAGGCCGGGATCCCGGATGGCGAGCACGCGTCGCAGCACGGCTGGGTTACCGACCCGCGACAACGCCTCGGCCAGTACGGGTGTGCGCCACAGCTTGGCGGCGAAGTGGTTGATCACCACCGGGGCGTTGATCAACGTGATGCTGGCGACCGAGTCGAGATGGTCGGCCGCCCACGCTAGCGCCCATGGTCCGCCGAAGTCGTGGGCCACCAGATGTGCGCGGTCCACCCCGAGCTGCCTGAGGATGGCGTCGAGGTGGGCCGCATAGGCAGCCACGGTGTAGGGCCACTGGGCCGGCTTGTCGGCCGCACCGAAACCCGGCATCTCCGGGGCGATCACGCGCGCGAAACCGGCCACTGGATTCAGCAGCCGGTCCCACTTGGCCCCGGCGTTGTTGCCGTGGACGAAGACCACCGCCTCCGGGCTGTCGGGCCCGGCGACGACCACCGGCGACCGCACCCCGTCGACAGCCAGCGTGCGGTGTTCGACAGGGCCGTCCATCAGCGGGATTGTACGGTCGCCTAACGTTTCCCGCGCGATTTCAAGCGATCAGTGCGCGCCCGTCGCTACCCACGGCGCCCGCTCGGCGGTTGCGTCGTCAAGCACCAGTTCGGCTACCCGGGATCGGTGCGCCTCCGCACTGCCCAACAGCGCGGCATCGGTGGTGGCGCGTTTGAAGTACAGGTGCGCCTGGTGCTCCCAGGTGAATCCGATGCCGCCGTGCACCTGGATGGTGTCGGCGGCAATCTTGGCGAATGCCGCCGAGGCGGTGGCCTGCGCGATGCTGGCGGCCAGAGCCGGGTCGTCGGTGCCGTCGGTCAGCGCCCACACCGCGTGATACGTCGCCGAACGCGCGTGCTCGAGATCGACCAGGCAATCCGCCAGCCGGTGCTTGACGGCTTGGAACGATCCGATCTGCCTGCCGAACTGCAGTCGGGATTTGGCGTATTCCACCGACAGATCCAGCAGATGCTGTGCGGCGCCGACCTGTTCGGCGGCCAGCAGCGCCGACGCCACCTGGAACGCGTGGGTGATGACGCGCTCGGCCTCGTCGGGGCCGGCCACCAGTTGCGCCGCAGCGGCGGTCAAAGCGATGGTGGCCTGCGGCCGGGTCAGGTCGAGCGTGACCAACCGGCTGCGCTGTACGCCGGGGTCCGTCGCATGGACCGCGTACAGGGCGACGCCGCTGGGTCCGGTGGCGGCCACCAGCAACACATCTGCGGCGTCGCCGTCCACGACCCGCTCCACCGTGCCGGTGAGCGTCCCGTCCTCGGCGACAGCGACATTCACCGCGGCGGGGTCGAACGCGCCCGCCTGGTCCGGGACTGCGAAGGCGGCGGTCCGGGTGCCCTCGGCGAGGGCACCGAGGAGGTCATCGCGGACCGGGCCGGCCGAGGCGGCGACGAGCGCCGGGATGGCCAGCAGCACCGTGCCGAACACCGGGCCGCAGGCCAGTGCCGCCCCCAGCTCTTCGACCGCGATGGCCTGGTCGACGAGCGTGCCGCCGGCTCCGCCGTCGGCCTCGGGAACCGCCAGGCCGAGCACGCCGAGCTCAGCACCCAACCGCGCCCAGACCTTCGGATCGAACCGCGATTCGGACTCCATCAGGGTCCGCACCGTCTGCTCGTCGAAGTTGTCGGCGCAGAACTTGCGGACCGCCGTCCGCAATTGCGTCTGCTCGTCGGTGAAGCTGAATTCAGCCCGGTCGTCAGCCACGGGGGATCTCCTTCCACGGCATACCGGCATCGGCCCGCAGATCGCCGGGCAGCCCCAGGATCCGTTCGCCCAGAATGTTGCGCATCACCTCTGACGTGCCACCTTCGATCGTGTTGGCCTTGCTGCGCAGAAAGCGCTGCTGGATGGGACCGCGCCAGTCCTTGCCGTTCTCGTCCTCGTCGCGGTCACCCGATCCGTACCCGTGATACAGGATCCCTTCGGGCCCAAGCAGATCCATGCACCACTGGTAGATGTGCTGGTTGAGTTCGGCGCCGACGAGCTTTCCGATCGACCCTTCCGGACCCGGGCCACCGACGGTGGCGGCCGCGCGGGAACGTTCCGCGGTCAGCCGCTGGGCCTCGGAGCGCAGCCACAGCTGCGTCAGCCGGTCACGCAGCACCGGGGTACGCAGGTCCGGGCGTGATGCCCACAGCGCCACGGCATCCGAGATGGTGCCGGCTCCGCGTCGGTTGCCGCTGCCGCCGAGCGCGCTGCGTTCGTTCATCAGCGTCGTCATTGCGACGTTCCAGCCGTTGCCGATCTCGCCGAGCCGATGCGCGTCGGGAATGCGGGCGTCGGTGATGTACACCTCGTTGAACTCGGCTTGGCCGGTCATCTGCCGTAGCGGTCGGGTTTCGACACCCGGCCCGTGCATGTCGAGCACGAAGTACGTGAGGCCTTTGTGTTTGGGCACATCGGGATTCGAGCGGGCCAGCAGAAGCCCCCAGCGCGCGCGGTGCGCCAGGCTGGTCCACACCTTCTGACCGTTGAGCACCCACTCGTCACCGTCGCGGACCGCGGATGTGGCCAGCCCGGCCAGGTCTGATCCGGCTCCGGGCTCGGAGAACAGCTGGCACCAGATGTGTTCGGTGCTCGCCAGCGGGCGCAGCCAGGACTTCTTGAGCTCTTCGGACTGAGCGTGTTCGCGGATCGTCGGCGCGGCCATGCCGTAGCCCATCGGATTGAGGCTCAACGGGATGGGCCCGCCGGCACCCTGCAGGATGCGGTCGGCCACGGCCTGAAGACCGCGCGACACCCCGAGACCGCCGAGGCCCTCCGGGAAGTGCACCCAGGACAAACCCGCGTCATAACAGGCGGCCAGGTATTCGGGGATCGGAACTTTCTTGGGGTCGTGGTCGGCCACGACCCGGCGGGCGAGGTCGGCGACCCGGTCCGCATCAGCGACGCTGCTCATCCAGCCACGATAGGGAAAGGCATTCAGCGGCCCGCGGGCGGGCGGTAGCGTCACCGATCGTGGACCGAAAGCGCGTGGTGATCGCCGGGCTCGGTGACACCGGTGTGCTCACCGCGATCCGGTTGGCGCGCCGGTTCGACGTCGTCGGCATCTCGGTGAACCCCGGCCTGGTCAGCGGTCAGGAACTCGGCACTCGGCTGGCCCGGCCTGACGACTGGGCGCGCAACTACTGGATCGGATTCGACCGGTTCCGTGAACTCGACCGGGTCCGCACCGTGCACGGCGCACTCACCGAGGCCGATCTGTCCGCCCGAACGGTCAGTGTGCGTGACGCCGACGGGACGACGCGGGTGGAATCCTATGACGCCCTTGTTATCTCCACCGGCGTCACGAACGGATTTTGGCGGCAACCCGTTCTGCGGTCCGCGGCGGATGTCGACACCGGGCTGCGGACCGCACACGAGCGGTTGGGTTCGGCACGGTCGGTGGCCGTCATCGGCGGTGGCGCGGCGGCGGCGAGCAGTGCGGCCAACATCGCCGTCCGGTGGCCGGATACGCGGGTGGGACTCTACTACCCGGGTGAACACCCTCTGCCGCAACATCATCGGCGGACCCGAAAGCGTGTCGAGAGCAGGCTGACCGCGGTGGGCGTGACGCTGCACCCCGGGCATCGAGCCGTGGTGCCCGACGGTTTCGACTGCGCGGCCATCACCTCCGAGCCCGTGCAGTGGCGCGGTGGCCAGGCGCCGGTACAGGCGGATGCCGTGTTGTGGGCGATCGGGCGGGTGCGGCCCAACACCGCCTGGCTGCCGGCGGACATCCTCGACGAGCGCGGGTTCGTGCGGGTGACGCCGGAACTCCAGGTGCCGGGATTCGACGGCGTGTTCGCTGTGGGTGACGTCGCGGCCACCGACCCGTTGCGTTCCTCGGCCCGCAACCGGGCCGACGGACTGCTGGCCCGCAATGTGTCCGCCCATTTCACCGGCGACCGGATGCGTCGTTACCGGCCGCCGGCCAGCCGGTGGGGATCGGTGCTCGGCGTGCAACCGGACGGGCTGGAGGTGTTCGCGCCCAACGGGTTTGCCTTCCGGTTCCCATCGTGGTCGATTGAGCGGGTGCTGCGGCCGTGGATCGTCCGCCGCGGCATCTATCGCGGTGTGCGGGCCGGGGATCAGTACATCGTCACCAACGGCTGATCGACGGGCACCACGTAAGTGGACAACATCAGAGTCCGGACCGTGCCGACGTTGTGGGCGTTGTGGACGACGCCTGCCGGGATGAGGAACGGGTCCCCCGAATGGAGATGCTGGGTCGGGCGGTCGTCGAACACCATGTCGACGTCGCCCTGCACGATGTAGCCGACTTCCGGTCCAGGGTGGCTGTGGCGGCCCGACTCCTTGCCGACCGGGATCTCGAACCTGGTCTGGACGATCTCGAAACCCGGTGTGGGAGCGGCGGAACGCTGAAGTTCCGTGCGGAACACGCCCGCGGTCGGATCGTCGGCGAGCGCGGTGGGGGCGGTGAGAGTCGCGGTGGCAACGGTCACGGCGAGGGCGGTCAGGGTGAGGCGGGTGCGGGTCATGACTCCATGACACTCGCCTCAAGTCATCGAGTCCAACGATGATTTTTGATGTAAACCATCTGTATCAGGGATGACTCCTTCGCGTTCGTAACGCCACGGCGAAAATTCGGCCGAATTCCCGCCATGGCGTTACGAACGTGGCTTAGGCCCGCGGCAGCGCTACGGGCACGGTCTGCAGGCCGGGGTAAACCGGGGCAGCCGGAGCCGGAGCAACCGGCGCCGGGGCGACACCTGGCACCCCCGCTACCCGAGGCACCCCGGCCACACCGGGCACCTGGCCGGGGATGGCGGGTGCAGCGGGGGCTGCCGCAACCCCGGGCAACTGACCGGGCACCTGAGCGACCTGACCGGGCATGGCCGGCGCGGCCGCGACACCGGGGACCTGGCCTGCGGCGCCAGGAACCTGGCCGGGCACCACCGGAGCGACCTGACCGGGCACCACCGGAGCCGCCGGAGCCGCTGGCGCGGGCGGTGCGGCGGCCGCTGCCGCGGCCTGGTTGAGCACCCGCAGCATGTCGGGTTTCATCTGCTGCAATTGCGATCCCCAGTAGTTCCAGTTGTGGGTTCCGTTCGGCGGGAAGTCGAACTTCGCATTGCGCCCACCGGCGGCGATGTACTTCTGCTGGAACTCCTTGTTGGAGTTGATCGTGATGTTCTCCAGGAACTGCGCGCTGTACAGCGTGCCGAAGTTGCCGCCCGGGTCATCGAGGTCGGAGGGGACGCCGTTGCCGCAGTACACCCAGATCGCGGTGTTGTTGGCGACCAGTCGGTTGATGTTGACCGTCGGGTCGTTGCGACGCCAGGCCGGATCGTTCGAGATACCCCACATGTCGGTCGGGTTGTAGCCACCGGCATCTTTCATCGCGAAGCCGATCATGGTGGGCCACAAGCCTTGCGAGGGATTCAGGAAGCCGGACAGGGCACCGGCGAAGATGAACTGCTGTGGGTGCCAGATCGCCAGGGTCAGGGCGGCCCCGCCGGACATCGACAGTCCGACGACGGCGTTGCCGGTGGGCGCCACCTCACGTTTGGCGGCCAGATACGCCGGAAGTTCCTGGGTGAGGAAGGTTTCCCACTTGTAGGTGGTGGTGCCCGCACTGCCAGCCGCGGGTCGATACCAGTCGCTGTAGAAGCTGGACTGCCCGCCGACGGGCATGACCACCGAGATACCGGACTTGTAGAACCACTCGAATGCGGCGGTGTTGATGTCCCAGCCGTTGTCGTCGTCCTGCGCGCGCAATCCGTCGAGTAGGTAGAGCGCGTGCGGTCCGCCGCCCTGGAACTGGACGGTGATGTCGCGGCCCATTGCGGCCGACGGCACCTGCAGGCGTTCCACCGGCAGGCCATCGCGCGAGTACGCTGCGGCGGTCGGCGTCGGTGCGGCCATCACCAGCCCCGGCAACATCAATCCTGTAATCGCCGCGGCCGCCACGCGGCGCGACATCCGACCGAACATTCTCAGTCTCACACCGGCACGCTAACAACGGCTGAGCTGGGTCTGCCGGGGCCGCGCCTGGCGTAACCCCTCTGTTATCAAGGTGATTCGCTTCCGATGCCGGAGCGTCCGGACCGGCGCCACTCGCGTGGTGAGAGGCCGTGGGTCCGCCGGAACTGACGGCTGAAGTATCCGGGATCGGCCATTCCCACCCGGGCGGCGACCTCCGCCACGGGCAGGTCCGTATCGCCGAGCAGGGCCCGCGCCTGACTCATCCGGCGCTCGCTGATCCACTCGCCGACCGTGCGTCCGGTCCGCCGGCGGACCACCGTGGTGAGATGACCGGCCGTCATCCCGACCTCGTCGGCGATGTCACGCAAGGACAGCGGTTCCGACAGCCTGCGGTCGATCGCCGAGAACACCTCGGCCAGCAATGGCTCTCCGCTGCGCCGCAGATCGCCGACCACGTCGTCGGCGAACCGGGCCAGGTCGATCAGCAGCAGGGTCAGATGCGCGAGTACGGCTTGCCGGTATCCTGCCCGCCGTTCACCCAGTTCGGCCTCGATCGCTCGGATCATGCTGTCCCACAGTGGTTATCGTTCGTCAGGTATGTGCAACAGGAGCAGGCCACCGGATCGGCCGTGAATGAACGGAAACAGCAGGGGGTGGGCCTGCCAGGTGGGCCAGGGTGAGCCGGCGTCATGCCCCAGCGCGGCGGGATCGAAGTACACGCCGACCCCGTCGGACTCGGCGGTCAGCGGTCGTGGGTCGATCACCTCGCCGGCCGCCACCACGTAGACCACTCCTTCGGTGGGCACGTACCAGAGCACCGGGAAGTCGTGGATATGCGGACGGTGTTCGGGCAGCTCTGCGCGTCGGCCCCTGGTCACCGATACCGGCGGGACGTCGTGATCCGTCCAGTACCGGTAGACGGGGACGCCGTCGCGGTGGCGCACCAAGCGAGAGGCGTTGGGCATGAAGCCAAAGATAATCCTGATTCGGCCAATATTCACCCGACTATCGGTGTCTGACGGGGTAGATCATGGAAATCATGACCGAACATCGTCCACATCTTCTGCGGAACCGGCATGACTACCTGCCGGCCGCAGGCCACGACGCGTTCCTGCCCGGCTACGACCTGCTGACCCGGGTGCTCGGGATGAACCCGGCCTACCGCGACCTGGTCGCGCGGGCCGCACTGTCAGACGGCCAGAATGTCATCGAAATAGGTTGTGGAACCGGAAATCTCACGGTCCGCGCCAAGAAGGCGTACCCGGACGCCGAGATCGTCGGGACGGACCCCGATCCGCGGGCGCTGCAGCGTGCTGAGCGAAAAGCCAAGGGCCTCAAAGGTATCGGGTTCATCCGGGCATATGCCCAGGCACTGCCGTTCGGCGACGGCGAGTTCGACCAGGCGCTGTCCTCGATGATGCTGCACCACCTCGACGAATCGACCAAGATCGGAGCCCTCCGCGAGCTGTTCCGGGTCCTGAAGCCGGGCGGTGCGGTGCACGTCGTCGACGTGCGCGGCGACGCTCTGCCTCGGCTGTTCGAGACCGCCGGGTTCGATTGCGCGGTGGTGGGATCCGGGCGCATCCGGCTGGCCGGAAAACTCACGTACCTCCGCGCGACGCGTCCGGCGTGAATGCGGCAGGCTCGGCCAACGGGATGAGCAGGCTCGACGGCGTCTGGCCGCCCTGACGGATCCGGTAGGTGCCGCCGGCCAGGGCGTGGCGAGCCGGTTGAGTGGGCACCAGGTGCGGGAAGTCGTAGGTGGTCAGCGTCAGCCGTAACCGGTGGCCCGGCTCGATCAGCGCCGCGGTGGGGAAGACGTCCAGGTCGTAGCGGGTCAGCTCACCGGGCACCACCGGCGCGACGGCGGCGCGGGTGCTGATGTGATGCGGCCGCAGAACATTTCCGTCCGCCGTGTACCACGTCGTCTCCGGATCCAGCGCCCGGTGCGATCCGAGCAGCGCGCCCTGGGTCAGCGGCCGGCTGGCACCGTCCGGTGCCACATCGTCGAGATGGGCCACCCACAGGGTTTCGGTGGTGTCGGCGGTCGCCTGCACGGTCAACGTGACCGGGCCCGCGATCAGCTTGGCCTCGGTGAACTCGTCCGTGGTGTAGGTCAGGGCCTCGCGTTGCAGCCTGCGGTTGTCCAGGTCGTACCGGATTCGCCGCCCCCCCTGCGCGGCCATGAAGCTGCCCATCCCGAGGGTCCACTGTTCGAGGCTGCGGCCGGATATCGGCCCACGCACCGTGTAGCGCAGGGTGGCCTCAGTCTGCTCGGCGGCCGGTTCGGAGGCGAGATGGCCACCTTCGGCCAGATACAGCCGCGTCGGCGTGGCCTCAGGGAACGGATAGTCCTCTGCCCGGAACCACGACCGGCTGCCGATGGCCTGGAAGCGGATGGGCGAACCGGTGACCGCGGCCGAGGCGTCGTCCTTGAGCCAGCGGTCGAACCAGCGCAGCTGCAGCGCATGCAGATGCAGGCCGTCCAGATCCGAGACGTGATACCAGGGGCCCATGATCAGCTGCACCCGGTCTGAGAGCGGCTGGCCGGGCTCCATCGGAGCGGTGGGCGGCCTGCCGGTGTAGGCGTTCTGCAGCGCGGCGTAGTTGAGCGGGGCACCGCGTTGGAAGGCGTCGTGCCAGCCGCCGACCAGAAACACCGCGACGTCGTTCTTCGCGATGTCGGGCAGCACGTCCGAGGCGCGCATGGTGTCCCAGAACGGACCGTCGAAGGCCGTATCCCCGCCGGCAGCAGCGTCACCGATCATGCTGCGGAAGTAATGACGCTGGTCGCGTCCGCGTTGCCGGACCGCTGCCAGGCCGCCGGCCCGGGGCCGCTCATGAGCACCGCGTTTGGCGAACTCCAGCGCCGGGTTGACCACGTTGAGCAGTGAATAGACCGCACCGTAGGCGCGGACGGTCCGCATGTGCGGCACGCCGCCCATGGTGACCACATCGCGGTAGAAGTCGTTGGCCGCCATCACCGGGAAGATCGCCTTCAGCGGTGAATCGGGCCCGACGGCAGCGGCGGTGAGCAGCTGGTTGATGGCGAGGTAGGAGATACCGAACATCCCGACTCGGCCGTTGGAATTCGGCAGCCGCGCAGCCCAATTCACGAGATCGACGCCGTCGGAGACCTGAACGGCGCCCAGCATCTCGAACGATCCGCCGGACGCGCCGGTGCCGCGCACATCGGCCATCACTTCGATGTAACCGCGCCGGATCAGGTACGGGGTGGCCCCGCCGCCGATCTGGGCGGCCGGCGGCGGGGCCTTCTTGCCGTAGGGCGTGATGGACAGCAGCACCGGGAACGGTCCGGGCGCCGGTGCCCCGGTCTCGGGGACCGTCGGATAGTGAATGTCGGCCCGCAGTACCGTGCCGTCGGACGCGCGGACCGCCACGTTGTGGTGAACTCCGACGCCGTAGCGGGCCGGAGGCGGCGTCCAGGCCGGCTCCAGTGGTGACGGGTTGCGTTTACGGACGCGAGTCGCCGATTGCCCGGCCACCCTCTTGCCTCGGACCACCTGCCACGGGTTCGCCATCCGTCCTCCTTGACGCGTGTCGGCCTGGCTCCACCGTAATCACTATCCGGCCATGAACTCCGAGTAGGCCGAGGCCAACTCGGGCGACAACGCCGTCACGTTGCACGCCCGCTGCGTGTCCCCGATGGGCGCCAGGATGCCGCGCAGGTCGTAGTACTCCTGCGGGTTGGCGGTGAAGTACCCGCGCAGCGTGGCCGCGGCCTGCGGACGCGGCTGGGTGAACGCGGTGGTCACGGCCTGGTTGGCGCCCGGGTGGCTGTCCAGGTAGGCGCGCGCGGCACCGGTCGTGCTGCTGACGGTGCCGGCCACCGCACTGGCGCTGCAGTCGGGTGCGGCTGCCGCCGTCGGTGCGCCGATCATCGCCGCGGCGACGCCGCCGAGCAGGCTGGCGGTACAAGCGCCCGCAATTCCACGGCGCGCGGTGATACCAGTGAATTTCATGATCGTTTTCCTTCGGGATTCTGATGTCCCCAACCCGAATTCGAAAGTAACCGGACGGCAGCCGAGCAAACCCTCGATGCTGTGAAACGGCTGTGACGGATGTGATGGCGTTACACCGCGCGGTCGTGAATTGCGCCTCAATGCCCCCGAATTCCGGCCGATGATCTTGAAATGTCTCAGAGACCGGTCGCCATTCTTAATTGATCGTGATCTGTGCCGCCCGGCGTAGTGACCGAATCGTTATCCAGGCACCGCACAGCTAATCGATCGGTTCACCGTTTCAGGGTTAGCCCGGACAGGGAATTGCGGAGGCCGCCATCGCGGTAGATCTGCACACCGGCGACGGCCAGCATGATCGCGGCGGTTGCCAGGTGCACGACGGCGTCGGTGGTGTTGTTGGGGAAGGCGAATATGACAGCCACCTGGTTCGAGAAGAATGCCCAGATCCCCGGCAGCGCCCCGGCCACCGCCGCCAATAGGAGATAGAGCACGGCCCAGGATTTTCGCCGGCACAAGATCAGGCCGGGGCCGAACAATGCCAGCCCGGCCACCGCATGCCAGCCGTTGTAGTCCATCCCGAGAATCGGCGTGGTCGGCGCGTCCGGGCCGATGGCGAAACTCGGCTCGGCAATGAATCCGATGATTGCCTGCGCCACGTGGAACAGCGAGATGATCAGTAATCCCCATTGTGCGAAACTCCACCGCCGCATATCGGCGACGCTACGTCTACTACAGCGTGTAGTCAACGGTTCGAGTCGTATGGTCGGGGAGTGCAGATCCGTGCCGCTACGCCCGATGACATCGCCGAGATCGCGCCGTTCTTCCGAGCCATCGTGGCCGACGGTGAGAGTTACACCTACCCAGAAGGCTTGACCGATGAGCAGATTCGCGAGGTGTGGCTGGCCGCTGAACCCGGCCACACCATCGTCGCCGTAGCCGACGGCGCCATCGTCGGCACCGCTCGGATGGGGCCCAACAAGCCCGGCCGCGGTGACCATGTCGGCACCGCGAGCTTCATGGTGGACCCGGCCTCGTCCGCACGCGGCGTCGGGCGCGCCATGGCGCGGTGGGTGATCGACTGGCACCGGGAAAACGGTTACCGGGCAATCCAGTTCAACGCTGTCGTGGAGACGAACGTGCGGGCGGTGCGGCTCTGGGAGGACCTGGGCTTCCGGATCATCGGCACTGTCCCGAAGGCGTACCGGTCCCGGACCCACGGCCCGGTCGGCCTGCACATCATGTACCTGGAGCTGTGAGCGTCACCAGGTGTCGACGAACCGCGGCGGCGCAGGCCTGTCGTGCTGAGCGGCCGCGGCCAGCGTGGCGGCGATCAGCCCACGGGTCTCGGCCGGATCGATGACGTCGTCGATCTCGAACAGCGAGGCGGAGTTTAGTGCTCGCGCGTTCTCCTCGGCGACCGCGGTGGCGGCCCGCACCGCTCGCTCGCGCTCGTCATCGTCGGCGATGGCCTCCAGTTCCTTGCGCAGGCCCAGCCGCACCGCTCCTTCCAGCCCCATCGGGCCCAGGTGAGCACCGGGCCAGGCCACCGTGAGCAGTGGCTCGTGCAGACTGCCGCCGCACATCGCCTGTGCCCCAAGGCCGTAACCGCGCCGCAGGATCACCGCGATCAGCGGCACCGTGAGTGCCGCCCCGGCCACCAGCAGGCGTGACCCGCGCCGCACCAGGGCTTCAGCCTCGGCTGCCGGGCCGACCATGTACCCGGGGCAATCGACCAGCGAGACGACCGGCAGGCCGAATGCGTTGCACAGCTGCAAGAACCGGGCGGCCTTGTCCGACGCCGCGGCCGTGATGGCCCCGGCCATCACCATGGTGTTGTTGGCGATGATGCCCACCGGCCTGCCGTCGATGCGCGCCAGGGCGGTCACCATCTCCGGCGCGAACTTCTCCCGGAGGAAGGTGACCGAGTCGGTGTCGGCGAGCGTTTCGATGATCGGGGCGACCGGATAGGCGCGCCGGGCGCGTTCGGGAATCATTGTGCGCAGGGCGGTTTGGTCGGAGACGGGACCGGAGTCGGTGATTCCGGTGAAGTAGCCGATCAGCTTCTTGGTGGCCGCCACGGCGTGCGCCTCGTCGGCCACCACGACATCGACGACGCCGTTGGGCGCCTGCACCGAGATGGGGCCGACGTCGTCGGGCGCGACGTCGCCGAGCCCGCCGCCGGCGATCATCGCCGGTCCGCCCATCCCGATCGAGCTGTCCTGGGTGGCGACGATCAGGTCGGCCGCCCCGGCGATCACCGCGTTGCCGGCGAAACAGCGGCCTTTGACCACGGCGATGCGGGGCACCAGGCCGGACAGGCCGGCCCACAACGCGAACGCCCGGACCTCGAGCGACGAGACCGTGGGGATGTCGGTGTCGCCGGGGCGGCCACCACCGCCTTCGGCGAAGAACACCGTCGGCAACTTCATCCGCTCGATGATCTCGAACAGCCGGTCCTTCTTGCGATGGCCCAGAGCACCCTGAGTGCCGGCCAACACGGTGTAGTCGTAGGACAGCACCGCGCACGCCGCACCGCCGATCCGTGCGGTCCCGGCCAGCAGCCCATCCGCGGGGGTCCGCTCGATGAGATCGTCGAGCGCGCGGCGCTGCCGCTGTGCCGCGATCGCGAACCGCCCGTATTCGACGAAGGACCCGGCATCGACCAGGTCGGCGATGTTCTCCCGGGCAGTGCGTCCCCCGGCCGCATGGCGGCGGGCGACGGCGTCGTGCCGGCCGGCGTCCTGCGTCAACGCTCTCCGGCGCAGCAGTTCGGTGAGATCGTCGCGGAGTGGTTCGTCGGGCATCGGCAGGCTCCTGGAATAGGGGGCAGGTGGCCGGAGGTTGCGCACACATGTGACCGCCATCTCATCTAACTCGTTCGATCCGCGCGACCTACTCGCCGAGGCCCGCTTGGGCGTGTTGGCCACTATCAAGGCCTCAGGTGTGCCGCAACTGTCACCGGTGACGCCGTTCTACGACCGGGCCTCCGGCGCCATCTACGTGTCGATGACCGAGGGTCGCGCCAAGACCGTCAATCTGCGTCGCGATCCCCGCGCGGCGCTGGAGGTGACCAGTGCCGACGGCTGGGCCTGGGCGACCGCCGAGGGGCCGGTGACGTTGACGGGCCCCGGCACCGATCCGCACGGCCCCGAGGTCGAGGCGCTCGTCGACTACTACCGCAGCGCGGCGGGGGAGCACCCTGACTGGGACGAATACCGTTCGGTGATGGTGTCCGACCGACGGGTGCTGATGAGGCTGACGGTCGAGAGGGTGTACGGGGAGAAACTGCGCTGACTCGGCGAACGCGGCTCAGCCGAGCGGGATTTCGGCGGCGATCCGGTCCAGGACCGCGGGATAGCGGTTGGCCTCGCGGTGAGCCCCGGGTTTTCCGCTGCTGACGATCGCGGCCGAGAGGCTGCGCTGGGGATCGGCCCACACCGCGATGTCCACCAGCCCGGTGTGTCCGAATGCCGATGGGGTGTTGCGGCCGAACGGCCCGAAACGCTTGCCGCCCAGCATGTATCCGGTGCCCCAGCGCATCGGCTTGAGCCCGGTCGCCACATCCGGTCGCATCCGCCGGGCGGGCGCCGTCGCGGCTTGCAGCGTTTCCGGCTTCATGATCCGCACCCCGTCGAGTTCGCCGCCGCGCCGCAGGATCTCGGCGAACCGGGACAGTTCGTCGGCGTTGGAGACGGTGGTCGAGGACGGGATGACACTGGTCAGGAACAGCGGGGTGTTGCTCAGCGGGATGATCCGGTCCAGCGTGCCGCCGACGGCGGCCCGGAATGCCGCGGCGATCGGCGCGGGCAGCGGTTTGCCCGTGACGTGGCTGGGTGCGACCAGCGGAACCTCTTCCGGCGCAACGCCGTAATTGGTCCACCGGAATCCCAGCGGGTTGAGGATCTCGTCGGCCAGGATGTCGCGGATGTTGCGGCCGGTGGCGGCCGAGACGATCTCACGGACCAGCGGACCCCACGTCAGGCCGTGGTAGATGTGCACGAGGCCGGGCCGGTACACGGGTTTGAGCAGTGCCAGCTGCTCCCGGGTGTACTCGCTGTCATCGACGCGCGTCACGTCGGGACGCGGTCCGGTGTGGATCGGCACCCCGGCACTGTGGGTGATCACGTGCCGGATCGTGGTGCGGTCCTTTCCGTGGCTGGTGTAGTTGGGCAGGTAGTCGCAGACCCGGTCATCGAGGGAGAAATGTCCCTGCTCGACGAGCATGTGCACGACCGTCGTGCTGATCGCCTTGGCCGCCGAGTACACGCAGAACGGCGTCGCGGTGGTGACGGGGATCTTCTCGGCATCCGGGGAATCCGTGGGGCCGTTGCCCCAGCCGTGGCCGATCGCGCGGTTCAGCACCGTTTTTCCGTTGCGCCGCAAGCACACCTGGATCGCCGGGTGCAGCCCGGACCCGTACCAGTACCGGACCGATTCCCAGATCCGCTCGACGGCCAACGGGTCGATCTCCGAATGGTCCTCTTCGCCGATGTCGGTGACCGAGTCGAGGTCCGAGGGGAGGGCGATCTTGCCGATCGGTGCTGGTTGGCTCATTCGCTCTTCCTGGTCAGGGTCGCGGAAAGATGGTGTTGCAGTGGCTGTCCCACAGCACCCATCTGCAGGTCGTACGTCAGTTGGTCGCCGGAAATGTGGACGGAGCGGGACAGTGCCGCAACGTTTTTGGCGGTCGCGGTCAGCCCGATGGTGGTCGCGGCCAGCTCCAGGTCGATGTGTCCGTCTTCGACGCGCACCGTGCCCTCCTGGATCTCGGTGATGCCGGTCGGATGCGCCAGCACCCACTCGACCCGGCCGGGTGCCGGAACCCGGAGATACCCGGTCTCGGCGTGCAGCGGCCGGCCGTCGTCGCGTGCCTTGGTGCGCTGGCTGTAGGTCAGGAACGGCTTGCCGACGTGGCCGAAGGTGATCTCCTCGAGGTACTCGAACGAGTCGATCGTCGGGTACTCGCCCGCCCCGGGTCCGGCCCAGGTGCCGAGCAGCGGGGCCAGCACGGTCAGGTTCGGGTGGAGGTCGGGCACAACGACAGGGTACGGCCCGGCTCAGGTGGCGGTGTAGGCCGCAGCGGTGCGGTCGGCAGCGGCGCGGGCCTGTGCCGGGTCCTCGCCGGCCGCGAGGTCGGCCTGGTACCAGAGTTCGCTCGCCGAGGTCATGAAGGCGCGGCCCTCGTCGCTGGCTGCCCACGCCGCGCCCTCCTCCGGCGTGATGCGGTCGCCGCCGCGGAGGTAGCCGGCGAGGCCGAGAAGCCCGGAATCCCAACCGACCCCGACGGCTCCCGGCCCGAACTGCAACCAGAACTCGTCGTCGTCGCCCGAGTGCATGATGTGGTTGAGCGTGAAGGTGGCGCGGTTCTCACCCGCTTCGGTGATCGTGACCTCAACCCAGCTGGTCGCGCCCATGGCCTCCCACGTCGTGGTGAAAGAGCGGGGCGGTTCACAGCTCAGCACCTCACCCGAGGCATTGCCCTCCAGCTGAAAACGCCCGCCCACCTGCAGGTCGCCGGTGATCGGCAGGAACCAGCGCGGAATTCGCTCGATGCTGGTGCAGGCATCCCACAGATCGGCGGCATCGGTGTCGTAGGTCTGGCTGACGCTCACGACGCGCGCTTCGCGCGCCTCGAACGTCTTGCGGCCCACACTGCGGCGCACGGAGTTGAGTTGCTGCTGGACGTCGATCATGGGGAGGTCTCCTTGTTCGTGGTTCTGCGTCGTTCGCGCTTGCCGCGCGCGATCTCGGTCGCCAGGGCATCCAGGTGCGGTGTCCAGTTGCGCCGAAACTGCTCCAGCCACTGGTCGACCTCACGCAGCGGTCCGGTGTCGACGCTGTACAGGCGACGCGTGCCTTCCGCCCGCACGCTGGCGAAACCGTTGTCTCGCAACACCTTGAGATGCTGGGACACCGCCGGTTGACTGATGTCGAACTCGGCGCGGATCACCTCGGTGATGGCGCCGGACGACAGCTCGTCGGTCTGGATGAGCTCCAGGATCCGCCTGCGCACCGGATCTCCGAGAATGTCGAAGGCGTGCACCCCACCAGATTAAAAGCCGGTGCTTATATAAGTCAAGGCTGATTATTGACGCTGTGCGTATGCGCGATGACCATGGCCTGGGCCGTGGGCTCATCCAGCTGCGCCTGCCGTGCCCGCTTGGTCGTGGCGTACACGGTGAAGCCCGACCGTTCCAGGGCGTCGCACACCGTAGCCGTGTCATGTCGCAGGAAGGTCAGTGTCACGTCCCGGCCGAACGCCTGGTCGTAGACCGCCGTCTCGCCCTCGGTCTGGAAACCCAGCAGCAACCAGCCCGGATCGGCCAGCACCCGGCGGTACTCGGTGAACAGCCGCGGCAGTACCTCGGCCGGCGTGTGGATGATCGAGTACCACGCGCACACCGCGCCGAAGGTCCCCGCCTCGAACGGCAGGTCGAACATGTCGGCGGTCTGAAACCGCACTCTTGGCGCATACTGCCTGGCCAGGGCGATCATCGCGGCCGAGCCGTCGACGCCTTCGGTGCGCAGCCCACAGGAAGCCAGCTCGGCGGCGGCCTGGCCGGGTCCGCATCCGACGTCAAGGGCCCGCGTGCCGCCGGACCGCACCGCGAGCTCCGCGAAGGAGCGCAGGATCGCGCGGTCGAAGGGCCGGGATTCGAACCCGTTGGGGAACGCCCGGGCGTACTGGTCGGCGATCACGTCGTACTGCTCGTATGCCCGGCCACTCACGGCGCCAACTCTAGGCAGCCGTAAGGTTCCGCAGGTGAGCACGTCAGCCGAGCACGCCGCGCGCCTGCGCGGTGGTCTGGTCGGCGTGTGCTCGGCACTCACCGCAATGGCCGCGCACACCGCGGCCGGCGGCATGGCCCCGACGAGCAGCCCGCTGATCGTGTTGCTGTTGCTGTGCGCGGCCCTTGGCGCGGCCGTCGGCGGTCTGAATCCGCAGACACGCTCGGTGAAGGCCGGCCTGTTGATTGCCGGTCTCGGTGCCGGCCAGCTCCTCGGTCACTTCGCCCTGGCGATGGCCGGCGGGCATCATCACGGGCCATCGATCTCCAGCGCACCCATGGCCGGGATGCACGTCGCCGCGGCGGTGGGCCTCGGTCTGGCGATCGGCGTGGCCGAGTATCTGTTCGTGGTTTGTGCCTCGGTGCTGACCTGGTTGCGGATCTTCGCCGCCGACCGGATCCACCCGTTGATCCGTGAGCTCTGGTGGCCTTCGAACGAGGTTGTCGCGCGGCCGGTTCTGCTGCGCACCGGCCTGGGGATGCGGGCGCCGCCGGCAGGGTCCGGCCTGGGCTTCTGACGCCCACTTCTGCATCTTGAGCCCGTCCCACTGACGGGCTGATACCTGTTTGCGCGCCCGCGCGCACCTTCCCCACAGTTCTTTTCCGCGAAGGCATTTCCATGACCATCACCCCTGACGATCAACTGCGCGAGGAATCCCCTCCACCTGCCAGAACCCATTCCATCCGCCCTCTTCTGGTGCGGCTGCACTTCTACGCCGGCGTGTTCGTCGGCCCGTTCATCCTGATCGCAGCCGTCACCGGTCTGCTCTACGCGCTGATCCCGCAGATCGATACGTTCGTCTACCGGCACGAGCTGACCGTCGAGCACGTCGGGACCGAGCGCCTGCCGCTGGCCGAACAGCTCGCCGCCGCCCGCCACGCCCATCCCGAAGGCACCGTGGAGAGCATCCGCCCACCCGCGGCCCCGGACGAGACCACCCAGATCAGGCTGCTGGTGGGTCCGGAATTCAAGGACGTTCCACCCGACTACTCGCGCACGGTGTTCGTCGACCCCTATACCGGTGAGGTGCGCGGGGCGCTGACCACCTACGGGCAGTGGATGCCGGTGCGGGCCTGGTTCGACGAGCTGCACCGCAACCTGCACCTCGGGGCGTTCGGCCGCAATTACAGCGAGCTGGCGGCCAGCTGGATGTGGGTGATCGCGCTGGCCGGGCTCGCGCTGTGGATCATGCGCCGCCGGGAGAACCGCACGGTGCGGGATCTGGTGCTGCCCGACCGGAGCGTCTCGGGTCGTCGACGCACGCTGTCCTGGCACGGCGCGGTAGGTGTGTGGACGATCGCGGTGCTGTTGGCGTTGTCGATATCCGGCATTACCTGGTCGCGATATGCGGGGGAGACGGTCAACGGCATCCAGGCTCAGCTGAACACGACGGCCCCTGGGGTGGAGACGTCCCTTTCCGGGACCGGTCCGGCCGCCACACACCACGGCCACCACGGCGGCTCGTCAGAGCTGAGCGGCGCCGACACCGTGCTGCGGACCGCCGAGCAGGCCGGGCTGCGTGGCCCGATGTGGATGTACCCGCCGACCGAACCCGGTCAAGCCTGGAAAGTGGCTGAACGCAAACGTGATTGGCCTACCCGTGCCGACGAGATCGCCGTCGACCCCGATTCCGGCGCGGTGACCGACCGAGTGAACTTCGCGCAGTGGCCCTTGCTGGCCAAGCTGACGGACTGGACGATCGATGCCCACATGGGCCTGCTGTTCGGGGTGGCCAACCAGATCGTGTTGGCGCTCACCATGGTTGGGCTGATCACCGTCATCGTGCGGGGTTACCGGATGTGGTGGCAGCGCAGGCCCACTCGCGGTTCGGCCTGGGCCGTCGGCCGCGCGCCGCTACGCGGGGCGCTGAACCAGTTGCCGCCCTGGGGCAGCGTGGTGGTCGTCGTGGTCGCCGCCGTCATCGGCTGGGCCCTGCCGTTGTTCGGGTTGAGCCTGGTGGCGTTCCTGCTGGTGGATGTCGTGGTGGCGTGGTGGAAGGGACGGTGCACCGGCGCCGCGAGAAATGGACCGACTCTGAGCTGACAGTTGCTCTGCACAGAGGGGGCAGTGCTGATCTACTCTCGCGGTATGACCGATCACGACAAAGCCGCGGCGCGGCGCGAAATTGCCGACGCTCTGCTCAACGCCCTCAACCGGCGCCACGAAGTGCTCGACGTGATCGTGGACGCCGATGACCGCGCGGCGGCCGTCGAAGCGGTTGCCCAGCTGCTCGGCACCTCGCACGCCGCGTCGGAGGCCGTGGTGGGGTTGTCGTTCGCGCAGATCACCAAGGACTCGCGGAAGGCGATCGCTGCCGAACTCGACGACCTGAACAGCCAGCTCAGCTTCACGGTGGCCGAGCGGCCGGCGGCCTCGGGTGAATCGCTGGAGCTGCGCGCGTTCAGCGCCGATGCGGACCGCGACATTTTCGTCGCTCGGACCACCGATGTGGGTGCCTCCGGAGACGGGTCGGGTGCACCCGCGGCCGATGTCGACGACGAGATCCGCGCGGCGCTGCGCCGGGTGGACGCCGAAGAGGCCGCCTGGTTCGTGGCGCTTGAGGGCGACCAGAAGGTCGGGATGGTGTTCGGCGAACTGACCCACGGCGAGGTCAACGTCCGAATCTGGATCCACCCGGACTTCCGCAAGCGTGGCTACGGCACCGCGGCGCTGCGCAAGTGTCGCTCGGAGATGGCGACGTATTTCCCGGCCGTGCCGATGGTGGTGCGGGCCCCGGGCGCGGTGCCCGGCGCTTAGCGCAGGCTCGCCACGACGAGGCGGGCCATGTGTTCGGCCCGCTGCCGGGAGTAGTTCCGGCCCTCCGACAGGATCGGATAAACCACACCGCCGAGCAGGGCATCGGCGGCGGCCGATGCCAGGTCGGCATCGATGTGTTCGGCCAGCAGCCGGTTGCGCGCCGACTCGATCAGCGGCCGGCTGAACCCTGCCCGCAGCCGCGCGGCGGTGTCTTCGTGTTCCAGGGAGGCCGCTGTCAGGATGCGCAGCATGGCGTTGCCGCGCTTGGTGGTGAGCGCCGCCGCCAGCGTTCCGGCCCAGGACACCAGGTCCGCGGTGACGTCGTCGGTGTGCGGCATAGGGGCCAGGATCTTGTCCGCGTCCTCCAGCAGGACATCGGCGACCAGTGCGGGCCGGCTGGGCCACCAGCGGTAGATGGTCTGTTTGCCGACTCCGGCCCGGGCGGCGACCGCCTCGATGCTCAGCCCGTCGAAACCCTTGTCCAGCAGTAGCGCGCGGGTGGCCTCGATGATGGCCACCCGCGATCTCTCGCTGCGCCGCCGCGGAGGCACGGCCTCGTCGGTGATCGGGGTCATCGGCATGTCCTGGTCGGTCCTTTGCAGGGATCTTTACACGGAAAGCTACCCACCGTAGTCTCCCACAAGACGAGACGTAGCGTCTCGTGAATAACGGAGAACGACGAACGCAAGGGCGCATGGCAAAAAAGAAACTGGTCATCGGGGCCAGCGGATTCCTCGGCTCGCATGTCGCCCGGCGGCTGGTCGAGCGCGGCGAGGACGTCAGGGTGCTCATCCGCACCACCAGCTCCACCCGCGGGATCGACGATCTCGACGTGGAGCGGGTCTACGGCGACATCTTCGACCCCGAGTCGGTGCGCGAGGCCATGGATGACTGCGACGTCGTGTACTACTGCGTCGTCGATGCCCGGGCCTGGTTGAGCGACCCGGCGCCGCTGTGGCGGACCAATGTCGAAGGGCTGCAAGAGGTCCTGGATGTTGCAGTCGAGGCGGGACTGCGCAAGTTCGTCTTCACCAGCTCGATCGCCACCATCGGCATCGCCGAATCCGGCTGCGCCACCGAAGATCTGCCGCACAACTGGCTCGACCTTGGCGGCGACTACGTGCGCACCCGGGTGCAGGCCGAAGAGATGGTGCTGCGCTACGCCCGTGAGCACGGGCTGCCCGCGGTCGCGATGTGCGTGGCCAATACCTACGGTCCCGGCGACTGGCTGCCGACCCCACACGGAGGCCTGGTCGCCGCCGCGGTCCGAGGCAAGATGCCGTTCTATGTCAAAGGCGCGGCGGCTGAGACCGTGGGCATCGCCGATGCCGCCGAGGCGCTGATCCTGGCCGGTGAGCGGGGCCGGGTCGGTGACCGCTACATCGTGTCCGAACGCTTCATGACCGCTCAGGAGATCTATCAGACCGCCTGTGCGGCAGTCGATGTCGAACCACCCCGACGCGGGATTCCGGTCCGGGTGCTGGCCGCAGCAGGGGCGGTGGTCGATCCGCTGGCCCGGCTCCGCAAGAAAGAGAACCAGCTCAGCCCGCTGACCGTGCGGTTGATGCACGTGATGTCGCCGATGGATCACGGCAAGGCGGTCCGCGAACTCGGCTGGCAGCCGCGTCCGACCACCGAGGCGATCGCCGAAGGCGCCCGGTTCTTCACCTCCGGCTCGTTCAAATCCAGGAGACGCGCATGACCACCTACGTCTCCATCGCGCTGACACCCGAACAACAGCAGCTGAGCGAGGCCGTCACGCAGTTCGCGGCCCGGCATGCACCCATCGACACGACCCGGGCCGGGTTGGACGCCCTGGCTGCAGGAGAGCTGCCGTCTTGGTGGGGCGC
>MSTD01000005.1:170004-193115 GCA_001942045.1 Mycolicibacterium porcinum
CTGGTGGACAACGGCTTTCACGCCGTGCACCTGCCAGAGGCCGTGGGCGGCCAGGGCGGCGGGCTGGACGATATGGCCTGCGTGCTGGAGGCCGCGGGTGCGACGCTGTTGCCCGGCCCGCTGCTCACCACGGCGATCGCCGGGGCGGCCGTCGCGTCGCAGCGGAGCCCGGCGGCCGAGACGCTACTGGCGGAAATCGCTGCCGGCCTACCCGCTGTCGTGGTGTCCCGCGAGCGGGCCGACTTCACGGTCCACCGCGACGGCGACGGCTGGCGGCTTACCGGGTCGTCCGGACTGACCTTGGGCATGTGCTCGGCGCAGCGCGTCGTGGTGCCGTTCGTCGACGAGGCGGGCGTCCCGCGTTGGGCCGTGGTGAATCCGGTTGCGGGGCAGGTGGAATCCCGCCAGGGCACCGATCTAACCACGGATCTGGGAATCCTGAATCTGACCGATTACCCGGTGTCCGCGACCGCGGTGCTGACCGGATTGGATACCGAACTCGTCACCGGTCTGACCGTCGCGTTCACCGCCTCCGCGGCGGCAGGCATCACCCAATGGTGTGTGGAGACCGTCACCGAGCATCTGCGCACCCGCGAACAGTTCGGAAAGCCGATCGGGACGTTCCAGGCGTTGCAGCACAAGGCGGCCATGCTGCTGGTGAACAGCGCGCTGGCGACGGCGGCGGCCTGGGATGCGGTACGCGCCCTCAACGGATCCACGGACACCGACCAGCACCGGCTGACCGCTTGCTCGGCCGCGGTACGGGCGGTGATGCCGGTTCCCGGTCTGGTGCTCGAGGCGCTCACCATGTTGGGGGCCATCGGATTCACCTGGGAACACGACCTACACCTGTACTGGCGTCGGGCCACCAGCCTGGCCGCATCGATCGGTCCCGTATCGCGGTGGACCCGTGAGCTCGGAGAGCTGTCGGCCACCGCCACGCGGGACATGACGGTGAACCTCGGTGAGTCCGACGGTGAATTCCGGGCCCGGGTCAGCGAAACCCTGGACCGCGCACTCACCCTGTCCGACACCGGTTTCAGCCGTCAAGGCGACTACCCAGAGTTCGCCATCGGGGCACGGCGGGATTTGCTCGCCGATGCCGGGTTGATCGCCCCGCACTGGCCCGCACCGTGGGGGTGCGACGCGACCGTGCGCCAGCAGCTCATCGTGGACGAGGAGTTCAGCAAGCGCGCCGCACTGGTACGACCGTCGGTGGGTATCGCCGAATGGATCCTGCCGAGCCTGATAACGGCCGGATCGGTGGAACTGCAAGAGCGTTTCGTGCCGGCCACGCTGCGCGGCGAGCTGTCGTGGTGTCAGCTGTTCAGTGAGCCCGGAGCCGGATCGGACCTGGCCTCGCTGAGTACCCGCGCCGTGCGGGTCGAGGGCGGGTGGCGGATCAACGGGCACAAGATCTGGACGTCGCTGGCGCACCGGGCCGATTTCGGTGCATTGCTGGCCCGGACCGATCCCGACGCTCCCAAGCACCGGGGTATCGGCTACTTCCTCCTCGACATGCGTTCGCCCGGAGTGGAATTCCGCCAGATCACGCAATCCAGCGGACGGGCCGAGTTCAACGAGGTGTTCCTGACCGACGTCTTCGTACCCGACGAGATGCTGCTGGGCGATCCCGCTGCGGGCTGGCAGCTGGCCATCAGCACGATGGCGCACGAGCGTGTGGCGATCAGCGGATACGTCAACATCGACCGGATGGGTGCGTTGCGCGAACTCGTCGCTGTGACGGCCGATCCCGACCCGGTGCTGCACGCCATCGGTGAGATCGACGCCTACACCAACGCGCTCAAGGCGCTCGGTGTGCGGGAGACGCTACGCCTGCTCGACGGGCAGCCGCCCGGACCGGCGTCGAGCATCGCCAAGGTGGCCACCAACGTGATGCTGCGGCGGGCGGCCGAACTCACACTGGGCCTCACCGGGCCGCTGGCCATGGAACAGGACAGTCAACCGCCGGTGGTGGCGCCCTACCTCGACCTGCCCGCCGAGCTGATCGGCGGCGGCACCACCGAGATTCAGCTCAACATCATCGCCCAGCTGATCCTGGGACTACCCCGCAAGTGAGGAGTGCGTATGAGACCGCGTAGGGGATTGCAGGGCGACGCCGCGATCGTCGGCTATGTCGAGTTGCCGCCCGAACGGTTGTCGAAAGCCGCGCCGGCTCCGTTCACGCTCGAACAATGGGCACTGCTGGCGGCAGCCGCGCTGGAGGATGCCGGTCTATCGGCCGAGCAGGTCGACGGCATCGTCACCTCGCATCTGGGCGAGTCGGAGATCTTCGTACCGTCCACGGTGGCCGAATATCTGGGCGTGCGAGCGAACTTCGCCGAGTTGCTCGATCTCGGCGGGGCGAGCGCCGCGGGCATGGTGTGGCGGGCGGCCGCCGCGATCGAGCTCGGCCTCTGCGACGTCGTGCTGTGCGCCCTGCCGGCGCGGTACATCACGCCGAGTTCGGAGCTGAAGCCGAAGACGTTGACCGATGCGGTGTTCTTCGGCTCGTCCAGCAACCAATTCGGTTCGCCGCAAGCCGAATTCGAGATCCCCTACGGCAACCTCGGTCAGAACGGCCCCTACGGGCAGGTGGCGCAGCGCTACGCCCACGAATACGGCTATGACGAGCGGGCGATGGCAAAGATCGTGGTGGACCAGCGGTTCAATGCCAACCACACTGACGGCGCCATCTGGAAAGACACCCCGCTGAGCGTCGAGGACGTCCTGGCCAGTCCGGTGATCGCCGATCCGCTGCACATGCTCGAAATCGTGATGCCGTGTGTCGGCGGGGCGGCCGTCGTCGTGGCCAGCGCCGAGGTCGCCGCGCGCGCCCGCAACCGGCCGGTGTGGATCAAGGGGTTTGGCGAGCACGTACCTTTCAAGACCCCCACCTACGCCGAGGACCTGCTCGATACCCCGATCCGCAAGGCGGCCGACACGGCGTTCGGGATGACCGGGCTGACCCGCGACGACATGGACATGGTGTCCATCTATGACTGCTACACGATCACGGTGCTGCTCAGCCTGGAAGACGCCGGGTTCTGCGAGAAGGGCAAGGGTATGTCCTTCGTGGCCGACCACGATCTGACGTTCCGGGGCGATTTCCCGCTGAACACCGCCGGCGGCCAACTCGGTTTCGGCCAAGCAGGTTTGGCGGGCGGCATGCACCACGTGTGCGATGCCACCCGACAGATCATGGGCCGCGCTGGGGCTGCCCAAGTCGCCGATTGCCATCGCGCCTTCGTGTCCGGCAACGGCGGCATCCTGTCCGAGCAGACCACCCTGATCCTGGAAGGCGAGTGAACCGATGACCGGATTCGCCCGGCCCATGCCGGTGAAAACTCCTACCAGCGCACCGTTCTGGGATGCGCTGGCCGAGCACCGCATCGTGATCCAGTACTCGCCGTCGACGCAGGCCTACGTGTTTTACCCGCGAGTGTTGGCGCCGCGCACGCTGGCCGCTGACCTCGAGTGGCGGGAGATCTCGGGGATGGGCACGCTGTATTCCTTCACGGTGGCCCGCCGCCCGGTCGGCCCGCACTTCGCCGACGCGGTCCCGCAAATTCTGGGTATCGTGGAATGGGATGAGGGTCCGCGGTTCTCGACGGAAATCGTTGACGTCGCACCCGAGGAACTCAGTGTGGGAATGCGGCTCAAGCCCATTTTCTGCGATTACCCGGACGCCCTTGCTGGGACTGGTGTGACAATGCTGCGCTACACGCGGGCTTGATCACATCACTTGGCAGGAGGCTCACAGGAGAGGAGTATGGAGTCATGCTAACCATACGAAAACTCATGGGGTCAGTGTTCGTAGCGGGAGCCGCGGTGGCGATTGCAGCAGGTCCGACCGCCGCACTTATGACTGATGCGCCCGCAACGACGATCAGTGCTCAACCCAGCGGCGGCGGTGACGCCGGCGGTGGCGGTGGCTGCGACAGCGGTCCCGGCTGGAACGGTTGTGGTGGCTGGAACCCGGTCCAGGGTGGCTGGGGTCATGGCTGCTTGAACGGAATCTGCGGTGGCTGGGACGGCCAGCGCGGCTGGGGCAACTGACACTGATTCCTGGCGTTGATCCTGCGTCCAGGGCGGCAAAGTGCGAGTAACGCACGCCCTGAACGCAGGATGAACTACGCAGATTTCACGGATTCTGAAGCGCCTGCACTGCCGTGCCGAACATGCCTTGCTTGATCGCCCCCAGGGTGCCGGAGTCCTTGCCGCCCAACGGGCGCAGCAGATCCGTGGCCGTCGTGGTCACCGTGCCTTCGCGGGCGGTGGCATCGACCAATCCGTAGGCGTGGGCGTCGATTCCGCCGAACCGGCGGCCCGTGGTCATGGACGCGACCGCGGCCTGCGGAGTCAGCTTGGCCTGGATCAGCGCGGCCATGCCCGGGGTGAACGGGATCCGGATGTCCACCTCGGGGAAACAGAAGAAGCCACGGTCGTCACGCATGACGCGGAAGTCGTGGGCGATCGCCAGCATGGCGCCGGCACCGAAGGCGTGGCCGACCACCGCGGCCGCTGTCGGAATCGGCAACGTCAGCACCCGCGCCAGCAGACCCTGTACCCGGCCCACGTACCAGTCGCCCCGATCGCTGTGGGCACCAAGCCAATCCAGATCCAAGCCGTTGGAATAGAACTTGCTGTCGGCCGTGGTCACCAGGCCGTGCGCGCCCTTGGCCAGGATCGCATCCAGATGGGCGTCGACCTCATCGAGGAATTCCGGCGAGAACCGGTTTTCGTCGTCGCCGAGATCGAGGACGGCGATCTCGCCGTCGTAATCGAGGGTTGTGGTCATGAGAGTCCTTTCTTCTGGGGAGTTTTCGGCGTATGCCTGGGCCCCGGTCCCACCGCCAGTACGGCGGCAACCGCCGCATTGAGGTGATCGCGGGCCGTCGGGTCGTCGAGGCGGTTGCGGTGGAGCAGGACGGCCGTCGGCAGGTCGACGATGCACGTCGTGACGGTGTCCACGGCGGCCCGGTCGCGCCGGTCCCACGCCGCCGCCGCGAGCTCGATCATCAAGTCCACCAACTGTTTTTCCAGTTCACGTGCCTGCTCGGCCAGATCGGCCGGTAAGTCGTGGCCGAGCACCTGCTCACGGCGGACCTGTAGCAGTAGCCGTGCCGAGGCCGCGTGGCGCTCGGCGAAGAGCACCGGCGCGTAGGCCGCCGCGGCGATCGCGTCGACGCCCTGCTGTGCCGCCTCGACCAGTTCCCGCTGCAAAGCCAGGAACCGCCTTCCGGCGCGTAGCCAGACCTGCCCGAGCAGACCGGCCCGTGACCCGAACGAGTGATACAACGCGCCGTTGGACAGTCCGACCGCATCACTGATCGCGCGGATCGTCACCGCCGCCGGCCCGGAGTGCACGGCCAGGGATTCCGCGGCATCGAGGACCGCATCCGGGTCATAGACGCGAGGGCGTGGCACCGCCTCACCATAACAGAGCGATTGCTCTGTTACTCGAAGGAGCGGTTGACGGGGACTAAGGTGACCCTTAGTTTGTGGGGGTAACTTTCCTCTGGAGGTGGTCGTGGCCGGATCCGGTGTCTCCGCGCGCGTGGGTGGGCGCCCGCCGCTGATCGCGGTGTCCGACATCGTCGCCGCGGGACGCGAGCTGGGCATGCGCAACCTGAGCGTCAACGCGGTGGCCACGCGGCTCGGCGTCTCGGCGACCGCGCTGTACCGCCACATCACCGGCCGCTGGGAGCTCGAACGCCTGGTCGGGGAGAGCCTTCTCGCCGAGCTCGAATTCGCTGACGACCCGGCCTGGTCCGTCGAAGACCATCTGCTGGCATTCGGGGTGACCGTGCACCGCTACGCCCTGGCCAACCCCGGACTGGCCACCTACATGCAGGTGCTGTTCCCGCGCGGCGAGGCCGGCGCCCGGCTGCTGGCCGACGAGATCGCCGCGCTGGGCAGACGCGGTTACGCGGCCGAGGCCGCTGCCCTGCTCAGCAGTTCGGTGGCCGTGCTGGCCATCGGACTGGCCGCCCAGCACGAACTCAAGGCCGAGGCGAGCGGCGGCGACGACGGATTCGTCACGGAACGCGACGCCGCCGCCGAGCGGCTGGCCGGTGACGCCGCGCTGGGTCCGGTGCACACCGCGGGCACGCAGCTGCGCAGTCCGCAATATCTGGAACTTCTGATGAACGCGCTGATCCGGGGACTGCTGACGTCCGTGGTCCCCGGCCGGGCGATTACCGACATCGTGGCGGATCTGACCGCCAGGGGAGGGGACCGCTGATGGCACGCGGATTTCAGGGAGTGATGATGCGCGGCTTCGGCGCGCGTGATCACCAGGCGACAGTGGTCGAGACCATCTACCTGACACCGAACATGGTGCGTCTTCGGCTGGTGTCGCCGACGGTGTTCGAGGACGCGATCGCCGAGCCGACGTCATACCTGCGGTTCTGGGTTCCGGACCCCGACGGCTCGAAAACCGAATACCAGCGCGGATACACCATGTCCGAAATGGACCCCGACACCGGGCATTTCGCGGTCGACGTGGTGCTGCACGAACCGTCGGGCCCGGCGTCGAAGTGGGCCAGGACGGCCAAGCCGGGCGACACCATCCCGGTGATGGCGCTGGGCTCTACCGGGTTCACTGTGCCGGAGGATCTGCCCGCCGGCTACCTGTTGATCGGTGATGCGGCGGCCATACCCGCCATCAACGGGATCATCGGCGCCCTGCCGCACGACGTGCCGATCGAGGTCTATCTCGAGGAGCACGACGAGAACGATCTGCTCATTCCGATCGCCGAGCACCCGCGGCTGCGAGTGCACTGGGTCAAGCGCCATGACGCGACGTCACTGGCCGCCGCGATCGAGGCCCGGGACTGGTCGGACTGGTACTGCTGGGTGACGCCGGAGGCCGGATCGCTCAAGCATCTGCGTGCGCGGTTGAAGAACGAATTCGGGTTTCCCAAGTCCGAGCTGCACGCCCAGGCCTACTGGACCGAAGGCCGAGCGATGGGCACCGATCGCACCGAGGACGAGGCCGAGAACCCGGCCGCGTCGGAATCGGCTGCCGCCGAGTCTGTTCCCGCGCCGGCCGTCGCCGCGGCGTCCCGCGGCACCTGGCGTGCACAGGGAGCAGGCCGACTGCTGGCGCCGCTGAAAACCCCGCTGATCATCTCGGGCGTCCTGCAGGCAGTCATCACCCTGATCCAGCTGGCCCCGTTCGTCCTGTTGGTCGAGTTGGCCCGATTGCTGTTGTCCGGCGCCGAGGAATCCCGGTTGTGGACATTGGGTTTGACCGCGGTCTGGCTGCTCGGCCTCGGCGCGTTGCTGGGGGCCGGACTCACCCTGTGGCTGCATCGCCTGGATGCGCAGTTCGCCCGTGACCTGCGGACCCGGCTGCTGACCAAGATGTCACGGCTGCCGCTCGGCTGGTTCACCGCACGCGGCTCCGGCTCGATCAAGCAGCTGGTTCAGGACGACACCCTGTCGCTGCACTACCTGGTGACCCACGCGATCCCCGATGCCGTGGCCGCGGTGGTCGCGCCGGTGGCCGTGCTCGTCTACCTGTTCACCGTCGACTGGCGGCTGGCCCTGGTGCTGTTCATCCCGGTCCTCACCTACCTGGTGCTGATGTCGGTGATGACGATCCAGTCCGGCGCCAAAATCGGCCAGGCCCAGCGCTGGGCCGACCGGATGAGCGGGGAGGCCGGCGCCTACCTCGAAGGCCAGCCCGTCGTGCGGGTGTTCGGCGGTGCGGCGTCGTCGAGTTTCCGTCGCCGCCTCGACGAGTACATCGGCTTCCTGGTCGGCTGGCAGCGTCCCTTCACCGGCAAGAAATCCTTGATGGACCTGGTGACCCGGCCCGGCACCTTCCTGTGGCTGATCGTCGCCGTCGGCACCCCGATGATCATCGGCGGTTCGATGGACCCGGTCGACCTGCTGCCATTCCTGTTGCTGGGCACCACATTCGGCGTGCGTCTGCTGGGCGTCGGTTACGGGCTCGGCGGAATCCGCGGCGGCATGCTGGCCGCGCGTCGCATCCAGAACGCGCTCGACGAGACGGACCTGGGGCTGCTTGAGCAGCAGGCCGCGCCCGGTGCCCCGGGTGCCGTGGTGTTCGCCGGCGTGACCTTCGGGTACCGGCCGAGTGTCCCGGTGATCAAGGACGTCTCGCTGACCCTGCGCCCGGGAACCGTGACCGCGCTGGTCGGCCCGTCCGGATCGGGCAAGTCCACGCTCGCGGCTCTGCTGGCCCGGTTCCACGATGTCGATTCGGGGTCGATCCAGTTGGACGGCAGAGATATTCGATCGTTGTCGGCCGACGAGCTGTACCGCCGGGTCGGGTTCGTGCTCCAGGAAACCCAGCTCGTGGCGGGCACCGTGGCCGAGAACATCGCACTCGCCGACCCGGAGGCCGATCAGGCCCGCATCGAGCAGGCCGCCCGCGACGCCCAGATCCACGAGCGCATCATGCGGCTGCCCGACGGGTATCAGACGGAGCTCGGTGCGTCGTCGGCATTGTCCGGCGGGGAACGGCAGCGGCTGACCATCGCCAGGGCCATCCTGGCCGACACCCCGGTGCTGATCCTCGACGAGGCGACCGCCTTCGCCGACCCGGAATCGGAATACCTTGTGCAGCAGGCAATCAACCGGCTGACCAAAGACCGCACCGTCCTGGTGATCGCCCACCGGTTGCACACCATCACGCACGCGGACCAGATCGTGGTCCTCGACGCCGGACAGATCGCCGAGACCGGCACACATGAGGAACTGCTGGCCGCAGGCGGGCGATACCACCAGCTCTGGCAGACCGGGCAGTCGTTGCGCCCCGGCGACACCGTCACCGCAGGAGAGGCCCGATGATCCGCACGCTGATCGCCCTCATCCCGTCCGACCGCCGCGGCAAGGTCGGAGTTTATGCCGCGCTCACGCTGGCCTCGGTGGTGATCCGCGCCGCCGGCACGGTGCTGTTGATCCCCCTGGTGGCGGCCTTGTTCAGCGATGTGCCGCGCGACGCTCTGCCCTGGCTGGGCTGGCTCACGGCCGCGACCGTCGTCGGCTGGATCGTCGACACCGCGACCTCGCGGCTCGGATTCGACCTCGGCTTCGCACTGCTCGACCACACCCAGCATGACGTTGCCGACCGGCTGCCCAGCATCCGGATGGACTGGCTGGGCGGCGACAGCGGCGCGAACACCGCCAACGCCCGCCAGGCGATCGCCGCCACCGGACCGGAGCTGGTCGGCATGGTGGTCAACCTACTGACGCCCCTGATCGGCGCGATTCTGTTGCCGGCGGCCATCGCCGTTGCGCTGCTGTTCATCTCGGTCCCACTCGGGCTGGCCGCACTGGCCGGCGTGGTGATCCTGCTCGGTGCGTTCTGGGCCTCGGGCCGGTTGAGCCGCAAGGCCGACAGCGTGGCCGACGAGACGAACCAGGCGTTCACCGAACGCATCATCGAGTTCGCCCGCACTCAGCAGGCGCTACGCGCGGCCCGGCGGGTGGAGCCGGCGCGCAGCATGGTCGGCGACGCGCTGGCCGCGCAGCACGGGGCCAGTATGCGGCTGCTGCTGATGCAGGTGCCGGGACAGCTGTTGTTCAGCCTGGCCAGCCAACTCGCGCTGCTGATTCTGGCCGGTATGGCCACCTTCCTGACGGTGCGCGGCACCCTCGGCGTGCCCGAGGCGATCGCGATGATCGTCGTCGCCGCGCGTTATCTGGAGCCGTTCACCTCGCTGTCGGAGCTGGCCCCGGCGATCGAATCCACCCGGGCCTCGCTCGGCCGGATCCGCGCCGTCCTCGATGCGCCCGTCATGCCCACCGGCACCGCGACGTTGTCGGCGGACACCGCGCCCCGCATCGAATTCGAGGGTGTGACTTTCGGTTACGGAGCCACCCCGGTGCTTGAGGATGTCAGCTTCGTCCTGGAACCCGGCGGCACCACCGCGATCGTCGGCCCGTCGGGGTCGGGGAAGAGCACCATCCTGTCGCTCATCGCGGGGCTACACCAGCCGACTGCGGGACGGGTGCTGATCGACGGCGTCGACACCGCCCGGATGGACGCCGAAACACGTAGGGCGGCAACGAGTGTGGTGTTCCAGCACCCCTACCTGTTCGACGGGACGATCCGGGAGAACATCCTGGTCGGCGATCCGGATGCCGATGCCGAGCAGCTCGCCAACGCGGCTCGGCTGGCTCGCGTGGATGAGCTGACCGCCCGGCTGCCTGACGGTGACGGCGCCAAGGTCGGTGAAGCCGGCACGGCGTTGTCCGGGGGCGAGCGGCAGCGGGTCAGCATCGCCCGAGCCCTGGTCAAGCCGGCGCCCGTGCTGCTGGTCGACGAGGCCACCAGCGCATTGGACACGGAAAACGAGGCCGCGGTGGTCGATGCCCTCACGGCCGAGGAGCGGTCGCGTACCCGTGTGATCGTCGCGCACCGGCTGGCCAGTATCCGGCACGCGGACCGGGTGTTGTTCCTCGACGGCGGCCGGATCGTCGAGGACGGCAGCATCGAGGAACTGCTGGCCGCCCGTGGGCGGTTTGACGAGTTCTGGAACCAGCAGCGCGAGGCCGCCGACTGGCAGATCACCCACTAGCCGCGAACTAGCCGATCGGACACTTGAACCAGACCTACTGTAACTATTACAGTTGGGCGTCCGGTTGACTATTTCGCAGGTGGTGCGATGAAGAGTGAGAAGGGCGTTGGCGCCGTCACATACCGCATGCACGTGATCGCCGGCGATGCCGCGGAACTGGCGGCGAACGCCGGCGGCCTCATCGTCGACCGGACCATGAGCGGCTGGCGGGTGAGCGTGCAGCTCCTGCGGGATGCCGAGTCCGGCCCCAACCGGTCGGTGCAGATTCTCGGCGCCGAGCTCGTCGATGCGACGGCACCGCCCCGGCCTCCGGACGAGGAACAGTGTGTCCTGGTGATGGGTGCCGACGCGTATGCGCGCGCGATTTCCAGTGACGGTCAACAGCTTCCGGCCGGCTACACGGAGGCTCTGCTCTGGGGCGAATCGCCGGATCCGAGCCACCTGTTCGGGCACAGCCTGAGTGCGGCTGCGCGGGCGTTCAAAACCCTGGCCGTCGCCGCTGCCTGCATCACTGCCGACGAGGTGTCCGGCGCCGAGGTGTTCACGTCGATGAACGCGCAGGGCGGCGTACCTCTGCGGGCCTGAAGCCCGTCGACTCTGTGGTGAGGGCGTCGCGCACTCGCACTTTCACGCCCTCACCGCAGACTCAACGACAGATGTGTCACGCCTTGGCGAGCTGCTTCTGCTCGTAGAGGCGGGCCCACTCCGCACGCGGGCGGATCGAGGTGTCGACGTCGGTGGCCTTGGCGCGCAGGGCACCGACCGTCGCCTGGTCGCGCGGGGTCAGCGCGAACGGGTCCCAGCTGAAGAACCGGGCCGAGTTCTCCCAGGTGATCTTGTTGATGTCGGAATCGCTTGCGCCCGCGGCATTCAGCTCGGCCAGCACCTGCTCGGGCGCATCGGGCCAGAAGCAATCGCTGTGCGGGTAGTCGCACTCCCAGGCGATGTTGTCGATGCCGATCTCGTGGCGCAGCTTCAGCGAGGTCTTGTCGGTCACGTAGCAGGCCAGTGAGTGCTCGCGGAACACATCGGAGGGCAACTTGTCGCCGAAGTCGCGACGCAGCCACTTCTGGTTGGTGTAGTGGCGGTCGCTGCGGTCGAGATAGAAAGGAATCCAACCGATTCCGCCTTCGGAGAAGGCGAACTTGAGGTCGGGGTAGTTGCGCATCGCCGGTCCCCACAGCAGATCCTGCGCGCACATCGCCGAGACCTGGGTGGCCAGGATGATCAGGTTGTCGATCGGTGCGTTGGGCGCCATGCTGATTGCGCCGAAGCCGGTGCCGATGTGCAGACACATCACCACGTTCTCCTCGGACAGGGTCCGGAACACCGGTCCCCAATAGTCCTCGTCGTGGTAGCTCGGAAGTCCTTCCAGGTGCGGCAGTTCCGGCATGGTGACGGCCCGGCAACCCTTGGCGGCCACGCGTCGGATTTCGGCGCACATGCCCTCGGGCGTCCAGGTCGGCAGGATCGCGATCGGAATGAACCGCCCGGGTGCCGAGCCGGCCCACTCGTCGATGTGCCAGTCGTTGTACGCCGAAACCATCACCAGGGTGACGTCCTCGCGCGTCATGTTCAGGTGCCGCGCCGAGAAGCCGGTGAAGGTCGGGAAGCACATAGAGGCCAGGATGCCGTTGCGGTCCATGTCGCGGACCCGCTCGTGCACGTCGTACACACCGGGGCGCATCTCGGCGAACCCGGCCGGATCCCGTCCCCACTCTTCGGCCGGCCAGGACACCACGGCGTTCAGGCCGGACACGCCCTGGGGACGGCCCTGGTACATCCACTGGTCGACGCCCTTGTCGTCGGTGACGACGATGGGCGCTTCGTCCTTGTACTTGGCCGGGACGTGCCGCAGGAACATGTCGGGCGGTTCGACGACATGGTCGTCGATGCTGATGAGGATCAGGTCGTCGGTCTGCATGGTTCAACTAGTACCCTCGGAGAGCGTGACCGTCTCTGCATCTTCGGACAGAGGTTTGACTCAATCGGCCAATCCTCGGCACATCGACCTGCGCCGGGGCGGGCGGGCGACGGCGGGCAGCTATCTGTACGAGGGCGAAGGGCTCATCACCGGCTGGCACTTCCACGATGTGCACCAGATCGAGTACGCCTTGCACGGCGTGGTCGAGGTGGAGACCGAGACCGCGCACTATCTGCTGCCGCCGCAGCAGGCCGCCTGGATTCCGGCCGGACTCCATCACCAGGCGGTGATGAATCCCGACGTCAAGACCATCGCGGTGATGTTCGACCCGCGACTGCTCCCCGATGGCGGTGACCGGGCCCGGATCATCGCGGTGTCCCCGCTGATCCGCGAGATGATGGTCTACGCGCTGCGCTGGTCGATCGAGCGGTCCCCCGGGGGCGACGATGACCGCACCTCCGACACCTTCTTCCGGACCCTGGCCAACCTCGTCGTCGATGCGCTCGATCACGAGGCTCCGCTGAGCCTGCCCACCACCGAGCACCCGATCGTGGCCGCCGCCCTGGCCTACACCAAGGAGCATCTCGCCACCGTGACGGCCGAGGATGTCAGCCGTTCGGTCGCGGTGTCCGAGCGGACGCTGCGCCGCCTGTTCACCGAGACGATCGGAATCTCTTGGCGGACATACCTTCTGCATGCCCGGATGCTGCGGGCCATGGCGCTGCTGGCCGGGCCGGAGCAATCGGTGCAGGCCACCGCGACCGCGGTGGGTTTCGAGAACCTCAGCTCGTTCACCCGATGCTTCAGCCAGTTCTGTGGTGAGACTCCGTCGGCGTATCGGTCTCGCGCCCGTGAGGAACATCTGGAACAGCCAGCCCGGCCCGCTCGACGCTGAGCAGACTCTCGGTGTGGTGCTCGGCACGATAAGCCGCGCCGCCGCCGTTGATCCCGAAAAGTCGCTTGCTCCAGAGCAACCAGATGACCGCGGCCAGGTTGATCGCCAGCGCGCCAAGGCGCAGGACGGTCACCTTCTCGGTCAGCTCGTAGATCTCGAGCGGCAGGAAGACGCCGGTGGCGATCACCGCGAAGTACTCGCCCCACCGCTTCATCAGCCACAGGCCGACCGCCTCGGTGAACTCGATGAGGGCATAGGCGGCCACCCCGACGGCGATCCACAGCAAGGTGGTCGAAGACAAGGTGAAGGCCTCGCCGATGTGCCGCACGATCTTGGAATCGTCGATGTTCCAACCGATTTGGTCGGCCAGCGGCCGCATCAACGGGATGTCCTTCTCGAACGCGTCCTTCAGCTGACTCTGGGACGCACGGACCTTGAGGATGCCCGCGGCCAGCAGCACGAAGACGATGCCCCGCACCGCCCGCTCGGCGGCGAGCAGCCGCATCAGGGTCCGGTCGCGCAGCAGGCGACCGCGCGGGATCTCCGGTGCGGTGTCGGCGGGCCCGTGACCGCGCGGCGGGCCGACGACGAACGTCTCGCACCGCAAGCAGCGCCAGGCCTCGCCGACGGGAGTCTCTACCCGCAACCGTGCGCGCAGTTCCGGCTCGTCGGGGGCGAATGTCGCGTGCCCGCGCAGCCCGCACGACCGCAGGGCGAAGTCCACCATGCCAGCACCGTAGCGGTGCTGGGTGCACTAGGCCCGGCAGCTGAGCTCCATGCTGTCGCTGTCGCGGGCCAGGAAGTTGACGCTGACATAGCCGTTCGACGGTTCCCGCACCCGGTCCAGATACGGCTGGGTGTCGGCCATCGACGTGTTGTCCGCGACCACGAGCGCGCCGGTGGTCAGTTGCGGCTCCAGCAGCTCGAGCACCGGGAGGTAGAGCTCCTTCCAACCGTCGAGCAGGACGAACCCGATGTCGCCCTTGACCGACTTCAGCGTCTCCAACGCATCCCCTTCGAGCACGGTGATCACGTCGTCCAGGCCGGTCTCGGCGAACGTCTGCTTGGCCGCCGCGATCTTGGTGGCGCTGAGCTCGGTGGTGTAGACCCGGCCAGTTCCGTTGTCGCGCACCGCCGATGCCAGGTGTAGGGCGGAGAGCCCGAACGACATGCCGAACTCGACGACGATTGCGGGCTTGGTGGCCCGCACGAGCGAGTACAACAACCGGCCGGCCTCGGGCGTCACCGGCATGTAGATGTCGCTGAGCGCGTCGGCCCGCTCCTGCGCGCTGGCACCGGAGAGGTCGGCGAAGCGGCGGGAGCCGTCCTCGCGCAGTTTGGCGAACTGTTCGGCGGACGCGGTGTACATACGGTCCAAGGCCCGTGCGACCCTGTCATCGTTAAGGGTAGTCATGCTAATGAAACTACGCGGAGAGGCTGAGAATGGGTCGGCTACAAACCTTGTGTGCGGTGATCGCGCTCGTCGTCGCAACCCTGCTGGCGCCGACGGCGGCCGCGGGCGGCTATCGAACGATCACGCTGACCTTCGTCCGGCATGCCCAGTCGGCAGGTAACGCCTCGGGCCTCATCGACAGCTCCACACCCGGCCCGGCGCTCACCGATCTGGGCCGGACCCAGGCCGTGGCCAGCGCACAGCGGCTGGCGTCGCACCACTACGACGGCATCTTCGCCTCGACCATGATCCGGACCCAGCAGACCGCTCAGCCGATGGCCGACACGCTCCACGAGCCGGTCACCGTGCTGGACGGGCTCCACGAGGTCGAGGCCGGAATCTACGAGGGCCAGCCCGAGGCGAGCGCGGTACAGACCTACTTCGCGGCGCCCGAGCAGTGGTTGCGCGGCGACCGCAATGCCCGGATACCGGGTTCGATCGACGGCAACGAATTCGACGCTCGGTTCGACGGGGCCGTGCAGCAGATCTACGACAGCGGCGACGACAATCCCGTCGCGTACTCGCACGGCGCCGCGATCATGTTGTGGGTGCAGATGAACGTCGGCAATCCCAATCCGCAGTTGCTGATGGAGCACCCCCTCGACAACACCGGCTACGTCGTGATCAAGGGCAATCCGACCGACGGCTGGACCCTGACCGACTGGGACGGCGCCGGAAGCTGACCCCTGCTGTGACCCGGCGGTCATAGACTGCCGGAATGCGGTGCCGATCACGTCTGGCTCGAACCGCGGCCCGGCGCGGATACTGTGGGCCAAGGCAAGCGCAGATGGGAGCGGGGCTATGAGGTTTCGGTTGTTGCCATACGTGACCGTCGAGGTCGACGACCGGGTACGGCTGCGGGCGCGCAGGGCGGGCGAGCGGCTCCGGATCAACCTCAGGGCATATCTCCGCAGCGCCGCCGACGAGGTCGAGACGGCC
This sequence comes from Mycolicibacterium porcinum, assembly GCA_001942045.1. Taxonomy (GTDB): domain Bacteria; phylum Actinomycetota; class Actinomycetes; order Mycobacteriales; family Mycobacteriaceae; genus Mycobacterium; species Mycobacterium porcinum_A. The sequence continues at coordinate 185,775 of MSTD01000005.1, forward strand.
AGTGGGCGGGTTCGCCATCTGTGCGACACTGCGGTGAACCGCGTCGACCTGGCGGTGGCCAACGTCAACGACAAGATCGCTCCCGCGCCGCCGACCGATCCCACCGGCTCCTCCGACGAGCCGCCGAGGCGCCATCTGCAGGTCGTCTAGGCGCCGGCCCAACCCCGGGCGGCGCGGCGGCCGTCGGCGCTCTACGGTTGGAGGGCACTGGCCTTCTCCCCGTCAGAGGGGGCCGACACACTGGCCCGAAAGGGGTTGACGAGGCTTGCTCGGCAACAGTCTTGCGGTGCTGTTCGCCCTCTGCGCAGCGGTTTTCGCGGCTGTCGGCATTGTGGTGCGGCAGCGCGCCACCATGGATGTCCCGCCCGAGAAGGGCGTCAGTACCGTCATGCTGCGCACGCTGCTGGGCCGCAGGCTGTGGTGGGCGGGTACCGCGTCCGCGGTGGCCGGCTACGTGTTCCAGGCGTTGGCGCTCGGCTACGGTTCGCTGCTGCTCGTCCAACCGGTGCTGGTGTCGGCGTTGCTGTTCGCGCTCCCACTGAGCGCCCGGCTGGCCCACCGCCGGGTCAGCCGCGCCGAATGGCTGTGGGCCCTGCTGCTGACCGGGGCGCTGACCGTGTTCGTGGCCCTCGCCAGGGCCAGCACCGGAACCTACGGGGTATCGGTGGCCACCACGGTCACCGTCGTCGTGGTGTGCGCGGCGGCGGTCGGACTGTGCGTGCTGGCCGCCACCCGGAGCACCAACTGGCGCCGCGCGGTTCTGCTGGCGCTCGCCGTCGGCGTGATGTTCGGTGTGGTCGCGGTGCTGACCAAGATCGTGATGCACACGATCGCGGTGGACGGTGTGGTCGCCGTGCTGACCACGCCGGCGCTGTATCTGGTGGTGACCCTCGGAGTGATCGCAACGCTGCTGCAGCAGTCGGCATTTCATGCGGGATCGCTGCAGACCTCGGTGCCGACCATGCTGGTGCTCGAGCCCGTGGTGGCGGTGGTGCTGGGTTCTGTCGTCCTGGGCGAGCACCTGTCGATCACCGGATGGGAACCGGTGGCCCTGTCCGTCGCGATCGGCGCCATGGCCGCCGCCACCATCGCCCTGGGCCGTGACGAGGGCGCCTACGAGGAGAAGCTCGAGGCCGAACTCGAAGTCAAAACGGCCGACCGGTAGGCGAACGCCTACGGGTTGATCGTGTGCGCGCCGATCTGGCGGCCCCAGACGTACTCGGTCATCAGCGGCTGGCCGAGTTCGAAGTGGTTGTAGGGCGCGATCGAGGCGCCGCTGTCCATCACCAGGTACGGAGTGGGCCACAGGTCCTTGGTGATCGGCTGCCAGCAGCCCGGCCGGCCCTCGGGCCCGCCGGAAACGTTCACCCGCGGCAGGTTGTCCGGGTATACCCACGGGTTGCCCGCGCCGACCAGGAAGTCGTGCAGCTCGAACGCGTAGCCGTTGCGGGTCTGCTGGGCGAACTTCGGCGCGGCCTCGGCGTAGTTGTGGATCATGCAGTACAGCGCCGGGCTGTTGCGGTCCAACATCGCGCTGACGGGCAGCAGATCCTGGTTGCCTCGCACCAGGTACGGGCCGCCGCGCTCGAAGATGTCGCCACCGGTGTTGCCGAACCCGACCGCGGCGACGAGCGCCTGGTCCAAGTTGCCGCGCTGCTGGTTGAGGGTGCGCGCGGTGGTGACGGCGTTGGTCAGGCCGTCGAACAGATCCGGGGCGGCATTCGCGTAGAGCTCGCCGAGGTCGGCGAGTCCGGAGATGTCGCGGCGGATCGAGGGCATGCGGGGGTTCAGGTCGCCCAGGATGTCGTTGCCGTTGACGATCGACTGACCGAACTTGTCCCCCAGGCCGTCGAGGGCCTGGGCGGTCGCGGTCAGGGTTTCATTGAGCTTGATCGGGTCGATCTGTTCGGAGATCGCGGTGATCGTCTCGAACAGGGTGTTGAACTCCGTCGTCACGCCCTTGGCCCGGATCGGCGTGTCCGGGGAGACGCGTTGCGACGACGGGTCGTCCGGTGCGACGAACGAGATGTACTTGTTGCCGAACACCGTGGTGGCTTTCAGTTCGGCGGTCACGTTCTCCGGGATCAGCTTCAGGTACTTGGGCTTGATGTCCAGGGTGAGCTGGGCCTGCTGTTCGCCGTCGACTTCCGCCACACTCACGGCGGTCAGCCGGCCGATGGGCACACCGTTGAAGGTGACCTTCGAGCCCGGGTCCATCGACAGGCCCGAACGGTTGGACAGCACCGTGAGCTGCGTCTTCTGCTCGAAAACACCGCGGAACTGCATCCACGTCAACGCCAGGACCGCCACCACGAGGATGACCATCGCCGCGCACGCGGTCTTGTACGGCGGGTCGTACCGCCAGTGCTTGAACCGCTGTGTGAAGCGGTCCCGCAGCGTCGCGGTGGATGAGGCCACGCGCAAACCTCCGAATTTATTGACGCAGCCAGAACTAAAAGGGTTTTCAAACTGTCCCAAACAATTAGAGATAAGTGCAACTACCGGGGCCCCGGTGCGGCGAATATCAATCCACCGACACTGCGAGACCCCGGTCACAGCGTAGGCGCTGATCAGGTGTTACGACCGCCGTTCACGCCCACGATCTGGCCGGTGATGTAGCCCGCTTCTTCCGAAATGAGGAACGAACACGTGGCGGCGATGTCCTCGGGCTTACCCATTCGGCGCACCGGAGTGGCTTTGATGGTGTCGCGAATGTCGCCGAGTTCACCCCGGGATTCGGCGGCCCGCAGCATCGGGGTGTCGATGAAACCCGGAGGTACAGCGTTGACGGTGATCCCGGCCGGACCGAATTCCAACGCCAGGGATTTGGTGAGCCCGTTGACGGCGGACTTCGCGGCCACGTAGTCGGACATGTACGGGACGCCGGAATGCGTGCTGGACGAGGAGATGTTGACGATGCGGCCCCAGCCGGCCTCGATCATGTCGGGCAGGGCGGCCTGGATCACGTGGAAGACGCCGTTGAGGTTGACGTCGACGACCTTCTGCCATCGTTCGAACGTGAGCTCGGTGAACGGGGTGAAATCGCTGAGACCGGCTGAGTTCACCAGGATCGTGACGGGGCCCAACTGCTCACGGACCGCCTTGAAGACGGCGTCGACCTGGGCCCGGTCGGTGACGTCGGCGGCGTAGGAATGCTCGTCGTCGGTCGCGTTGAGGTCAAGGGTGGCGACTCGATATCCGTCGGCGGCAAGGCGGTCGGCGATCGCCTTGCCGATTCCGGATGCGCCCCCAGTCACCAGCGCGGTTTTGGCGGTCATGGTTTTCCTTTCGGTATTTGGTTGAATCTCAATCGTTTTCGTCAGCGCCGGAGAGCCCGCAGGCCCAGGGTGCGCCGGGCTGCGTCGACCAGGTAGCGGCAGAGCTCCTCATCCGAGATGTCCGCGCCTGCGACGCCCGCGCCCCCGGCGATGCCCGCGAAGACCATGGCTGCCTTGACGGTTCCGGCCGGACCAGGATCGACATCGGCCAGTAGAGCCATCTGCCGGTCGATCACGCCGCCCCATTCCGGGCGGTTCCGCAGCGCCTCGTTGACGCTGGGATCGTTGGCCAGGGCGGACACCAGCGTGCGGTTGCCGACCGCCAGTTCGGCGTAGCCGCGCACCATCCGATCGGCACGGGCCGCGGCGCTCCGTTGGAGTTCGGCGTCCTCGATCACCGCCCGCACCTGGGTCAGGAACGGCTCGACGACCGCGCTCAACAGCTGCTCTCGGGTGCGGAAGTGGTAGTAGATCGCGGCCTTGGTGAAGCCCAACTCGTCGGCGATCATCTGCAGCGATGTGCCGGCGAAACCGTGCCGGGTGATCAGCCGGACGGCGGCTTCGACGAGCCGCTCGCGGGTGGCGTCCATACTTTACGATCGTAAAGTACGTTACTAGTCGATCGTAAAGTAGATCGGCACATCGGAAGGACTGTGCGGATGCTGACCCCCTTGCCGGCAGAGGAGTGGGACGATCGGGCGCGTGAGGCGCTGGCCGCCACGGTGCCGCCAGAGCGCCGCAACCCCGACGACGCGGGCAACGCACTCTCGACCCTGGTCCGGCATCCGGTCCTGGCCGGCGCCTTCCTGCCGTTCAACACCTACCTGCAAAAGGATTCGTCGCTGCCCCAGCGGGTGCGCGAACTCGTGATCCTGCGCACCGCGTTCCACCACGGGTGCGTCTACGAGTGGGGGCATCACAGCGCGATGGCCGTGCAGGTCGGGCTGACCGAGGCCGATGTCGATGCCACCCGAAGCGGCACGGCGGCAGACGAATTCGATCAGGCCGTGCTGGACGCGGTCGACGAGTTGCACACCGGATCGCGGATCTCCGCGCAGACCTGGGAGCGCCTGGGCCGGCGGCTCGACGACCGGCAGCGGATGGACCTGATGTTCACCTTCGGCGGCTACAGCACGCTGGCGTTGGCCCTGAACACCTTCGACGTCCAACTCGAGGACGGCGCCGGAACCGACGAGTTCTACGCCTCGATGGGAAGCTAGACCGCCTTGCGCACCCGGGCCGCGGCCGCGTCGGGCATCGGCTCGTATCGCGCGAACGCGCGGGTGAAACCCCCGGCGCCGTGCGACAGGGACCGCAGGTCGATCGCATACCGGGTGAGTTCGACCTCGGGAATCTCGGCCTTGATCAGCGTGCGGTCGTCATCGGCCTTGTCGGTGCCCAGCACCCGGCCGCGTCGGCCGGCCAGATCGCTCATCACCGCACCCACCAGATCGTCGGGCACCGTCACGGTCACGTCGTCGATCGGCTCGAGCAGGTTCACCCCGGCCGCCGCAGCGGCCTCCCGCAGCGCGAGCGCGCCGGCCATCTGGAAGGCGAAGTCCGACGAGTCGACGCTGTGCGCCTTACCGTCGACCAGCGTCACCCGGATGTCGACGACGGGATAGCCGCCGTCCCCGTGATCACTGCCCATTCCCTTCTCCATCTGGGCCCGCACGCCCTTCTCGACGCTCGGGATGAACTGGCGCGGTACGGCTCCGCCGACGACCTTGTCGACGAACTCGAATCCGCTGCCCTCGGGAAGAGGCTCGACCTCGATATCGCAGACCGCGTACTGGCCGTGACCACCGGACTGCTTGACGTGCCTGCCGTGTCCTTTTGCCTTGCCGCCGAGCGTCTCTCGCAACGGCACCCGAAGCTCGACGGTGTCCACCGACACCCCGTAGCGCCGCGACAGCGCGTCGAGCACCACCCCGGCATGTGCCTCACCCATGCACCACAGCACGATCTGGTGGGTTTCCGGGTTCTGTTCGATGCGCAGCGTGGGATCCTCGGCGGCCAACCGCTGCAACCCGACCGAGAGCTTGTCCTCGTCGGTCTTGGCACGGGGCTGCACCGCGATCGGCAGCAGCGGGTCGGGCATGGTCCACGGACGCAGCACCAGCGGATCGGCCTTGTCGCTGAGGGTGTCGCCGGTCTCGGCCCGGCTGAGACGGCCGATCGCGCAGATGTCCCCGGCCACCACCGACGGTGCCGGGCGTTGCTGCTTGCCGAGCGGAAAGGACAGGGTGCCGATGCGCTCGTCCTCATCATGATCGGCGTGGCCGTGCGATCCCTCGGCCGCCACCGAGTCGTCGAAGGCAGAAAAATGGCCCGACACATGCACGGTGGCGTCGGGCCTGATGGTGCCGGAGAACACCCGGACGAGGCTGACCCTGCCGACGTAGGGGTCCGACGTCGTCTTCACCACCTCGGCCAGCAGGGGTCCGGACGGATCGCAGGCCATCGGCTTGCGGGCGGCGCCACTGGCGGTGAACACCTCGGGCAGGCGGTGTTCGGGCGGTGACGGGAAACCGCGGGTGGCGATCTCGAGTAGTTCCATCGTGCCGACCCCGGACCCGCTGCACACCGGGATCACCGGGAAGAACGAACCGCGGGCCACGGCCTTCTCCAGGTCGGCGATCAACACCGACTCGTCGATCTCCTCGCCGCCGAGATAGCGCTCCATGAGCGTCTCGTCCTCGGACTCCTCGATGATGCCCTCGATCAGTGAGCCCCTCAGTTCGGCGATCTGATCGTCGTAGGCACCGTCCGGCGGGCGGGTGGTCCGGGTGCCGTCGCTGTAGCAGTAGTACGTGCGGGTGAGTAGCCCGATGACACCCTCGCCGGCCGGGAAGTACAGGGGTGCCACCTTGTCACCGAAGGCCAGCTGCGCGCCGGCCAGCGCGTTGGCGTAGTTGGCCCTGGCGTGGTCCAGCTTGGTGATCACGACGGCACGAGGCATCCCCACCGCCGCGCACTCCTGCCACAGCGACTTCGTCGGCTCGTCGATGTCCTCATTGGCCGCGATGACGAACAGTGCGCAATCGGCGGCCCGCAGGCCGGCCCGCAATTCCCCGACGAAATCGGCGTATCCGGGGGTGTCGATCAGATTGACCTTGATCCCGTTGTGCTGCAACGGCGCCAGCGCCAGACCGACCGAGCGTTGCTGACTGATCTCGGCGTCGTCGAAATCGCACACCGTGGAGCCGTCGACCACCGAACCCGCCCGGGTCAGCACGCCCGCGGCGACCAGCAGCGCCTCGACGAGCGTGGTCTTGCCCGCACCCGAGGGGCCGACGAGCACCACGTTGCGAATGGCGGTGGGACTGTCCGCGGTGGGGACAGCGCCGTTGCCGGCCGAGTGTGTCTTGTCCGCCATGGCATTCCTCCTGGTGTCACCTGCTCTCCACCATTCCCCGATGTGACCTACGACACAAGGCCTGCGCGCTGCTGACCTCAGACCTGCCACGACGACCAGTGGGTGACCTCGACGGTGATCACCGGGCCGTTCAGCGCAATGCGCTCGTACTGCGGATATTTCGCGCGCAGCAGGCCGTAGCCGGTGGCCATCGCGTCACCGCTGTGATGGACGGCGGCCCGCCCGTCGGCGCGGACCCACCACAGGTGTGCCCACTCGTCGGTGTAGTGGTCCACCAGCAGGCTGACCCGGCTGTCACCTTCGATGTTGGCCAGCCGCCGCAGGCGTTGGGTGGACTTCGGTTTGGCGTCCACCGCCGTGTAGATGGTGGCGTTCGCGTCGATCGGCACGTGGACGGCGAACACCACCGGCACCAGGTGCGGGGCGCCGTCGGCACCGAGTGTGGCGAGCACGGCGCAGGGTGCGGTTGCGAATTGGGCTATCGCCTCGAGCCCGGCCATGGGCCAAGGGTAGGCGCACTCGGTCGTGCGGATGCCTCAGTTGCGGGGATGTCGCGGCTGCGGGGCCACACTGATCGGTGAGCGGGTGACCGGGGTGCGGGTGACGCCGATCTCGGGTTTCTTGGTCTCGGTGGGCCGCTGAGTGGGGCGGTAGACCGGGGCCTGCTGGGTCTCGGTCTCCGGT
>MSTD01000006.1:0-78013 GCA_001942045.1 Mycolicibacterium porcinum
GATCGACTCGCCCCGTCACGACGTGGTCGCGGTCCTGACCCGGCCTGACGCGGCCGCCGGGCGGCGTGGCAAGCCCGCGCCGTCGCCCGTCGCGAAGCTGGCTCTCGAACACGACATACCGGTCCTGCGGCAGGCCAAGCCCAACTCCGACGAGTTCATCGCCGAGCTGTCCGAGCTGGCGCCCGACTGCTGCGCCGTCGTCGCCTACGGTGCGCTGCTGAGCGAACGCCTGCTCGCGGTGCCCGAGCACGGCTGGATCAATCTGCACTTCTCGTTGCTGCCCGCCTGGCGCGGGGCCGCGCCGGTGCAGGCCGCCCTGGCGGCCGGTGACGAGGTCACCGGGGCCACGACGTTCCTGATCGAACCGGCGCTCGACTCGGGCCCGGTCTACGGGGTGGTAACCGAGCGGGTGCGCGACACCGACACGGCGGGCGATCTGCTTGGGCGGCTTGCTGATTCGGGCGCGACGTTGTTGGAGTCCACTCTGGACGGAATCGCCGAAGGGGCGCTGACCGCGGTGCCGCAGCCCGAGGACGGCGTCAGCCTGGCGCCCAAGATCAGCGTGGAGTCAGCCCGGGTGCGCTGGGATCTGCCGGCCCACGTCATCGACCGGCAGATCCGCGCCGTCACCCCGAATCCCGGGGCCTGGACGATGATCGGGGACCTGCGGGTCAAGGTCGGTCCGGTCACGGTGGAGCAGTCGCAAGATTCGTTGGCGCCCGGTGAGATCCGGGTCGAACGCAACGCGGTACTGGTCGGCACCGGGTCGCAGCCGGTGCGGCTGGGGCAGATTCAGCCGCCCGGCAAGAAGCTCATGAACGCCGCCGACTGGGCCAGGGGCGCGCGGCTCGACGAATCGGTGCGTGCATCATGAGCAATCCGCCGAGCCGACCGAACCGAACCAACCGGGCACCGCAACGCAGCCGCCAGTACCGGCGCACCCCGTTGGATCCCGCCCGCCGGGCGGCGTTCGACGTGTTGCGCGCGGTGTCGGAGCGCGATTCCTACGCCAACCTGGCGCTGCCCGCACTGTTGCGGGAACGGGGGATCGAGGGCCGCGACGCGGCATTCGCCACCGAGCTGACCTACGGCGCCTGCCGGACGCGCGGGCTGCTCGACGCGGTCATCGCCGCGGCGGCCGGGCGTCCGCCGGAGCGGATCGATCCGGTGCTGCTCGACCTGTTGCGCCTCGGTGCCTACCAACTGCTGCGTACCCGGGTCGAACCGCACGCCGCGGTATCCACCACCGTCGAACAGGCCGGAATCGAATTCGACTCGGCCCGAGCCGGTTTCGTCAACGGGGTGCTGCGGACGATCTCCCGCAGCACAGAGCAGGAGTGGATGGAACAGCTGGCGCCGCCGGCAGCCACCGACCCGGTGGGCCACGCGGCCTTCCTGCACGCGCACCCACGGTGGATCGCCCAGGCCTTCACCGATGCGCTCGGTGCCCGGGCCGGTGAACTCGACGCCCTGCTGACCAGCGATGACGAACGTCCGGTGGTCCACCTGGCAGCCCGGCCCACCGCACTGACCGCAGCCGAGCTGGCCGCTCAGGCCGACGGCACCGTGGGCCGGTACTCGCCCTACGCGGTCTACCTTCCCGGCGGTGACCCCGGGCAGCTGGCTGCGGTGCGCGACGGCGCCGCCCAGGTTCAGGACGAGGGCAGCCAGCTCGTGGCCCGGGCGCTGACCCTGGCCGAGCTCGACGGCCCGGACAACGGTCGCTGGCTCGACCTGTGCGCGGGTCCCGGCGGTAAGACCGCACTCCTGGCCGCCATCGGTGCGGCCTCAGGTGCCCGGGTCACCGCGGTCGAGCCCGCTCCGCGTCGGGCCGATCTGGTCGAGGAGAACACCCGTGGCCTCGACGTCGATGTGCTTCGGGTGGACGGGCGGGAATCCGGTCTCGAACCCGGCTTCGACCGCGTCCTGGTCGACGCCCCCTGCACCGGTCTGGGCGCGCTGCGCCGACGCCCGGAGGCCCGGTGGCGCCGTCAGCCCGGCGACGTGCCCGGCCTGGCGAAACTGCAGCGTGAACTCCTGGCCGCGGCCATCAAGTTGACCCGGCCCGGCGGCGTGGTCCTCTACGCGACCTGTTCACCGCACCTGGCCGAAACCGTCGGGGTGGTGGCCGATGCCGTGCGCCGGCATCCGGTGACCCAGCTGGACACCCGCGAGTTGTTTGCCCCGGCCGACGACCTCGGCGACGGACCGCACGTCCAGCTGTGGCCGCACCGGCATGGGACCGATGCGATGTTCGCCGCCGCCCTGAAAGTAGGCTGACCGCCATGGCAGACCTCCGCGCACGCGAGGAGCACAAGACTCCATTGATCGCCCCGTCCATCCTGTCCGCTGACTTCGCGCGGCTGTCCGATGAGGTCGCCGCGGTGGCCGGGGCCGACTGGCTGCACGTCGACGTGATGGACAACCACTTCGTGCCCAACCTCACGTTGGGCCTGCCGGTGGTGGAGTCCCTGCTCAAGGCGACCGACATCCCGATGGACTGCCACCTGATGATCGACCAGCCCGAGCGCTGGGCGCCGCCGTATGCCGAGGCGGGTGCGTACAACGTCACCTTCCACGCCGAGGCGACCGACAACCCGATCGGCGTGGCGCGCGACATCCGCGCCGCCGGCGCCAAAGCCGGCCTGTCGGTGAAGCCCGGCACCCCGTTGGAGCCATACCTGGAGATCCTCAAGGAATTCGACACGCTGCTGGTGATGTCGGTCGAGCCCGGGTTCGGCGGACAGAAATTCATTCCTGAGGTGCTCGCCAAGGTCGGCACCGCACGGCGGCTCGTCGACGCCGGCGAGCTGACCATCGTCGTCGAGATCGACGGTGGCATCAATGCCGACACCATCGAGCAGGCCGCCGAGGCCGGCGTGGACTGCTTCGTGGCGGGTTCCGCGGTCTACAGCGCGGCCGATCCGGCCGCCGCGGTGAAGTCCCTGCGTCAGCAGGCTGCGAGCGCTTCGCGACACCTGACGCTATGACGCCCGCGGCCGCGATGCGGCTGGCCATCGAGCAAGCCGAACAGGTCAAGGGTTCGACCTATCCCAACCCGCCGGTCGGCGCGGTGATCCTCGACAGCGACGGGCAGATCGCCGGCGTCGGCGGGACCCAGCCCGTGGGAGGCCCGCACGCCGAGGTGATGGCGCTGCAGGCAGCGGGGGACCGGGCCAAAGGTGGCACCGCCGTCGTCACCCTGGAGCCGTGCAACCACCACGGTCGCACCCCGCCGTGTGTGGATGCGCTTCTGGCGGCGGGGATTTCGTCGGTCACCTACGCGGTGCCCGATCCGAACGCGGAGGCCGCGGGCGGTGCGCAACGGCTTGTCGACGCCGGCGTCACGGTGAGTCCCGGACTCCTGGCCGACGAGGTCGAGAAAGGGCCGCTGCGCGAGTGGCTGCACAAGCAGCGCACCGGATTGCCGCATGTCACATGGAAATTCGCGACGAGTGTGGACGGCCGCAGCGCCGCCGCCGACGGCTCCAGCCAATGGATCACCAGTGAGGCCGCCCGCGCGGACGTGCATCGCAAGCGGGCGGCGGCCGACGCGATTGTGGTCGGTACCGGCACCGTCTTCGTCGACGACCCGACACTGACGGCACGCCGGCCCGACGGCACGCTGACCGATCACCAACCCCTGCGGGTCGTGGTCGGTATGCGGGAGGTGTCGCTGGATGCCAATGTGCTCAACGACGATTCGCACACGATGCTGATCCGTACGCATGATCCGCATGAGGTGATGCGCTCGCTAGGGGACCGGACAGATGTGCTCCTGGAGGGCGGGCCGACCCTGGCCGGGGCCTTCCTGCGGGCCGGAGTGGTGAACCGGATCCTGGCCTATGTGGCGCCGATGCTGCTCGGGGGGCCGATCACCGCAGTCGACGACATCGGGGTACCGAGCATCGTCCACGCGCAGCGGTGGCGGTTCGACGGCATCACCGCCATCGGGCCGGATGTTCGCCTGAGTCTGGTTCCGAACTGATAGCAGGCTCGCAGTAGGTAGCCAGCTTTAGTTAGGGTCACCTAAGTTAGACTCGTGAAATGCCGGGCGTTGTCGGTAGTGATCGGTACACTCGTACCAAAGCGCGTTCACTGCCGAACCTGCGCCCGGTGAACACGAGCAAAGGATGCGAGCATGACTGCACTGCAGGACTGGCTCCCCATCGCACCACCGACTCCCCGCCTGATCCGGGCGCTGGTGCGCGCCCCGCTACGCCTCGTGATGCCCGGTCGGCCGGTTGAGGCCGACCGGGCGCCACGTTTGCTGAGCCCTGGGGTCGAACGCTGCTGAACCGGTCAGTCCGACCGGTGCCGCCCAGGAGGCTGCTGTTGCGGTAGCTGGACCGTCTCGTCGGCGGACTGGACCGGCAGCACCTGCGTCGGCAGGTACAGCTGCCCGGTCGGAGCGTCACCGTCACCGTCACTGTCATCGCCGGCGGGAGGCGGGCCCTCGAGTTCGTCGGCGTGGAAGTGGCGCGCCGCGATCAGCAGGCCGAGCACCGCACCCACCACGCAGACGATCGCGGTGATCCCGAAGATGTCGCCGTACATCGACACATACGCCTCGCGATAGCGGGTCGCTTGCGACGCCAGCCGCTCCTGCAGCGACATCTCGCGAGTATTCGCCGCGGCGGTCAGACCGGCCAGGTGCTGATTGAACCGGTACAGGCCCCAGGCGGACAGGGCCGCCATGCCGATCAGCATGCCGATCATCCGGGCCACCACGACGAATGCCGAGGCGATGCCGTGCTGTGCGGCAGGCACCACCCGCAGCGTGGCCGAGGTGAGCGGAGCGATCACCAGACCGAGGCCAAGGCCCACGATCGCCAGATCGGTGTCGAGCACCGGCAGCTGCAGCACGGCCAGGTCGTAGGTCTTGTCGAGTACGTCGATCGACCAGTGGGTGATCAGCCAGAAGCCGCCGGCCGCGATCATCAGACCGGTGAAGCTGACGATGCGATCGCCGACCCGGGTGGCGATCCAGCCGCCGATCAGCGCGCCGATCGGCAGGGCGATCAGGAACCGCAGCAACAGGAAGGCGGCCTCGTACTTGTCCTTGCCGAGCACGCCCTGTCCGAAGAGTTCGACGTTGACCAGCGTCACCATCAACGCGGCACCGGTGCACAGCGACGCGGCGAGCGCCGCGAGGAACGGCAGGAACTTCACGCCTGCGGGTTCGATCAGCCGGGTCCGGGCGACCCTCTCCCACACGAAGAAGGCCACGGCCGCCACCAGCGCACCGATCAGCAGCGGAGGGCCCCACTCGGGCAGAACGTGCTTGCCGTCCGGTTCCGGGTTGTACAGGCCGACGACGGCCAAGCCCAACGCGATCGCCAACAGGATGCCACCGACCACATCGACCTTTTCGGGACGGTCGCTCGGCTCCTTGCCCGGCAGGCTGAAATGGATCATCACCATGGCGATGACGGCCAGCGGCACATTGATCCAGAACACGGCCTGCCAGTGGTGGAACAGCGCGACGGCGCCGATGCCGTAGAGCGGGCCGAGCACGCTGCCGAATTCCTGCGCCGCGCCGACGCCGCCGAGCACCGCGGCCCGGTTGCGTGCCGCCCACAGATCGGCGGCCAGCGCCAGCGTCACGGGGAGCAGTGCGCCGCTCGCGGTGCCCTGCACCACCCGGCCGATGACCAGAGTGGTCAGGTCGCCCGACAGCGCGGTGATCACCGAGCCGACCGCGAACCCGGCCAAACCGACCTGGATCAGCATCTTGCGCCCGAACCGGTCCGAGGCCCGGCCCAGCAGCGGCATGGCCGCGATGTAGCCCAGCAGGTAGCCGGTGATGATGGGCGTGACCTGCTGGATCTTGTTGATCGCGATACCGACGTCGGACATGATGTCGGTCATGATCGTGACCACGACGTAGGTGTCGAGGGCACCGAGCAGCACGGCGAGACTGCCCGCGCTGATCGCGATGTGGCGGTTGCGGCCGGACCTCACCGATTCCGCGGCCTGCATCAGGAAGCGGGCTTGGTGACGGTGACCTGCTTGCCCCAGTCGGTCAGGGTCATGGTGACGCTGTTACCGGGGGTGGGTTCGAGCTTGGCCTGCAGCAGGGCGTGGTCGCCGTCTTCCTTGATCCACGCGGTACCGGGGACCGGGCCCTCGGCCTTGAGCTGCGGGGCGATCTTGTTGACGGCCTCGGCGCTGACCGTGCCGGTCACGCGGACCCCTTCGGTGCCGTTGATCGACTCGCGGCCCTCGGCCTTGGGGTCGGTGAAGCTCGACAGCACGTTGGCCAGCCCGAGCTCGGGGTTCAGGATCGTCGACACGTCGTAGATCTTCTCGGCGGGCCCGTAATCGGACAGCGGATCGCCTGCGGTCAGCGCCGCGTACAGGATCCCGTCGGCGACGACGAACTTGGCGTCGGAGATCTTCTGGCCGAAGGCGTTGAGGTCGACAGTGCCCTCGGCGGCCACGGCAGGCGTGTTGGTCAGGTCGCCGTCGAGCTTCTCTACGGGGAGGCCCTTGATGGTGCCTTCCACGGTCAGCAGCAGATGCACGCTCTGCTGGGCCTTGGTGGTGGCGGCGGACTGCTGCAGGAGCTCGGCCGCGTCGGGCAGCGGGGCGTTCGACTTCTCCGAGGAGGACGACGAGCAACCCGCGACGAGGGCGGCCGCTGCGAAGAGGATTGCGAGTAAGGACTGGACTGCGAAGCGTGGGCGCGTCTGCATGACTTGCATCGTAGAGGCTCGCGGCGGTCGGGCGTTTTCTCCAAGTCCCGGTTGACTGAATACTCTGGTCGACGTGTTCACCGGAATCGTTGAAGAGCTGGGTGTCCTGGTCGACAAGGCGGAGCTGACGGATGCCGCCCGGTTCACCATCCGCGGGCCTGTGGTCACCGCTGACGCCGGTCACGGCGACTCGATCGCGGTGAACGGGGTCTGCTTGACCGTGGTGGACGTCCTGCCCGACGGTGCGTTCACCGCCGACGTGATGGGGGAGACACTCAACCGGTCCAGCCTGGGCGGGGTGGGCGTGGGCAGCCAGGTCAATCTCGAGCGGGCCGCCGCGGTCAACAGTCGCCTGGGCGGACACATCGTGCAGGGCCATGTGGACGGCACCGGCACTGTGATTTCGCGCACGCCCTTCGATCACTGGGAAGTGGTGCGCATCGGCCTGCCCGCCACGTTGTCGCGCTATGTCGTCGAGAAGGGCTCCATCACCGTCGACGGCGTCTCGCTGACCGTGTCCGCGGTGGGTGACGACTGGTTCGAGGTGTCGCTGATCCCCACCACCCGGGAGCTCACCACGCTCGGTCAGGCGGCCGTCGGGACAACGGTCAATCTGGAGGTGGACATCATCGCGAAGTACGTGGAACGCCTGATGGCCGGTCCCGGTGAGTAAGAGCTGGCAATAACCGCTGGATTTCGGTGGTTCATACTGGAGTCGGCATAGGTCCCGCATTGGGGACCTGGCATGAGAACAGGCAAGGTGGCGCAGATGACCAGGCTCGATTCCGTCGAGAGGGCGATTGCCGATATCGCGGCGGGCAAAGCCGTGGTGGTGATCGACGACGAGGATCGCGAGAACGAGGGCGATCTCATCTTCGCCGCCGAGAAGGCGACCCCCGAACTCGTGGCCTTCATGGTCCGCTACACCTCCGGGTACCTGTGTGTGCCACTGGACGGCGAAATCTGCGACCGGCTGGGCCTGTTGCCGATGTACGCGGTCAA
This sequence comes from Mycolicibacterium porcinum, assembly GCA_001942045.1. Lineage (GTDB taxonomy): Bacteria > Actinomycetota > Actinomycetes > Mycobacteriales > Mycobacteriaceae > Mycobacterium > Mycobacterium porcinum_A. Next base: position 7,701 of record MSTD01000006.1, read on the forward strand.
CCAGGACAAGCACGGTACCGCCTACACCGTCACGGTGGACGCGAAAAAGGATGTGGGAACCGGCATTTCGGCATCCGATCGAGCCACCACCATGCGGGCGCTTGCCGATCCCGGTTCGGTGATCGACGACTTCACCAAGCCCGGCCACGTGGTTCCGCTGCGGGCCAAGGATGGTGGCGTGCTGCGCCGCCCCGGACACACCGAGGCCGCCGTGGACCTGGCTCGCCTGGCCGGGCTGCAGCCCGCAGGCGCGATCTGCGAGATCGTCAGCCAGAAGGACGAAGGCGACATGGCGCGCACCGACGAGCTGCGGGTCTTCGCCGACGATCACGACCTGGCCCTGATCTCCATCGCCGACCTGATCGAGTGGCGTCGCAAGCACGAGAAGCACATCGAGCGCATCGCCGAGGCCCGGATTCCGACGCGGCACGGTGAGTTCAAAGCGGTCGGCTACAAGAGCATCTACGAGGACGTCGAGCATGTCGCGCTGGTCCGCGGCGACATCGCCGGACCGGCCAGCGACGGGCACGACGTCCTGGTCCGGGTCCACTCCGAATGCCTCACCGGCGACGTGTTCGGCTCCCGGCGCTGTGACTGCGGCCCGCAGTTGGACGCCGCGATGGCGATGGTGGCTCGCGAAGGGCGCGGCGTCGTGCTGTACATGCGTGGCCATGAGGGCCGGGGCATCGGCCTGATGCACAAGCTGCAGGCCTATCAGTTGCAGGACGCCGGCGAGGACACGGTCGACGCGAACCTGAAGCTCGGCCTGCCTGCCGATGCCCGCGATTACGGCATCGGCGCCCAGATCCTGGTCGACCTCGGCATCCGCTCCATGCGGCTGCTGACCAACAACCCGGCCAAGCGGGTCGGTCTCGACGGGTACGGCCTGCACATCATCGAGCGGGTGCCGCTGCCGGTGCGGGCGAACTCGGAGAACATCCGCTACCTGATGACCAAGCGGGACCGCATGGGCCACGATCTCGTCGGCCTCGAGGACTACGACGAAGCGGTGAGCATGGACGACTACGACGAGGCGGTGTACCTGCTGGGCGACCGCCGGCCGCCCACGGCAACCGATTCGGGTTCGAGCCTGTGAGCGGCCACGGAGTCCCCGATCTGCCCCAGGTGGACGCCTCGAACGTGAAGCTGGCGATCGTGGCCAGCACCTGGCACACCCAGATCTGCGACGCGTTGCTCGACGGCGCGCGCAAGGTCGCCGCCGAGGCCGGTATCGGCGATCCGACGGTGGTACGTGTGCTCGGCGCCATCGAAATTCCCGTTGTCGCACAGGCATTGGCCGTCACCCATGATGCGGTGGTCGCCCTCGGGGTGGTCATCCGCGGGCAGACCCCGCATTTCGACTACGTGTGTGATGCGGTGACGCAGGGCTTGACCCGGGTGTCACTCGATGCGTCCACTCCGGTCGCCAACGGTGTGCTGACCACCGACAACGAGGCCCAGGCCCTGGACCGCGCCGGTCTCCCGGAATCCACCGAGGACAAGGGCGCCCAGGCCGCGGCCGCCGCCCTGTCCACCGCGCTGACCCTGCGGGAACTGCGCGCCAAGGCGTGACCGGCCAGATGAGCGACAAGAAGACAGACAAGACCGGGGACAGCTGGGATCTTGACATCCGTCCTTACAAGACACCGTATTTCGCCTACGGTGCGGCGCTGATCATCTTTCTGGCGCACGTCGCGGTCGGCGTGCTGCTGAAGGTCGGGTCCACGGGCGTGGTGTTCCAGACGTCCGATCAGGTGGCGATCGCATTACTCGGAGCCATCATCGGCGGAGTGGTGCTGTTGTTCGCGCGGCCACGGCTGAAGGTCGGCCCGGCCGGCGTCGCGGTCCGGAATCTGGTCAGCTTCAAGGTGATTCCGTGGTCCGAGGCGCTCGGTGTGTCCTTCCCGGTCGGCGCTCGCTGGGCCCGGTTGGACCTGCCCGACGACGAGTACATCCCGGTGATGGCAATCCAGGCGATCGACAAGGGCCGTGCCGTCGAGGCCATGGACGAGGTTCGGGACCTGATCGAGCAGTACCGCTCGAAGCTCACCTGACGTCTCACCCCGATCAACCGACGTCGCCGAGCACCACACCCTCCCGGCGCGGGTCGGCGCCGCCGGTCCAGCCCGGAGACGTACGCACCAGGGCTGACAGGCCACTGGACTGATCGGCCAGTGACACCTGATGCCCGAGCGCCCGCAGACCCTCGACCAGTTGGTCTCGGTCCCCGTCGGTCATTGTGTCGACGAGAGGATGCTCCCCGCCGACGTTGGTGACGGGGGTGTTCGCCGCGCCGAAATCGATCATGGACACCGCCTGTTGCGGATCCAGGTTCCAATCCATGATGCCGACAAGGGTTTTCACGACGAACTGGATGATGACCGCACCGCCGGGGGAGCCCAGGACGGCATACAGGGGACCTCGTTGCGCTCCCGTCTTGTCGAACACCAGCGTCGGCGCCATGGTGCTGCGTGGGCGCTTGCCCGGCTGAACCCGGTTGGGCAATGGATGGCCTTCGGCGCTGACCGGCTCGGCGGAGAAGTCGGTGAGTTGGTTGTTCAGCAGGAAGCCGTCGACCATGTGGAACGAGCCGAAGGCGGATTCGATCGTGGTGGTCAGGGACGCGGCGTTGCCGAAACTGTCGACGATGCTGATCTGGCTGGTGCCGTGTTCCGGCGCGGGCGGAATCGTCATCGGGGGCGCGAAGTCCCCGGGCGCGGCCACGCCCATGGTGTGGTTCTTGGAGATCAGAGCGGCCCGGCCGGTGAGGTAGGCGCCGTCCAGCAGGGTTTCGGGCGATCCGCCGGGCAGCGGGACGAAATCGGTGTCGGCGACGTAGCGGTCCCGGTCGGCGTACGCGAGGCGTTCGGCCTCAGAGACCAGGTGCACCCCGGTCACCGACGGATGACCGCCGTTGCGGTCGACGTGGGCCGGCTTGTAGTTGCTCATGGGGAAGTGCTCGAGCATGCCGAGGGTGGCCGCCACCGCGATGCCGCCTGAGGACGGCGGCGGCATACCGCAGACCTCGCGGCCACGGTAGGTGGTGCACAGCGGGTCGCGTTGTTTGACGGCGTAGGCGGCGAGGTCCTGCTCCGTGATCACGCCGGGCGTGCGGCCTCCGCTCGTATCGGCGGCCGCCGCCACGACCGCCCGGGCGATGTCACCGGCGTAGAACGCCTTCGCTCCCTCGGATGCGATGGCGCCCAAGGTTTTCGCGTAGGCGGGGTTGGTCATCCGGGTGCCTACCGGTTTGGGGCTGCCGTCGCTGTTGAGGAAATATCGGCCGGCGGCGGGGTCCAGCCGCAGCTGGGCGTCGGCATCGTCGATCGCGGCCGCCAGGCGCGGGCTGATGTCGAATCCATGGTCGGCCAGCGCCACGGCGGGGTCGAACAGATCGCGCCAGGTCTTCTTTCCGTACTGACGGTGGACGTCGTCGAGCAGTCGCACGATCCCCGGCACGCCGATGGAGCGGCCCGATGCCCGGGCGTCGGGTTTGGGGACGGTGCGATCGGCCTCGGACACCCAGCGCAGGTAGTTCTCGGTCGCCGCGGCCGGGGCGGTCTCCCTCCCGTCGAATGCGCGCACCGCGTTGCCCGCCGCGTCGTAATACAGCAGGAAGCCGCCGCCGCCGATACCCGAGGACTGCGGCTCGACCAGTCCGAGGACGGCCTGTGCGGTGACCAGCGCGTCGGCAGCGGTCCCGCCGTCGCGCAGCACCTTGCAGGCGGCCTCGGTGGCCAGCGGATTGGCGGTGGCCACCGCGTAGGTCGCGGTGCGGACGGCGGTCATGTCACTGCGGTAGCCGGTGCCGATCTCGGGGTTGGTCGCGAGGTCCCTGGTAGTGGTCGGAGCGGCAGGTGCCGGTGGTGGGGCAGGTGCCGGCGGTTGGGCAGGGGCCGGAGGGGGCGCTGCCGGCGGTTTGGGCATCGGTGTCCCGTTGGACACGATCTGGCACGGCCCGGCATCGGTCCTGGCCGGGCGCCGATTTCCGTCGGCGCATCCGGCAAGGATCACCGCGGCGACGCCGAGCAGCGCGATGACCGAACGGGTGGACGCCAGCAACCGCACAGTTCGACGGTAGCGGAGTTCAGTCGGATCGCGGCAGTAACCTGGAAACCGTGCCCGATCCAGCGACGTACCGGCCGGCGCCCGGATCGATACCTGTGGAGCCGGGCGTGTACCGGTTCCGGGACCCGCACGGACGGGTCATCTACGTCGGCAAGGCCAAGAGCCTGCGGAGCCGGCTGACGTCGTACTTCGCCGATGTCGCGAGCCTCGCGCCGCGCACCCGGCAGATGGTGATGACGGCGGGCAGTGTCGAGTGGACGGTGGTCAGCACCGAGGTCGAGGCGCTGCAGTTGGAGTACAACTGGATCAAGGAGTTCGATCCACGCTTCAACATCCGCTACCGCGACGACAAGACGTATCCGGTGCTGGCGGTCACACTCAACGAGGAGTACCCACGCCTGATGGTCTACCGCGGGCCACGGCGCAAGGGCGTGCGGTACTTCGGCCCGTATTCGCATGCGTGGGCGATCCGGGAGACGCTCGACCTGCTGACCCGGGTGTTCCCGGCCCGAACCTGTTCCGCGGGAGTGTTCAAGCGGCACAGGCAGATCGACCGGCCTTGCCTGCTCGGCTACATCGACAAGTGCTCGGCGCCGTGCGTCGGCCGGGTCAGCGCCGAGGAGCACCGGCGCATCGTGCTGGACTTCTGCGATTTCCTGTCCGGCAAGACCGACCGGTTGGCCCGCGACATGGAGCAGCAGATGACGGCGGCCGCCGAGGAGCTGGACTTCGAACGGGCGGCTCGGTTGCGCGACGACATCGCGGCGCTGAAGCGCGCCCTGGAGAAGCAGGCCGTGGTGCTCGGCGACGGTACGGACGCCGATGTGGTGGCATTCGCCGACGACGATCTCGAGGCGGCGGTGCAGGTGTTCCACGTACGTGGCGGCCGGGTGCGGGGTCAGCGGGGGTGGATCGTCGAGAAGTCTTCGGAGCCGGAGTCGGCCCGCGATTCGGACGCCGAACAAACTGGGCAGGAGCAGCTGGTCGAGCAGTTCCTCACCCAGTTCTACGGCGAGCAGGCCGAACTCGGTGGCGCGGCCGACGAGGCCACCAATCCGGTGCCGCGCGAGGTCCTGGTGCCGGTGTTGCCGCCGAACTCCGACGAGCTGTCGGCCTGGCTGTCGGGGCTTCGCGGCTCACGGGTCAGCCTTCGGGTGCCGGTCCGCGGTGACAAACGCACCCTCGCCGAGACCGTGCAGCGCAACGCCCAAGAGGCCTTGGCGCAGCACAAGCTCAAGCGTGCCGGTGACTTCAACGCGAGATCGGAAGCGTTGCAGAGCATTCAGGATTCCCTCGGCTTGGCCGATGCCCCGCTGCGGATCGAATGCGTGGACATCAGCCACGTGCAGGGCACCGATGTGGTCGCGTCGTTGGTGGTGTTCGAGGACGGGCTGCCGCGAAAGTCGGACTACCGGCATTACGCGATCCGCGAGGCGGCCGGTGAAGGGCGATCGGATGACGTCGCCTCGATCGCCGAGGTGACCCGTCGCCGCTTCCTGCGGCACGTGAGCGACACGCAGCCCGAGCCGGGCACCGAGCAGCGTCCGCGCCGGTTCGCCTATCCGCCCAACTTGTTCGTGGTGGACGGCGGCGCGCCTCAGGTGAATGCCGCGGCCGCGGTCCTGGACGAATTGGGCGTCACCGACGTCGCGGTGATCGGGCTGGCCAAACGTCTCGAGGAAGTCTGGGTGCCCTCGGAGCCCGATCCGGTGATCTTCCCGCGTAACAGCGAGGGGCTGTATCTGTTGCAGCGGGTGCGCGACGAGGCACACCGGTTCGCGATCAGCTATCACCGCAGCAAGCGCTCCAAGCGGATGACCGCCTCCGCGCTGGACTCGGTGCGGGGGCTGGGCGAGCAGCGCCGCAAGGCATTGGTGACGCATTTCGGCTCGGTGGCGCGACTCAAGGAGGCCACGGTCGAGGAGATCACCGCGGTGCCGGGGATCGGTGTGACGACGGCGAAGGCGGTCCTGGCTGCGCTCGGCGCCGGGCCGCCGATGGAGCACGGCGGCGGGCCGGGGTCACCCGAAAACGGTGACCCGCGAAGTGAGAACGGCGCCGGACTGGGCGATTCAGGGGCGCCCGCAACGCTTATCGAGGATGATCGACGCAGGGTGTCGGGATGACGGGTAACGGGGACATGAGTAGCCAGGCGGATCGCGCATGAACGAACATCTGCGCGAGAGCGGCATCGTAGGTGGTGCGGACGCGGATTCGGGTATCGACGTGGTGCTGGTCACCGGCCTGTCCGGGGCGGGCCGTGGTACCGCCGCCAAGGTGTTGGAGGACCTCGGCTGGTATGTCGCCGACAACCTGCCGCCGGAGTTGATCGCCCGCATGGTCGAGTTGGGGCTGGCCGCCGGATCGCGGATCACGCAGCTGGCCGTGGTGATGGATGTGCGGTCGCGTGGTTTCACCGGCGATCTCGATTGGGTGCGTAACGAATTGGCCGCCCGCAGCATCACCCCGCGGGTGTTGTTCCTCGAGGCGTCCGACGACATCCTGGTGCGCCGCTACGAACAGAACCGGCGCAGCCATCCGTTGCAGGGCACCCAGACCCTGGCGGAGGGGATTGCTGCCGAGCGGGCGTTGCTGGCGCCGGTGCGCGCGGCAGCCGACCTGGTGATCGACACATCCGCACTCCCGGTGCCCGCGTTGCGTGAGAGCATCGAGCGGGCGTTCGGCGGTGAGACCGTCGCCTACACGAATGTCACCGTGGAGTCATTCGGCTACAAGTACGGCCTGCCGATGGATGCGGACACGGTGATGGATGTCCGGTTCCTGCCGAACCCGCATTGGGTCGACGAGTTACGGCCGCACAGTGGTCAACATCCGGATGTTCGTGACTATGTGCTGGGACAACCGGGGGCCAGGGAATTTCTCGACACCTACCATCGTCTGTTGGACGTGGTGATCGCCGGATACCGCCGGGAGGGGAAGCGTTATATGACCGTCGCCATCGGCTGTACGGGCGGCAAACATCGGAGTGTGGCGATCGCCGAAGCGTTGGCGGAGCGATTGCAGGGCGGTGACGGGCTGACCGTGCACGTGCTGCATCGGGATCTGGGTCGCGAATGACCCCGCGGATCGTGGCCCTCGGGGGAGGGCATGGGTTGTACGCCACCCTGTCCGCAGCGCGCCGGCTCAGCCCGCACGTGACGGCCGTGGTGACGGTGGCCGACGATGGAGGTTCGTCGGGTCGGCTGCGGAGCGAACTCGATGTGGTGCCACCCGGCGACCTGCGAATGGCGTTGGCGGCCTTGGCCTCTGACAGTCCGCACGGCCGGTTGTGGGCAACGATCATCCAGCACCGGTTCGGTGGCAGCGGCGCGCTCGCCGGTCACCCGATCGGCAATCTGATTCTGGCGGGCCTCAGCGAGGTACTGGCCGATCCGGTCGCCGCGCTCGACGAGCTCGGCCGCATCCTGGGCGTGAAGGGCCGGGTGCTGCCGATGTGCCCGATCGCCCTGCAGATCGAGGCCGACGTCGCGGGCCTGGAGACCGATCCCCGGATGAGCCGGGTGATCCGCGGTCAGGTGGCCATCGCCACCACGGTGGGCAAGGTGCGCCGGGTCCGGTTGCTGCCCGGAGATCCGCCGGCCACCCGGCAGGCGGTGGAGGCCATCATGAGCGCCGATCTCGTGGTGCTCGGGCCGGGGTCCTGGTTCACGAGTGTGATCCCGCACGTGTTGGTGCCTCAGCTGGCGGCGGCCTTGCGGGCGACAACTGCGCGCCGGGCGCTCGTTCTGAATCTGGCGGCAGAGCCGGGTGAAACGGCGGGGTTCTCGGCCGAGCGTCACATCCACGTTCTGGCCCAGCATGCCCCGGACTTCAGCGTGCATGACATCATCGTCGATGCCAGCCGGGTGCCGAGCGACCGTGAACGGGAGCAACTCAGCCGCACTGCCAACATCCTCAATGCCCGCGTTGAGTTTGCTGACGTGTCCCGACCTGGTACACCTTTACATGACCCGGCGAAGTTGGCCGCGGTGCTGGAGGGTGTCCGGTTGCGCACGATGGCGCCCGGCGCCGTGCAGGAGCCCACCGTTCCCACGCCCGCTGCTAGGCCGGTCGACGTGGCGCGCCAGGAGCCGGCGCCGAATACACCGAGAGGGGACGATCCGTGGCGATGACAGCCGAGGTGAAGGACGAGCTGAGCCGTCTCGTAGTCAACTCGGTCAGCGCTCGCCGTGCGGAAGTGGCGTCGTTGTTGCGATTTGCCGGTGGTCTGCACATCGTGGCCGGCCGGGTAGTGGTGGAGGCCGAGGTGGATCTCGGGATCATCGCGCGCCGGCTGCGCAAGGACATCTACGACCTGTACGGGTACAACGCGGTGGTGCACGTGCTGTCGGCCAGCGGAATCCGGAAGAACACTCGCTATGTGGTGCGGGTGGCGGCCGACGGGGAGGCACTGGCCCGGCAGACCGGCCTGCTCGATCTTCGGGGACGCCCGGTGCGCGGCCTACCCGCGCAGGTGGTCGGCGGCAGCGTCGGTGACGCCGAAGCCGCGTGGCGTGGTGCGTTCCTCGCCCACGGGTCGTTGACCGAGCCGGGACGGTCGTCGGCACTGGAGGTCAGCTGCCCCGGTCCGGAGGCGGCGCTGGCGCTGGTCGGTGCGGCCCGGCGGCTCGGAGTCAGTGCCAAGGCCCGCGAGGTGCGTGGCGCTGACCGGGCTGTGGTGCGTGACGGCGAGGCGATCGGCGCCCTGCTGACCCGGATGGGCGCCCAGGACACCCGGTTGACGTGGGAGGAACGGCGCATGCGCCGCGAGGTCCGCGCCACCGCCAATCGCCTGGCGAACTTCGACGACGCGAACCTGCGCCGGTCGGCTCGGGCTGCGGTGGCCGCGGCTGCCCGGGTAGAACGGGCGTTGGACATCCTGGGGGACGGGGTGCCCGATCACCTGGCGGCGGCGGGCAAGCTGCGGGTGGAACACCGGCAGGCGTCGCTGGAGGAGCTGGGCCGGCTCGCCGATCCGCCGATGACGAAAGATGCTGTGGCCGGCCGTATCCGGCGGCTGCTGTCGATGGCCGATCGCAAGGCCAAGCAAGAAGGGGTTCCCGACACCGAGTCGGCGGTGACCCCGGATCTGCTCGACGACGCCTGATCCGTCGTCACGTGCACTGCCACGTGACGCTCACCCGGTCGAACGCCCCCGCCGCGAGGTCTTGTGGGCGAATCATGTAGTACAGAATGCCGCAGTCGCCCCACATGAATCCGGCATCGTCGTCGGTGTCGAACTGGGCGAGGAGCTGCCATTGGCGCGATTCCGCCGTGATGGCCGGATCACTCCAATCGAGGTTGCGTCCGCCGGCCGTCAGCTGCCCATAAGCGATCTCCAGCTCGACGGGGCCTTGAACCGGATCAGGGTGGCCGCCGACCTGATGAAGAGGTCCGGGAGTTGCCTGTCGCACGGCATCCAACGTTTCGAAAACGCCACTCCATCCGTCTGCCGGCCGGTCTTCATAGTGAAGGTCCCAGTGCTCCCACGTCGGCCACGTGAGGATCGGTTCCGCCAGAAGCTCGACCTCCCGATAGGCCGTGATCGGCGACGGCGGCTCGGTCAGCACGACCGGCACATCCGCCGGGGTATGGATCACTCTCGCGCCAGCGTCGGTTCCGCCGAACAGTGCGCCGACGAGCTCTACGCCGTCGTCGACCTGGCCGTCGAAGAAGAAGAACGACAGGAGCCCGTCCATCGGGAACCCGGCCGCCTTCAGCGGCTCTGGCAGGTACCGGACAAGCTCCCGGCAATCGAGGGTGGCGATGTGCGTCAGCGGACCGTGGCCGCTCCACATCGGCCACTCGGCCTCTCGCGGTAGGGGAGCCGGGCCGCCCAGCCGACCGACCGCGGGGGTCGACGTGCCGCCCGGCGGGGAACCGACCCTCGCGGGTGGGCCGGATGCCCGTAAGCGGGCACCCTCGGCCAACATCGACGCCCACTGCGCTCCGAGTTCGTCGCCCAGGTGTTCACGTCCGGCGTTCGCGACTAGTTCTCGGACAGTGTCGAGTGATGCGCGTCGACTCACCATGTCTGACCTTCTCGTTCGCAGGTCCCGTACGTGTAGCCGCCGGGTGTCCAGCGCAGCATAGACAATCTGGTCTGAGTGCTTTGCCGAATCGGCAAGGGGAACAACGGTTTCAGCTCCGGACGATTGGCCGGCGCGTGCTGGGTGGTGTCAGTTGTGCAGTGAGTGGCTGCGGTAGTCGGGGTCCGGTGGGCCGAATTCGATGGCGTTCTCGTCGAGGCCGTTGCTGATCGTGATCCGGTCGTGGGCGAAGCCGAAGCTGACCGCGACCATGTTGAAGGCCAGGTCCGTTTCGCTGCCGCTCCACACCAGAAGTTCGACGGTGTGCAGCTGTTGACCGTGAAGAGCTGCGAGCCGCGGACATGCGTCGTCGCGCCACGCCAGAGGGACTTCTTCGGCATCCTCGCCGAAGGCGATGGGCTCACTGGGGTCGATGCTGTTCCAGGTGATGGACAGTTCGTCGAATGTTTGGTGGGCGATCTCCACCTGCTCGCCCTCGAAGTCCAGCAGGACCGGCCAGTCGGGATACCACTCATCGCGGATGCCGTGCCAGACCAGCCAGCTGTTGGTGAGGCGGCGGCCGAGCTGTGCGCGCAACCGAAGCCCGTGGGCGTGGGCAATCGTGTGACGCCCGGTGAGCCACTGCGGCTGGTACCGCGGGATCCCGAAGAAGGACACCCGCCGATTATCCCGATCGGCCGCCGACAGCCCCGATGAATATTTCGGATAGCGATCACTATCCGAAATGTGAGATAACGACTACTATCTGAAATATGGTCGACGATCGAAGCGAAGGCGGCGCGGCGCCGGTGCGACTGACGCGCGCACAGTCTCAGGCCCGGACCCGTGCGGCGCTGTTGGACGCGGCCGCCGAAACCTGCGCCCGGAAGGGCTACGCCGCGGCGTCGGTCGACGAGATCGCTTCCGCGGCAGGGTATTCGGTCGGGGCGGTCTACTCGAATTTCTCCAGCAAGGAGAAGCTGTTCTCCGAGTTGATGAACGAGCGGGCCTCCGGTCGGATCGACCAGGTGGTGCGCGCCGTATCCGAGGACACCGATGGGGGACCGTTGCGGGCACTGGGTCGGGTGCTCGTCGAGATCGCCGACAACGACATCGCCTTCGAGGCCATCCAGGCCGAATTCTGGTTGCACGCGGTGCGCAATCCCGACGCCATGCAGATCCTGCAGGACCGCTCGGCGCGCACGTTGGCTTCGCTGCGCGAAATTCTCGCTGATGCGCTGGAGCGCAACAACATCGACGACAGCGTCTCCGTGGAGGGATTCGCGGTGGTGGTTCTGGCCCTGTTCCAGGGGCTGATCCGGCAGCGCCGCATCGACCCCGCCCGGGTACCCGAGGAGCTTTTCGGTCAGGCCCTGGCCTGGCAACTGGCCGGCATGCCCAAGAACGACAGGGGATAACCCGATGGATCCGCTGCGCATCGGGCTCTACGCCATGCCCGCGTTCTTCGTCCTGATGGCCGTCGAGTTCCTCAGCTATCACTTCGACAAAGACAAGGACGTCACGGCCACAACCCGGCGCCGGTCCGGGATTTCGTGGCGCGACAGCGCCACCAATCTGTCCATCTACGCGCTGGGCTTTGTCCTGCGGCCGTTGGACAAGTTCATCGCGGTGCCGATGGTGGCGATCGCCGCGGCCGTGACGCCGCTGTATCTGTCCGCAGCGCACTGGTGGGTGTGGGTGTTGGCGATCGTGCTGGCTGATCTGGCCTACTACCTGCAACACCGGATGTCGCACCGCATCCGGATGTTCTGGGCCGCGCACAACGTGCACCACTCGAGCCAGTACTTCAACCTGTCCACCGCGCTGCGGTTGTCCTGGCTGATTCCCGGATCGTTCCTGTCCACCATCGGTTACGTCGGGTTGGCGCTGATCGGTATCCCGGCCTGGTTGGTCTTCCTCTCGCAGGCGATCGTGTTGCTGTACCAATTCCCGATTCACACCGAGCGCATCGATCGGCTTCCCCGCGTGATCGAGTATGTGTTCAACACCCCGTCGCACCATCGGGTACACCACGGCGCCAACAACCCCTACCTCGACAAGAACTACGCGGGCATCTTCATCCTGTGGGACCGGATGTTCGGCACCTTCGTCGCCGAGGGTGAACCCGTGCGCTACGGCCTGACGAAGAACATCGACACCCACAACCCGATCAAGGTGAACTATCACGAGTTCGCCGCCATGGTCACCGACGTCTGGCGGGCTCGGACCTGGCGCGGCAGGGTCGGCTACCTGTTCGGCCCGCCCGGGTGGCGTGAAAACGCCGATACCGCAACGACTGTCGACTGCGAGGTGCGGCAGCTGTCGACTCCCAGCGCCATGAGCTAGCCTCGCCGGTCTGCGCGGTTGCCCACAGGTGCCGGGTTGTCGTCGGAGAGTCACGCCGATGTCATCGCGGCGTTGTAGTGTGTTGCGACAAACTTCGACGTCAACACCAAGATTCGAGGCGGCACTCGCGATGCGACTGATTCTTGAGCTGATCCGCCCCTATCGGTTGCTGGTCGCAGGAATCTTTGCCGTACTGCTGGTGCAGATCGCCACCGGTCTCGCCGCGCCGTGGCCGCTGAAGGTCGTGCTGGACAGCGTGGTCGGCCACCACCCGCTGCCGGGCTGGCTGCATGGGATGCTCCAGCCGCTTCTCGGTGGCGAAGGCAAGATGCACATCGCCGGACTGGCCGCGATCATGGTGCTCGTCATCGCGGTGGTGGCCGCCATCGCGTCCTATACGGCCAACTACCTGACCGAAACCGTCGGCCAGCGCATCGGCAACGACCTACGCACCCGCGCTTACCACCACCTGCAGCAGTTGTCCCTCAACTACTTCGACACCCATCGGGTCGGGCCGATCCTGAGCACGCTCACCGATGACGTCGACACCATTCAGGGCTTCGCGTCGTCCTCGACCTTGGGTATCGCCACCGACCTGCTGACGATCGTGGGCATGTTGGCCATGATGTTGTGGCTGCAGTGGGACTTCACGCTGATCGCGCTCGCCGTGGCACCCCTGCTGCTGTTGTTCGTGTCCCGGATCCGTAAGGCCGTCAAGGCCGCGACCCACGAGGTGCGTAGACGGGAATCCGACATCGTCGCGGTCGCGGAGGAGGGCCTGCAGTCCATCCGGGTCGTCAAGGCGTTCGATCGTGAAGACATGCAGGAACGTGAGCTGGCGGCCGCCGGCCAGCAGGCCGTCGATGCCGCGCTCAACGCGCGGCGCGTGAAATCGGTGGTGTCACCGATCGTCGGCGTCGTGGTGGCCGCCTGTACCGCAGTGGTGCTGTGGCGCGGCTCGGCGCTCATCCTGGCGGGTGCGATGACGGCAGGTACCTTGACCGTGTTCATCTCCTACCTGGCGTCGTTCTTCAAGCCGGTGCAGGATCTGGCCAAACTCACGAACACCATCGCCATGGCCTCGGTCGGGGTGGACCGCGTCAACGCGCTGCTCACCGCGGAGACATCGGTCGAGGAGAAACCCGACGCGATCGACGCCGAGCGCATCAAGGGCGCGATCAGCTTCGAGCGCGTGGCGTTCAGCTACGACAGCGAGACACCCGTGTTGCGCGACGTCACCTTCGAGGTGAATCCGGGCCAGCTCGTCGGCGTCGTCGGGCATACCGGAAGTGGAAAGTCCAGTCTGGTCAGCCTGATTCCGCGGTTCTACGACCCGAGCATGGGCACTGTCCGGATCGACGGAGTCGACCTGCGCGACTACAAACTCCACGAACTCCGCCGTCAGATCGCCTACGTCCTGCAAGATACGGTGCTGTTCCGGGGCACCATCCGTGACAACATCGCCTTCGGCCGGCCCGAAGCCGACCACGACGAGATCGTCGAGATGGCCAAACTGGCCAACGCCCACGAGTTCATCTCCGAGATGCCGCAGGGATACGACAGCCCGGTCGGGGAGCGGGGGCTCACCCTGTCGGGCGGTCAGCGTCAGCGCATCGGCATCGCCCGGGCGCTGATCCGGGACAGCCCGATCCTCATCCTCGACGAACCGACCGCGGCGCTGGACGCCGAGTCCGAGCGCCTCGTGATGTCAGCGCTGCAGCGGTTGATGAAAGACCGCACGGTGATCACGATTGCCCACCGGCTCAGCACAATTCGTGACGCAGACTCGATCGTCGTGCTCGAGGAGGGTCGCGTCGTCGAACAGGGCACGCACACCGAGCTACTGACCGCAGGCGGCAGATACGCCGAGCTGCACCGCATCCAATACGAGGACGAGACACCGTGACGCGTTCGCTGATCATCCTGCCCGACGACTCGGCACAGCCGGTGCTCGACGCGATCGGTGCGTCCGAGCGCTCGGTGCGGATCAAGATGTTCGCCTTCAGCCACCGCCCGCTGTTGGAGGCCGTGGTGGCCGCGCACCGACGCGGCGTGGACGTCAAGGTCATGCTCAATCCCGAACGGCGCGACGGGGAGACCGATAACGACGGCGCGCGGGAAATGTTGCAGCGGTTCGGAATCGAGGTCCGCCAGAGCAACCCCGCCTTCGACCTGACACACGAGAAATCCATGGTCGTCGACGATGAGTACGCGTTCGTAGAGTCGCTGAACTGGACCGAGGAGAACTTCACGGTGACGCGGGACTACGCCGTCGTCACCCCCAGCGCCTACGAGGTCGCCGAGATCATCGACTGCTTCGAAGCCGATTGGGCGCGTGAGGAGTTCGATCCGGGCGGGGGCGCCCACCTGATCTGGTGCCCGACCAACGGCAGGCACCGCATCGCCGAGTTCATCGACAATGCCGAACACACCCTGTTCGTCCAGAACGAGCGCTACCAGGATCCGGTGATCATCGAGCGCCTCGTCCGCGCGGCGCATCGCGGGGTGAAGGTCCACGTGATGGCCCGCGCGGCGCATCACCTCAAGTCGGGCAAGCTCCTCGAAGGCGTCAGCGGGATGCGCATCCTGGACGACGTCGGCATCAAGATCCACCGGCTCAAGCACATGAAGCTGCACGCGAAGATGATTCTCGCCGACCACGAACGCGCCATCGTCGGCTCGATCAATTTCTCGCCGGGCAGCTTCGACCATCGTCGCGAACTGGCCATCGAGGTGACCGATCACCACATCATCAAGCGACTGAGCGAAGTGGCCCATCACGATTGGAAACACTCCGCGCCGATGGACCTGTCGGACGACGGTCTGAT
Organism: Mycolicibacterium porcinum; assembly: GCA_001942045.1. Lineage (GTDB taxonomy): Bacteria > Actinomycetota > Actinomycetes > Mycobacteriales > Mycobacteriaceae > Mycobacterium > Mycobacterium porcinum_A. The sequence goes on from MSTD01000006.1 coordinate 22,972, forward strand.
CGCCGATTTGGTCGGCCAGGATCCGCACGAACTCGACCAACTCGCCCTGCACGAGCGCGACATCTGATGCACTAACCAGACCGCACAGCCGGGACGCTTCCGCACTAGGCTGGCGGCGGGCAGTTCAGTTAACGGCAACTGTAGGGAGAATCACGTGACCATCCGGGTAGGCGTTAACGGCTTCGGCCGCATCGGGCGCAATTTCTACCGGGCCCTGGCGACGCAGCAGGCCGAGGGCAAGAACACCGACATCGAGATCGTGGCGGTCAACGACCTCACCGACAACGCCACCCTGGCTCACCTGCTCAAGTTCGACTCGATCCTGGGCCGCCTGCCGCAGGAAGTCAGCCTCGAGGGTGACGACACCATCGTCATCGGCGACACGAAGATCAAGGCGCTGGAGGTCCGTGAGGGACCGGCGGCCCTGCCTTGGGGTGACCTCGGCGTGGATGTGGTCGTCGAGTCCACCGGCATCTTCACCAAGCGCGACAAGGCCCAGGGGCACCTCGATGCCGGCGCCAAGAAGGTGATCATCTCCGCGCCGGCCAGCGGTGAGGACATCACCATCGTGCTGGGTGTCAACGACGACAAGTACGACGGCAGTCAGAACATCATCTCCAACGCCTCCTGCACCACCAACTGCCTCGGCCCGCTGGCCAAGGTCCTCAACGACGAGTTCGGCATCGTCAAGGGCCTGATGACCACCATCCACGCCTACACGCAGGATCAGAATCTGCAGGACGGCCCGCACAAGGATCTGCGCCGCGCCCGCGCTGCCGCGCTGAACATCGTGCCGACCTCTACCGGTGCCGCAAAAGCAATTGGCCTCGTCTTACCTGAACTGAAAGGCAAGCTGGACGGCTACGCCCTGCGGGTGCCGGTCCCCACGGGGTCGGTCACCGACCTCACCGCCGAGCTGGCCAAGTCGGCGTCGGCCGACGAGATCAACGCCGCGATGAAGGCCGCCGCCGAGGGCCCGATGAAGGGCATCCTCAAGTACTACGACGCGCCGATCGTGTCCAGCGACATCGTCACCGACCCGCACAGCTCGATCTTCGACTCCGGCCTCACCAAGGTCATCGACAACCAGGCCAAGGTCGTCTCCTGGTACGACAACGAGTGGGGCTATTCCAACCGCCTCGCTGACTTGGTCGCTCTCGTAGGGAAGTCGCTCTAGAAACAATGACTGTCAAGACACTCGCCGACCTGTTGTCCGAGGGCGTAGCGGGGCGGGGCGTACTCGTCCGCTCCGACCTCAATGTTCCCCTCGACGACGGCAAGATCACCGACCCGGGCCGCATCATCGCGTCGGTGCCGACGCTCAAAGCGCTGGCCGAGGCCGGGGCCAAGGTCGTCGTCACCGCGCACCTGGGCCGCCCCAAGGGCGCCCCGGACCCGAAGTTGTCGCTGGCGCCGGTCGCCGCGGCACTGGGGGAGAAGCTCGGTCGCCATGTGCAGTTGGCCGGCGATGTGGTCGGCACCGATGCGCTGGCCCGCGCCGAGGGCCTGACCGACGGTGACGTGCTGCTGCTGGAGAACATCCGCTTCGATCCGCGGGAGACCAGCAAGGACGACGCCGAGCGGTTGGCGCTGGCCAAGGCGCTGGCCGCCCTGGTCGAGGGCGCCGACGGTTCGCCCGGTGCGTTCGTCTCCGACGGGTTCGGCGTGGTGCACCGCAAGCAGGCCTCCGTGTACGACGTCGCCACCCTGCTGCCGCATTACGCAGGCACCCTGGTGGACACCGAGGTGAAGGTGCTCGAGCAGCTGACCAGCTCGACCGAGCGCCCCTACGCCGTCGTCCTCGGCGGATCGAAGGTCTCGGACAAGCTCGCCGTCATCGAGAATCTCGCCACCAAGGCCGACAGCCTCATCATCGGCGGCGGCATGTGCTTCACCTTCCTTGCCGCACAAGGGGTTTCGGTCGGAACCTCACTGTTGCAGGAGGAGATGATCGACACCTGCAAGCGACTGCTGGACACCTACGCCGACGTGATCCACCTGCCGGTGGACATCGTGGTGGCCGACAAGTTCGCCGCCGACGCCGAACCGGAGACCGTGGCCTCCGACCGGATTCCCGACGGCAAGATGGGCCTGGACATCGGCCCGGAGTCGGTCAAGCGCTTCACCGCCCTGCTGTCCAACGCCAAGACCGTGTTCTGGAACGGCCCGATGGGGGTGTTCGAGTTCCCGGCCTTCGCGGCGGGCACCAAGGGCGTGGCCGAGGCGATCATCGGCGCCACCGAGAAGGGTGCCTTCAGCGTCGTCGGCGGCGGCGATTCGGCTGCCGCGGTGCGCCAGCTCGGCCTGGCCGAGGACGGCTTCTCACACATCTCGACCGGCGGCGGGGCGTCGCTGGAATACCTTGAGGGCAAGACCCTTCCCGGCATCGAAGTACTGGAGTCGTAGAACCATGGCCCGTAAGCCGCTCATTGCCGGCAACTGGAAGATGAACCTCAACCATTTCGAGGCCATCGCATTGGTGCAGAAGATCGCATTCGCCTTGCCCGACAAGTACTTCGACAAGGTCGATGTGACCGTCATCCCGCCGTTCACCGACCTGCGCAGCGTGCAGACCCTGGTCGACGGGGACAAGTTGCGGCTCACCTACGGTGCGCAGGACGTGTCGAAGCACGATTCGGGTGCCTACACCGGTGAGATCAGCGGGGCGTTCCTGGCCAAGCTCGGCTGCAGCTTCGTGGTGGTGGGCCACTCCGAGCGGCGCACCTACCACGGCGAGACCGACGAGCTCGTGGCGGCCAAGGCCGCCGCGGCGTTCAAGCACGGCATCACTCCGATCATCTGCATCGGCGAGCAGCTTGAGGTGCGCGAAGCGGGCAACCACGTCGAGTACAACGTCAACTCGCTGCGCGGCTCCCTCGCCGGGCTCAGCAAGGAGCAGATCGGCCAGGCGGTCATCGCGTACGAGCCGGTCTGGGCGATCGGCACCGGGCGGGTGGCCAGCGCGGCCGATGCCCAGGAGGTCTGCAAGGCCATCCGTGACGAGCTCGGCAACCTGTCGACGCCCGCGCTGGCGGCCGGAGTACGGGTGCTCTACGGCGGGTCGGTCAACGCCAAGAACGTCGGTGAGATCGTGGCGCAGGGTGACGTGGACGGCGCCCTCGTCGGCGGAGCTTCGCTGGACGGCGAGCAGTTCGCCACCCTGTCGGCGATCGCCGCGGGCGGACCGCTGCCGTAACCCGGGGGCCTGGGCCGGACACCGTACCCGGTAGTCTTACAGCCATGGAATTGGCTCTGCAGATCACTCTGGTCGTGACCAGCGTGCTGGTCGTGCTCTTGGTGCTGCTGCATCGTGCCAAGGGTGGCGGTTTGTCCACCCTGTTCGGTGGCGGTGTCCAGTCCAGCCTGTCGGGCTCCACTGTGGTCGAGAAGAACCTCGACCGGCTGACGCTGTTCGTGACCGGCATCTGGCTGGTGTCCATCGTCGGCGTCGCGCTGCTGATCAAGTACAGCTAGCGCAATTCCCCCGGCGGTGACAGTCAGCCGGGAGCGAGCAGTGTCGGTAACGGCCGGGTCGGTCCACCCGGGGCAACCTCGGTCGCAGTGTCTATCGGCGTATCGATGATCGCCCGCGGTGGTCGCGGTGCCGTGCCCTGTTCGACCCCGGCCTGCTGGGCCGGCGGCGCGTAACAGTTGGGTGATCCGTCCGACTGGGTGTCGTTGGGATCGGATGTGGGCACGCCGCCCGAGTCGATGCAGCACAGGTCGGCGTTTCTGACCGTCTTGCTCATGCAGTTGTCGTATGCCTCGATGTCCCAGGTGCCGTCGTCCGGCGCGGCGATCGCGCCGACAGGGACAGCCAGCGCACCGAGACCCAATGTCGCACTCAAGACGGCGCCCTGGGCCAATCGGCTCCAGTAGGGCCGTCGCGGAGATACGTAACCGGCCATCGTGACCTCCTGGGTTTGCCGGAAGCTTCACAGCTGACTCACAAAATCCTCCGCCGCATCCGGCGTCGCGTCGAGACCTCGCGCGAATCAGGCCGCGCGATGGTTGCCATGTCAAACGCGCGCTCACGGTTGCCGCACTGCGGCGCGGCGTGGCTGCACCGATACTGGGGACATGGCTGACGGTCCCGACACCGCCCTCGACCCGATCGGTGCGGTGCAGCGCACTTCGGTAGGCCGTGAGGCCACCGAGCCCATGCGCGAAGACATCCGGCTGCTCGGCGCGATACTCGGCGACACCGTGCGGGAGCAGAACGGCGCGGAGGTTTTCGATCTGGTCGAGCGGGCCCGAGTGGAATCCTTCCGGGTTCGTCGCTCGGAAATCGACCGGGCCGAGCTCGCCGATCTGTTCTCCGGTATCGACATCAATCAGGCCATCCCGGTCATCCGTGCGTTCACTCACTTCGCGCTGCTGGCCAATGTGGCCGAGGACATCCACCGGGAGCGGCGCCGGGCCGTGCATGAGGCGGCAGGCGAACCGCCACAGGACAGCAGCCTGGCCGCGACGTATCGCAAACTCGATGAGGCGATCTCGTCCGCCCACCTTGACGCGGCCACGGTCGCCGACGCGTTGAGCGGGGCCCTCGTGGCACCGGTGATCACTGCCCATCCGACCGAAACCCGGCGCCGGACCGTGTTCGACACCCAGCACCGGGTCACCGAGTTGATGCGGCTGCGGCTGCACGGGCTGAGCCGTACCGCCGACGGCCGCGACATCGAAGTCGAGTTGCGCCGCCACATCCTCACGCTGTGGCAGACGGCCCTCGTACGGTTGTCCCGGCTCAAGATCTCCGACGAGATAGAAACCGGCCTGCGGTACTACCCGGCGGCGTTCTTCGAAGTGATCCCACAGGTCAACGCTGAGGTACGCACCGCGTTGCAAGCCCGCTGGCCCGAGGCACACCTGCTGGAGCAGCCGATCCTACGACCGGGCAGCTGGATCGGCGGAGACCGCGACGGAAACCCCAATGTCGACGCGGGTGTGGTGCGGCTGGCCACCGGGCGGGCCGCTCACGTGGCCTTCGCCCACTACTTCGCCGAGATCACCGCGTTGGAGGAAGAGCTGTCGATGTCGGCGCGGCTGGTCGCGGTCAGCGACGGGCTCACCGCGTTGGCCGACGCCTGTCACGAGCCGGCCCGTGCCGACGAGCCGTACCGGCGGGCACTGCGAGTGATCCACGCCAGGTTGACCGCAACCGGACGCGAAATCCTCGACGAACAACCAGAACACGAACTCGACCTGGGTCTGGAACCCTATCGTGCGCCAGAGGAGTTCCTGGCCGACCTCGACACGGTGGACGGTTCGTTGCGCGCCAACGGCAGTGCGGTGGTGGCCGACGATCGGCTGGCCCGGCTACGAGAAGCGGTGCGGGTCTTCGGCTTTCACCTGTGCGGGCTGGACATGAGACAGAACTCGGAGGTGCACGAGCAGGTGGTCGCCGAGCTGTTTGCCTGGGCCGGGGTGCATCCCGACTACGCGTCGTTACCCGAGGCGCAGCGCGTGGAGCTGCTCGCGCGCGAGATCTCGACCCGCCGCCCGTTGATCGGGGAGGGCGCCGAGCTGTCGGAGCTGGCTCGCAAGGAACTCGATATCGTCGGCGCCGCCGCGCGGGCGGTCACCGTCTTCGGCGCCGCGGCTGTGCCCAACTACATCATCTCCATGTGCCAATCGGTCTCCGACCTGCTCGAGGCCGCGATTCTGCTGAAAGAGGCCGGCCTGCTGGATGTTTCGGGTGCGGCGCACGGCCAGGTGTACGCGCCGGTCGGAATCGTGCCGCTGTTCGAAACGATCGACGATCTGCAGCGGGGCGCGACGATCCTGCAGGAGGCACTGGCGCTACCTGTCTACCGCAGCATCGTCGCCGCCCGCGGCCGGCATCAGGAAGTGATGCTGGGGTACTCGGACTCGAACAAGGACGGCGGCTACTTGGCGGCGAACTGGGCGCTGTACCGGGCCGAACTGGATCTCGTCGAAGCCGCCCGCAAGACCGGTATTCGGTTGCGCCTGTTCCACGGTCGCGGCGGCACTGTGGGCCGCGGCGGCGGACCCAGCTATGACGCGATCCTGGCGCAGCCGCCCGGGGCGGTCAACGGTTCGCTGCGCATCACCGAACAGGGCGAGGTGATCGCGGCCAAGTACGCGGAGCCGCGGATCGCGCACCGCAACCTGGAGACCCTGCTGGCCGCGACGCTGGAATCCACCCTGCTCGACGTCGAGGGACTCGGCGACGACGCCGAGCCGGCCTATCAGGTGCTCGACGAGCTGGCTGCCCTGGCGCAGCGGTCCTACGCCGAACTGGTCCACGAGACACCGGGATTCGTCGAGTACTTCAAGGCGTCGACGCCGGTGAGCGAGATCGGTGCGCTCAACATCGGCAGCCGGCCCAGCTCACGCAAGCCGACCACTTCGATCGCCGACCTGCGGGCCATCCCGTGGGTACTGGCCTGGAGCCAGTCGCGCGTGATGCTGCCCGGTTGGTACGGCACCGGCACCGCCTTCGAACAGTGGATCGGCGAGGACGAGACCCGGGTTGCGGTGCTGCAGGACCTCTACGAGCGCTGGCCGTTCTTCCGCACCGTGCTGTCGAACATGGCACAGGTGCTGGCGAAGTCCGACATGGGCCTGGCGGCACGGTATTCCGAGCTCGTCGACGCCCCGGAACTGCGGGCCAGGGTGTTCGACAAGATCGTCGCCGAGCACGATCGCACCATTGCGATGTACAAACTGATCACCGGTCAGGACGACCTGCTGGCCGACAATCCGGCGCTGGCCCGGTCGGTGTTCAATCGATTCCCGTACCTCGAACCGCTGAATCACCTGCAGGTCGAGCTGCTGCGTCGCTACCGGGCGGGGAATACCGACGAACGGGTGCAGCGCGGGATCCTGCTGACCATGAGCGGGTTGGCGACCGCCCTGCGCAACAGCGGTTAGATTGTCGCTGTCGCGACGGTGGCTAGCCCACGAGGATGTCCGCAAGCCGGAGCGAAACCTTGGCCCGGCGGTCGGCGGAACCCCGTGCCGCGCGCTGTATCTCGGCTGTCTGCTCGGTTCTGATGCGCTGGTACCGCTGCAGTGCCTGGGTGAAGTCGCTATCAGGCGCCGTGGAGATCTGGACGGCCAGCTCCGCCGCATCCTGGATCGCCTGGTTGGCGCCCTGGCCACCGAACGGTGTCATCGGGTGCGCCGCGTCTCCCAGCAGCGCAACCCTGGCGCTGGTCCAGCGGTCGATGGGGTCCCGGTCGTACACCGGGTGCATGTAGACCGGGCTGGTCGCGGCCCGCAGCATCCGCCCGGCCGTGGGATCGAACTCGTCGAACTGGCGGGCCAACCCTTCCAGGTCGGCCCGCGCCGACCACAGGTGCAAAGGCGGCTCGTCCACTCCGAGAGTGGCGTCCACGGCCACCTGCCGGCCGGCCCGCACCGGCATGGAGATGATGTGCTTGGCATAGTCCGTCGAATGCCAGGATCGGAGCCGGTCGTTCGGGCCCTCGACGCATTCGGCCGGACTGACGGCGCGGAAGATCACCGAGCCGCAGTAGTGAATGTCGTCGCTGCTGAACATCTTCCGGACGCGGGAGCGTAGGCCGTCGGCAGCGATCACCACACCGGCCCGCAGAACTTCCCCGTTGGTGAAGCTCAGCTCGACATGATCGTGATGCTCGATGATGCCTGCGAGTTCGTGGCCGAGCCGGACGTTGTCCGACCCGACGGTCGACACCAGCAGGTTGTGCAGATCGGCGCGGTGCACCGTGCGCGGCGACACCTCGGCGTCGGCGTAGCCGAACCGGCCGTGCTCGCCACCGACTTCTGGGGTCGCGGCGTAGTCGGTGATCTTCTCGAGCCGGCCGAGCTGATCGCGGTTCTCGAAGTATCGTGTGGCCGAGGAGATTCCGTCGAACGCGTCGACGATGTCCCACTGCGAGAACAGGCGCAGGGTCTGCGGTGAGATGCCCAGCGGTCCGCCGACCTCGCCGAGGGCACGGGTCTTGTCGAACAGGACGGGACGATGGCCGTGGTGTCGCAGCGCTACGGCGGCGGCGAGGCCGCCGAGGCCGGCACCGACGATGGCGATATCCATGGTGAGCCTTTCGATTCAGGGGATTCGGGCCAGGGCTTCGGCGTCGAGGCGGACGCCGGAGAGTTCACCGGGCCGATAGCTGGTGACGGTGCGGACATTGCACAGCGGCAGCCACAGGCCGCCGGTGAGGATCCGCCGCTGGACGTCGTGCACCATCGCGCGGCGAGCCTCGGGATCGGGGCAGGTGAGCTGAGCGGCGAGCAGCGCGTCGAGGTCGTCGGCCCCGGTGCGGCGGTTCATGTTCCGTTGGTCGAAGGCGAGCTGGTAGCGCAGCAGATCGGGGTCGCTGCCGGTGAAATAGAAGAACCGGAAGTCGTAGTCGCCTGATTGCTGGCGGTTGCGCAACTCGGGAAAGTCGACGTCGGCAAGGGAGAGCTCGATACCATGATGGCGCCACTGTGCGGCGACCGCGGCCAGTACTGCGGCGTCGACGGGGGAGAATGTGCTGTTGAACACCACCTCGAACGAAATCCGCTCTGCGCCTGCGGCGGCGAGTAGCCTCCGGGCCGTCGCCGGATCGTGGGCGAGTTCGGCCGCGCAGTCGCGGTAACCCTCCGTCGCCGGTGTGAGCACGGAAGACGCGACCGTGTACCCGGCACCGTCCAGGGTCGGCTGCAAGGCGGGACGATCGATCAGCAGCGAGAGTGCGCGCCGGACCCTCGGGTCGGTCAGCGGACCGCGGGAAGCGTTGGGACACAACCCGTAACTGATGCCCGGGTTGTGAATGTCGGCTGCGTGGTAGCCGTCGATCGATCCGCCGTACAGGTCGCCGGTGTCGCCCTCGAGAAAGACCAGCCGGCGGTCACCGTCGGTCACCGCTTCCCCGGTCCGCACCCACCGGCCGGTGCCCAGGCCCGACGGGCTTGTGATCGCCAGGTTCACACTGGCCAACGACCGCAGGAATGCCGCGTTGTGGTGCACGAAGTGAAAGGTAACGGTGTCGGTCCCGACCTCGATATGGTCGAGTCCGGTGAGCATGCTGACCGCGGCCGGAAGCGGTGAAACCTCCTTCAGCGCAGCGATATCGGAGAAGCTCTGCGCGATTGCCTCTGGAGTCAGCGGTGTCCCGTCGGAGAACCGCAGGTTCGGGCGGATGGTCAGGTCCAGGGTGAGCGGATCGCGGTAGCGCCACGAGGCGGCCAGCCACGGCAACAGCTGCCCGGTATCGGGATCGATGTCGACCAGGCTGTCGTAGATCAGCCGGCAGAACGTCTTCGAAATGCTGTTGTAGGCCAACCGTGGGTCGGCGGTGAGCTGGACGGTCGGCCAGCCGAAGGTGAGGTCGCGCATCACCGCACCTGTGCCAATCGCGTTGCCTGCCATGCTGAACGGGCCGCCAGCGTGGCGGCCAGTCCGGCCGCGGTGACCAGTGCGCCGGCCGCGCCGAACAGCGTGGAGCCGAGGCCGTCGACCATCGCGGCCCCGGTCGCCACCCCGATCGCCGCGCCCAGCGCCCGAAGATAGTGGTACAGGCTGGAATCGAATGAGACGTCAGTCGAGTTGGTCAGCACATTGCCGGCCAGGGCGCTCCACAGAAATCCCATCGCGCAGCCCATCAACGCGGCGTTGACCAGCAGCAGCTCGGCAGGCAGGCTGAGGCCGGCCACGATCAGGAACGCCGACCCGATGCACACCAGCCCGGTGTTTTTCCGATTGTCTCCGGGCCTGCCGATCTTCAGCACAGGTATCAGCCCCGCGAAGAACGCCATCGGCAACAGAAACAGTGCCGAGCCATAGGAATTCAGCCCGCGCACCTGCTGCAGGACGTACACCGTCGACAGCGTGAACACGTTCGTCGCGATACCGGCGACGAACACCACGATCAGGCTTGCAGACAGCACGCGTGTCTGTGACCGGCTCCGCAGCACGATCACCGCGACCCCGAGCAGCATCGCCACCCCGAGCAGGAGCACCTTGGTATGCAGCGTGGCGGACCAGGCGATCGCCACGAAGATCGTCACCTGCAGCGCCGCGAGGCCCACGATCGGCAACGCCATCCGGTCCGCCGTGACCGCTTCGCGGGCGGATTCCGTCCTTACTGGTGCCACGGCAAGCAGTGCCATCGCAGCGACGGTGGTCACCACGGTCTCGCAGGGAAACGACCGCCAGCCCCACAGGTCGTTGAGGAGGGCGGTGATCAGCGGCGAGCACAGCGCCGACGCCGACACCACCAGACCCCAGGCGCCCAGGACCGCCGAGTGGTGGTCCGGATAGAACTGTGCCCGGATGATCCGGAAGATCTGGGGCGCGAGCACGGCCGAGGCGATGCCCTGGAGGAACCGCAGCGTGATGAGGACCCAGAACTCGGGGCTGAGGCCGGCGGCGATGCCGAGACCGGCGAGCGCCGCCGAACTCCAGAAGAAAAGGGGGGTGGGTCGCAGACGGTGCGAGGCCAGGCCCGCGGGCAGCAACGCCAGGCAGAATCCGGCCAGGAACGCCACACCGATGTAGGCCGCCTGGGAGAACGGGATGCCGAAGTAGTCGGCGACCGCAGAGTTCAACAGCACAGCCGACGACGAGTTCGAGTAGAGGGTGTATTCGGTCAGGTAGAGCGACGCCGCAACGGCGTAGAGGGACGGCTTCATGACGCCTCGAAGCTGATAGCAGGATTACGTGGGCAGCGGGAGCTAACCCGAGATCCTCTTCAGCGGTGCCAGGCGGGCCCGGTTCCAGATCGACGCCAGCAAACTAGGGGCGAACGATGCGGCAGCGTGCACGGGACGTGCATCTGCGCGATCGAATCCGGCACCCATGACGACCACTGTAGCCGAGGGTGCCGGTCCTACAGGCCGGTGCTCTTGCGAACCCGGGTGATCACCCCGCGCACCGCGGTCTCCGTCGCGGCCAGCGGCGACATGACCGCCTCGCCGATCGCGACGATGGCTTCGACGCGGGAAACGATCGACTCCAGACGTTCCACAACCCCGATCAGGCGCGGCGCGAGCTCGTCGATGCGGGTGATGGTCTCGTTGAACCGATCCAGCGTGGCGTCCAGGCCACCGGTCGACTTGTTGAGATCGACGAGCGTGGTGCTCAGGTCGGTGAGCAGGGTATCGACCTGCTCCACCGTCATGTCGGCGTTGAGTGCGGCCTGCGTCAATGTCCGGATTCTCTGTCGCCCGGAGTTCGGGCGGGCGCGGCCGTCACCTTTGTCTGCCATGCCGAACAGTATGGCCGGTACGGAACCGAACGGGGACGAACCGCGTCTGAATGGCTGTGCGGCATTTCTGTGAACACCGAGCCCGGTCGGCCGTGGCTGCCGACCGGGGCACACGCGACCACGCTGTGGCCGACTATCTGGCCGGCTACGCCGAGGCGCTGGCCGACGCGACGACCGAGCAGAACGGTGGCGCCACGGACCAGTAGGCGGCAGGGTCAGAGCTTGCTCGCGGCGGCCTCGTCGAGCAGCCACACAGTCTTCTCCTGCCCGATGGCGCCGGCGGCCGGGACGTCGACCGGATCGGCGCCGCCGACCGCCGCGGCAACCGCATCGGCCTTCGCTTCGCCGGACACCACCAGCCACACCTCGCGGGAACGCTGAATCGCGGGCAACGTCAGGCTGATTCGACGCGGCGGCGGCTTGGGGGAGTCGGTCACCGCAACCACCAACCGGGTGGTCTCGCGCACCGCAGGGGTGTCGGGGAACAACGAATTGACGTGCCCCTCACCACCCATGCCGAGCAAGTGCACATCGAACTGTGCGGGCAGCTGTTGTTCGTACGCGGCGGCGGCGTCATCGATGGCGTCACCGAACTCTCCGTCGCTGGTGGCCATCCGGTGCACGTTCGCCGGCGGGATGTTGATGCCCTCCAACAGTGCTTCGTACGCCTGCTGGTCGTTGCGTTCGGCGTCACCCTGAGGCACAAAACGGTCGTCACCCCAGTACAGCCGCACCTTCGACCATTCGATCTCGGCCCCGGCCACATGGCGCAGCAGCGCGATCCCGACGGTGCCGCCGGTCAGCACGATGTCCGCCACGCCGCGGTTGGCAACGGCCGACGTGATCGCGCCGACCAGACGCGCACCCGCCGCAGCTGCCAATTCCTCTGCGCCGGCATAGGTCTCGATGACGCGTTCAGACATAACTCACCTTGTCGATCCCCGTAAGTGCGTCGTAGTAGATTTCGTCGGCATCGAGACGGCGTAGGTCCTCGGCCAGACACTCCTTGGCCTCGCGGCGGGCCAGCGGCACCAACGCATCCGGTTTGCCGGTACGGCTCAGTACGGCGGTGACGCCGGTCTGCGGACGTGACAGGGTCACGGTCTCACTCGGCCTGGTCAGTTCGACCTTCAATTCACCGGTTGTCCGGGTCACCGGTCCGTCGATCCGGTTGGCCAACCAGCCGGCCAGGATGTCAAGCGCGGGTTCGTCCTTGAGCCCGGACACCAGCGCGGAGGTGATGGGTTCGTGCGGCGGCTGGTCGATGGCCGCGGCCAGCAACGCACGCCAGTAGGTGACGCGGCTCCAGGCCAGATCGGTGTCGCCGGCGGTGTAGCCGGTGAGCCTGCTCTTGATGCAGGCCAGCGGATCAGCGCCGTTGGTGGCGTCGGTGATGCGGCGAATCGCCAACTTACCCAAGGGATCTTTGGCGGGGACGGCAGGCGCCAGGTCGGGCCACCACGTCACCACCGGGGTATCGGGCAGCAGGAACGGCGTCACCACGCTGCTGGCGTGGTTGGCCAGCGGGCCCGACAATCGCAGCACCACAACCTCGTTGGCCCCGGCGTCGCGACCCACCCGCAACTGGGCATCCAGCCGGGCCTCGGTGGTCAACCTGTCCCCGGGGATCACCACGATCACCCGGCAGGGATGTTCCCGGCTGGCCGCGTTGGCCGCGTCGATCGACTCCTCAAGCATGGCTTCGGAATCGGTGGATACCACCAGCGTCAGCACCCGGCCGAGGGTGATCGCGCCACCCTCCTCACGCATGGCGACGATCTTCTTGTTGATCGCGCCGGTATTGGTGTCGGGCAGATCGACTATCACGGCTCGGCTCCTTCTCGTTCCGCTCCTCGCTCGTGCCTCGCTGCGATGCTCACTCGTCGTCGCCTTCGGAAATCATCGCTCGGCTCCTTCTCGCTGCGCTCCTCGCTCGTACCTCGCTGCGATGCTCACTCGTCGTCGCCTTCGGAAATCACGGCCGCCTCCATTCCCGGCCAGACCGACGCAGCATCTCGAACGCCGAGTCGGGACCCCAGGTCCCGGACTCATACGGATCGGGCTTGCCGTGGGTGGCCCAGTATTCCAGTGCGGGATCCAAGATCTTCCAAGACAATTCGACCTCGGCGTTGACCGGGAACAGCGACGGCTCACCCAGCAGCACATCGAGGATCAGGCGCTCATACGCCTCCGGTGACTCCTCGGCGAATGCCGAGCCGTAGGAGAAATCCATGCTGACATCCCGGACCTCCATGATGTGGCCCGGAACCTTTGACCCGAACCGCAGGGTGATGCCTTCGTCCGGTTGCACCCGGATCACCAGTGCGTTCTGGCCGAGCTCGTCGGTCATCGTGGCGTCGAACGGTAAGTGTGGTGCGCGCTTGAACAACAGCGCTATCTCGGTGACCCTGCGGCCCAAGCGTTTTCCGGTTCGGAGATAGAACGGCACACCGGCCCAGCGGCGGGTGTCCACGTCCAGCGTGATGGCTGCGAACGTCTCGGTGGTCGAGGTCTTCGAGAAACCTTCCTCGTCCAGCAACCCGACGACCTTCTCACCTCCCTGCCAACCGGCGACGTATTGCCCACGGGAGGTGGTCTCGTCCAGTGGTTCGGCCAGCCGGGTCGCCGAGAGCACCTTGATCTTCTCGGCCTGAAGTTCGGCGGGGGAGAAGCTCACCGGCTCCTCCATCGCGGTCAAGGCCAGCAGCTGCAACAGGTGGTTCTGGATGACATCCCGTGCCGCGCCGACACCGTCGTAGTAGCCGCCGCGGCCGCCGAGCCCGATGTCCTCGGCCATCGTGATCTGCACACTGTCGACGTAATGCGAGTTCAGCACCGGCTCGAACATCTCGTTGGCGAAGCGCAGCGCCAGGATGTTCTGGACCGTTTCCTTGCCCAGGTAGTGATCGATGCGGAACACCGAGGACTCCGGGAAGACGCTGTTGACGACGCTGTTGAGCTCCTCGGCGCTCTTCAGGTCGTGGCCGAACGGCTTCTCGATGACCACCCGGCTCCAACTGCCCTCCGGTTTGTCGGCGAGGCCCGACTTGGACAGCTGCTCGCAGACCTGAGGGAACGACTTCGGCGGGATGGACAGGTAGAACGCGTGGTTGCCGCTCGTGCCGCGCTCGACGTCGAGTTTGTGCAGGGTGTCCTTGAGCCGTTCGAACGAGGCGTCGTCGTCGAAGGTGCCCTGCACGAACCGGAAGCCCTCGGCCAGCCGGTCCCAGACTTCCTGGCGGAACGGGGTGCGGGCGTGCTGCTTGACCGCGTCGTAGACGATCTTGCCGAAATCCTCGTCGGCCCAATCGCGGCGGGCGAAACCGACCAGCGCGAAGCTCGGCGGGAGCAGGCCGCGATTGGCCAGGTCGTAGATCGCCGGCATCAACTTCTTGCGGGCCAGGTCCCCGGTCACGCCGAAGATCACCACCGCACACGGCCCCGCGATGCGGGGCATGCGCTTGTCGCGCTTGTCCCGCAACGGGTTACGCCAAGCGGTGTCGGCTCCGCCGCTGGCCGGGCTCATCGCGTCGCGGCGTCGAGTTGGCCCTGTGTCGCGTCGAGCAGTTCCTGCCACGACTTCTCGAATTTCTCCACGCCCTCGTCTTCGAGGACCTTGAACACATCGACGAGGTCGATGCCGACGGCGCTGAGCTTGTCGAAGATCTCCTGTGATTCCGCCGCGGTCCCGGTGACGGTGTCACCGGCGATCTCGCCGTGATCGGCGACGGCCTCAAGCGTCTTCTCGGGCAACGTGTTCACCGTGTGCGGCGCGACCAATTCGGTGACGTACAGGGTGTCGGAGTAGTCCGGGTTCTTGACGCCGGTGGACGCCCACAGCACCCGCTGCACGCGCGCACCGTCACCCTTCAGCGGGGCGAACCGCTCACCGCCGAAGACTTCCTCGTAGGCCGCGTAAGCCAGGCGTGAGTTGGCCACGCCGGCCTTGCCGCTCAGCGCCAGTGCCTCATCCGAGCCGATCGTCTCCAGGCGCTTGTCGATCTCGGTGTCCACCCGGGACACGAAGAACGAGGCGACCGAATGGATCTTGGACAGATCGTGTCCGGCTTCCTTGGCCTTCTCCAGACCGGCCAGGTAGGCGTCCATCACAGCGCGGTGCCGCTCGACCGAGAAGATCAGCGTGACGTTGACCGAGATGCCTTCGGCGATCACCGCGGTGATCGCGGGCAGCCCGGCGAGCGTCGCCGGAATCTTGATCAGCAGATTGGGCCGATCGACGATCTTCCACAGTTCGATCGCCTGCAGGATCGTCTTGTCGGTGTCATGCGCCAGCCGGGGGTCGACCTCGATGGACACCCGGCCGTCGACGCCGTCGGAGGCCTCGTACTGCTTGGCCAGCACATCGCAGGCATTGCGGACATCGTCGGTGGTGACGGTGCGGATGGTGGCGTCGACGTCGGCGCCCCGCTCGGCGAGTTCCTTCACCTGGGCGTCGTAGGCGGTGCCCTTCGACAGCGCTGCCTGGAAGATCGACGGGTTGGTGGTCACCCCCACGACGCTGCGGGTATTGATGAGCTCCGTCAGGTTTCCTGATTGCAGCCGGTCGCGCGACAGGTCGTCGAGCCAGACGGATACGCCCGCGGCACTCAGCGCCGCGAGATTCGGGTTCTGAGTCATGTTCGCCTTCTCCTGCTAGTTGTCAGTTGTCCAGGGATCGTTCCGCCGCGGCGGCCACTGCCTCGGGGGTGAAACCGAACTCACGGAACAGCGTCTTGTCGTCGGCGGAGGCGCCGTAGTGCTCGATCGAAACGATCTCGCCGGTGTCTCCGACCAGCTTGTACCAACTCTGCGCCACCGCGGCCTCGACCGCCACCCGGGCCGAAACCGCTGGCGGCAGCACTGAATCCCGGTACTCCTTGGGCTGGGATTCGAACCACTCGACACACGGCATCGACACCACGCTCGCGTTGATGTCCTTGTCGGCCAACAGCTTCTGAGCCGCGACGGCGAGCTGGAGTTCGGAGCCGGTGGCGATGATCACCACGTCGGGGTTCTCCTCCGGGGTGCCGCCCAGCACGTAGCCACCGCGGGAAACCCCTTCGGCGCTGGTGCCTTCGATCACGGGGACGCCCTGGCGGGTGAGGATCAACCCGACGGGGCCGGTGCTGGCAGTGCGCTCCAGCACGGTCTTCCATGCGTAGGCGGTCTCGTTCGGGTCGCCCGGGCGCACCACCGACAGGTTCGGGATCGCGCGCAGCGCGGCCAGGTGCTCGATCGGCTGATGCGTCGGGCCGTCCTCGCCGAGCCCGATCGAATCGTGCGTCCAGACGTAGATCGGATCGATATTCATCAATGAAGCCAAACGCACGGCCGGCCGCATGTAATCCGAGAACTGGAGGAACGTGCCGCCGTACGGCCGGGTCGGGCCGTGCAGCACGATGCCCGACAGGATGGCGCCCATCGCGTGCTCGCGGATACCGAAGTGCAGGGTGCGGCCGTACCAGGTCGCATTCCAGTCCTCGGTCGAGATCGACGGCGGCCCAAAGGAGTTCGCGCCCTTGATGGTGGTGTTGTTGCTGCCGGCGAGGTCGGCCGAGCCGCCCCACAGCTCGGGCAGCGTCTGACCGACGGCGGCCAGCACGGCCCCGGAGGCGGCTCGCGTGGCCACCGGCTTGGAGTCGAGGTCCCAGTGCGGCAGGTCGGCGTCCCAGCCCTCCGGCAGTTCCTTGGCCTGCAACCGGTCCAGCAGCGCCTTGCGCTCCGGCTCGCGTTTGGCCCAGGCGTCGAAACTCACCTGCCAGTCGTCGTGCACCTGCTTGCCGCGGGTGACCAGCTCACGGGTGTGGGCGATGACGTCATCACGCACCTCGAAGCTCTTGTCCGGATCGAATCCGAGGACCTTCTTGGTGGCGGCCACCTCGTCGGCGCCCAGTGCCGAACCGTGGACGCCACCGGTGTTCATCTTGGTGGGGGCGGGGTAGCCGATGATCGTCCGCAGCGCGATGAACGACGGCTTGTCGGTGACCTTCTTGGCCTCGGCGATGGCCTTCTCGATGCCGACGACGTTCTCGCCGCCCTCGACCTCCTGGACGTGCCAGCCGTACGCGCGATAGCGCGCGGGCACATCCTCGCTCAGCGCGATGTCGGTGTTGTGCTCGATGGAGATCTTGTTGTCATCCCAGAACACGATCAGGTTGCCGAGCTGCTGGGTGCCCGCGAGCGACGAGGCTTCGCTGGTCACGCCTTCCTCCATGTCGCCGTCCGAGGCCACCACATAGATGTAGTGGTCGAACGGGCTCTCGCCCGGGGCGGCGTCGGGATCGAACAGGCCGCGCTCGTAGCGGGCGGCCATGGCCATGCCGACCGCCGATGCCAGGCCCTGGCCCAGCGGACCGGTGGTGATCTCCACGCCCTTGGTGTGGTGATACTCGGGGTGCCCCGGGGTGAGCGAACCCCAGGTGCGCAGTGCCTCGATGTCGGTCAGCTCGAGGCCGAACCCGCCGAGGTAGAGCTGCAGGTAGAGGGTCAGGCTCGAGTGCCCGCAGGACAGCACGAAGCGGTCGCGGCCGATCCATTCGGTGTCGCTGGGATCGTGGCGCAGTTGCCGCTGGAACAGCGTGTAGGCGAGGGGAGCCAGGCTCATCGCGGTTCCCGGGTGGCCGTTGCCGACCTTCTGCACCGCGTCAGCCGCGAGCACCCGGACGGTGTCGACGGCAACGCTGTCGAGTTCGGTCCAGTCATCTGGGTGGTTGGGCTGGGTGAGAGCGGTGATCTCTTCGGCGGTGGTCACTAAGCTCACTTCCTCGTCTTCTGTCTGCCGGCACGTGCACGCAGTTGCCATGCTGCTACGACAAACACCCTAGTGGGGCGGACTCATCAGATGCAGACTGGTTCTCGCACCGATACCCGGTCGTTTACCCGTAGTTGCCCCAGAACAGACCCTGCGGTGCTGAGGCGTTCGGGCGGCGGTCTACCATCGTGTGTAGTAGAAGCCGCGTGACGCCACCCGAGGAGTTATTTGCGTGAGCATTCGCGAGCGCCGGCTCATCAATGGGGCGCCGAGCCGAATACGATCCACCTTCCTGTCGTATCTGGCCTTGACCAAGCCGCGCGTGATCGAGTTGTTGCTGGTCACCACCATTCCGGCGATGCTGTTGGCGGACCGCGGCACGATTGATCCGCTGCTGATCCTCAACACCCTGGTCGGTGGCGGGCTCGCGGCGGCCGGCGCCAACACGCTCAACTGTGTGGTCGACGCCGACATCGACAAGGTGATGAAGCGGACCGCCCGTCGCCCGCTGGCCCAGGCTTCGGTGCCCACTCGGCACGCACTGATCTTCGGCCTGGTGCTGTCCGTCACGTCGTTCTGCTGGCTGTGGTGGACCTCGAACCTGCTGTCCGGGTTGCTGGCGGTGGCGACGATCGCGTTCTACGTCTTCGTCTACACCTTGCTGCTCAAACGCCGGACTTCCCAGAACGTGGTGTGGGGCGGGGCGGCCGGCTGCATGCCGGTGATGATCGGCTGGTCCGCGGTGACCGGCACCATCCAGTGGCCGGCGTTGGTGATGTTCCTGATCATCTTCTTCTGGACACCGCCGCACACCTGGGCACTCGCGATGCGGTACAAGGACGACTACAAGGCGGCCGGCGTGCCCATGCTGCCCGCCGTCGCCACCGAGCGTGAGGTCACCCGCCAGATCCTGATCTACACCTGGCTGACGGTGCTCACCACGCTGGTGCTGGCGCTGGCCACCGGTTGGCTCTACGGGGCGGTGGCGCTGTTGGCCGGGGCGTGGTTCCTGGTGATGGCACACCAGCTGTACTCCGGGGTGAAGCGCGGCGAGCCGGTCAAGCCGCTGCGGTTGTTCCTGCAGTCGAACAACTACCTCGCCGTGGTGTTCTGCGCGCTGGCCATCGATTCGGCGCTCGCGCTTCCGACGATCCTCGGTCACTAGGCTCCGACGATCCGCCACCCCAACATCGTTGGTGTGGCAGCGTTGTGGCATGACCCAACTGGTGAGTCCCGACAACTTCGCGCGAGCCGAATCTGACCTGTACTTCGCGAACGCCGTGAAGGACGGCGGCTTCGGCAAGTTCTTCCGCAACCGCGAGCTGACCCCCATCGATCATCAGATCGTCATCCGGCAGAACCGGGACACCCTGTACTCCGCGGCGGTGTTCGATCTCGACGGTGGGCCCGTCACCATCACCCTGCCCGACAGTGCGGGCCGGTTCATGTCGCTGCAGGTCATCAGCGAGGACCACTACACCACCAATGTCGCCTACGCGCCGGCCGAGGTGACGTTCAGCCGTGATTCCGTCGACACCCGCTACGCGATCGCAGCGGTGCGCACCTTGGTCGATCCGGGCGATCCCGCCGACCTGGACGCGGTGCACGCGTTGCAGGACGCGATCGCCGTCTCGCAGGCCGATCCGGGGTTCTTCGAGATCCCGCAGTGGGATCCGGTCAGTCAGAAGACCGTTCGGGATGCGCTCATCACACTGTCCACGACCCTGACGGACACCAAGGCGATGTTCGGACACAAGTACGACGTGGAGCCGGTACGCCATCTGATCGGTTCGGCGTTCGCCTGGGGCGGCAACCCGGAGCGCGACGCGCTGTATCTCACCGTGGTGCCGAACCGCAACGACGGCACCACCGTGCACCGTCTCACGGTGAAAGACGTCCCGGTGGACGGGTTCTGGTCGATCACGGTCTACAACAAGGACGGCTACTTCACCCCGAACGCACAGAATGCCTATTCGGTGAACAACGTCACCGCCGTGAGGGACCCTGACGGTTCCACCACAGTGCAGTTCGGCGGGAGCGGTGCGGCCAACCTGCTGCCGGTCACCGAGGGCTGGAACTACATCGTGCGGCTGTACCGGCCGCGGCCCGAGATCCTCGACGGTTCCTGGACGTTCCCTACCGCCGAACCGGTGTAGCTGTCACGACGCAGCCACGTCGCTTTCTACCCCAGGGTCGTCGATCGGCGCTGAGCGCGGCCCTGCGGTAGGAATCGGCGGTGAGGCGGAAAGCTCAGGGCACCAGCACGATCGAGCCGACGGTCTTGCGGCCCTGCAGGTCGGTGTGGGCCTGGCCGGCTTCGGCCAACGGATAGCGGCCGCCCACGGTGATGGTGATCGACCCGTCGGCGATGGCGTTGATCAATTCTCCCGCCCGCCAGGAGAATTCGTCGGGCGTACGGGTGTGGTGGGCCAGAGTCGGTCGCGTCAGGAACACCGAACCCGCCGCGTTGAGCCGCTGCGGATCCACCGGGGGCACCGGTCCACTGGCCGCACCGAACAGCGCCAGCGTGCCGCGCACGGCGAGGCTGGCCAGGCTGGCGTCGAACGTCGACGCACCGACCCCGTCATAGACCGCGGCCACGCCCGCCCCACCGGTCAGATCGCGAATCTTGTCGCCGAATTCGGCCGGATCCTCGGGGTAGTCGAGCACCTCGATGGCGCCGGCCTGCCGGGACAGCTCGGCCTTCTCCGGAGTGGAAGCGGTGGTGATCACCCGGGTGCCGATACTGGTGGCCCACTGGGTGAGGATCAGGCCGACCCCGCCCGCGCCGGCGTGCACCAACACGGTGTCGTTCGGCTGCACGGGATAGGTCGACTTGATCAGGTAGTGCGCCGTCATCCCTTTCAGCAGCGCCGATGCGATCGCGTCGGGAGCCACGCCGTCGGGCACATAGGCGACGAAATCGGCTGGTGCGATGCAGAAGTCGGCGTAGGCGCCGGTCGCGTTCGCGGTCACCACCCGGTCGCCGACAGCCAGCGCGGCCACGTCGTCACCGACCGCGGCGACGGTGCCGCACACCTCGGACCCGACGATGAAGGGGACGTCCCGCGGATACAGGCCGGACCGGAAGTAGGTGTCGATGAAGTTGACGCCGATGGCCTCGGCCTTGATCAGTACTTCGCCGGGGCCCGGTGCGGGCTCGGGCCGTTCGACGTAGCTCAGGACTTCGGGTCCGCCGGTCTCGGCAACTTCGATGGCATACACGCCATCCATCATCCACACCTATCATCGCGGAGGTGAAGCTTGCCCGTCCGGATGTGTTCCATCCCCGCATCGTGTTGGCCGGTTGCGCGGCGTTGCCCGACGGCGACGGCGACGATGCCGGCCTGCTCATGGCGCTGCGCAACCGCGGTTTGCATGCCCGTTGGCTGCCCTGGGACGATCCGGCAACGCTTGACGCCGACCTGGTGATCCTGCGGGCCACGTGGGATTACACCGAGCGGCTCGATGAGTTCCTGGCCTGGACGCGGTCCGTGCCGCACCTGATCAACTCGGCGCAGATCGTGGAGTGGAACACCGACAAGCGCTATCTCGACGATCTGCACCGCCTGGGTGTTCCGGTGATTCCGACCGGATATTTCGCGGTTGGTGAGCGGGTCGTCGTGCCCGACGGCGAAGTGGTGGTGAAGCCCGCGGTGGGGGCCGGCTCGGCCGGCGCGCAGCGGTTCGTCGACGCGTCGGCGGCGCTGGCCCATGCCGCGGCGTTGCACGCCCAGGGCCGGGCGGTGTTGGTGCAGCCGTACGACCCGCGGATCGCCGACGGTGAGACCGCACTGGTGTTCCTGGGCGGCAAGCGGTCTCACGCTTTCACCAAGGGGCCGATTCTGCCTCCGGCCGGGCAGTCACCCGAATTCGAGGAGACCGGTACCTACGCACATGAATCGTTGTCGCCGGCCGATCCTGACGACGAGATCTGGCGGGTCGGCCATCAGGCGATCGACGCCGTCGTCCGGGTGCTCGACCTCACGCCCGAGGAGTTGGTGTACGCCCGGGTCGACGTGATCGGCGGTCCGGAAGATCCTCGCCTGCTCGAGCTGGAACTGGTCGAACCGGGACTCGGATTCCGGCAGCTCGACAGGCACGCGCGGGAGGATGCCGAGCGGCGGTTCGCCGTCGCCGTGGAGGGTGCGCTGGAGCGGTTCGGGCTGGGCCCGTTGTCGCACCGAGGATTCTGAGGGACCGCCGATTTCGGCGAAGTGGGGGAGCGAGCCGCCCTAGAGTCGGCCCGATGGACACCTTTGAGGGACGCGGCGCCGTCATCACCGGCGGGGCCAGCGGAATCGGTCTGGCGACGGCGCGGCAGTTCGCCGGACGCGGCGCTCGTGTCGTGCTTGCCGACTACGACGCCGCGGCGCTTGACCGGGCCGTCGCGCAATTGCGGTCAGAGGGGCACGACGCCCACGGGGTGCCGTGCGATGTCCGCGAACTCAACCAGGTCAGTCACCTCGCCGACGAGGCCTTCCGCCTGCTCGGCGCCGTGCACGTGGTGTTCAACAACGCCGGGGTTGCGGTCGACGGGCCGATTGCGCAGATGACCCACGACGACTGGCATTTCGTCCTCGACGTCGACCTGTGGGGCCCGATCCACGGCGTCGAGGCGTTTCTACCCCGCCTGATCGAACAGGATCAGGGCGGGCATCTGTTGTTCACAGCATCCTTCGCCGGGCTGGTCCCCAACGTCGGCCTCGGCGCGTACTGCGTGGCCAAGTACGGGGTCGTCGCGTTGGCTGAGGTGCTCGCCCGCGAGGTCGGCAACGACGGTATCGGGGTTTCGGTGCTGTGCCCGATGATGGTGGGCACCAACCTTCTCGCCACCTCGGCGCGGGCTCGCGGGCATGCGGTCGAGGACCAGCTGATCGCCGGAGACGACGTCCTCGATGTCGACGAGGTGGCCCGGCTCACGGCCGAGGCGGTGCTTGCCGATCGGCTATATGTGCTGACGCACGAGGCGTCACGAACGTCGATCCGCCGCAGATTCGATCGGGTCGACGCGACGTTCGACGCGCAGAGCGCCGCCGGGTGGAACCACTGACGAGAATCAAGCCGGACTGGTCGCCGGCGCCAGAACCCGCTCACGCATCGAGGCCCACAGTGCCGCGGTGGCCGCGGTGCAGGCCGCCGCGCCGGCGACGTGCACGGCGACCAGGACGGCGGGCACCCCGGTGTAGAACTGCACGATCCCGACCAGCCCCTGGGCACACACCAGCACCACCAGGACGGCAAGCCGGATCATCACCGGGCGGGGGGCGCGCACCGCGGTGAGGCCGAATCCCAGCGCGACGATCAGGGACAGGTACGCGACCAGCAGCGACGAATGCATGTGCACCAACGTGGTGATCTCGACCTCAAGTCGCGGCACCACGCGGTCGAGGCTCTTGTCCCCGGCGTGCGGGCCGGCGCCGGTCACCAGCGTGCCGGTCACCAGGACGGCGGCCAGGATGACACCGCTCAGGATGGTCAACTGCCGCAACGGTTTCGGGACGGCGGCCGTGGGCGCGCCATCGTCGGGCTGACCGATCTTGACGAACAGCAACACCGAGAGCCACACCATCGCCATGGAGGCGAGCAGGTGGATGGCCACGGTCCACCACAGCAGGCCGGTCCGTACAGTGATGCCGCCGATGACGGCCTGGACCACGGTGGACGCCGGCATCAGCCAGGCGTAGATCAGCACCTCGCGTCGGCGCCGGGCCCGGGTCACGGCCAAGACGGCGGCGATGGCGGTCAGCACCACCAGGAAGGTGATCATGCGGTTGCCGAACTCGACCACCTGGTGCACGACGGCGACTTCGGCGTGCGGGACGGGCGTGAAGCTGCCCGGGAAGCATTGGGGCCACGTGGGGCAGCCCAGACCGGAGGCGGTGACACGGACGATCGCTCCGGTGACCGAGATGCCGCCCTGGGTGAGGATCACGAGGAACGCGATCAGGCGCTGGACCCGCAGGCTCGGCATGGGCAGCAGATCGACCAGTCGCTGGAAAGCTGTTCCGACGGGCACGGCCTGATCGTAGTGGATCAGTAACTACAGCCCGTAGTAGGGCCGGTGTGGATCAGGTGAAACGGAACCAGCGCAGCGCGCACACCGCTGCCACCGCACCCCACACCGCGAGCACCGCCACGCCGAACCAGTCCACCGAAACCGTCATCGCCTGGGTCAAGGCCTCGGTGAGCGCTCCCGACGGCGTCAGCCGGGCCGCCCAGCGCAGGGCTGACGGCACCGGGCCGCCCTCCAGGGTGAGTGCGCCGAGGCCGGCGAACACGAACCACAGCAGGTTGGCCAGGGCCAGCACGATCTCGGCTTTGAGGGTGCCGCCGAGCAACAGGCCCAACGCGGCGAAGGTGGCTGTACCCAACGCGATGATCAGCGCGCCCAGCGCCAGCCCGACCACCGATGGTCGCCACCCCAGGGCAAAACCGATGGCGCCCAACAGGATTGCCTGCAGGAACACGACGGTCACCACCGCCAGTGACTTGCCGGCGATGATGCCCCACACCGGAAGCGCGGTGGCGCCGAGCCGTTTCAGGGCGCCGTAGCGGCGGTCGAACGCCACCGCGATGGCCTGGCCGGTGAACGCGGTGGAGATCAGGGCCAGGGCCATGATGGCCGGGGTGAAGGTCGCCGCCCGATCGTCGCCGAACGAGCCCAGCGGCAGCAGCGTCATCCCGATCAGCAACGTGATCGGGATGAACATGGTCAGCAGCAACTGTTCGCCGTTGCGCAGCAGCAACTTCAGTTCCAGCCCGAATTGGGCGGCCAGCATGGCCGGCACCTTGGCCGGGCGAGGGTCCGGGGTGAAGGTGCCCGGGGTGAATCGGTTCGGAGCGCTCGTCATGACCGCAGCTCCCGTCCTGTCAGGTCGAGGAAAACATCTTCGAGGCTGCGCTGCTCCACCCGCATGCCGGTGGCCAGCACGTTGAGCCGCGCGCACCAGGCCGTGACGGTGGCCAGCACCTGCGGATCGATGTGGCCCTCGACCAGGTACTCGCCGGGGGCCGTCTCGGTGGCCTTGTAGTTCTCCGGCAACGCGTCGGCCAGCAGCGACAGGTCGAGCTTGCGGGGCGCACTGAACCGCAGCTGATTCTCGGCACCGCTGTGGGTCAGCTCGGCCGGTGTGCCGGTGGCGACCGCGACGCCGTGGTCGATGATCACGATCCGGTCGGCGAGTTCTTCGGCCTCGGCGAGGTGATGGGTGGTCAGCACCACGGTCACGCCATCTCGACGCAGCGCATCGATCAACTCCCACACCACAATTCGGGCGTGCGCGTCCATCCCGGCGGTGGGCTCGTCGAGGAACACCAGTTCGGGACGACCCACCACGGCGCACGCCAGTGCCAGACGCTGTTGCTGGCCGCCCGACAGCCGCCGGTAGGTGGTGCGGGCGGAGTCGGTCAGGCCGAGGGTGTCCATCAGCCAGGCCGGATCGAGAGGGTCGGCGGCGTAGGAGGCGACCAGGTTGAGCATCTCGCCGGCCTTGGCCGCGGGATACCCGCCGCCGCCCTGCAGCATCACGCCGATCCGCTCGCGCAGCTGGGCGTTGTCCGCGACGGGGTCGAGGCCGAGGATCTCGATGTGGCCGTCGTCGGAGCGGATGAAGCCCTCGCACATCTCGACGGTGGTGGTCTTGCCTGCGCCGTTCGGGCCGAGCAGGGCCAGCACCTCGGCGCGCTGCACCTCGAGGTCGAGGTTCGACACCGCCGTCGTGGCGCCGTAGCGCTTGCTGACGCCGCGGAGCAACACGGGTGGAGCCGACGAGCGCTTGCGCGAGGAGCCGGCAGCTTCAGAACGCGAGGTCACGGGGATTCAGCGTAGGCGTCGGGCGACTGCGTGGGTGCCGGCGGTGGGCTTATCTCCGTCTGAGGTGACGCGCGCCACGGCAGCCGGCGCCACGTCAGCCCGATCAAGATCAGCACGATGACGGTGCTGGCCAGGGTGGCCATCACGATCTGGAACAACGTGAACCGGTCACCGTTGGCCGTGGGACCGAAGATGCCCACGACCAGGGTGATGGCGATCGCGGAGCCGCGGAATCCTGGCCGGGTTGCCCACGCTGCCAACGGGATCACGGCCCACAGCAAGTACCACGGCTGCACCACCGGGAACAACAGAATCGTGCCACCGAGCGCCACACCCAGACCGCCCACGGGGTGCAACCGGCCGCGCATCACGGCCAGCAGCAGCCAGCTGACCAGGATCGCGATCAGGAAGACGCCGATGGCGCGGGTCAGGGCCAGCACCGCAGTGGTGTGATCGCCGAGCCCGAGCAGGATGCCGACCTGGCCCGTGCCCAGGGCCAGCAGGGTCGGCGGAGACATCCAGCTGCGGACCACGTTGGCGGTGCCGAGGGTGCCCAGCCACCCGAAGCCAAGGCCGCTGGCCCAGCCGATCACAGCCATCACCGCCAGTGACACCGCGCCCAGCGGGACGCAGGCTGTGAAGAACGCCTTGATGGTGCCGCCCAGGCGCCAGGCCAGGGCCATCGCGACGAATCCCAACGCCAACAGCGACGGGAGCTTGACCTGCGAGGACAGCGTGATGAGCACGGTGCCGGTCAGCAGCATCGCCGCGGGGTACCAGTGTTGCCAGTCCTCGCGGGTGTGCGGCCAGGTCAGCGGCCGGGGGATGAGCGGCGCGGCGGCATCGATACCGCGCAGTGCGAACTCGGTGCCGGCCAGCATCAGTCCGAGCATCAGGGCTTCGTTGTGGATGCCGGCGACCAGGTGCATGAACAGCAGTGGGTTACATGCGCCCAGCCACAGTGCGCTCACCTCGGCGACGCCGCAGCGCCGCGCCAACCGCGGCGTCGCCCAGACGATGAGGCCGACGCCGAGCAGCACCACGACCCGGTGACACAGCACCGCGGCGACGATGTTCTCACCGGTCAGTGCGGAGATGCTCTCGCCGATCCACAGGAAGAGCGGTCCGTACGGCGCGGGGGTTTCGCGCCACAGACTCGGCACCGACAACGTGAACACGTGATCGAGACCGAGTCCGGTGGCCGGGCCGACCTGATAGGGGTTGAGCCCGATGTATCCGATCTCACTCTGGGCCAGGTACGAGTAGACGTCCTTGCTGTACATCGGCGGCGCGACCAGCAGCGGGATGGCCCACAGCAGGAGCGTGCGGTCCAGTTGGCTGCGCGACATGCGGCGTGGGCCCAGCGCGAAGCGCCCGAGCATGAGCCAGGCCAGCGCCATCATCACCGCGCCGGTCGTCGTCATGGTCAGCGACACGGTCTGGATGCGCGAGGGCAGGTTGAGCAGCCGCACCCCGAAGGTCGGGTCCTGCACGACGGGACGGGCGCCGGCGCCGAGGGCGCCGATCGCCATCAGTACG
Organism: Mycolicibacterium porcinum; assembly: GCA_001942045.1. GTDB lineage: Bacteria > Actinomycetota > Actinomycetes > Mycobacteriales > Mycobacteriaceae > Mycobacterium > Mycobacterium porcinum_A. The sequence continues at coordinate 50,282 of MSTD01000006.1, forward strand.
GTTCCGGTGGCCCCGAACAGGCGGGTCCGGCGCTGCGCGACGACCTCGGCGGGGTTGAGTGGGGATCCGACGGTGCGTTCGTCGCCGTGCCACCGGGCGATAGATGAGCTGAAGGTCGACAGGCGGCTTGCCATCAGGGCAGCCTAACCGCCCGCGGAGGGGGTCCTCGCCAGGCAACGGTGGCCCAGGTCACGTAAGGGTGCCCTTGCTAGATCCCGGCGAGGAATTCCGTCACAATGGTGTTGTGAAAATGCGTCGGACGGCTGCGGGCTCGGCTTCGGGCCCAGCTTCGGTCAGTGTGCCGAAGCCGGTCAACGACGTGGTGCCGGCCTCTGACGGGCACACCCGGCGCGCGATCATCCACCTCTTACTTGAGGGTCCCATCACGGCGGGACAGATCGGTGAGCGGCTCGGGATTTCGGCAGCCGGCGTGCGTCGTCACCTCGATGCTCTGATCGAAGCCGGCGATGCGCAGGCCAGCGCGGCCGCGGCATGGCAGCACAATGGCCGGGGCCGCCCGGCCAAGCGGTACCGCCTGACGGCGGCGGGCCGGGCCAAGCTCGGCCACACCTACGACGACCTCGCGGTGGCCGCGATTCGCCAATTGCGGGAGATCGGTGGCAAGGACGCCGTGCGGACTTTCGCGCGGCGCCGGATGGACACCATCCTGGCCGGGGTCACCGAGGGGTCCGGCGGGGTCCCTGACACCGCCGAGCGGGTTGCCGATGCGTTGAGCAGGGCCGGGTATGCCACCACCACGACTCCGGTGGAGGGTCCGATCCACGGCGTGCAGATCTGTCAGCACCACTGCCCGGTATCGCATGTCGCCGAAGAGTTTCCGGAGTTCTGCGAGACGGAGAACGAGGCGTTCGCCGAGATCCTGGGCACTCACGTACAACGGCTGGCCACCATCGTCAACGGTGACTGCGCCTGCACCACTCACGTTCCGCTGGATGCGGACGGCATCGAGCACAAAGTGAACACAGACAGCGAATCCAAGGTTCGGGGCACAGCCCGCGCCCGGACGACCACGCTGACAAGCCAAACAGCGAGCAAACAAGGAGCGGCGACATGACCATCACGCCCGAAACGCCATTGACCCAGGAAGAGACCATCGCGTCACTGGGCAAGTACGGCTACGGCTGGTCGGACTCGGACGTCGCAGGCGCCAGTGCGCAGCGCGGCCTGTCCGAAGCCGTCGTGCGTGACATCTCGGCCAAGAAGAACGAGCCGGAATGGATGCTGGAGACCCGGCTGCGGGCGCTTCGCACCTTCGACAAGAAGCCCATGCCGCATTGGGGCTCCAACCTCGAGGGCATCGACTTCGACAACATCAAGTACTTCGTGCGCTCCACCGAGAAGCAGGCTGCCTCCTGGGAGGAACTGCCCGAGGACATTCGCAATACCTATGACCGCCTCGGCATTCCGGAAGCCGAGAAGCAGCGCCTGGTCGCCGGTGTGGCCGCGCAGTACGAGTCAGAGGTGGTCTACCACCAGATTCGCGAGGACCTTGAGGCCCAGGGAGTCATCTTCCTGGACACCGACTCGGGCCTGCGCGAGTACCCGGAGATCTTCAAAGAGCACTTCGGCACGGTGATCCCGGCCGGCGACAACAAGTTCTCCGCGCTGAACACCGCGGTGTGGTCGGGCGGTTCGTTCATCTACGTGCCGCCGGGCGTGCACGTCGACATCCCGCTGCAGGCGTACTTCCGGATCAACACCGAGAACATGGGCCAGTTCGAGCGGACGCTGATCATCGCCGACGAGGGCTCCTACGTGCACTACGTCGAGGGTTGCACCGCGCCGATCTACAAGTCCGATTCGCTGCACTCCGCGGTGGTCGAGATCGTCGTCAAGCCCGGTGCCCGGGTGCGCTACACGACCATCCAGAACTGGTCGAACAACGTCTACAACCTGGTCACCAAGCGGGCCCGGGCCGAGGCCGGCGCCACCATGGAGTGGATCGACGGCAACATCGGTTCCAAGGTCACGATGAAGTACCCCGCGGTCTGGATGACCGGTGAGCACGCCAAGGGCGAGGTGCTCTCGGTGGCGTTCGCCGGTGAGGGCCAGCATCAGGACACCGGCGCCAAGATGCTGCACCTGGCGCCGCACACGTCGTCCAACATCGTGTCCAAGTCGGTGGCTCGCGGCGGTGGCCGCGCGTCGTACCGCGGCCTGGTCCAGGTCAACAAGGGCGCGCACGGCAGTAAGTCGAGCGTGAAATGCGATGCGCTGCTGGTGGATACGATCAGCCGCTCGGACACCTACCCGTACGTGGACATCCGCGAGGATGACGTCACGATGGGGCACGAGGCCACGGTGTCCAAGGTCAGCGAAGATCAGCTCTTCTACCTGATGAGCCGCGGTCTGACCGAGGACGAGGCGATGGCGATGGTGGTGCGCGGCTTCGTCGAGCCCATCGCCAAGGAACTGCCCATGGAATACGCGCTCGAGCTCAACCGGCTGATCGAGCTGCAGATGGAAGGCGCGGTCGGTTAAGTGGGTTCAAATCTGACTGAAGCGGTCGAGAGCGTGGCCGCCAACAAGGGCGAGCTGTTCGCATCGTTCGACGTCAACGCGTTCGAGGTGCCCGGCGGTCGCGACGAGCTGTGGCGGTTCACCCCGCTCAAGCGGTTGCGTGGCCTGCATGACGGCTCGGCCGTCGCGAACGGTCACGCCGGTATCACCGTGACCGAGCGGCCCGGCGTGACCGTGGAGACCGTCGGCCGTGAAGACAAGCGGCTCGGCGAGGGCGGCGTGCCCACCGATCGGGTTGCGGCCCAGGCGTACTCGTCATTCGATACCGCGACGGTGGTGACGGTCAAGCGGGACACCGAGGTGGCCGAGCCCATCGAGATCGTGATCGACGGTCCCGGTGTGGACACCGTGGGCTACGGGCACCTGCAGATCCGCGTCGAGGAACTGTCCCGGGCGATCGTGGTTGTCGACCTGCGCGGCAGCGGAACCTACGCGGACAACGTCGAGATCATCGTCGGTGATGCGGCCGGCCTCGGATTGATCTGGATCGCCGACTGGGCCGACGACATGGTGCACGTCAGTTCGCACCACGCCAAGCTCGGCAAGGACGCGGTGCTCGGCCACGTCAACGTCACCCTCGGTGGCGACGTGGTGCGCACCTCGGCCACCGTACGGTTCACCGGACCGGGCGGTGACGCCAAGATGCTCGGCACCTACTTCGCCGACGACGGCCAGTTCTTCGAGTCGCGGCTGCTGGTCGATCATGCTCAGCCGCACTGTAAGTCCGACGTCCTCTACAAGGGTGCGCTGCAAGGGGATCCGGATTCCAAGAAGCCCGACGCGCATACGGTGTGGATCGGCGACGTGTTGATCCGGGCCGAGGCCACCGGCACCGACACCTTCGAGGTGAACCGCAACCTGGTGCTCACCGACGGTGCTCGCGCCGACTCGGTGCCCAACCTCGAAATCGAGACCGGCGAGATCGTCGGCGCGGGGCATGCCAGTGCCACCGGGCGTTTCGACGACGAGCAGTTGTTCTATCTGCGCGCCCGCGGCATCCCCGAGGATCAGGCCCGGCGCCTGGTCGTGCGCGGATTCTTCAACGAGATCATCGCCAAGATCGCTGTGCCCGAGGTGCGTGAGCGCCTGACCGCAGCCATCGAAAAAGAACTTGCCATCACCGAATCGAAAGCATCGCACTAATGACCACTCTGGAAATCAAGGACCTGCATGTCTCGGTCAACGCCGCCGAAGGCGCTGAGAACACCGAGATCCCGATTTTGAAGGGTGTCGACCTCACCGTGAAGTCGGGGGAGACCCACGCGGTGATGGGCCCCAACGGCTCGGGCAAGTCGACGCTGTCCTACGCCATCGCCGGGCATCCCAAGTACACCGTCACCTCCGGGTCGATCACTCTGGACGGACAGGACGTGCTCGAGATGAGCATCGACGAGCGGGCGCGCGCGGGCCTCTTCCTGGCCATGCAGTACCCGGTCGAGGTGCCCGGGGTGTCGATGTCGAACTTCCTGCGCACGGCGGCCACCGCGGTCCGTGGCGAGGCACCGAAGCTGCGCCACTGGGTCAAGGAAGTCAAGTCCGCGATGGACGAGCTGGACATCGACCCGGCGTTCGGTGAGCGCAGCGTCAACGAGGGCTTCTCCGGTGGCGAGAAGAAGCGCCACGAGATCCTGCAGTTGGGTCTGCTCAAGCCGAAGATCGCCATCCTCGACGAGACCGATTCGGGTCTGGACGTCGACGCGCTGCGCATCGTGAGCGAGGGCGTCAACCGCTACGCCGAGGCCGAGCACGGCGGCATCCTGCTGATCACCCACTACACCCGGATCCTGCGCTACATCCGTCCGCAGTTCGTGCACGTGTTCGTCGGCGGCCGCATCGTGGAATCGGGCGGCCCGGAACTCGCGGACGAGCTCGAAGAGAACGGATACGTGCGTTTCACGCAGGCGGTCGGAGCCTGACATGACAGCAGCACGGACTATCGACCCCACCGTGCTGGCTGAGGTCAGGGCGGACTTCCCGATTCTGAGCCGGGTCATGCGCGGCGGAAAGCAGTTGGCGTACCTGGATTCCGGGGCGACGTCGCAGAAGCCGCTGCAGGTGCTCGACGCCGAACGGCGTTTCCTCACCACCTCAAACGGCGCTGTGCACCGCGGTGCGCACCAGCTGATGGAAGAGGCCACCGACGCCTACGAGCAGGGCCGCGCCGATATCGCGGCGTTCGTCGGCGCCGAGCCTGACGAGTTGGTATTCACGAAGAATGCCACCGAGTCGATCAACCTCGTCGCATACGTGCTGGGGGACAAGCGGTTCGAGCATGCCGTCGGCCCCGGTGATGTCATCGTCACCACTGAGCTGGAGCACCACGCGAACCTGATTCCGTGGCAGGAGCTGGCGCAGCGCACCGGCGCGACGTTGAAGTGGTACGGCGTCACGGACGACGGCCGCATCGACCTGGACTCGCTGCAGCTCGACGAGCGGGTGAAAGTCGTGGCGTTCAGCCACCATTCGAACGTCACCGGTGCCATCGCCCCGGTGGACGAAATCGTCAGGCGGGCTCGGTCTGTTGGCGCCTTGACGTTCTTGGACGCTTGCCAGTCGGTCCCGCATCAGCCGGTCGACTTCCATGCCCTTGACGTCGATTTCGCGGCATTCTCGGGTCACAAGATGCTGGGCCCTACGGGCATCGGTGTGCTGTACGGCCGTCGGCAGCTGCTGAACTCGATGCCGCCGTTCATCACCGGCGGTTCCATGATCGAGACGGTCACGATGGAGCAGACGACGTACGCGCCGGCCCCGCAGCGCTTCGAGGCGGGCACCCCGATGACCTCGCAGGTGGTTGGGTTGGCAGCGGCCGCACGGTATTTGCGCGACATCGGGATGGATGTCGTGGAGGCCCACGAAGCCGAGCTGGTGGCCGCCGCGCTGGACGGGCTGTCCGGGCTGCCGCAGGTCCGCATCATCGGTCCGACGACGATGGAACATCGTGGGTCTCCGGTGAGTTTCGTCGTCGACGGGATCCACGCCCACGACGTCGGGCAGGTGCTCGATGACGAGGGTGTCGCGGTGCGCGTCGGGCACCATTGCGCTTGGCCGCTGCACCGCCGCTTCGGGATCGCGGCGACGGCCCGCGCGTCGTTCGCGGTGTACAACACGCTCGACGAGGTCGACCGCCTGGTGGCCGGCATCAAACGCGCTGTGGAGTTCTTCTCGTGAAAATGGAACAGATGTACCAGGAAGTGATCCTGGATCACTACAAGCATCCGCACAACCGCGGACTGCGGGAGCCGTTCGCCGCCGAGGTACATCACGTCAACCCGACCTGTGGCGACGAAGTGACGCTGCGGGTCACGCTGTCCGACGACGCTGACACGGTGGCGGACATCTCGTACGACGGGCAGGGCTGTTCGATCAGCCAGGCGTCCACCTCGGTGCTCACCGATCAGGTCATCGGCCAGAGTGTCGGCGACGCACTCAAGACGGTCGAGGCGTTCACCGAGATGATTTCCTCACGCGGGAACGTTGAGGGGGACGAAGATGTACTCGGTGACGGCATCGCGTTCGCCGGTGTCGCCAAGTACCCGGCTCGGGTGAAGTGCGCGTTGCTGGGTTGGTTAGCTTTCAAGGCCGCGCTGGCGGAGGCCAGGCCAGAAAATGGAGCGCTGGTGCAGGCCAGCGATGACGTGGAGGACAAGCGATGAGTGACACCGCTTCTGACGAACTGCTGGCTGACGTCGAGGAAGCCATGCGTGACGTGGTGGACCCCGAGCTGGGCATCAACGTCGTCGATCTTGGTCTGGTTTACGGACTCAACGTCGAAGAGGGTGACGAGGGCCCAGTGGCGCTGATCGACATGACACTCACCTCGGCGGCCTGTCCGCTGACCGACGTGATCGAGGATCAATCGCGCACCGCGTTGGTGGGCGCGGGTCTGGTCAACGAGATCAAGATCAACTGGGTCTGGAATCCGCCGTGGGGCCCGGACAAGATCACCGACGACGGCCGCGAGCAGCTGCGGGCCCTCGGTTTCACCGTCTGAGGCGACTCTGTCGGTGCTCGGTGCTACCAATGTCGCCAACAGGCGAATATGGAGGCACGCATGGAGCACAGTCCTGAGGTAAAGGTCGTCGGCGACCAATTGGTTTTGGGCCCGGTCACTGTCGAATTCGTGCGGACGCTGCGCATCCCGGAGTCCGGATTGCACCCGCTCCCACCGGGTCTCGGCTCGTTCCCGCTGCGCCGCGTCCAGGACTATCCGGATCGGGTGCCGGCCGAGTGGCTCGCACACGGCGGGGTCATGTTGCCGGTATACCAGCGCGAGGCGATGTGGCTGTTGTTCCGCTCGCCCGAACCTGCCGCGCTACAGGTCGGCGTCGGGAAGGTATGCGCGGTCAGCGGCGAGAGCTGGACTGACCGGCTGGACCACGACCCCCAGAACTACGTCGCGCTGCCCGAGCAGCCGTGGCTCGACGGCATCAACGCCGGTGACGGATTCATCCGACAGTTCGTGGCCGTGCCGCTCGGTTCCGGGGCCACCGTGGAAGGCCAGATCACCGGGCAGGAAGTCCATGGTGGTGTGCAATTGCGTGCCGTGGGTCTGACGGCGCAAGCGCTGCAGGCATGGCAGGCGCGGCCACCGTTCGAGGACTCGATGATCTGCGAAGACAGTTGCGCGCTCCTTCCGGCACCGTGCGGGGCACCGGCGATGGGCCTTGGCGCCGGCGGCCGGATGCGGCAGGAGGTGTATGCCGACGATCGTCCGCTGTCCGACTACGACGAGGACCGATCCTGGCGGGTGTTCGTGCACCTGTGCAGTGCGGCGCAGTGGACCGCCATCACCGGTGAGGTGCCGCCACCGACTCCGGTGGACCGCGACGCCTATGTCGCGGCCGGCCTGCCATGGTTCGACTACTACGACGCGGACGCTCAAGACTTGGCCGCGCCCGAGGTGTTGGCGAACGTGAAGAGCGTCGGCGACTGGTTCGGGAAGGGTGAAAAACCTTTCGTCCCGGTCGATCCCACGAAAGTCCTCACGCTGAAGGGTGCTGCGGGCGACGCTGTTGCCGATGGAGATTGGTAGTAGACGGTGTTGACCGTTCCGGCGTTCGTCTGGCGGAGCGGCTTCGCGGGCCGGGCATTGGTCATCGGTGCCGCGGTGGGCGTGGTGCTGGGAGTGCTCGCCTGGCTGGATTCCGGGTTCTGGCTCTCGGGCGTGATCGTCCTGGTCATCGTCGGCACGTTCTACGGCATCTGGATGGCGCGCCGGATGGCACGGTACTGGCCGATGTCGAAAGAACTCACCGGAGGCCAGCGGGTGACGGTCGTACGTGCGGCTCGCGCCGGTCAGCGGATCGACGATCCGCGGTTGGCCGGGGCTATCCGCGATTTCGGCCGGGGCGTGGACGCGGCCGTCGAGTCGGCCCGCCCGTTTCGCTGGCTGCTGCCGGTGGTGCTCGTCGTCGCCGCGGCGAGTGCGTTGTGGGACGCCGCATTCGGTTCGGTCGGGAATGTCGTGGTGTCGGTGATCTACCTGGCGGCGTTGGCCGTGGAGTTGTTCTGGTGGCCGAAACGACAAGCCCAGCTGCTGACCAATATTCGGCAGGCCTGTGGATAACTTTGGCGCCGCGCGGATTTCTTGTCGGCCTGCGTCGCTAGCTTCCAGCTCATCGGGAGCGGATGGCGTTTCCCGGACAGTCGGAAGGAACTGCGATGAGTTCAGATGTCGAGAAGTTGTACGACGCATGCCTACGCGATCTCGGTGATCCACAGCGTTGGTTCAGCCCACGCGGATATCCGGATTCGTTGGCGCTGTGTGTGATCGATTCGGTCTACTCAACCGGGGCGCGATACGTCACCGTGGAGAAGATCATCGCTCGCTACCGCGGCTACCGGGCGGCCCAAGGCGCTGATGCCGAGACCGACGGCGCCGCCGAACTCCTGCACAACATCGCCGAGTTGGGTGGTCCAGACCCGTGGGCGTCCCAGATCGGCAACCGGCGGCCCACATCGACTGCGGTGAACGCGCCACTGAAGTCCGTCGCGGTGGTCCGAGCAGCGGAAGTTCTTGTCGCCCAGGGGATTCTGACCACCGAAGACTTGCGGGCGATCGTCGATGACGAAATCCGCCGCGACGAAGTAAAGGCGGCGTGGTGTGCCGTGCCGGGGCAGCGGTCCGGAATCACGTGGGAGTACACCCAGATCTTGGCGAAGATTCCTGGTGTGAAGGCCGATCGAATGGTGCTCGGCTATGTCTGCCGGGAAGTCGGCCCGCTCGATGCGGTCCGAGCGGCGGAGCTGGTGCGTGCGACGGCCGAAGCGGGCGGTTGGGACGTCATCGACCTCGACCATGCCATCTGGCGATTCGAGTCGAAACGCCCGTATCAGCGGAACGTGCCGGCCTGACGATCGGTGCGCACGGCGGCGGCTTTCGGTGGAGTGCGACCACCGAAAGCCTGCTGCCGGCTCGCATTGCCCATATGGTGGGAACAGGCCGTCAAGCCCCGACGTTAGGAAAAGTGTGAGTACGCAAGACATCACCGCAGATCAGTTCAATGACATCGTCAACGGCAACGAGATCGTGCTGGTGGATTTCTGGGCGTCGTGGTGTGGGCCGTGCCGCGCATTCGCGCCGACCTTCAAGGCCGCGTCCGAGCAGCACCCCGACGTCGTCTTCGCCAAGGTGGATACCGAGGCTGAGCAGGGGCTCGCCGCGGCAGCCGATATCCGGTCGATCCCCACCTTGATGGCGTTCAAGAAGGGCAAATTGGTCTTCAACCAGGCCGGAGCGCTGCCGCCGGCAGCACTTGAGGACCTGGTGCAGCAGATCAAGGAATTCGACATCGACGCGGCCATGAAAGAGCAGGCCGCTCAGGGCGACGCCGAACAGGTCTGACGCGCGGCACGCGATAGCGTGCTGTCCGTGACTGCGCAGAACGAATTCGTCCTGGTCGACCGTCCCCGCCCGGACGTGGCCCTGGTGACCCTCAACCGCCCCGAGCGGATGAACTCGATGGCGTTCGACGTCATGGTCCCGCTCAAGGATGTCCTGGAAGAGTTGCGCTACGACAACAGTGTGCGCGTCGTGGTGCTGACTGGGGCCGGCCGAGGCTTCTCGTCCGGGGCCGATCACAAGTCGGCCGGATCGGTGCCGCATGTCGCCGGGCTGACCCGGCCGACGTATGCGTTGCGGTCGATGGAGATCCTCGACGATGTGATTCTCGCCCTACGGCGCCTGCACCAGCCGGTCATCGCCGCGGTGAACGGCGCGGCTATCGGAGGCGGCCTCTGCCTGGCGCTGGCGTGCGACGTCCGGGTCGCCGCCGAAGGCGCCTACTTCCGTGCCGCGGGGATCAACAACGGTCTTACCGCCAGTGAGCTGGGCTTGTCCTACCTGTTGCCGCGGGCGATCGGCTCGTCACGTGCCTTCGAGATCATGTTGACCGGCCGCGACGTCGATGCCACCGAGGCCGAACGCATCGGTCTGGTGTCCAGCGTGGTGGCCGAGGATGCGCTTCTGGACACCTGCTACGACATGGCGGAACGCATGGCGGCATTCTCCCGGCCGGGAATCGAGTTGACCAAGCGCACACTTTGGAGTGGACTGGACGCCGCTAGCCTGGAGGGGCACATGCAGGCCGAGGGCCTGGGACAACTCTTCGTGCGCCTGCTCACCGCAAACTTTGAGGAAGCGGTTGCCGCGCGCGCCGAGAAGCGCAGCCCCATTTTTACCGACGACAAGTAACACCGAGTCACCGAGGAGGACCGCAGCGTGATCACCGCAACGGACCTGGAGGTCCGCGCCGGCGCGCGCACGCTGCTGTCCACCGATGGCTCTGCGCTGCGGGTGCAGCCGGGCGACCGGATCGGTCTGGTCGGACGCAACGGCGCGGGCAAGACCACCACCATGCGCATCCTGGCCGGGGAGGGCGAACCCTACGCGGGCACCATCACGCGCACGGGGGAGATCGGTTATCTGCCCCAGGATCCTCGTGAAGGCAATCTCGACGTGCTGGCCCGTGACCGGGTGCTGTCAGCGCGCGGACTGGACACGCTGCTGGCCGACCTGGAGAAGCAGCAGGCCCTGATGGCGGAGGTGGCCGACGATGCCGCCCGTGACAAGGCCGTGCGTCGCTACGGGCAGCTGGAGGAGCGGTTCTCGGCCCTCGGCGGGTATGCCGCTGAGAGCGAGGCCGGCCGCATCTGCGCGAGCCTCGGGCTGCCCGACCGGGTGCTGACCCAGCCGCTGCGGACCCTGTCCGGTGGGCAGCGCCGTCGGGTGGAGCTGGCACGCATCCTGTTTGCGGCGTCCGAGACCGGATCCGGTTCGGCCACCACGCTGTTGCTGGACGAGCCGACCAACCACCTCGACGCGGACTCCATCGGCTGGCTTCGCGACTTCCTGCACAACCACACCGGCGGCCTCGTCGTGATCAGTCACGATGTCGATCTGCTCGACGAGGTGGTCAACCGGGTGTGGTTCCTCGACGCGGTCCGCGGCGAGGCCGACGTCTACAACATGGGCTGGAAGAAGTACCTCGACGCGCGCGCCACCGACGAACAGCGGCGCCGCCGCGAACGTGCCAACGCCGAGAAGAAGGCAGGCGCGCTGCGCGCCCAGGCTGCGAAGATGGGCGCGAAGGCCACCAAAGCCGTTGCCGCACAGAACATGTTGCGCCGCGCGGAACGCATGATCGCCGAGCTCGATGCCGAGCGGGTGGCCGACAAGGTGGCCCGGATCAAGTTCCCCACGCCGGCGCCGTGCGGCAAGACGCCGCTGGTGGCCAAGGGGCTCACCAAGACCTACGGGTCACTGGAGATCTTCACCGGTGTCGACCTCGCCATCGACCGCGGTTCGCGGGTGGTGGTACTGGGACTCAACGGCGCCGGTAAGACCACCCTGCTGCGGCTGCTGGCGGGTGTGGAGACCGCCGACGCCGGGGTCCTCGAACCCGGCCATGGCTGCAAGATCGGCTATTTCGCCCAGGAGCACGACACCCTCGACAACGAGGCGACGGTCTGGGAGAACATCCGCCACGCTGCCCCAGACACCGGGGAGCAGGATCTTCGAGGTCTGTTGGGCGCCTTCATGTTCACCGGGCCGCAGTTGGAGCAGCCCGCGGGCACGCTGTCCGGTGGTGAGAAGACGCGCCTGGCGCTGGCCGGCCTCGTCGCTTCGACGGCCAATGTGTTGTTGCTCGACGAGCCGACCAACAACCTCGATCCCGCGTCGCGTGAGCAGGTGCTCGACGCGCTGCGCAGCTACCAGGGTGCGGTGGTGTTGGTGACGCACGATCCGGGCGCGGCCGAAGCTCTCGATCCGCAGCGGGTGGTGCTGCTGCCGGATGGCACGGAGGACTTCTGGTCCACCGAGTACCGGGACCTCATCGAACTCGCCTGACGGCGAATTGCCAAGAACCGGAGCATCTTCGAGAACGTCAATTTAAGACGTTGGACAAATCGACCCCTCGGTGTGTGGGTCGTTTCTACTGTGGGTATCCGTCGGGACATCACAAGCGGGGAGATGTCGATGAGGGATATGAACAAGAGCCGTGGCGAACTGCTGGCCGAACTGCGCAAGGAGTACGAGGGGGGTGCCAGTATTCGCTCGCTTGTGGCCAAGACCGGCCGCTCGTACGGCTCGATCCACAGCTTGCTGCGGGAGTCGGGTACGACGATGCGCAGCCGCGGCGGCCCGAATCACCGCACCCGGTCGCGGGCGTGACGAGCACAACCGCTGTGCGGTAGCCGGATTCAGCTGTCCGTCGGCGTCTGCTGGCGCACGCTGTCCTCGACCAGGTCCAGCACCGCGGTGAGGTTCTTCGGGTCTTCGCCGGAGGCGATGCGGGCTACCAGGCCGTCGAGGACCAGGTCGAGGTAGATGTGCAGGACCGCACTCGGCACGTCGTCGCGGAGTCGCCCGGCCTGCTTCTGGCGGCGTAGACGTTCGGTGATCGCGGCGTCCAATTCGGCCGAGCGTTCCGCCCAGCCTCGGTGAAATGCCGGGTCGTTACGCAGTTTTCGGGCGATTTCGAGCCGGGTCGCCAACCAGTCGAACTGTTCGGGTGCTGCCAGCATGTTGCGCATCACCTGAATGAGACCTTCGCGGGCAGCCACGTCGGCCATTCGCTCGGCGTCCTCGCGGGCCAGCTCGAAGAACAAGGTGTCCTTGTCCTTGAAGTGATGAAAGATCGCGCCGCGCGACAACCCGATGGTTTCCTCGAGCCGCCGCACGGTCGCGCTTTCATACCCGTACTGACCGAAGCAGCGCCGGGCGCCGTCAAGAATCTGACGGCGCCGGGCCGCGAGGTGGTCGTCCGTCACCCGGGGCATTCAGACCACTCCTCGCGCGAGCGCCGGTTGGCGCTGTCCCTTACCTGCTTCGGTCAGTCCGGACAGGATTACTTCGACTTCAGCATGTTGCGCAGCACGTACTGCAGGATGCCGCCGTTGCGGTAGTAGTCGGCCTCACCGGGGGTGTCGATGCGGACCACCGCGTCGAACTCCACCTTGCTGCCATCTTCCTTCGTGGCCGTCACGTGAACGGTCTTCGGCGTCTTGCCCTCGTTGAGCGCCTCGATACCGGTGATGTCGTAGGTCTCGGTGCCGTCGAGCTTGAGGCTCGCGGCCGACTCACCCGCCGGGAACTGCAGCGGGATGACGCCCATGCCGATCAGGTTCGACCGGTGGATGCGCTCGAAGGACTCGGTGATGACGGCCTTCACACCGAGCAGCACGGTGCCCTTGGCCGCCCAGTCGCGCGAGCTGCCCGACCCGTATTCCTTGCCGCCCAGGACGACCAGCGGGATGCCGGCTTCCTTGTAGTTGACCGACGCGTCGTAGATGAAGGCCTGCGGGCCGCCCGGCTGGGTGAAGTCACGCGTGTAGCCGCCGGAGACGTCGTCGAGCAGCTGGTTGCGCAGCCGGATGTTGGCGAAGGTGCCGCGGATCATCACCTCGTGGTTGCCACGTCGCGACCCCAGCGAGTTGTAGTCCTTGCGCTCCACACCATTGGCGTCCAGGTACTGGGCCGCCGGGGTGCCCGGCTTGATCGAGCCGGCCGGGCTGATGTGGTCGGTGGTCACCGAATCACCCAGCAGGGCAAGCACTCTGGCGCCCTTGATGTCGGCGACCGGCTCCGGCTCGGCGGGCATGCCGTCGAAGTACGGGGCCTTGCGGACATAGGTGGAGGCCTCGTCCCACTCGAAGGTGTTGCCCTCCGGCGTGGACAGCGAACGCCAGCGGTCGTCGCCCTTGAACACATCGGCGTACGAGTCGGTGAACATGTCGCGGTTGATCGAGGATGCGATGGTCTCCTCGATTTCCTGGGCCGACGGCCAAATGTCCTTGAGGAAGACGTCGTTGCCCTCGCCGTCCTGACCGAGCGGGTCGGACTCGAAGTCGAAGTCCATGGTTCCCGCGATGCCGTAGGCGATGACCAACGGCGGGGAAGCCAGGTAGTTCATCTTGACGTCAGGCGAGATGCGGCCTTCGAAGTTGCGGTTACCCGAGAGCACCGCGGTGACCGAGAGGTCGTTGTCGTTGATGGCCTTGGAGATCTCGTCGGGCAGCGGGCCGGTGTTGCCGATGCAGGTGGTGCAGCCGTAGCCGCCCAGGTAGTACCCGAGCTTCTCCAGGTACGGCCACAGGCCGGCCTTGTTGTAGTAGTCGGTGACGACCTGCGAGCCCGGCGCCATGTTGGTCTTGACCCACGGCTTGGTGGTCAGGCCCTTCTCGACGGCCTTCTTGGCCAGCAGTGCGGCACCCAGCATGACCGAGGGGTTCGACGTGTTGGTGCACGAGGTGATGCCCGCGACGACGACCGCGCCGTGATCGAGCACGAACTCGCCACGCTCCTCGGACTTGACGGTGATCGGCTTGGACGGCCGACCCTCCGCGCCGTTGGCCGCCGACGGACGCACATCGACCGCGCCATCGTCGGCGAACGACAGCTTGGCGGGGTCGGAGGCCGGGAACGATTCCTCGACCGCCTCGTCGAGCTGGGTGTGCGGCGTCGGGAGGTTCTCCTCGACGTAGTTGTGGATGTCCTTGCGGAACGCATTCTTGGCATCCGACAGCTCGATGCGGTCCTGCGGGCGCTTCGGGCCCGAGATGGACGGCACCACGGTCGACAGGTCCAGCTCCAGGTACTCGGAGAAGGCCGGCTCGTGGTCAGGGTTGTGCCACATGCCCTGCGTCTTGGCGTAGGCCTCGACGAGCGCCAGCTGCTGCTCGCTGCGCCCGGTCAGCCGCAGGTAGTTGATGGTCTCCTCGTCGATCGGGAAGATCGCTGCGGTGGAACCGAATTCGGGGCTCATGTTGCCCAGGGTGGCGCGGTTGGCCAGCGGCACCTCGGCCACGCCCTTGCCGTAGAACTCGACGAACTTGCCGACCACGCCGTGCTTGCGCAGCATGTCGGTGACGGTGAGCACGACGTCGGTGGCGGTGACACCGGGCTTGATCTCACCGGTCAGCTTGAAGCCGACGACGCGGGGGATGAGCATCGAGACGGGCTGGCCCAGCATGGCGGCCTCGGCCTCGATACCGCCGACGCCCCAGCCCAGCACGCCGAGGCCGTTCTCCATGGTGGTGTGGCTGTCGGTGCCCACACAGGTGTCGGGGTAGGCCTTGCCGTCACGGACCATGACGACGCGGGCCAGGTACTCGATGTTGACCTGGTGCACGATGCCGGTACCCGGGGGGACGACCTTGAAGTCGTCGAACGCGCCCTGGCCCCAGCGCAGGAACTGGTAGCGCTCGGAGTTGCGCTCGTATTCGAGTTCGACGTTGCGCTCGAAGGCGCCGGCGTTGCCGAAGACGTCGAGGATGACGGAGTGGTCGATGACCATCTCGGCGGGGGAGAGCGGGTTGACCTTGTTCGGGTCGCCGCCGAGCGCGGCCACGGCCTCGCGCATGGTGGCCAGGTCGACGATGCACGGCACACCGGTGAAGTCCTGCATCAGTACCCGCGCCGGGGTGAACTGGATCTCGATGCTCGGCTCGGCCGAGGGATCCCAGTTGGCGATGGCCTGGATGTGGTCCTTGGTGATGTTTGCGCCGTCCTCGGTGCGCAGGAGGTTCTCCGCGAGCACCTTGAGGCTGTAGGGCAGCTTCTCGGTACCGGGTACCGCGTCCAGACGATAGATCTCGTAGCTCTCGTCCCCGACAGTCAGTGTGTCGCGGGCACCAAATGAGTTAAGGGACGAATTTTCCGTATTCTCGCTGCTCACATCAACTCCCGGCTAGATCTCACCGCGACGGGCTGTGTCGGCGGCGTTCCGATGTTAACAGTACGCTTGTCCTGCAATGCCCGGAGGGCCGGGGTCCAGTCTTCCCTTGTCGCGTTCGAGTTGTCAGCCCGTCGGGCCGATCCGTCTCTCCGGCATGACGATAGGCCGTCGATGCGGTGACAATTTCCCGTGTCGCTTCGCATCCGCGAATGGCCTCGGCGTACCGTGCCTACGTGACCGGACCCCATGTCATCCCGTTCCTGCCGGCCTATATCCCGGTCGAGGTGTGCGAGACCGTCGGAATGGATCCGGCGCAACCCGAGGGCGTGGCCAAGTGCATGGCGGCCGTACAGGCCGACGTCCGCGACGACGGGGTGAGTGCCCCCGCCGCCGATGTCGATGCCCTGCGCCAGGTCGTCAGTGACGCCCGGCAGGGCGGGGTCGACCTCAAGATCGTGGTGCTGCCGCAGAACCCCGGCATCGACACGCCGCTGCGAGACATCGCCACCGAGGTCGGGGCGGCCAATCCCGGCGCGACCGTGCTCGCGTTGAGCCCGTCGTTCGCCGGAACGTACAGCCCGACAATCGACCGGGTGACTTTGGAAGCCGGACAGGACGTGGCCAAGACCGGTAATGCGGTGTTGTCGGCGAAGAATTTCGTGGGCGAGATTTCGACCCCGGATTTTCCCTGGACCGCGCTCACTATCGTGCTGACGCTCGGCGTCGCCGCGGCGGCCGCGGTGACTCGCGTTCTGCAGGTGCGTAGCAAACGATTGGCCGGGTCAGGGGCCTCGAGCGCCCACTCCGCCGAGGGCTGAAAAACCCGTCGAACATTAGTTCGGAATAACGCCCAATATCACTAATGGATAACACTATTCGCAATTACAATCCTGTAATTCGTGACTAAAGTTTCTTTGGCTTCAGATGTGACGTACGGTGCAATCGGTACCCATTGTTGCAGTTGTGCTTGATGTGACTTCTGTGCAAAGGCCCCGAGCAAACGCCGGCACGCCGACGTTGAGCCATAGGAGACTTGAGTCGAATGAGACGCACCGTTGGCGTCCCGCGCACGCGAGGAGCAGATCGGGTTCCGCGCATGCGAGGAGCAGGCCGGGTCACGGCGTCGCGTCTGCCCGGCCGTTTCCGGGCGGTGCCGCTGATCGCGGCGATGCTGCTGGGGACGGCGTTGTCGGGTGGTGTCCCGGCCGCGGCGGATCCCGGTGCGCCCGATCAGGTCGCCACGCTCGTTGCCGCGGTGGCCAACGCCGACCAGAAGCTGCAGGAGCTGGGCGCTGCCATCCAGGCTCAGCAGGAAGCCGTCAACAAGGCGATCGTCGACGTGCAGGACGCTCGCGATGCCGCCGCGACGGCGCAGCAGGAGGTCGAGGCCAGTCAACAAGGCATCGCCGAATCCAATCGCGCCATTGCCGAAGCGCAGAAACGGTTCGACACGTTCGCGGCCGCCACCTATGTCAACGGGCCGTCGAGCTCGTATCTGACCGCGTCCGACCCGGCCGACATCGTCAGCACCGCGGCGACCGGCCAGACCCTGGCCACCAGCACCGACAAGGTGATCACCGATCTGCAGCGGGCCCGCACCGAGCAGGTCAACCGTGAGTCGGCGGCTCGGCTGGCCAAGCAGAAGGCCGACCAGGCCGCCGCCAATGCCCAGACCAGTCAGGACAGCGCCGTCGCCGCACTGCAGCAGGCGCAGCAGACGTTCCGTGCCCAGCAGGATGAGCTGAACCGGTTGACCGCCGAACGGACCGCGGCGGCGTCGCAGCTGGCTCAGGTCAACAAGGCGGCGGCGACGAGCGCCCCGGCCGCGCCGGTGCCCGCGCCGCAGGCCGCGACGGGGGATTGGGATCGGGCTCCGGGCGCACCGGCTCAAGCCGGCCAGAAGTGGGACGGCGAATGGGACCCCACCCTGCCCGCGATCCCGAGTGCGTTCGTCAGCGGTGACCCGATCGCGATCATCAACACCGTCCTGGGGATCTCGTCGACCTCCGCCCAGGTCACCCAGAACATGGGGCGGCAGTTCCTGCAGAAGCTGGGCATCTTGCCCACACCGACCGGCTACACCAACGGGGCCATCCCGCGGGTGTACGGGCGGCAGGCGTCCGAGTACGTCATCCAGCGGGCCGGTTCCCAGATGGGCGTTCCGTACTCCTGGGGCGGTGGCAATGCCGCCGGGCCCAGCCGCGGCATCGACTCGGGCGCCAACACGGTCGGCTTCGACTGTTCGGGTCTGATCCTCTACGCCTTCGCCGGCGTCGGCATCAAGCTGCCGCACTACTCGGGTTCGCAGTACAACGCCGGTCGCAAGATTCCGTCCTCGCAGATGCGGCGCGGCGACGTGATCTTCTACGGCCCCGGCGGCAGCCAGCACGTCACCCTCTACCTCGGTAACGGCCAGATGCTCGAGGCCCCCTACACGGGGTCGCACGTCAAGATCTCGCCGGTCCGAACCAGCGGCATGACCCCCTACGTCGTCCGCTACATCGAATACTGATGGGAAAACATTGCGCTCCTTCGTCTTACGTTGCCTGATCCTGATCGCCGCGACCGCGTTCGCGGCGATCGGCATGGTCACGCCGGCCAGTGCCGCACCTGACGACGGGCAGTGGGATCCCACCCTCCCGAAGATCGTCAGCTCCGGAGCTCCCGGCGACCCGGTGGCCATCGCCAACGCCTCGTTCCAGGTCAGCCAGATCGCGCTACAGACCACTCAGAATCTCGGCCAGCAATTCCTGCAGTCCATCGGGCTGGCGCCGAAGCAGGCGGCCTCCTCGTTCCCGGGTGGTCGGGTCCGTGGCCCGCAAGCCATCGAGTACGTGATCCGGCGCGGCGGTTCCCAGATGGGAGTGCCCTACTCGTGGGGTGGTGGCACGCTGACCGGACCCGGCCCCGGTGTGGACTATGACGCCGGCAAGGTCGGCTACGACTGCTCGGGCTTCACCCGGTACGCGTTCGCCGGCGTGGGCGTCCAGATCCCGAAGTACTCCGGGGACCAGTACAACACCGGCCGCAAGGTGCCGGTGGCCCAGGCAAAGCGCGGTGACCTCCTGTTCTGGGGCCCCGGCGGCAGCCAGCACGTGGCGATGTACCTCGGTGGCGGCAAGATGCTGGAGGCGTCGGGTAGTGCGGAAAAGGTGACCGTGAGCCCGGTTCGCACCGCGGGCATCCAGCCCTATGCGGCCCGCATCATCGAATCCTGAGGGGAACCTGAAGTCTTCCGGGCAGCGTCGACGGATCTCGAAGTGCCTGGAATAGTTGACGGCGGGCACCCGATCGCCCGCTAGAGCAAAAAGCAAGACCAGCGTTTGTAGTCGAATACCGTGGGAGGAAGTTGATGACGTCACCGAGTGGACCGCCGCAGGGCGCCGGAGGTTATCCCGGCTCGAGCCCGGCGCCGGGCTTCCCGCCCGGATCGACCGGCTCCCATGCCGCGCCGGCAGCGCCGCAAGCAGGGACCAACGGCAGTCTGCAGGCTGAGGTCCACACCCTGGAACGCGCCATCTTCGAGGTCAAGCGGATCATCGTCGGCCAGGACCAGCTCGTCGAGCGGATGCTGGTCGGGCTTCTCGCCAAGGGCCATGTGCTCCTCGAAGGTGTGCCCGGGGTGGCCAAGACCCTGGCCGTCGAGACGTTCGCCAAGGTCGTCGGTGGCACGTTCGCCCGTATCCAGTTCACCCCGGACCTGGTGCCCACCGACATCATCGGTACCCGCATCTACCGGCAGGGCAAGGAAGACTTCGACATCGAGCTCGGCCCGGTGGTGGTCAACTTCCTGCTCGCTGATGAGATCAACCGCGCGCCGGCCAAGGTGCAGTCCGCCCTCCTCGAGGTGATGGCCGAGCGCAAGATCTCCATCGGTGGCAAGACCTTCCCGCTGCCGAGCCCCTTCCTGGTGATGGCCACCCAGAACCCGATCGAGCAGGAAGGCGTCTACGCGCTTCCGGAAGCCCAGCGCGACCGCTTCCTGTTCAAGCTGAACGTCGATTACCCGACGCCCGAGGAAGAGCGCGAGATCATCTACCGGATGGGCGTCAAGCCCCCGGAGCCCAAGCAGATCCTGAACACCGGAGATCTGTTGCGCCTGCAGGAACTCGCGGCGAATACCTTCGTGCACCACGCGCTGGTCGATTACGTGGTGCGGATCGTCACCGCGACCCGCGAGCCCGAGAAGTTCGGCATGCCCGACGCGAAGGCGTGGATCGCCTACGGCGCCTCACCGCGTGCCTCGCTGGGCATCATCTCGGCGGCTCGCGCGCTGGCGCTGGTGCGTGGCCGCGACTACGTCATCCCTCAGGACGTCGTCGAGGTGATCCCCGATGTGCTGCGGCACCGCCTGGTTCTGACCTACGATGCCCTGGCCGACGAGGTCTCGGCGGAGACAGTGGTGAACCGGATCCTGCAAACGGTTGCCCTGCCGCAGGTCAATGCGCTTCCGCAGCAAGGACATTCGGTTGCGCCCGCCGTACCTGCCGCGGCCGGCGCGGCGGGTGGTCGGTGACCACTTCCCGACGCACCGTCGACCTGCCGTCTCTGAAGCGCGGGGAGATTCGGGACCCCGCGTTGACGGCGGCGTTGCGCAAGCTTGAGCTGACGGTGCGGCGCAAGCTCGACGGAGTGCTGCACGGAGACCACCTCGGTCTGATCCCGGGTCCGGGATCAGAGCCGGGGGACTCGCGGATCTACCAACCCGGCGACGACGTGCGCCGGATGGACTGGTCGGTGACGGCGCGCACGCAGACGCCGCACGTGCGGCAGATGATCGCCGACCGCGAACTGGAGACCTGGCTGGTCGTGGACATGTCGGCCAGTCTGGATTTCGGTACCACCGGGTGTGAGAAGCGCGACCTGGCCGTGGCGGCCGCCGCGGCGATCGCGTTCCTCAACAGCGGGGGCGGGAACCGGATCGGCGCGATCATCGCCAACGGCGACACCGTGCGCCGCGTTCCGGCGCTGAGCGGGCGGGTGCACGAGCAGGAGCTGTTGCGGGCGATCGCCACCACCCCCAAGGCCCCGACCGCGGTGCGGGGCGATCTGGCCGCCGCCATCGACGCGCTGCGCCGTCCCGAGCGCCGCCGCGGCATGGCGGTGATCATCAGTGACTTCCTCGGTCCGATCAACTGGATGCGCCCGCTGCGGGCGATCGCCGGCCGCCACGAGGTGCTCGGCATCGAAGTCCTCGACCCGCGCGACGTCGAACTACCCGCGGTGGGCGATGTGGTGCTGCAGGACACCGAGACCGGTGTCACCCGGGAGTTCACCATCGACGAGCAACTCCGCAGTGACTTCGAGCGGGCCGCCGCGGCCCATCGTGAGGAAGTGGCCCGCACGTTGCGGCGGTGCGATGCGCCGCTGCTGAGCCTGCGCACCGACCGGGACTGGATCGCCGATGTGGTGCGGTTTGTGGCTACTCGGCGGCGCGGCGCCCTGGCCGGCCGATGAGCGCTTGCGCGAAGAGCAATGGACACAGGTAGAAGAAGCTCGATCAGCAACCAAACCGAAATGACTTCTAGCACATGACATTACCGATTCTCGGTCCGATGAGCCTGACGGGCTTCGCGCACGCGTGGTGGTTCCTGTTCCTGTTCGTGGTCCTGGGCCTGATCGCGTACTACGTCTTCGTTCAGCGCGCCCGCAAGCAGCGGATCCTGCGGTTCGCCAACATGGAGCTGCTCGAAAGCGTGGCGCCCAAACAGCCCACCCGCTGGCGCCATCTGCCGGCGGCGCTGTTGGCGGTCTCGCTCGTACTGCTGACGGTGGCGATGGCCGGCCCCACTCACGATGTGCGGATTCCACGCAACCGTGCGGTGGTGATGCTGGTGATCGACGTGTCGCAGTCGATGCGCGCCACCGACGTCGCGCCCAGCCGGCTGGCCGCCGCGCAGGAAGCCGCCAAGCAGTTCGCCGATCAGCTCACCCCGGGGATCAACCTCGGACTGATCGCCTACGCCGGTACCGCCACGGTGCTGGTGCAGCCGACGACCAACCGCGAGGCCACCAAGAACGGCCTGGACAAGCTGCAGTTGGCCGATCGGACCGCCACCGGTGAGGGCATCTTCACGGCGCTGCAGGCGATCGCCACCGTCGGCGCGGTGATCGGCGGCGGTGACGAGAAGCCGCCCGCGCGCATCGTGCTGATGTCCGACGGCAAGGAGACGGTGCCGTCCAACCCGGACAACCCCAAGGGCGCTTACACCGCGGCGCGTACCGCCAAGGACCAGGGTGTACCGATCTCCACGGTGTCCTTCGGCACGCCCTACGGCTATGTCGAGATCAACGATCAGCGCCAGCCGGTGCCGGTGGACGACGAGATGCTCGGCAAGATCGCCAAGCTGTCCGGCGGCGACGCCTTCACCGCCTCCAGCCTGGAGCAGCTCAAGCAGGTGTTCACCTCGCTGCAGCAGCAGATCGGCTACGAGACCATCAAGGGCGACGCCAGCCTCGGCTGGCTGCGACTCGGTGCATTGGTGCTGGCCGTGGCCGGAGTCGCGGCCCTGATGATCAACCGCAGACTTCCCGGTTAAGGGGCGATGCGATTTTCAGACCGTGCTGGTGACGAGATAAGTTGGCGGGCATGAGTGACAGCGTCGCCACCGAGAATGCCACCGAAAGCTCCACCGCAGAACCCGGCGGTCGTCCCGCATTCGTACCCCGTTCCGTACTGGTGACCGGAGGTAACCGGGGGATCGGTTTGGCGATCGCGCAACGACTGGCCGCCGACGGACACAAGGTGGCCGTCACGCACCGGGGATCGGGGGCACCTGACGGCCTGTTCGGCGTGGTGTGCGACGTCACCGACAACGAGGCCGTCGACCGGGCGTTCAAAGAGGTCGAGGAGCACCAGGGTCCGGTCGAGGTGCTGGTGTCCAACGCCGGTATCTCCCAGGACGCGTTCCTGATGCGGATGACCGAGGAGCGGTTCGAGAACGTCATCAACGCGAACCTCACCGGGGCGTTCCGGGTGGCGCAGCGGGCCTCGCGGAGCATGCAGCGCAAGCGTTTCGGCCGGATCATCTTCATCGGTTCGGTCTCGGGCATGTGGGGCATCGGCAACCAGGCCAACTACGCGGCGGCCAAGGCGGGTCTGATTGGCATGGCCCGCTCGATCTCCCGGGAGCTGTCCAAGGCCGGCGTCACCGCCAACGTGGTGGCACCCGGCTACATCGACACCGAGATGACCCGGGCCCTGGACGAGCGGATTCAGGCCGGCGCCCTGGATTTCATCCCGGCCAAGCGCGTCGGCACCGCGGAGGAGGTCGCCGGTGCGGTGAGCTTCCTGGCTTCCGAGGACGCCAGCTACATCGCCGGTGCGGTGATCCCGGTCGACGGCGGCATGGGTATGGGTCACTGACCCAAACACTCTGGACCGCAACAACTTTCGCATAACTCTTCACCAAAGTAGGAGTCAGGACAATGGCAGGTTTGCTCGAAGGCAAGCGCATCCTCGTCACCGGGATCATCACGGATTCGTCGATCGCGTTCCACATCGCCAAGGTGGCCCAGGAAGCCGGCGCCGAGCTGGTTCTCACCGGGTTCGACCGGATGAAGCTGATCCAGCGCATCGCCGACCGGCTGCCCAAGCCGGCCCCGCTGCTGGAGCTCGACGTGCAGAACGAGGAGCACCTGGCAAGCCTGGCCGACCGGGTCACCGAGGTTATCGGTGCGGGCAACAAGCTCGACGGCGTGGTGCACTCGATCGGTTTCATGCCGCAGAGCGGTATGGGTGTCAACCCGTTCTTCGATGCTCCCTACGAGGACGTTGCCAAGGGCATCCACATCTCGGCCTACTCGTACGCCTCGCTGGCCAAGGCCCTGCTGCCGGTGATGAACGAAGGCGGCGGCATTGTCGGCATGGACTTCGACCCCACCCGGGCGATGCCGGCCTACAACTGGATGACGGTGGCCAAGAGCGCCCTCGAATCGGTCAACCGGTTCGTCGCACGCGAGGCCGGCAAGTTCGGTGTGCGGTCGAACCTCGTTGCGGCGGGCCCGATCCGGACCCTGGCCATGAGCGCGATCGTCGGCGGCGCCCTGGGCGACGAGGCCGGTAAGCAGATGCAGCTCCTCGAAGAGGGCTGGGATCAGCGCGCACCGATCGGCTGGAACATGAAGGACCCGACTCCGGTCGCCAAGACCGTGTGCGCGTTGCTGTCCGACTGGCTGCCGGCCACCACCGGCACCATCATCTACGCCGACGGCGGCGCCAGCACCCAGCTGCTCTGACCCTGACTTGTTATCCGCCGAAACCGCGTTCCGGCAGGCGTGCACTCGCACAATCCCTGCCGGAATGCGGTTTCGCCGTATGAGGGAGGCTCGTTGACCGACGCTTTGGATTTCGACGCCGTCCTGCTGCTGTCCTTCGGGGGACCGGAGGCGCCGGATCAGGTGATGCCGTTCCTGGAGAACGTGACCCGCGGCCGCGGCATCCCGGCCGAGCGGTTGGCCGACGTCGCCGAGCACTACCTGCATTTCGGCGGGGCGTCGCCGATCAACGGGATCAACCGGGCGTTGATCGAACAGTTGCGGCTGCAGTTGCCCGGCCTTCCGGTGTACTTCGGCAACCGGAACTGGGAACCGTACGTCGAAGACACCGTCGCTGCGATGCGGGACAACGGAATTCGACGGGCGGCAGTGTTCACCACGTCGGCCTGGGGCGGATACTCCAGCTGCACCCAGTACGTCGAGGACATCGCGCGGGCGCGGGCCGCGGTGGGCGACGACGCGCCGGAGCTGGTCAAACTGCGGCAGTACTTCGACCATCCGCTGTTGGTGGAGATGTTCGCCGATGCGATCAAGGCAGCCGCGGCCACCCTGCCTGCCGAACTGCGTGACGAGGCGCGGCTGGTGTTCACCGCGCATTCGGTACCCATCGCCGCCGACGAGCGGCACGGCCCCCGGCTCTACAGCCGGCAGGTCGGCTACGCGACGCGATTGGTGGCGGCCGCCGCAGGCTACGGGGACTTCGACCAGGTGTGGCAGTCACGGTCAGGTCCGCCGCGGATCCCGTGGCTGGAGCCCGACGTCGCCGATCACCTGACCGCACTGGGGGAGAAGGGAACCCGCGCCGTCATCGTCTGCCCGATCGGGTTCGTCGCCGACCACATCGAGGTGGTGTGGGATCTCGACTATGAGCTGCGGTTGCAGGCCGAACAAGCCGGTATCGCGTTCGCGCGCGCCGGCACGCCCAACGCCGACCCGCGTTTCGCTCGGTTGGCCGCGGGGCTGATCGACGAGCTGCGCACGGGCGCGGCACCGCAACGGGTGGCGGGTGAAGACCCGGTCGCCGGTTACGGATTCAGCGTCAATGGTGAGCCGTGCTCACCGAACTGCTGCGGCCCTCTGTCATAGGGGGCCCGGGTAGGCGAAAACCTAGTCCCGCCAGGCGGATTGCAGGATGGCCTCGAGTGCGGCCAACCGTGCCGAGCGCACCACCCGGTCCAACGGCCGCATGGCGTCGCCGGCGATCTGCACCTCAGAGGAGCTCTGCAGACCGATCGGCATGAGCCCTGAGCTCACCGTGATGATCGCCTCCACGTGGGCGGCGTTCTCCAGCACCCGTACCGCCCGGGTCGGGGCGTGATCGGGGATCGGATGGATCCGACCGGCTTCGAGGATGTCCTCCACCATGCCGCGGGGATCGTCGACACCGATCCCGACGCCGGCCCGCAACGCGACCAGGGTGTCGGCGGCCGAGCGCACCGCCGACCGCAATTCGTACTCGGCCTCACCGAGGTCGTAGTGCTGCGGGGGCGGCAACATGGGCAGTGAGTACACGGTCCACGACAGGGCCCGCGGCTCGGGCTCGAACGTGGATTCGGTTTCCACGTCGTCGAATTCGAAGTACTCGAACTCGGGTACCAGCCCGACACCGTCCAACTCGTCGTGGGTCACCAGCACGGCCTCGCCGACGGTCAGTGCATCGCGCTGGAACTGGGTGCCCGCGGGCAGTCCGCGGACGTCGCCGGGAACCGGCAGCGCCACCCGGATCGAGGGCCTCGTGCCGGATCGGCCGACCGCGGTACGGAGGGTCTGCAGCAGCGACACCGAGCCGGAGTCCTCCAACTCAGGCCAGGGCAGCCCGGTACGGACCGCGGCCTGCGAGTCGTAGGCGGTCACAGAATGCATTGGTGCCCACTGGGATAACGCGTCGAGGACGTCGTCAGGCGCGGCCGCGCCGGCCAGCCAGGCGTTGGCCCACATCGAAA
Organism: Mycolicibacterium porcinum; assembly: GCA_001942045.1. GTDB lineage: Bacteria > Actinomycetota > Actinomycetes > Mycobacteriales > Mycobacteriaceae > Mycobacterium > Mycobacterium porcinum_A. The sequence goes on from MSTD01000006.1 coordinate 76,224, forward strand.
GCGTTGCACTCGGACACCACATGATCTTGGCAGTGTAATTGCCGGTCGCCGATCAGGCCTTATTCGCTAGGCTGGGCGCATGCCCCTACCGCTGATCTGGCTCATCCTGGCGCTGGGACTCGCCGGGGCAGAGGCGCTGACCGGCGATATGTTCCTGCTCATGCTGGCCGGCGGTGCACTGGCGGCGAGCGGATCGAGTTGGCTGTTCGACCTGCCGCTCTGGGCGGACGGTGTGGTGTTTCTCGTGGTGTCGGTGCTTTTGCTGGTTTTGGTGCGGCCCGCGCTGCGACGCCGGTTCGAGATCGGCAGGGGGCTTCCCGACCCGGTCAAGGCGCTCGAGGGCAAGTCGGCCCTGGTGCTGGACCGGGTCGCGCAGGACGAGGGGCAGGTCAAGCTCGACGGAGAAGTCTGGACGGCGCGGCCCCTCAACGATCACGAAGTGTACGAACCCGGTGACCACGTGACGGTGGTGAGGATCGACGGGGCGACCGCGGTGGTGTTCAAAACGGTGTGACGCCACTTCAATCGATGTAGTACCAGAGAGGATTCACCATGGACGGTGCCGTAGTCGGGCTGGTCTTGCTGGTCGTACTTGTGGTGTTCGCGATCATCGTCGTGGCCAAGTCGGTGGCCCTGATTCCGCAGGCCGAAGCCGCGGTGATCGAGCGGTTGGGCCGTTACAGCCGCACCGTCAGCGGTCAGCTGACGTTGCTGGTGCCGTTCATCGACCGGATCCGGGCCCGGGTGGACCTGCGTGAGCGCGTGGTGTCCTTCCCGCCGCAGGGCGTGATCACCGAGGACAACCTGACGCTGGCCATCGACACGGTGGTGTATTTCCGGGTGATGAACCCGCAGGCCGCCGTCTACGAGATCAGCAACTACATCGTCGGTGTGGAACAGCTGACCACCACCACACTGCGCAATGTGGTCGGCGGCATGACTCTGGAACAGACGCTGACCTCCCGTGACTCGATCAATCAGCAACTGCGCGGGGTGCTCGACGAGGCGACCGGGCGATGGGGTCTGCGAGTGGCGCGGGTGGAACTGCGCAGCATCGACCCGCCGCCGTCGATTCAGGAGTCGATGGAGAAGCAGATGAAGGCCGACCGCGAGAAGCGCGCCATGATCCTGACCGCGGAGGGTGTGCGGGAGTCGTCCATCAAGCAGGCCGAAGGTCAGAAGCAGTCGCAGATCCTGGCGGCCGAGGGCGCCAAGCAGGCCGCGATCCTGGCCGCCGAGGCCGACCGGCAGTCGCGGATGCTGCGCGCCCAGGGCGAGCGGGCCGCTCAATATCTGCAGGCGCAGGGCCAGGCCAAGGCCATCGAGAAGACCTTCGCCGCGATCAAAGCCGGCCGGCCCACCCCGGAGATGCTGGCGTACCAGTACCTGCAGACGCTGCCGCAGATGGCCAAGGGGGAGGCCAACAAAGTGTGGCTGGTGCCCAGCGACTTCGGTTCGGCGCTGCAGGGTTTCACCAAGATGCTCGGCGCTCCGGGCGAGGACGGCGTGTTCCGGTACACGCCGTCACCCGTCGAGGAGGATCTGCCCAAGCCCGAGGACGACAGTGACGAGGTCGCCGAGTGGTTCTCCACCGAAACCGATCCGGCGATCGCACAGGCCGTGGCGAAGGCCGAAGCGGAGGCCCGGGCCACCACTCCGCCGTTGGGTGCCAGGACGCCGCAGTCGCCGTTGGAGACCCCGCCGGACCCCCACGAGCTGGAGGGTGGCGGCACGCACCGCGCACCGTAGAGCCGGAGCGTTCAGCAATCCCGCTGCAACCGGATCTCGAC
>MSTD01000006.1:78023-107282 GCA_001942045.1 Mycolicibacterium porcinum
GAGGTTCCGCTGCCGGTGGTCGAGATCCGGTTGCAGCGGGGTGTCTGTTTCGGTGATCGGTTGGCCGAGTGTTTCTTCGAGCACGAGTTTGAACTGTTGCCACGTCGCCGGGTGGCGCTCGCGGTACCCCGTCAGCACCTGGTCGGCGGCGCGCTGATCGAGGACATGGGCGACACCGGGCACCGGGCGGTGGCTGCCGAGCCACACTCGGACCTGTGGGTTGACGGCAATGTTGCGGAACCACTGGGCTTTCGCGCCGAAACCGGATGCGACGACGATGGCATCTGGACTGGGTCGGTCCACCACTTCGAGCACGACGTAGCGGCGTTCACCCGAGGTGCGGCCGATGTGTTCGAGCATCATCACCCTTGCGCCCAGCAACGCCCCGGCCCGGATCCGGAAGAGCCAGATCGGGGCACGCACGAGTCGGCGATTCCGTAGGAGTCGGGCACCGAGAGCGGGCAGTGCGCTCATACGTGGTCTCCTCTCGCTTCGTTCACGGCTCCGTGAAGGTGCGTGAAACGCCGATCGATGGCGGCGGGTCGGTGTGTGGATGCGCGCGTTCGCGACGGTGCAGGCGCATCTCGTAGACCAGGCCGGCCACGCCGAGCGCCGCGGTGCCCAGCGACACCAGGACCAACGCGGGGCTGATGTTTCCGGTCAACGCGTCGCCCAGGACGACGACCGCCGCGGTGCCGGGGAACAGCCCCACCAGCGTCGCCAGCGTGTACGGCACGACCCGCACGGCAGACGCGCCAGCTGCGTAGTTCAGCACCGAGAACGGTACCGCCGGGATCAGCCGCATGGACAGCACCACGGGCCAGCCTCGCCGGCGGAGGCGGGTGTCGAGAGAGTCGACCCGCGGATGGGGGACCAGTCGATTGAGCTGCCAACCGGCCGCGCGGATCAGGAACAGGGCGAGCACCGCGCTCACCGCGCTGGCCGCCACGGCGATCACCACTCCCAGGATCGGGCCGAACAGCAGGCCCGCGGCCAGGGTGAAGGCGGTCCGGGGGAACGGAAAGACCGTCACCACGATGTGCGCGCCGAGGAACGCGAGCGGGAACCACGGCCCCACCGAGGTGGCCCAGTCCCGCATCTGCATCGCGGTCGGCAACGGAATCAGCACCGCAACTGCGACGAGAATCACAATGCCGGCGAGCAGGCCCACGATCCGGCGGGGCGGCAGCTGGGAAGCCGTCGCGATGACCGCGGCGCGCACCACGCGCAGGGTTCTGACGACGGGTTTCACGTCATATAACAGTACGGGCCGCCGGCAGTGAGCGCCGTTGTGCGCCGTCGTGAGTCCACCTACCAGCGGGCAGCCCCGTGATGGCGATCATTTAGCCTGATGGGCGAGTGGGTAGGTCACACGCTGCGATAACAGGAGATGCGGGTGTCGTTACAGGGGACTAGTGCGGTCGAGTCGGACCGTCAGCAGTGGCGGACGGCGGTCGCCGGCGTGCTGGCCAAGAGCAGTCGGCGTGATGTGGCCGATCTGCCGGCCGAGCCGGAACGCCTACTGGATTCGCAGACCTACGAGGGTTTCGCGATCCGGCCGCTCTACACGAGCCTGGACGCGCTTCCGGAGCCCAGCCTGCCGGGGCAGTGGCCGTTCGTGCGCGGCGGCGACGCCCTTCGCGACGTGAAGTCGGGCTGGAAGGTCGTCGAGAGCTTCCCCGCTGTCGCGGGCACCGCCGTGGGCACGGTGAACGGTTCGGTGCTGGTCGCGCTGACGGAGGGCGCCAGCGCCCTGGCCGTGCGGGTCGGCGGCGAGGACGGTATCGCACTGGGCGAGCTGGACCGACTGCTCGACGGTGTGTTCCTGGATCTGGTGCCGGTGATCTTTGAAGGGACCGGAGCGGGCGCCGGCGCCGATCTGGCCGCCACGGCCGACGCGGTGCTGCCGCTGCTCGAAGACTTCGACGACGACCAGCGCTCGCGGCTGGCGATCGACCTCGGTGCGGATCCGCTGACCGCACCGCTGTCGGGGCAGCCCGCCACAGCGGACGCGGACCTCCTGGCCACCGTCGCCAAGCTCACCGGATATGCCGGTGGCGTGCGTGCGATCACCGTCGACGGCCCGGCCTTCCACAACCTCGGCGCCAACGCCGCCTGGGAGTTGGCCGGATCGGTCGCCGCCGCGGTCGCCTACTTGCGCATTCTGAGCGATGGCGGCGTGGCCACGGCAGATGCGTTGCGGCAGATCAGTTTCCGCTACACCGCCGATGATGACCAGTTCATGACGATCGCCAAACTGCGGGTGGCCCGGCAGCTGTGGGCGCGGGTCGCCGAGGTGTTGGGCGCCCCGGATGCGGGCGCCGCCCGCATCCATGCCGTGACGTCGATGCCGATGATGACCCAGCGGGACTCGTGGGTGAACATGCTGCGCACCACGCTGGCTGCTTTCTCGGCGGGCGTCGGGGGAGCCGACACCGTGCAGGTACTTCCGTTCGACGCCGCGATTCCCGGCGGCCTGGACGGCACGTCGACGAGCTTCGCCCGCCGCATCGCGCGTAACACCCAACTGCTGCTGCTGGAGGAATCGCACATCGGTCAGGTGCTCGACCCGGCGGGCGGTTCGTGGTTCGTCGAGGACCTGACCGCGCAACTCGCCGAACAGGCCTGGGCGCATTTCCAGGACATCGAGGCGCGTGGCGGATTCGTCGCGGCACGGGATTACGTCACCGAGCAGATCGGTGAGGTCGCCGCTCGGCGCAGCGATGACATCGCGCACCGGCGCACCGCGATCACCGGGGTCAACGAGTTCCCGAACCTCGACGAAAAGCCGCTCCCGCAGGGAGCTTCGGCATCGTCCATCGCCCGTTACGCGGCCGGGTTCGAGGCGCTGCGCGACCGCTCGGACGCCTTCCTGGCGGCGACCGGGGCTCGGCCCAAGGTTCTGCTGCTGCCGCTGGGCCCGCTGGCCGAGCACAACATCCGCACCACGTTCGCGTCGAACCTGTTGGCTTCCGGCGGGATCGAGGCGATCAATCCCGGGCCTCTCGACGCGGCCGCGATCGCCGGGGCCGTCGCCGAAGCCGGTGCGCCGACGGTGGCCGTGCTGTGCGGCACGGACGCCCGCTACGGCGCCGAGGCCTCCGATGCGGTGGCGGCGGCCCGGGCCGCCGGTGTGCGTGAGGTACTCCTGGCCGGGCCGGAAAAGGCCGTGGCCGAGGCTGATTCGAAACCTGACGGGTATCTGACCGCCAAGATCGATGCGGTCGAAGCACTGTCGAACCTGCTCACCGGACTGGGGGCCTGACATGACTGCCACAACAGGAATCGGAAGCTTCGCGGACGTACCGCTGCACGGCGAAGGCACGGGTGAGCCTGCCACTCCAGCGGCGGTCGAGACGCACGTCGCCGAGGCCGCTGCCGCTCACGGATACACCCCGGATCAGCTGACCTGGGCCACGCCCGAGGGTATCGACGTGAAGCCGGTCTACGTCGCGGCCGACCGTGACGAGGTGGCCGAGGCCGGCTACCCGCTCGACAGCTTCCCCGGCGCACCGCCGTTCGTGCGCGGGCCGTACCCGACCATGTACGTCAACCAGCCGTGGACCATCCGCCAGTACGCCGGGTTCTCCACTGCCGCCGAGTCCAACGCGTTCTACCGGCGCAACCTGGCCGCCGGCCAGAAGGGTCTGTCGGTGGCCTTCGATCTTGCCACTCACCGCGGGTACGACTCGGATCATCCGCGCGTGCAGGGTGACGTCGGAATGGCCGGTGTGGCAATCGATTCCATCCTCGACATGCGCCAGTTGTTCGACGGTATCGACCTGTCGACGGTGTCGGTGTCGATGACCATGAACGGCGCGGTGCTGCCGATCCTGGCGCTCTACGTCGTCGCCGCCGAGGAGCAGGGGGTGCCGCCGGAGAAGCTGGCCGGGACCATCCAGAACGACATCCTCAAAGAGTTCATGGTCCGCAACACCTACATCTACCCGCCGAAGCCGTCGATGCGGATCATCTCGGACATCTTCGCCTACACCAGCGCCAAGATGCCGAAGTTCAACTCGATCTCCATCTCGGGCTACCACATCCAAGAGGCCGGGGCGACAGCCGATCTGGAGCTGGCGTACACGCTGGCCGACGGTGTCGAGTACATCAAGGCCGGCCTGGACGCCGGGCTGGACATCGACAAGTTCGCGCCGCGGCTGTCCTTCTTCTGGGGCATCGGCATGAACTTCTTCATGGAGGTGGCCAAGCTGCGTGCCGGCCGCCTGCTGTGGAGCGAGCTGGTGGCCCAGTTCGACCCGAAGAACGACAAGTCACTGTCGCTGCGTACCCACTCGCAGACCTCGGGCTGGTCGCTGACCGCGCAGGATGTGTTCAACAACGTCGCCCGCACCTGCATCGAGGCGATGGCGGCCACCCAGGGGCACACCCAGTCGCTGCACACCAACGCGCTCGACGAGGCACTCGCGCTGCCCACCGACTTCTCCGCGCGGATCGCCCGCAACACCCAGCTGCTGTTGCAGCAGGAGTCGGGCACCACCCGGCCGATCGACCCGTGGGGCGGCTCGTACTACGTCGAGTGGCTGACGCATCAGCTCGCCGAGAAGGCTCGCGCGCACATCCACGAGGTGAACGAGCACGGCGGGATGGCGCAGGCCATCAGCGACGGGATTCCGAAGCTCCGCATCGAGGAGGCGGCCGCCCGGACGCAGGCCCGCATCGACTCCGGTGCCCAGCCGCTCATCGGCGTCAACAAGTACCAGGTGGACGAGGACCAGGAGATCGAGGTCCTCAAGGTCGAGAACAGCCGGGTGCGGGCTGAGCAGCTGGCCAAGCTGCAGCAGCTGCGAGCCGATCGCGACGAGGCGGCCACGCAGGCCGCGCTGGCCGAGCTGACCCGCGCCGCCGAGGCGAGCGGATCGGCCGGTGAGGACGGCCTGGGCAACAACCTGCTGGCGCTGGCCATCGACGCCGCCCGGGCCAAGGCCACCCTCGGTGAGATCTCCGACGCCCTGGAGAAGGTGTACGGACGCCACCAGGCCGAGATCCGGACCATCGCCGGCGTCTACCGCGACGAGGTCGGAAAGGCCGGGAACGTGAGCACCGCAACGGAATTGGTCGAAAAGTTCGCCGAGGCCGACGGCCGGCGACCGCGCATCCTGGTGGCCAAGATGGGTCAGGACGGGCACGACCGTGGACAGAAGGTGATCGCCACCGCGTTCGCCGACATCGGCTTCGACGTCGACGTGGGCTCGCTGTTCTCCACCCCGGAGGAGGTGGCCCGTCAGGCCGCCGACAACGACGTGCATGTGGTCGGGGTGTCGTCACTGGCTGCGGGGCACCTCACCTTGGTGCCCGCACTGCGCGACGCGTTGGCGGAGGTGGGCCGGCCCGACATCATGATCGTCGTCGGCGGGGTCATCCCGCCCGGGGATTTCGACGAGCTCTACGAGGCCGGGGCGACCGCGATCTTCCCGCCGGGCACGGTGATCGCCGATGCGGCCATCGGCCTGCTGCAGAAGCTGGCAGACCGGCTCGGTTACTCGCTGAGCTAGTAGTGGCAGTCATTCGGAGGGCAGGAGCGGAGCGACCCGGGATATGAATACAGTTCCCGAGCTGGCGGCCGCCATCCGCAGTAGTGACCGCGCCGCACTGGCGCGGGCTATCACGATGGTGGAATCCACCCGGGCCGACCATCGTGACCAGGCTCAGCAGTTGCTGCTGGAGTTGATGCCCGAGGCGGGCAAAGCTCAACACATCGGTATCACCGGGGTTCCGGGCGTCGGAAAGTCGACGACCATCGAAGCCCTCGGCATGTACCTGATCGAGGCCGGGCACCGGGTCGCCGTGCTGGCCGTGGATCCGTCGTCGACGCGCACCGGCGGCTCGATCCTGGGCGACAAGACCAGGATGGCCAAGCTGGCCGTGCATCCCGATGCCTACATCCGCCCGTCTCCGACCTCCGGGACGCTCGGTGGCGTGGCCAAAGCCACCCGCGAGACCATAGTCCTGCTGGAGGCGGCGGGCTACGACGTCATCCTGGTCGAGACGGTTGGGGTGGGGCAGTCCGAGGTGACGGTGTCGAACATGGTCGACACGTTCGTCTTCCTCACCCTGGCCCGCACTGGCGACCAGTTGCAGGGCATCAAAAAAGGTGTGCTCGAGCTCGCCGACGTCATCGTCGTCAACAAGGCCGACGGCGAGCACGCGGTCGAGGCCAAGGCCGCGGCCCGAGAACTGACCGGTGCCATCCGACTGATCTACCCGCGGGAAACACTTTGGCGGCCGCCGGTTCTCACCATGAGTGCGCTCGAAGGTCACGGGCTGGCCGAGCTGTGGAAGACGGTGCTCAAACACCGCGAGGTGCTCACCGAGGCGGGCGAGTTCGAGGCCCGGCGTCGGGCTCAGCAGGTGGACTGGACCTGGTCGATGGTGCGTGACACCGTCCTGGACCGGGTGATGTCGCACCCCGGCGTGCGCAGCATTCGCGACGAGGTGGAACGCCGCGTGCGCGAGGGGGAACTGACCCCGGCGCTGGCGGCCCAGGAGATTCTCGACGCGGCCGACTGATATCGCGTCTGCCGCACTTACGCTGTTCGCAGCGACACGGAAGCGAAAGGCTGGGCTGACCCGGAGATGAGGGACGTGAAGGCGAAACTGCGTGTGCTCGTTGCGGCCGCGATGGTCGGTGGTGCGGTGTTGACCGGGTGTGGTGGCGGCGGCTCGACCGGTACTGCGCCCACGGTGGCCAAGACCAAGCTGCAGACCATGGCGAAGGAGAAGCTGGAGGCCGCAGCCAATCGCAAGGCCAAGTCTGTGACCTGCGACGACGGGATCGTCGGCAAGGTGGGGACCACCCAGCACTGTGTGCTGACAGCCAAGGACGGCACCAAGTACGGCGTCACGGCTACGGTCAAGGCGGTCGAGTCGGACAAGGTCAACATCGACTTCAAGGTGGACGACAAGCCGAGCGCGTGACCCGGTGGCCCGGGTCAGGGCTAACAGGTAGGTAACGCCGCTGGAATTTGCCGGGGGTACAGGTAAATTCAAATGTGTGACCGATCACAACGGTGAGCGCGACGAGGCGCTCCCACACGGTGTCCAAGGCGCGGCGGACAGGAACTTCGCCTGTACGGTCCGCGGGTTCTCCAAGCTGTTCCCCGGCCGCAGGTACGGCGGCGGAGCGCTGGTGGTCCTGCAGGACGGTGAGCCTGTCGTCGACGTCTGGACCGGGTACTCCGACCGCGCAGGCACGCAGCACTGGACAGCCGATACCGGTGCGATGGTCTTCTCCGCGACGAAAGGCATGGCCTCGACGGTCATCCATCGGCTCGTCGACCGCGGCCTGATCGAATACGACAGCCCGGTGAGCGCGTATTGGCCCGAGTTCGCGGCCAATGGCAAATCCGCGATCACGGTGCGGCAGGTGATGGCGCACGAAGCGGGGCTGTCCCAGCTCAACGGCGTCAGCAAAGCTGATCTGCTGGACCACCTGGTGATGGAGAGCCGGGTCGCGGCCGCATCGGTGAACTCACTGCTGTACGGCAAGTCGGCGTACCACGCGCTCACCTACGGCTGGCTGTTGTCGGGTCTGGCCCGCGCGGTCACCGGGCACGGCATGCGGGAATTGTTCCGTATCGAGCTGGCGGAGCCGTTGGGGACCGACGGTCTGCACCTGGGCCGTCCGCCGGCGCAGGCTCCCACCCGGGCCGCGCAGATCCTGGTTCCGCAACTGCGCTGGCCCAACCACGTCTTCGACTTCGTGGCACCGCGGGTCGCCGCGCTCAACTTCTCCGGTGCGTTCGGCTCGATGTATTTCCCCGGCGTGATGTCGCTGGTTCAAGGTGATACCCCGTTCCTGGACTCCGAGGCGCCTGCGGTCAACGGCGTCGCAACGGCCCGCGGCCTGGCCAGGATGTACGGCGCGATCGCCAACCAGGGCCGGCTCAACGGCCTGGAATTCCTGTCCGAGCAGACCGTGGCCGGGCTGACCGGACGGTCCGTGATACGTCCGGACCGCAACCTGGGCGTGCCGCTCGGCTTCCATCTCGGTTATCACTCGGTGCCGTTCGGGGTCATGCCCGGCTTCGGGCACGTCGGGCTGGGCGGTTCGGTTGGTTGGGCGGACCCGGCCAGTGGCCTGGCGATCGGTTTCGTGCACAACCGCCTGTTGACGCCGATGGTGCTCGACATGGCTGCATTCGTGGGTCTGAATGCGCTGATTCGCAAAGACGTGGCTCGCGCTCGGGCGCGCGGCTACGTGCCGGTGCCCGACCTCGGGGCCGCGCCGCACGAGGCGTCCAAACCAGCCGCAGGGTAGTTCGCGGTATCGCCACTAACCGGCCTGACGGATACCGTCAGGCCGGTTTTATTCGTTGCGGTGAGTTCGGATGTGCCCCGAGAGGCCGCCACACCCCATCTAGCTGCAGTGATATGCGTCACATGGTGTCCCGGTTTTGGCACAGTCATCCTGGATCTGCAGCGCCTGTCCACCGTTAACCTGGGCTGATTTGCTTCAGTAGACAGATTGTGGTTTCTGTCACGCCTTCCGGCGCGGCGTGGGCTGAATCTCAAATCGCCCCAGCTCGGCCCCGTAATTGGTACGTCAGCGTCTCCTGCGTTGCGAGGTTTTGGTCGATGGTCATGATCAACCCAGGTAATGACGTTGCGGTGTCAACAATCGCCATTAGCTGATGTTCGTTTTGGGTACACATTCGTACCGTTTTCGAATCCGTCGGACGCAGAACATGAATTCGGTTCAACTACGGATTCGGTAGTTTGCGTGCCGGTGGCCAGCTAACGATTTGTATGTAGCCTATGGATTTACTGTGGGTGGCGAACTGGACGCCGCTTTTAAACTGTGGACAACCTGTGAAAACGAGATTCAGGGTCTGAAATCGGTGGCGAACTAGTTAGCGGGATAATTTCTTTCACCGCATCCGAGCGTTCCCTCGTAGCCATGAATACTCTTGGGGCGCAAGGTAATTAGGCTGATAGAGCGGTGGTCTACCCGGTCTCTCGGGTCCTCGCTAGTGAAAATGACCGGCGCTGCCATTTCTCAAGAATGGGCAGCTGCAGCGAACTTCAGAGTGTTTTTGCGATCAGATGTTTCCAACATCTACGTTGGCCCACGCGCTAGGCTACGGAGCCGCGTTGGCAACGACTCGTGCCGGTTACGGGGATTCGGTACCGTCCGTCGTGGGCGACGTAGCGCACATTCTTTTCCGCGTTCTGAGTATGTTGGTCGACGCTTTGCTGGTCGATCGCATCGAGAGAGGTGAGCCAACTTGGCCGAAACACCAGTCACCCCGATCGCCGTCATCGGCATGGGCTGCCGGCTGCCCGGGGGGATCGACTCACCGGCGGGGTTCTGGCAGGCCCTCCTGCGGCGCGATGACCTGGTCACGAAGGTTCCGATCGACCGGTGGGATGCCGACGAGTACTACGACCCCGAGCCCGGCGTACCGGGCCGTTCGGTGTCCAAGTGGGGTGCGTTCCTCGACGACGTCGCGGGATTCGATGCCGACTTCTTCGGCTATGGCGAGCGCGAAGCGCCGTCGATCGACCCGCAGCACCGACTGCTGCTTGAGACTTCGTGGGAGGCACTCGAGCACGCCGGGCTGGCCCCGACCGATATTTCCGGGTCGCTGACCGGCGTATTCCTCGGCATGACGCACAACGACTACCAGATGGTCGCTGCCGAGGCCGACGCGCTCGACGGCGCTTACGGGTTCGCCGGCACGAACTTCAGCCTGGCCTCGGGCCGGGTTGCATACGCGCTGGGTGTGCACGGGCCGGCGCTGACGGTGGACTCGGCATGCTCGTCGGGCTTGTTGGCCATCCACATGGCGTGCCGCAGCCTGCACGAATCGGAGAGTGACCTGGCTTTGGCCGGCGGCGCCTCGCTTCTCCTCGACCCGAAGAAGATGGTGGCGGGCTCGGCGCAGGGAATGCTGTCGCCGACGGGACGATGCCACGCGTTCGATGTCGGCGCGGACGGTTTCGTGTCCGGCGAAGGCGTCGCGATGGTGCTCTTGAAGCGTCTTGCCGATGCCGAGCGTGACGGTGACCGGGTGCTCGCCGTGATCCGCGGCACCGCGGCAAACCAGGATGGTCACACGATCAACATCGCGACCCCGTCGGAGGAGTCGCAGAGTGCGGTCTACCGAGCGGCCCTGGCCGCCGGTGGGGTCGACCCGACGACGGTCGGCATGATCGAGGCCCACGGAACGGGAACGCCGGTCGGCGATCCCATCGAGTTCGCGAGTTTGGCTGCCGTGTACGGCACCGCCGGTCCGTGCGCGCTCGGTTCGGTGAAGACGAACATCGGACACGCTCAGTCCGCGTCCGGGGCGATCGGTCTGATCAAGGCGGTGCTCGCCCTGCAACACGGCGCGGTCCCGGCGAACCTGCATTTCACCGAGTTGCCGGAGGCGATGGCTCGGCTCAAGAGCTCGCTGGTGGTGCCCACCGAACTGATGCAGTGGCCCACCGACGGTGCGCACCCCCGCCGTGCGGCAGTGTCGTCCTACGGCTTGTCGGGCACCAACGTGCACGCCGTGCTCGAGCAGGCGCCCGACGCCGACACCGTGCCCGGTGGTCAGGCGGACGGTGACGCCGAGTCCATGATCTTCGCGGTGTCGTCCACCTCGGCCGACGAACTGCGCCGCACGGCCGGCCGGCTGGCGAACTGGCTGACCCATGAGGCCGGCGATCAGCCGCTGCGCGACCTGGCCTACACGCTGACCAGGCGGCGTTCGCATCGGCCGGTCCGGACCACGGTGACGGCGGCGACCGTCGAGGAACTCACCGCAGGCCTGCGCGAGGTCGCCGAGGGCGACGCGGTGTACGAGGCGGCCGCGGGTACCGGCGAGCGCGGGCCGGTCTGGTTGTTCTCCGGCCAGGGCTCCCAGTGGGCGGGGATGGGCGCACAGCTCCTCGCCAACGAACCCGCCTTCGCGGCGGCCATTGCCGAACTGGAACCTCTCATCGCCGCCGAGTCGGGTTTCTCTGTGACCGAAGCGATTTCGGATCCCGAGCCGGTCAAGGGCATCGATCGCGTGCAGCCGACAATCTTCGCGATGCAGGTCGCGCTGGCGTCGGCACTCAGGTCCAGGGGAGTGCAGCCCGGGGCGGTGATCGGCCATTCGATGGGCGAAGCCGCTGCTGCCGTGGTGGCCGGAGCGCTGTCGCTGCAGGACGGCGTGCGGGTGATCTGCCGGCGCTCGGCCCTGATGATGCGCATCTCGGGTTCCGGCGCAATGGCATCGGTCGAACTGCCCGCCCAGCATGTGCTGTCCGAACTCGCCGCACGCGGGATCACCGACGTGGTGATCTCGGTGATCGCGTCGCCCCGGTCCACCGTGGTCGGCGGTACCACCGAGCGCATTCGGGAACTCGTCGCCGACTGGGAACAGCGGGACATCATGGCGCGCGAGGTCGCGGTCGACGTCGCGTCGCACTCGCCGCAGGTGGATCCGATCCTCGACGACCTCGTCGAGGCACTCGCAGACCTGGAACCGCTTACGCCGACGGTGCCGTACTACTCGTCCACCTCGTACGACCCGCGGGACGAGCCGTACACGGACGCCGACTACTGGGTCGACAATCTTCGCCACGCAGTGCGCTTTTCGGCTGCAGTGCAGGCTGCGCTCGAAGACGGCTACCGGGTGTTCGGTGAGCTTGCTCCGCACCCGCTGCTCGTGCACCCGGCTGAGCAGGTGGCGCGCAGCTTGGACATCAACATCGCGGCGCTGCCGAGTATGCGTCGCGAGACGCCGATGCCCACCGGACTGTTGGGCTTCGTAGGAGACCTTCACAGTGCCGGTGCCGCAGTCGATTTCGCAGTGCTGTACCCCGAGGGCCAGCTCGCCGACGCGCCGCTTCCCACCTGGACCCGTCTACCGCTGACGGTCAGCCGGGACGCTCGCGAGCACCTTCCTGGCGGTGGCCACCTCCTCAGCGTCCACCCCTTGCTGGGTGCGCATGTGGTCCTTCCCGAAGATCCCGAGCGGCATTTCTGGCAGGCCGACGTCGGTGTCGAGGCTCAGCCCTGGCTGGCCGACCATCAGGTCCACAACGTGGCCGCGCTCCCGGGCGCCGCGTACTGCGAAATGGCGTTGGTGGCCGGGCACTCGCTGCTGGGCGAGGCGTGCGAGGTGCGGGACATCACCTTCGAGCAGATGCTGCTGCTCGACGACGAGACCCTGGTCTCGGCCGAGGCGACGGTGACTCCCGAAGGCGCGGTGGACTTCGTGGTCGAGACGGCCAAGGAGGGTGAGCGGATCCGGCGCGCGGCGGCGGTGATTGTCGCGGCCGAATCGTCCGAGGGCCCGGCCCGACACGATCTGGCCCAGCTGAAGGCCACACACCCCCGCCGCGTAGAGGGCGAAGCGCTACGTAAATGGTTTGGGGACAAGGGTATTCAGTACGGACCGGCCTTCTCCGGGCTGGCGGCGGCGTACACCGCCGAAGGTCAGGTCACCAGCGTGCTGGCCGAAGTCGCCCTGCCCAGTGCGATTCGGTCTCAACAGGGCGCCTACCAGATCCATCCGGCCCTGCTCGACGTGTGCTTCCAATCTGTGGCGGCCTATGCCGAGGGTGAGGATCCGGGCGGTCTGTTGCTCCCGTTGGGTGTGAAGAGCCTGCGGGCCTCCGGCTCGACTCGGGCCGCGCATTACTGCCTGTTGCAGGTCACCAGTGCCGATGCCACCAGCGTTGAAGCCGATCTGGACCTCCTCGACGAGGACGGTGAGGTCCTGCTCGTTGTTCGGGGCCTCCGCCTGGGCACCGGCATGTCCGAAGGCGGTCAGCGGGAACGCCTCTTCAACGAGCGCCTGCTCGCCATCGATTGGCAGGCGCGGGAACTGCCCGAGGCGCAGGCGTCCGGACCCGGCAAGTGGTTGTTGATCACGTCCGATGCGGCCGATCTGCTGACCACCGAGTTGGCCGATGCACTCGAGCCCGATCTCGGTGACGTGTCGACCGTGGTCTGGCCCGAGGGGGCGAACCACTCGACCAATGCCGAATCACTCCGCAATCATCTAGGCGCCGATTCGTACAGCGATGTGGCCGTGATCCTGGCCGGCACTGCGGGCGCGGGGGACGGGCAATCACCCTCCCGCGGCATGGAACTCGTCCAGCGGGTGGTCCACCTCGTGCGCGAACTCGTCGCCGTCGAGGATCAGGCTCCCCGTTTGCACCTCATCACGCGCAACGCGCAGTCGGTGTTGCCGGGGGACGCGATCAACCTCGACCAGGTCGGCCTCCGCGGGCTGGCCAGGGTGATCGGGAACGAACAACCGCAGCTGCACGCGACTCAGATCGATATCGATGCGCGGACCGACGCGAAAGACGTTGCTCGCCAACTGCTGGCCGGCAGTCCCGAGGACGAGACGGCCTGGCGCGACGGCAAGTGGTACACCGCACGCCTGGGAGCGAGCCCCCTCGCGGCCGACGAGCGGTTGTCCACCACGGTCGACACGGCCACCGACGCCGTGCGCCTGAGCATCCGTACGCCGGGTGACTTCGGTTCTCTGGAGGTCACCGCCTTCGAGCGGACCGCACCCGAGCGCGGTTGCATCGAGGTGAGGGTCGTCGCGGCCAGCCTGAACTTCGTCGATGTCCTGGCCGCTTCCGGCAAGTACCCCGGCCTGGCAGAGCAATCCGAGACCCTCGGCCGCGATTTCGCCGGGATCGTGACCGCGGTCGGCCCCGGCGTCACCGATCACAAGGTGGGTGACCGGGTCGCCGGTGTGTCGACGGCGGGCACCTGGGGCACCTTCGTCACCTGTGCCTCCGACGTTGCCGTCGCATTGCCCGACGGCCTGGCGATGGAACGCGCCGCCGCGGTGCCCACGGCCCATGCGACTGCGTGGTACGCGTTGCGTGACCTGGCGCGGATCTCGGCGCAGGACAAGGTGCTCATTCATTCGGCAACCGGTGGTCTCGGTCTGGCGGCCATTGCCATCGCACGCGAAGCCGGCGCTGAGGTGTTCGCGACCGCAGGCAGCCCCGAGCGTCGACAGCTGTTGCGCGACATGGGGATCAAGTACGTCTACGACTCACGCACGCTGAGTTTCGCCGATGAGATCCGGCGCGACACCAATGGCTACGGCGTCGACGTCGTGCTCAACTCGCTGACCGGGTCGGCGCAGCGGGCCGGGCTGGAACTTTTGGCCTTCGGCGGGAGGTTCGTGGAGACCGGGGTAGCCGATCTGCGCGGCGACGCGAGCCTGACGCCGGCGATGATCCGTGAGGGCCTGTCTTTCCACGCGGTCGATCTGTCGGCACTGAGCCAGCGGCGACCCGACGTGGTCCGCCGTCTGCTGGAGACCGTGTTCGGCAGGATCGCCGACGGCGCACTACCGCTTCCTCAGATCAAGACGTACCGGTTCACCGAGTGGGCGCCGGCGATGGAACTGATGAGTGCGGCAGGGCACACCGGTAAGCTCGTGCTGGAGGTCCCGGAATCGGGAACCCATACGGCGGTGGTGCCGCCGGAGCACGCACCGGCTTTCCGCGCCGACGGCGCGTATGTGATCACCGGCGGACTCGGTGGTCTGGGACGGTTCCTCGCCGAGAAGATGGCGTCGGCCGGTTGCGGTCGGATCGTGCTCAACGCCAGGTCCGAACCGTCCGCCGAAGCGCTGGCTGAACTGGACCGGATGCGGGACCTCGGTACCGAGGTGGAGGTGGTCAGGGGCGACATCGCCGATCCGGCCACCGCGGCCGCGCTGGTGTCGGCCGCCACCGCCACCGGCCTGGCACTGCGGGGTGTTCTGCACGCGGCAGCGGTGGTCGAAGACGCCACGCTGACCAACATCACCGACGACCTGGTCGCCCGCGATTGGACGCCGAAGGTCGTGGGCGCGTGGAACCTTCACGAAGCGACCCGGTCCGAACCACTGGACTGGTTCTGCTGCTTCTCGTCGGCCGCGGCCCTGGTGGGTTCGCCCGGGCAGGGTGCGTACGCGGCGGCCAACAGCTGGCTCGACGGATTCACCCGGTGGCGGCGCAACGAAGGGCTGCCGTCCAGTGCGATCGCCTGGGGAGCGTGGACCGAGATCGGGAAGGGCGCCGGGTTCGCCGAAGCCTCCGACTCGGCGATCGCACCCGACGAAGGCGCGCACGCGTTCGAGACGATCCTGCGGCACAACCGGGCGTACGCCGGCTACACGCCGATCGTGGGTGTGTCCTGGCTCGCCGACTTCGCCAAGCGGGTTCCGTTCGCCGAGTCGTTCCGCCCCGCGAGTTCCGGGGATTCCGATGCCAGCGGTTTCCTCACGGAGTTGTACGCGACGCCGCAGGATGAATGGCCTTCGCGGCTACGGCGTCTGGTCTCCGATCAGATCAGTGTGTTGCTGCGTCGTTCGATCGATCCGGACCGCCCGCTGGCCGAGTACGGCATCGACTCGCTGGGCAACCTCGAGGTGCGAACCAGGATCGAAACCGAGACCGGGGTGCGGATCAGCCCGGCGGACATCACGACCGTTCGCGGACTGGCCGACAAGCTGTGCGAGAAGTTGATCGCCGGCGCCGGCACGGAGCTGACACCGACGGCATGATGCCGAATTCGGTTGAACTTATAGAGGAGTCACGTTGCTGTTAGGGTCCGTTTCGATCGGCTCGATCGAAGAGTGGGAAGCTCCGCCCGGTTCTGCTGTGTCCTGGCGGGCTTCGCCCGGATCGTGCGCCAAGGCCGCGCAGGCGCCGGTGAGCGAGGTTCCGGTCAGCTACATGCAGGCCCAGCACCTGCGGGGGTTCGTCGACCAGCGAGCCAAAGGTCTGGACTACTCCCGCCTGGTGATCGTGACCTGTGACGTGCCGGGGCAGTGCGATATCCGGGCCATGACCTACGTGGTCAATGCCCATGTGCGTCGGCATGACACGTTCCGCAGCTGGTTCGAGTACCACGATGTGCACAACATCGTGCGGCACACGATCACCGACCCGGCCGACATCAAGTTCGTGCCCACCCGCCACGGCGACA
This sequence comes from Mycolicibacterium porcinum, assembly GCA_001942045.1. Classification (GTDB taxonomy): domain Bacteria; phylum Actinomycetota; class Actinomycetes; order Mycobacteriales; family Mycobacteriaceae; genus Mycobacterium; species Mycobacterium porcinum_A. The sequence continues at coordinate 93,976 of MSTD01000006.1, forward strand.
TGACGTCGGAGGAGCTGCGCGAGCTGACGTTGTCGACGCCGGATCCGCTGCACTGGGATTGCTTCACCTACGGCATCATTCAGTACCCGGATCGCTTCACGATCTATGTGAGCATCGACCACCTGCACATGGATGCGACGTTCGCCGGTGTGACTCTCATGGAGTTCCATGCCATGTACAGCACCCTGGTCGGGGGCGGCGCTCCACTGGCGCTTCCGGAGGCGGGTAGCTACGACGCCTTCTGCCTCCGTCAGAAGGAGCTGCTCGGCTCCTTGACGCCGGACTCGCTGGAAGTCGAGGCGTGGGCCGATTTTGCCTCGAACAACGACGGCAGCCTGCCGGACTTCCCTCTGCCCCTTGGTGATCCGCTCGAACCATGCGGAGCCGAAGTGTGGGTTGAGACGATCATGGACGAGGAGCAGACGGCTCAATTCGAGTCCATGTGCGTCGATGCCGGTGCCCGCTTCATCGGAGGAATGCTGGCGTGCACCGGACTGGTCGAGCACGAGCTGACCGGAGCGGACACTTACTACGGGCTGACCCCCAGCGACACCCGCAAGACCACCGCCGACCAGATGACGATGGGGTGGTTCACCGGGCTGATCCCAATCACGGTGCCGATCGCGGGCCGGACATTTGCCGAAGCGGCGGTCGCGGCACAGCAGTCCTTCGATGCCGGATACCAGCTGGTGGATGTCCCGTTCTACCGGGTACTCGAGTTGAGGCCCGAATTGAGTTGGCCGAGGCCGAATTTCCAGGTGATCAATTTCCTGGATGCCGGAGCGGCCCCGCTGTCGGTCCTGCTGACCACCGAGCTGGAATCGATGCGGATCGGAATGTTCAGCGACGGCGTGTACTCGTACCAGATGACGGTGTTCCTGGTGCGTTTGAAAGACCGCACGGCGGTCTCGGTGGTCTATCCGAACAATCCCGAGGCGCATGAATCGGTCGGCCGGTACATCAAGGTGCTGAAGTCGACGTGTGCTCGGGTGCTGGAGAACCTCGGCGCAGGGTCGCGCAGGTGAGTCGCGGAATGAAGTCAGAACAGGAAGGCACACTCGATGGCTGAGTCGACACTCAACGGCGTGTTGCGTGAGCGGGCGAGCATGCAACCCAATGACATCGCCTACACCTTCGTCGATTACGAACGTGACTGGGACGGTGTCGAAGAGACGCTGACCTGGGGCCAGCTGTACCGGCGCGTCCGAAATCTGGCGGGGGAGCTGCAGACTCACGCCGCGTCGGGCGACCGCGCGGTGGTCTTGGCGCCGCAGAGCCTGGATTACATCGTCGGTTTCTTGGCCTCACTCGAAGCCGGTGTGGTGTGTGTCCCGCTGTCCACGCCGATGGTCGGCAATCACGATGAGCGGGTCACCGCAGTCCTTCGCGACGCGGCGCCCACGGTCATCCTGACCACATCCGCAATCGCCGAGACGGTGGCCCCGTATGCGATTGCGCAGGAAGGTAATCCGGCGCCGATCGTGCTCGAGGTCGACACGCTCGACCTCGACTCCCGCAAGCCGGTACGGCTGAGGCGCGAGGCCGCCCCGGATACCGCATACCTCCAGTACACCTCCGGCTCGACGCGGATCCCCGCCGGAGTGATGGTGTCGAACCGGAACCTGACGGCCAACTTCGAGCAGATGATGGCCAGCTTCTACCCCGATTACAACCGGGTGCCGCCGGCTGATACCACGGTCGTGACGTGGTTGCCGCTCTATCACGACATGGGCATGATGGCCGGCATCGTCGCGCCGATTCTGGGTGGCTGGCGCACCGTGATGATGAGCCCCTTGGCGTTCCTGGCCCGGCCGGCGCGCTGGATGCAGCAACTCGGCAGTGTGCCCACCGGCTTGACCGCCGGACCGAACTTCGCGTTCGATCTGGCCTCAGCGAAGACGACCGATGACGACATGGCGGGTTGCGACCTGGGCAACGTGCTGAGCATCATCAGCGGTGCCGAACGTGTCCACCCGGCGACAATCGAGCGCTTCACCAAGCGGTTCGCGACATTCAACCTGCAGGGCAAGGTGATTCGGCCGTCTTATGGTCTGGCCGAGGCCACGCTGTACGTCGCTACCCGCGAGCCGGGCAAGCCGCCGGTAGTAGCCAATTTCGAGCCGGAGAAGCTGGCAGCCGGACATGCCGAGCGGTGCGCCAGTGGAACCGCGCTGATCAGTTACGGCACCCCGCAGAGCCCGGCGGTCCGGATCGTGGATCCGGACACGCGCGCCGAGGTACCCGCTGGGATGGTCGGCGAGATCTGGGCTCAGGGCGAGAACATCTCGGCCGGGTACTGGAACCGGGCCGACGAGACGGAGGAGACGTTCGGCGCGACGGTTGCCGGATCTGACGGAACATGGCTGCGGACAGGTGATCTGGGCTTCATTTCCGAGGGCGAGTTGTTCATCATCGGGCGCGTGAAAGATCTGCTGATCGTTCGCGGTCGCAACCACTACCCGGATGACATCGAGGCCACGGTGTCGTCGATTTCGCGAGGTCGGGTTGCCGCGATCGCGGTGGATCACGATGAGGAGGAGAAGCTCGTCGCCGTCATCGAGGTCAAGAAGCGGTCGGGTGAATCGCCCGAGGACCTGTCGGAGCGGCTCGCTGCGATGAAGCGCGAAGTGACGTCGGCGATTTCGACAGCACACGGGTTGAACCCCGCGGACCTGGCCCTGGTCGCTCCCGGTTCCCTGCCGATCACCACCAGTGGCAAGGTCCGGCGGTCGGCCAGTGCCGAACTGTACCGGCGGAAGGCGTTTGCGAGGTTGGACGCCTGACCGGGGTTGACCTGAGGCGCTGAAACCACCATGTGGGTAACGCTTTTGCTGATGGCCGTCGCGGTCAGCCTCGAACCCGTACGCATCGGGCTGACCCTGTTGATGCTGAACCGGCCTCGGCCGGTCCATCAGCTGCTGGCGTTCCTGTGTGGTGGGTTCCTGATGGGCATGGTCGTCGGAGTGACGGCGCTGGCTCTGCTCGATGCCTCACCGCTGGCCGCGGGCACGCTCACCGTGCCCAGGACGCAGATCGGGGTGGGCATTCTCGCCTTGGTCGCCGCGGCACTGATTGCGGCCAATGTCGGTGGCCGGCGGGCCAAGCCTCCTGAAACGAACACGTGCGGGGCTCAGGAATCCGCCGCCGGCGGCGTGACGCTCGCGCCGCCGAGAGTCGGGGTGCGGAGCCGCGTACGCGCGGTGATGCAGGGCAATTCGCTGTGGATCGCCGGCGTGAGCGGGCTGGGTATCGCGCTGCCCTCGGTCGACTACCTGGCGGCCCTGGCTGTCATCCACGCCTCCGGCATCACGCCGGCTATGCAGCTGGGCACCCTGGTGGTCTTCAACGTCGTGGCGTTCGCGATGGTGGAAATCCCGCTCCTCAGTTATCTTCTCGCCCCGCAGCGGACGATCACGTGGATGGGCGCGCTTCACGCCTGGCTCCGTTCGCGAAGCCGTCTCGATGTCGCGTTCATCCTCGCGGCGGCCGGTACACTGATGATCATGCTTGGGCTGACGGGGTTGTGAAGTCGATGAGCCCATCTCGTGAGCTGATACAGGCGTCGAGCCGGAATCTTGGTGATTTGCAATGAGAAGACTGTTCAGGGGCAGTGTCGCGCTGGGCAGCGTCATCGTCACGGCCGGCAGCCTCGGATCCGGGTTGGCGGTCGCCGACGAGACCGCGGTGATCGTGCCGGGCACCGGTCCGTCCGAAATCGGCGCATTCCAGGATCTGGCCGCCGACTACGACTATGCGACCATGCCGATCCGGATCGGGGAGAACTTCTACAGTCCCACCACGCCGCGTCGGATGGTGCAGTATCCGGCCAGCGTCTGGCCGTTCTCCGGCCTGGACACCAAACCGATCGGCGTCTCCGTCGCCACCGGTGCCGACAACCTCGACGCCGAGATCCGCAATACTGACGGTCAGATCGTGGTCCCGGCGCTGTCCCAGGGTGCGATGGTCGTCGATGCGGAAAAGGCACGGCTCGCGAAGGATCCGAACGCCCCGGCGCGGGACAGGCTGCGGTTCATCCAGGCCGGCAATCCGAATGCGCTTGCGCAGAACCTGTTTCCGGCAGGCACGTACCTGCCGGTACTCGAGTACACGGTTCCGGCGCGGGTGGACAGCCAGTATGACACCGTCATGATCAAGTCGGAGTATGACGTCTGGGCGGATCCGCCGGACCGCATGGACAACATCCTCGCGGTGGCGAACTCGATCATGGCCGGCCAGTACGACCACACCGCGACCGCGTTCCTGTCGCCCACGGACTTTGCGCCGGGGGACGTCAGCACGACGGTCAACAGCCGCGGCGCCACCACGACGACCTACTTCCTGCCCAAGGCGGAGCTACCGCTGACCAAGCCCCTGCGGGATATGGGTATTTCGCGAGAGATGGTCGACCAGATCGACACAGTACTGCGGCCGATGATCGATTCGGCCTACTATCGCCACACCCCGGCCTCTGCCACCGAAGCGCGGCCCGTATCGCAGCCCACGATCAAGCTGAGTGGCACCGATCAGGCGAATGTCGAGAAGGCGGCCGAGGGTTTCAAGTTGAGCGCCACCGACCAGGCCAACATCGACAAGGCCGTCCAAGGTGTCAAACTCAGCCCCACGGACCAGGCCAATATCGACAAGGCCGTGCAGGGCGTCAAGCTCAGCCCGACCGATCAGGCCAATATCGACAATGCGGCTCAGCAGGTGAAGAACCTGTTCCCGGGGATCGGCTAGAGCACTTCTTCGCGTTTGACGGCCGAGCTCACGCGGTTCCTGAGCCGGTTCAGCTGACCCGTCACGAAATCCGACGGCCACCAGTTCGCGGTTCCGATCAGCGTGGCGATCGCCGGAACGGTCAACGTGCGCACCAGGAATGTGTCCAGCAAGATCCCTACGCCCACCACGAATCCGGCTTGCACGACCGTGCTTATGCTGGCGAACAACAGTCCGAACATCGACGCGGCGAAGATCAGCCCGGCCGCCGTGATCACTCCGCCCGTGGATCCGACGGTGCGAATCACGCCTGACCGCACACCATTCGGCGACTCGTCGCGTATTCGGGATATCAGCAGCAGGTTGTAATCAGCGCCGACGGCAACCAGCACGATGAAGGTCAGCGCGGGCACGCTCCAATGCAACTGTTGGCCGAGCACATACTGGAACATCACGACACCGATGCCCAAGGCTGATAGGTAGGAGATCACCACCGAAGCGATCAGGTAGAGCGGTGCGACAAGGGCGCGCAACAGGACTACCAGGATCAGCAGCACGACCGCGATCGTGACCGCGAGGATCAGCCGGATGTCGTGGTTGTAGAAGTCGCGGGTGTCGCGCAGCATCGCCGGGTAGCCGGCGATCGAAACCGAGGAACCTTCGAGCGCGGTGTTGGGCAGGGCGCCGCGTGCGGTGTCGCCGATCGCGTTGACCAGGTTCATCGCCTCGGTCCCGAACGGGTTGATGTCGGTCTGGATCAGATAGCGGGCGGTATGGCCGTCCGGGGAGATGAACGTCGCTGCGGCCTTACGGAATTCGTCCTGGGTCAGGATCTGGGCCGGCACGTAGAAGCCGGACATCGGTGGATCGGCCGCATCCGATTTCATGTTGAGCAGGAAAGCCGACGCCTCGTCGAGCCCCGATCCCATGCGTTTGGTCTCGGTGACCAGCTGGGACACTCCGTCGGCGATCTGCCTGCTGGCGTCGGCGAGAGTGTCGGCGCCGGTCTGCAGGGTGCTCAACTGTGACCGTGCCTGGGCGGGGTTGGCCAGCCCCATGGATTGCATCGCCTTGCTCGCGGTGTCGATGGTGGCGCTGAGTTTCTTGACCGTCTCGTCGAGGCTCTGCACGGGATCGGTGGCGCGCAGCTCTTTTGCCAGGGCGGCGATCTGATCGAAGGTTCCGTCGGTACGGGCGGCGGCCAGTCGGCGTAGCGATCCGCGCGCCTCCAGGCAGGCCGGGTCGGTGAGGCAGACCGGGCTGGTGTCCAGGCCGCGCAGGACTGGGTCGATCCACGGCATTCCGTTCGTCAGATCCGCGAAGTTCGAGCCGAGCGAATCACCGAGCGCCCGCATGCTGCTGACAAGCTTTGCCGCACTGTCGATCTGCTGGAGTGTGGTATTACCGCCGACCTGCTTCTGCATCGTCGCCAGGGCATCGACCAGGCCTCGCGCTCCGGCCACGCCACGAGTAACCTGCGTGCGCACATCGAGCAGGCTGCTGGCCAGAGAGTCAGCGCCGTCGGTGAGCCGGTTGAGATCGCTTGCGCGCCCGTTGATCTGTGTGGAGGCGTCGTTCAGCTTGGTGCCGACCTCGCCGGCCTGATAGCTCAGCCGTGCTTGCTGAAGCGATTCTCCGGTGGGGCGGGTGATCCCCCGTACGACCGCGATCCCGGGGAGCTGGCTCACTCGTTGCGCCATCTGCTCCAGATCGGCCAGCGCCTGAGGCGTGCGCAACTCGTTGGGAGACTGGATGATCAGGTACTGCGGGATGGCAGAGCTGATCGGAAAGTGGTTCTCCAGGGCGGCGTAACCCATCGAGCTCTCGGCATGCGCCGGCAGGGCCTTGCGATCGTCGTAGTTGTATTGGACGAGTGCCGCACAACTTGCCAGCGCCGCAAGGATGACGAGGCTGACGGCCAGATGAGCCCATGGCCGGCGCACGATGCGGATACCGGACCTCCGCCAGATGCGGCTCGTGAGATCCCGGCGTGGTGCGATCCAACCGCGACGGCCGACCAGCACCATCACCGCCGGCAGCAGGGTCAACGCGGCCAGGAGTGCGATACCGATGGCGACTGCCAATGCCGTTCCCACGGTGGAGAACACGCCCAGCTGAGCGAACGTCATTCCGAGGAAGGTGACGGCCACCGTGGCGGCGGACGCCGCGATGACCTTGCCGATCGAGCCGAGCGCCTGCTCGACTGCACGATCGGATTCCAGCCCGTCACGTAGGTAGTCGTGATACCGGCTGATCAGGAAGACCGCGTAATCGGTCCCGGCACCGGCCATCATGGCGGTCAGGAACACGACGGTCTGGTTCGAGATCCCCATGCCGAGCGAGGCCAGGCCGGCGATCACAGACTGTGCGGTGACCAGCGATGCCCCGATGGTCAGCAACGGCAGCAGCATCGTCACCGGATTTCGGTAGATCATCAGCAGGATCACCAACACCATCCCGATCGTGGCGATCTCGATGGCGGTCGTGTCGCGTTCGCCGATGTCCGTCAGATCGGCGACGGTGGCGGCGGGTCCGGTGAGGCTGGCGGTCAGTGATGCGTCGTGCACGCTGTCTTTGACGATGGCGGCGACCCGGGTATAGGACGCATAGGACTGCGGTGAGCCGACGTCTCCTGCGATGCCGACCGGCAGTATCCAGGCCTTGCCGTCCTTGCTGGACATGACCTCACGCAGGGGAGGAGCGCTGATGAAGTCCTGCAACATCACGACGTCTTTGTCGTTCTTGCGCAGGTTCTCGACGAGCGTGCGGTAGGTCGCCTCGTCAGACGGGCCGAGTCCCTTGTCGTTCGTCAACACGACGAGTAGGACGTTCTCTGAGCCGGATTCGTGAAAGGCCTCGGTCATCTCGCGGGTCGCGATGGTCACGGGCGCGTGTGACGGCAGGATCGCAACCGGACGCTGCTGCACCATCAGCGTCAACGACGGGAACGTGAGCGGCAGCACGGCCGTGATGGCCAGCCAGATTCCGATGACGAGCCAAGGCCAGCGGACTATCAACGAGCCGAGCCGGACGAACAGTGAAGAATGTTCGGCGGTGCTCGTAGATTCTGTCGGCGGCACTTTACGATCCTACGGGCGAGCGGGTGGGCAGCGGTTGGCGCCGCAGTGGCAAGGAGATGGTCGCAGCCTCGGGCTCAGTGCCGACTCGAGGTCAGCCACCGCGTCTTGATCCGCCAGGAATGCGCGGATGCCAGCGCGAAGATCGCGCCGCAGGCGCAGGCGAAAACCCAAACCAGCTTGCCGTTTTCGATTGGCTGCAGGGCCGGCACCAGAGACGTGACGATCCGGGTCGCGCAGGCGAGCATTCCGCTGACCGAGGCGAACAGGTAGATGTTGGCGATCCGGCGGGACTGCGGGTCGCGGCGGAGGACCAGCATGGCGCGGGCCCCGTAGCCGAGCAGGTAGAGCAATGTGCCGCAGAGCAGGATCCAGTACGCGCTGAGCCAGAAATCCGTCGGCACCTGGAAGAAGTCGGCCTTGTAGACCGTCGCGCCGTTGCCCATCGAGAAGGTGGCAAGCAGCACCGGGATACAGATGGTGGCCGGGCGCTCGACGTACTGCTTGAAGGAGCGCTGCATGGCGTTGTCGTCCTGGAGGCGGCCCAGTGAGTTGTAGACGATCGCCGACGCGGCCACGATGTAGGCATCGTGGCCGATGTAGTCCTCGACGTTCCACTTGCCGGTGAGCTGGTACAGAACGTGCCCGATGGTCTCCGAGGCCCACGGCGACATCAACAACACCGCCAGGCCCTGGAGCGCGATGTTCAGGGTGGCGGCCACTTCCCACCGGCAGGACCAGGTGACCCTTCTGATCCACAGGCTCCATGCGATGCAGGCCAGTGTGATGACGATGAGCGTGGCGACGGACATAGCAATTGCCTCGGGAATGGTGCGGGAGCAGGCGCGCCGCTGTTACAGCGGGGGCGCGTCGGGTCGTGGGGTCAGTTCGGACAGTTTCTTGGGCCGGCGGACGGCATGACGGACACGGGTGGCGGTGTCCACGGGTGCCACCGTCACGGGCGACGACTCCATGTAGTGCCACACTTCCTGGCGACTCATCAGCCCAAAGCGAATCTGCAGGTCGGGATAGCTGAGGTGGAAGCGGTCGGCCACCTGCCGGAGTTCCTCGGCGTTGGGATAGTCGGCCTCTTTCACGCGCCGGTAGTACGTGCTGCTGGAGATACCCAGCGCGCTGTACACGGCCTTGGCGTCGACCTCGCCGTCCAGCAGATAGTCGAGCAGGGCCTTGAGCTGCCTGCCGTTCTCGTCGGTTCGCGGCATCAGAACACAATAGACCCCGAACCCGTCGTTGGTCACAACGAACCACGGCAAGCTCAGCAATGACGTAATTGACAACGATGTCAGACTTTTGGCACAGCTCTCCCATTTTTGGGAATCCGTGGCTAACGTTACAGACATGTCTGTTTCCGTCTTGCCCGACGCATACGGCACCGGTTCGTGGATCGCCGACTATGGCACGGTCGGGCCGCCTGGTGTCGCAGACATCGCCACGGTGTCCAGTTCGTTCGACGAGGTGTTGTCGGGCGAGCTGCACGGAGCCGCGATCGCGATGGACTGCACTGCCGAGGAGCTGCTGCTGGCCGCTCTCGGCCGCACGGTTGCCCGCACGATCGGGGAAGGCATGTTGGTGGTCGACGTGGCGAGCGGGCCCGAGCGGGCCGGTTTCCGCCGCATCGGAGTGCCCTGTTTGGCGCATCGTGGCCTGTCAGGGGCGGAACTGCTCGCGGCGGCACGCCCCAGTGTTGACGGTGGCGACCATCCTGTGGCCGACGTGAGCCTGGCCTACGGCGGTGCGCCGCGCGCGGGGCAAACCGAACATCCGCTGGCGGTGCACGTCGACGGCGACGCCGCCACGACTACGAGAGTGGTGTGGCAGTTCGACAGCCGCAGGTTCGACCACTGCACAGTCCAGGAGTTGGCCGAGCAGTTCCCGCTGGCGCTGATCGAGGTCACGTCCGGGTAGGTGTGGTTTTCGACCGATTTGCGGTGCTCACTAGACTGGGCGCATCGGCGCTGATCCGGCCATCACCGGGGAGCCTTCGGAAGAACAGCTTCTCCGATTCGAATCTCGGATTCAGGGTGGCTCAGTAGAACCGGACGGGTGGGCCCGTGATCGCCCGAAAGTGAGCGGCGCGCTGCGGTGCAGCGCGCAAGCGGGGTGGTACCGCGGCGCTTGCGCACCCGCGCGACGTCGTCCCCGTGCCATGAGCGTGTCGAGCTGCCGAGCTCGACAACGGCACAGGAGACGAGACGTGAGCGCCTACCCCAAGCCGGCTGCGCCCAACTTCCCCGAGCGGGAACTTGAGGTGCTCGACTACTGGGCCGCCGACGACACCTTCCGGGCCAGCCTGGAAAGACGCGCCGACGCGCCCGAGTACGTCTTCTACGACGGGCCGCCGTTCGCCAACGGGCTGCCGCACTACGGCCACCTGCTCACCGGCTACGTCAAGGACATCGTGCCGCGCTACCGCACCATGCGGGGCTACAAGGTCGAGCGGCGGTTCGGCTGGGACACCCACGGCCTGCCTGCCGAGCTCGAGGTGCAGCGTCAGCTCGGCATCGCCGACAAGGCCCAGATCGAAGAGATGGGCATCGAAAAGTTCAACGAGGCCTGCCGGGCCTCGGTGCTGAAGTACACCGACGAATGGCGCGCCTACGTCACGCGGCAGGCCCGATGGGTGGACTTCGACAACGACTACAAGACCCTGGATCCGACGTTCATGGAGTCGGTGATCTGGGCCTTCAAGCAGCTGTGGGACAAGGGTCTGGCCTACGAGGGCAACCGCGTGCTGCCGTACTGCTGGAACGACGAGACTCCGCTGTCCAACCACGAGCTGCGGATGGACGACGACGTCTACCAGAGCCGCCAGGATCCGGCGGTGACGGTCGGTTTCACCGTGACCGACGGGCCGCTCAAGGGTGCGCACCTGTTGATCTGGACGACGACGCCGTGGACCTTGCCGTCCAATCAGGCCGTTGCCGTCAACCCCGACATCGACTACGTGCTGGTGCAGGGTTCGGATGGGCGCCGCTACGTCTTGGCCCAGGCGCGGCTCGCCGCCTACGCACGGGAGCTCGGCGAGGAGCCCGAGGTCATCGGCAGCTACAGCGGGCGCGATCTGCTCGGGACGCACTACCTGCCGCCGTTCCCGTACTTCATGGATGCGCCCAACTCGTTCCAGGTGCTGGCCGCCGACTTCGTCAGCACCGAGGACGGCACCGGCATCGTGCACATGGCCCCCGCCTACGGTGAGGACGACAAGGCCACCGCCGATACCGCCGACATCGTCGCGGTGACCCCGGTCGACTCGAAGGGCCGATTCGACGCGTCCGTGCCCGATTACGCGGGACAGCATGTCTTCGAGGCCAACGCGCAGATCATCCGTGATCTCAAGAACGGTGACGGACCCGCGGCGGCCAACGGCGCGGTGCTGTTGCGCCACGAGACCTACGAGCACTCCTACCCGCACTGCTGGCGGTGCCGTAACCCGTTGATCTACCGCGCGGTGTCATCGTGGTTCATCAAGGTGACCGAGTTCCGGGACCGGATGGTCGAGCTCAATCAGCAGATCACCTGGTATCCCGAGCACGTCAAGGACGGCCAGTTCGGCAAATGGCTGTCCAATGCGCGGGACTGGTCGGTATCGCGAAATCGCTACTGGGGAAGCCCGATTCCGGTGTGGAAGTCCGATGACCCGGCGTACCCGCGGATCGACGTGTACGGCAGCCTGGATGAGCTCGAGCGTGATTTCGGGGTGCGGCCGACGGATCTGCACCGGCCGTTCATCGACGAGCTGACGCGGCCGAATCCGGATGATCCGACCGGCAAGTCCACCATGCGCCGCATCGAGGACGTGTTCGACGTCTGGTTCGACTCCGGCTCGATGCCTTACGCCCAGGTGCATTATCCGTTCGAGAACCAGAAGTGGTTCGACGGTGATGAGCGCGAGGACGCCCATTTCCCCGGCGACTTCATCGTCGAGTACATCGGCCAGACCCGTGGCTGGTTCTACACCATGCATGTGCTCGCCACCGCGCTCTTCGACAAGCCGGCGTTCAAAACCTGTGTGGCACACGGGATCGTCTTGGGCAACGACGGTCAGAAGATGAGCAAGTCGCTGCGCAACTATCCCGACGTCAGCGAGGTGTTCGACCGCGACGGCTCCGACGCCATGCGCTGGTTCCTGATGGCCTCACCGATCCTGCGTGGCGGCAACCTGATCGTCACCGAGCAGGGCATCCGCGAAGGCGTGCGGCAGGTGCTGCTGCCGTTGTGGAACGCGTACAGCTTCCTGGCGCTGTACGCCCCGAAGAAGGGCAGCTGGCGGACGGACTCTGCCAACGTGCTCGACCGCTACATCCTGGCCAAGTTGGCCCAGCTGCGTGACGATCTCACCACCTCGCTGGACAGCTGTGACATCTCGGGGGCGTGCGACGAGCTGCGGCAGTTCACCGAGGCGTTGACGAACTGGTATGTGCGCCGGTCGCGTTCGCGCTTCTGGGAGGAGGACGCCGACGCCATCGACACGCTGCACACCGTCCTGGAGGTGACCTGCCGGCTGGCCGCGCCGCTGCTGCCGCTGGCCACCGAGGTGATCTGGCGCGGCTTGACCGGTGAGCGCTCGGTGCACCTGACCGACTGGCCGGAAGCCGATGTGCTGCCCAAGGATGCCGACCTGGTGGCCGCGATGGACCAGGTGCGCGAGGTGTGTTCGGTCGGTTCCTCGCTGCGCAAGGCCAAGAAGCTGCGGGTGCGCCTGCCCTTGCTGAAACTGACTGTTGCGGTGGAGAACCCGACCGCCCTGGCTCCGTTCGCCGACTTGATCGCCGACGAGCTCAACGTCAAGGCCGTCGAGTTGACCGACGACATCGACGCGTACGGCAAGTTTGACCTCGCCGTCAACGCCCGTGTCGCCGGTCCCCGGATCGGCAAGGATGTTCAGGCGGCGATCAAGGCCGTCAAGGCGGGGGAGGGCGTGGTCAATCCCGACGGCACCCTGACCGCCGGGCCGGTGGTGCTGCAGCCGGAGGAGTACACCTCCAAACTCGTTGCGGCCGACCCGGAGTGGACCGCGGCGCTGCCCGACGGTGCGGGGCTGGTGGTGCTCGACGGCACGGTCACCGAGGAACTCGAGGCCGAGGGGTGGGCGAAGGACCGCATCCGCGAACTGCAGGAGCTACGCAAGTCGAGCGGCCTCGAGGTGTCCGACCGCATCTCGGTGCAGATGTCGGTTCCGGCTGAGTTCGCGCCGTGGGCGAGCACCCACCGGGATCTCATCGCCGGTGAAATCCTGGCCACGAGTTTCGAATTCGGTGACGTCGCGGACGGGACAGCGATCGGGGACGGGGTCCGGGTCGCGATCGCCAAGGCGTGACGCGCGTGCGACGGCGCCGAGCGTGAACAAGATTGCGAGAATTCAGAACTTCTTCGACAACATGTTCACGTTCGGCGCAGGGGTCCGTCAGCCTTCGGCCACGCGGGCCGTCTGGCCGGCGAGCGTGACGGTGTCGCCCGGGCGTAGCTGGCGGCCGCGCCGGATCTCGATCTCGC
>MSTD01000006.1:107292-144568 GCA_001942045.1 Mycolicibacterium porcinum
TCTCGCCGTTGACGCTGACCAGGCCGTCGGCGATGACGGCCTTGGCGTCGGCGCCACTGTCGATGAGCGATGCCAGCTTGAGGAACTGCCCCAGGCGGATCGAGTCGTCCCTGATCGGTACGTCAACCGGCTCCATGAACGTCAGGCTAGCGCCATAGCATCTCCAGGTATGAACGGCGCCGAGGTCACGGGCGCGGGCGGACGCTGGGTACTGCACCTAGACATGGATGCGTTCTTCGCATCCGTCGAGCAGCTGACCCGTCCCACCCTGCGCGGCAGGCCCGTGCTCGTCGGCGGCCTGGGCGGGCGCGGCGTGGTGGCCGGGGCCAGCTACGAGGCGCGCCGCTACGGTGCACGCTCGGCGATGCCGATGCACCAGGCCCGCCGGCTCGTCGGCGCCCCCGCTGTGGTGTTGCCACCGCGGGGCGCGGTGTACGGCGTGGCCAGCCGTCGCGCGCTGGACACCGTGCGCAGTGTGATCCCCGTCCTCGAGCAGTTGTCCTTCGATGAGGCGTTCGGGGAACCGGCCGAACTGGCCGGTGCCACCGCGGCCGACGTCGAGGAGTTCTGCCAGCAATTGCGGGCGAAGGTGCGCGAGCAGACGGGACTGGTGGCCTCCGTGGGAGCCGGGTCGGGAAAGCAGATCGCCAAGATCGCCTCCGGATTGGCCAAACCCGACGGCATCCGGGTGGTCCGTCGCGACGAGGAGAGCCGACTGCTCGAGGGCCTCCCGGTGCGCAAGCTGTGGGGGATCGGCCCGGTGGCCGAGGAGAAGTTGCACCGGCTGGGAATCGAGACGGTGGGCGCGTTGGCCGCGCTGTCAGATGCCGAGGCGGCCAGCGTGCTCGGCACGGCGGTGGGCGCTGCCCTGCATCGGCTGGCTCGCGGTATCGACGACCGTCCGGTCGCCGAGCGTGCCGAGGCCAAGCAGATCAGCGCCGAGTCCACTTTTCCCGAGGACCTCACCACGCTGCGGCAGCTGCAGGATGCGATCGGCCCGATCGGCGAACACGCGCATCGGCGACTGGAGAAGGACGGCCGCGGCGCCCGCACCGTGACGGTCAAGCTGAAGAAATCCGACATGAGCACGCTGACCCGTTCGGCCACCCTGGCATATGCCACCACCGAGGCGGCCACCCTGATCGGCACTGCCCGCCGGCTGTTGCTCGATCCCGTCGAGATCGGGCCGATTCGGCTTGTCGGCGTAGGCTTTTCGGGATTGTCCGACAGTCGGCAGGAATCACTTTTCCCCGACCTGGAGCAGTCGGACGAAATTGCGGACTCCGACCACCAGATCACGGAGGCGCCCCAGGCCACGCAAACCGGTTGGCGCATCGGCGATGACGTGGTGCACCCCGACCATGGCCACGGCTGGGTGCAGGGAGCCGGGCACGGAGTGATGACCGTGCGCTTCGAAACCCGGGCCAGCGGGCCGGGGCCGGCCAGGACCTTCCCCGACGACACACCGGGTTTCCGTCGGGCCGACCCGATAGACAGCCTGGACTGGGCTGACTACCTGGCCGGCCTTCCGGACCTACACCAGAACTGAATCTGCCGTGGGATCCGACGGCAGATACGGCGTCGTGCGGAGCGCGCCACCGCTTTGACGCTCGGCGATCTGCTGTGCGCGTTGTTCGGGCGTGTACCACACGGTGGTTTCGGGCAAGACGTCCTTCAGCTCGTCGACCTTGACCACCTGAGTGCTGATGGTGGGCACGTCAGTCGACGTCGGATCGAGTTGCTGGAAGCGGACGAAGATCGTGCCCTGGTTCAAGCCGCCGGTAGATACCCAGTTCGCGACGCCCGGGTCGGACTTGGAAACGACGAAAGTGTAGGAACCGTCTGGGTTTGCGATCGCCTGGGAGTTATTGAGGCTCGTCTGTTGGTTCACATAGTCGGGCGTCACGGTCCAGTCGTTCGAGACGGGCACGGTGAAGTACTTCGCGGTGCCGGGATCGACGGTGATGACGAGTGCCTCATCGTCGGCGAGTTGAAAATGACCGATGCTCTGCATTTGGGTGGACAGAGTGTTCGAACCTTGATTCGCCGGTGCGGGCATCTGATTGACGGGCGCCTTCCCTGCCAGCGGGAACCACGCGTCGGTCAGGACGTTGACTCCCTGCATCATGACGCCGTTGGCGACCCCGATGACCGCGGCCTCGGGCATCTCGGTCGTGGTTCCGCCGACCTGCTCGATCGACAACGAAAGTGCCTGCTCGCTGTTCCAGTCGGAAACCGTGTTGCGGACGAAGATCTGACTGGTGCCGGGCGCCAGGTACAGGTGATTGGGCTGCCCGATCTTGGTGGGGTCGCTGTCCGCGGTAATCGTGAACGTACCGTCGGGGTTGACCTGCAGGTCTTCTCCGGTGATCAGTGAAGCGGCCTCGCCGGTCTGTCCGACCTGCGCCGTGATGTTTACGTCGGTCGGCATCTCGCCATTGACTTTTCCGTGGATGACGTAGGAGTTGTTCGGGTTGACGAATGCCATGCGGTACAACGTGTCCGGGTTGTCGTAGAGCATCCGGTTGCCCCCGAGCAGTTCGCCGTCCACGGTGTGTGGCGGCGTCGCGATCCACATGAATGACGGCTTTCCGGCATTCATGTCGGAGATGTTGATCGCGGCCATCGCGGCGTACATGGCGAATTCGTCGACCGACTCGTCGAGCAACGCCATATTCTGCGCGTCGACTCCGCCGGCGTCGGCAAACGTCACCTGTTGTGTAGCAAGCCATTTTGCCTTCAGCGCAGCCTTCGCCGCGTCGAGAGCGCCCGAGTCCAGAAGTGCGTTGGCTCGTTGCTCGGTGCTGATCTGTTCTGGGGTCATCATCGGGCTGGTCTGCGCGACGGTCACCACGGTCACCGTCGTGGTCGCGGTGTGCTCACTGCCGAGAATTCCGTTGAGTCCGAGCGGGTCACCGCCGGTGTCGTCGGCCATCACGGTGAAGCTGTCGACCCCGCCTGATGCCAGCGTCGCCGGGTTGGGAACGTACTTGAACGAGCCGTCTGGGTAGACCGTGACGGTCCCGTTCGACGGTCCGTCGACGACGGAGAATTTCACGTCGTCGCCATTGGGGTCGGTTGCGGTGACGGTGCCGAACACCGCTCCGTTGAGTTGTCTGGTCTGATCCGCGTTGTAGGTGATGTCGGGCGCCTTGTTGTTGAGGACGCTGTCGAGTTCGCGCCTCACCAATGCGAGCAGACCCTGGAACAGGTTCGGCATCGTGGGTGCGATGGGTGTCGATCCGAGTGTCGGGTCCAGGACATTCTTGACTGCCGCGGCGACCACGCTCAGCGGTGATGGGTTGGAGCTAGACGATGCGGCGACGGCCGCGGTGACGAACTCGGTGGGTGAGGGTGTTGCCGCCAGGGCTGAGCGCACCTGCGAGACGATCGGTTCCACCGTCCCGGTGAACTCGTCGGCGCCTGTTCGGGCCAGCGTGGCGGGTTTTTCGGCCGCTGCCAGTGCCGAGTTGACGAGTGCTGACGGCGCCCTCGAGATGACGGGCGTCGGTCGGGAGATGATCGGCTTCAGCGATTTGGTGAACGGGTCGGTGCCCGCTTCAGTCATTTTGACCGGATTCTCGGCCGCCGCCAGTGCCGAGTTGACAAGCGTAGACCGTGCCTTCGAGATGGCAGACGCCGCTCGCGACGGAATCGGGTTCAGCGCATCAACGATGCCCCTGATCGACACATCGCCGGTTGCGATCTGGTGCAGAGGTGTCGTCGATGTGGAATCTGCCTCTGCCGGAAGAGAATCAGCAGGTTCGGCGTCGGCTCGGTCCAGCCGTGATCGGTGGTGGATCTCCGAGGACCCGGACCTCGCCGGCACCGACGATGTCGCCGGGGAGACCGCGCGGGTGCGCTCCGAAGCCGATCGGTGGTCGCGCCGTGGTAGAGAGGTGGGCTTCAGACCTCGGCCTGCAGCCGTGCGGCGTCCCGCGCTCGACGGTGACGCGGTCGATCCTGTTCCCGACGTGGCACTAGTGCCGGTACTCGACGACGTGGTGCTGGGCGTTCCGTCGTCGGCCCAGGCGATCCCATGTCCGGAGAAGACAGTGGCGCCGACGCCGAGGGCGACCGCCAATCCACCTACACGTCCGATATATGCTGCCGCGCTCATTGTTGGGTTTCTCTCCTAGCTTCCGGATGATTGTAGGAATCGGACTTCCAAGCGATCAGGACCGCGCAACTCGGTGCCGAGTCGGCCCGCGATGACTACCTCATCGGGGTTGACGAGCTCAACCATTGATAGGCGGTCGAGGAGTACGCGGAGCGCGACCTCCATCTGTGTCGTGGCAAGAGCCATGCCCAAGCAGACGTGCGGACCGGTTCCAAAACTTAGGGGTGCTGCTTTGTGGCGACCGATGTCGAACCGGTCAGGATCGGCGTACACGTCGGGGTCCCGATTGGCGGCCGCGATCGCCAGCAGCAACCACGTGCCGCTCTTGATGTCGATGCCCTGCCACGTGACGTCGCTCGTGGCCAGCCGTGGCACAATCGCCGGACCCGGTTCCCACCGCAACGATTCCTGCACTGCCCACTTGATCTCGCTCGGGTCCTCACGCAGGCGTTCGATCTGTTCGGGGTGAATCAGCAACGAGTACAGCATGTTTCCCATGCTCAGGTAGGTGGTGTCGACTCCGGCAGGGAAGAGGAGTCGGACGAACGAGTAGATCTCCTCATCCGTCAGGCGGGTGCCGTCAACCTCGACGGTCACCAACTTGGAAAGCAGGTCGTCCGTGGGATTTTGGCGTTTCTGAGCCACCAGCGGTGTCAGGTACTCCGTGAAGGCGGCCGAGGCGCGCATCGCGGCTTCCGGATCGGTGGGGTAGAAGAACAGGTCGTGTGCCCACTCCGCGAACGATGGGTAGTCCTCAACCGGTAGGCCAAGGAGTTCGTTGGTCACACGAAACGGGAACTGCTGAGTGAATTCTCCTACCAGATCCGCAGTTTCGTGATCGGCGAACTCGTCGACGAGTGCGTGGGCGATCGGCTCGAGGAGCTCGGCGCTGTACGTCTTCATCAACGCCCGGCGGAACTCCGGAGACACCAGAGCGCGATTCATCCGGTGTTCGTCGCCGGACATACACTGCAGCGTCTTGCCCATCACCGGTTGTGTCATCAAGCCGTAGAGAGCCTTGGCGGGGAAGGTCTCTTCGTCCTTGAACACGGCGCTGACCATGTCGTTGCCCAGAACGATCATGGCCGGCATTCCGTGGAAGTTCGCTGACGCATAGGGCCCGCCGCTACGCAGCTTCCGCAGTACCCCGTGCAGGTCCGGCAGATGGTCGGTGCCGAAGTCGATGGTGATGTCGTCGATCGCAGCGCTCACCGCTGTACTCCTCGTGGTCTCAGTTGTTCGCTGAAAGGCTCAGCGCAAGTTGTTCGGATGCCGGGCATGGCGCAGATGATGACGACCTCCGCATCGCTATGACGTATATTCGTCGCTACTATGACGAATATGCGTTGGAATGCTAGGGGTCGGTCGGGCGTCTACGCAAGGGTTGATTTCGAATCGTGGAGTCGCGGACGAGCGTCCTGTGGTGTCAACCCATGCGAAGCGCACCCCGCTGACCTGGTGGTCCGTCAGGGTGCAGCAGGCATGGCCGTCCCGGAATCGGTCACCACCCGGGGTTCGGTCGCGGCAGTGCGACGGTGCTAGGTTGATGAATATTCGTCATCGACTGCCGGCTTCGGGGCCTCGGCAGAACGGGGGAAGCGCGTTGACCACGTCTACGTCGGATGGCGGCAGGGGAGGGTCACCACCCACTGACCGCGTGGTGGCGATCGTTGAGTTTCTGGCCGCCGAACCGGAACCGAGCTCCGTCGCGACGATCGCGACCCGCTTGGAGTTCAACCGATCCACCGCGACGGCAATTCTGGCCGCTCTGGAGCGCGCGGGCTGGGTCGAGCGCCGTCCGGACCTTCGGTACTCGCTCGGAGCTGGACTATATGGCGTTGCCGAGGCAGTTCGAGCAGCATTCCCGGTATCGCATCAGTTCGGAGACGTGCTGGATGATCTCGCCCAACGCACGCAGTGCGACGCCACCCTCGCTCTGGTGGGTAACTCCACGCTGACTTTCGTGAATGTGGCCCGGGGGCACGGCCAAGTTCCAGCCGGGGTGTCGGTCGGCGGTCATGTTCCGCTGACCGCGCCGCTGGGCGCAGCGGTGATCGCCTACCGCGATCGTCGGGTGCAAGAACGCTGGCTGGACTCGGCTGCCCCGGAGAGTCGCGACGTACTCGAAGGGTTGCTGGAGCATGTGCGTCAAACGGGTGTCGCTGTTTTCGGCCTCGGGGACGCGAATCTGGAGGTCCTTGTCGTTCTGGCCGAGGTCGCGCAGATGCTTACCGAGCATCCTCGGCGCAGTGCCCTTCAGCGACAGGTGTTCGACCTTCTGTCGAATCTTGCCGGAAACTCCTACACCGCAGCGGAACTCGCATCCGAAGCTGATCTATCCGTCAGCTATCTGTCCGCACCGGTATTCGTGGACGGACAACCGCTCTACGAGGTCCAACTCGGGCCGTTGCAAAGCGCGGTGAGTCCAGCCAAGCGGACCAAGTACATGGATGAAATCCGCTCCGCTGCAACGGTCCTCAGCCGATGATGGGCGATGCTCGGTCGGCTGACTACCAGAGCACACCGTAGGTGGCGTTGAGCATGAAGCCGTGCTCGCCGTACGTCTTGCACGTCACCGTGCCTTGATGGCCGACACCGCAACTGGCGCCCCAGTTCTCAAGCCGGTGGCCTTCGGGCAGCACGTCGACGTCGCGGGTGAACGACGCGGTGTCGACGTGCCGGTAGGAGGCGGGTCCGCCACTGTTGACGTAGATCTGGTTGCTGCCGGCCGGGGCGTCCATCGGCACCGCGTCACAACCCACCGGACCGCCGTTGGGGCCGATCCCGCAGTGCCGGCCGTCGGGGGTCCGAAAGAACACGCCGTAGAAGTCGGTGGGCGAGCTGTAATGCCCCTCGGCGATGGGGTAGCTGTCGATGTCGTCGGCGCCCGGTGGTGGCTCCGCCCCGGCGGGCGGGGCGACGCCGAGCGCCAGGAAGCCCAGCGCGGCGACTGCCATGGTGTGGCGCATAGGTTCCATTGAACCGGCGCCGTCAACCCCAGGCGTCGATGACCTCGGCGACGGGTCGTCCGGCGGCCAGCGCGGCCATCACCAGGACGCGGGCCTGGGCCGGGCGCAACGCGGGGACCACGATGGCACCGGCGTCGACCAACTGTCGGCCGGGTCCGTACTGCGCGGCGACCGGGCCGTCGGGAACCCGGCTCGACACGGCAACCACCACGCCGTCGCGACAATGCCTGCGCACCCCGTCGATCAATGCGGCCCCCGCGTTGCCCGACCCCATCGCCTCGATCACGACGGCACGCGCCCCCGCCGCGACGCCCGCATCCAGGGCGGCCGCATCCGCTCCCGGGTACGCGGCGACGATGTCGACTCGCTGCGCCGTCGCTGCGGACAACTCGCCGAGGAATGCGCGAATCTTCGTCGCTCGGATGGCGCACTCGCCGTCACTGACCGTTCCGAGCGCCGTTCCGGTGAAGGCGTTCAATTCGTGGGTGTGTCGTTTGCGCAGTCCCAGCGGCTGCCACACGGTCCCGGCGAAGCTCACCACCACCCCGAGATCTCGGGCCTGCGGGCTCGCCGCGACGGTGATGGCGTGACGGAGGTTGTCCGGGCCGTCGGCGTCCGGCGCGTCGGCGCTGCGCTGCGACCCGGTGAGCACCACCGGGACGGCCCCGCGATAGGTGAGGTCCAGCCACAGCGCCGTTTCCTCCATGCTGTCGGTGCCGTGGGTGACGACCACTCCGTCGGCTCGGGTCGACGCGGCGTCAACCGCGTCGGCGATCCGGTCCCAGTCGGCGGGTGTCAGCATTGCACTGTCCGTCGCCATCACGTCGACGATGTCCACCTGCGCCTCGACGGGGATCCCAGCCGTGAGCTCCGCCCCGGTGCGGGTCGGACGCCTGATCCCGGCCTCGTCGGTGCTGGTCGAGATGGTGCCGCCGGTGGTGACGACGACGATGCGCCGAGGTGGGTTCGTGCACTGCATCACGGTGCAGATTGTCCCGCATCGACTGTTTGGGATGATGGGTGAGTGACTGATGAAACGTCAGGCCCGGCTGAGCCGGTGACCGACGCTACCGGGGACGCGAAACCGTCCTCTACAACTGCCGCCCCGCCTCGGCGGCGGCTGCGTCTGCTGCTCACCGTTGCTGCCGTGGTGCTGTTCGTCGACGTGGTGACCAAGGTGCTGGCGGTCCGCCTGCTGACGCCTGGCCAGCCGGTGTCGATCATCGGTGACACCGTCACCTGGACGTTGGTGCGCAACTCCGGCGCGGCCTTCTCGATGGCCACCGGATACACCTGGGTTCTGACGCTCATCGCAACCGGCGTGGTGATCGGAATCGTGTGGATGGGTCGCCGGCTGGTGTCGCCCTGGTGGGCGATCGGCCTGGGCATGATCCTCGGCGGTGCGACGGGAAACCTGATCGACCGCTTCTTCCGTGCGCCCGGGCCGCTGCGCGGCCACGTGGTGGACTTCTTCTCGGTGGGCTGGTGGCCCGTGTTCAACGTGGCCGATCCGGCGGTGGTCGGCGGCGCCATCCTGCTGGTGGCGTTGTCGTTGTTCGGCTTCGATTTCGACACCGTCGGCCGGCGCCAGCCGGGCGACGAGACCGCGGAGGTGGGCCGGCGGCGCCTGGACGATCCGGCACCGGAGAAGGCCGAGGGCGCCGAATCCGAGGACACCGGCGCGGCCGACTCGGTGACCGAGTCCGATGAGTCCAGCACGGTCGGTCGCCAGGCCGAGACGTCATAGTGACGACCCGGTCGATGCCGGTGCCCGAGGGCCTGGCGGGAATGCGAGTCGACGCCGGCCTGGCCCGGCTGCTCGGCCTGTCGCGCACGGCGGTGGCGGCCATGGCCGAAGACGGCGGTGTCGACATCGACGGTGTCCCGGCTGCGAAGTCCGACAAACTCGTCGCCGGAGCCTGGCTGGAGGTCCGGCTGCCGGAGGCACCCGCCCCCGTCGAGAACACCCCGGTCGACATCGAGGGGATGGACATCCTCTACGCCGACGACGACATCGTGGCGGTGGACAAGCCGCCCGGCGTGGCCGCGCATGCGACGGTCGGGTGGCACGGACCGACGGTGTTGGGGGGTCTGGCTGCCGCCGGGTTCCGCATCAGCACCTCGGGTATCCACGAGCGCCAGGGCATCGTGCACCGACTCGATGTGGGAACTTCGGGCGTCATGGTGGTGGCGCTGTCCGAGCGCGCGTACACGGTTCTCAAGCGGGCGTTCAAGCAGCGCACCGTGGACAAGCGTTACCACGCACTGGTGCAGGGTCACCCGGATCCGTCGAGCGGGACCATTGACGCCCCGATCGGGCGGCATCGGGGGCATGACTGGAAGTTCGCGGTGGTCGAGGGCGGTCGGCACAGCATCACCCATTACGACACCGTCGAGGCGTTCCAGGCCGCGAGCCTGCTCGACATCGAGCTGGAGACCGGCCGCACCCATCAGATCCGCGTGCACTTCGCCGCGCTGCACCACCCGTGTTGCGGCGACATGACGTACGGTGCCGATCCGACATTGGCGAAAAAGCTTGGGCTGGAACGTCAGTGGCTGCACGCGCGGTCTCTGGCCTTCGCTCATCCGGCCGATGGCCGGCGCGTCGAGATCACCAGCCCGTACCCGGCTGACCTGCAGGCCGCCCTCGACGTCCTGCGCCGCCACTAGCTGTGGGTGTGCAGGCACTTCCGCCGCGCGCCGGTGCCGGCCGTGCCGGGGTGCTGTACGGCGCGGGCGCCTACATCTGGTGGGGTTTGTGCCCGGGCTTCTTTCTCCTGTTGCTCCCGGCGGGGGCGCCCGAGGTGCTGGCCCACCGCATCGTGTGGAGCGCGCTGTTCCTGCTGCTGGTGCTGGCGGTGGCCCGCCGTCTCGGCGATCTGCGTCGCCTGACGCTGAAGACCTGGCTGCAGCTGCTGGCCGCGTCGGTCCTGATCTCCGTCAACTGGGGTACCTACATCTTCGCCGTCACCACCGGCCATGTCGTGGATGCGGCGCTCGGGTACTTCATCAACCCGTTGGTGAGTGTGTTGCTGGGTGTGCTGGTGTTCCGTGAGCGGATCAACCGATGGCAGGCCGTCGCTTTGGTGCTCGCCGTCATCGCGGTTGCCATCCTGACCGTCGAGGTGGGGGCACCGCCCTACATCGCGGTGGTCCTGGCACTGTCCTTCGGGGTGTACGGGCTGGTCAAAAAGGTGGTGCAGGCCGATCCGCGGGTAAGCGTGGCCGTAGAAACGCTGCTGGCGCTTCCTTTCGCTGCCGGCTACGTGATCACGCTGGAGGTGTTGGGCCGAGGAAACTTCCTCAACCACGGTCCCTGGCATGCGCTGCTGTTGTTGCTTGCCGGGCCGGTGACCGCCGTGCCGTTGCTGCTGTTCGCCGCGGCGGCCCAGCGGCTGCCGATGGTCACACTCGGGCTGCTCTTCTATCTCAACCCCGGCCTGCAGATGGCCTGGGGTGTGTTCATCGGTCACGAACCGATGCCGGCCGGCCGCTGGGTCGGTTTCGCCCTCATCTGGGTGGCGTTGGTGATCATGACGGTGAGTGCGCTGCGCGGAAAGCCGACAGATCCGGCCGCCGGGATTGTCGATCAGGTGGAACCGGAATCGTCATCACGGTGACAGGCTGGAACTGAGACCCAGGAGGACACCGTGCAGTACTGCCTACTCATGCACTACCAGGAGGGACCGGAGGCGGGCCTGACCGACGAGGATATGAAGCCCGCCCAGGCTGCGTTCGCCCGATACGCCGATGACCTCGACGCAGCCGGCGTGCTCGTCGGCACCCAGGTGCTTCAGTCGGCGTCGGCCAGCACGACCTACACGGCGCGCACCGGCACCGCGGAGATCCAGGACGGACCGTTCGCCGACACCAGGGAGCGGTTGGGTGGCGTGTTCGTGATCGACGTGCCCGACCTCGACGCGGCTTTGGCCTGGGCGGCGAAATGTCCCGCCGCGGCGTGGGGTTCGATCGAGATCAGGCCCGTCGCAGTGACCTACGGCCGGGGCCGGGGCTGGTACACGCCCTGAACACACCGGCCTCCGAGCGGCTCACGCGAGTGGTCGGCCGGTCCTACGGCCGGCTGCTTGCCCTGCTGGCCGCGCAGTGCCGTGACATCGCCGCGGCCGAGGACGCGTTGGCCGACGCCATCGAGCGCGCTCTGCAGCGCTGGGATGGCGACGGTATCCCGGCCAACCCGGAAGCGTGGTTGCTCACCGTGGCACGTAATCGGCTGCGCGACATGTGGAAATCTCCGGCTCACCGGTTGACCGGGCCGTGGACCGAAGAGGATGACATCGCCGACGAGGGGATCGAACCGGCGGCCATTCCGGACCGTCGGCTCGAACTCATGCTGGTGTGCGCGCACCCGGCGATCGCCGCCGATATCCGGACCCCGTTGATGCTGCAGACGGTGCTGGGGGTGGACGCGGCAGCCATCGCCGCGGCCTTCGCCGTCGCTCCGGCGACGATGGCGCAGCGGCTGGTCCGAGCGAAGAAGCGCATCCGGGACACCGGTATTCCGTTCACCCTGCCGGAGCGCACCGACCTTGACGCACGACTACCCGAGGTACTCGAGGCGGTCTACGGCGCGTATTCGATCGACTGGCTGTCGATCCCGCAGCGGCCGGCCATCGAGTCACTGTCGTCGGAGGTGCTCCACCTCGCCATGGTGCTCGTCGAGTTGCTGCCCGAGGAGCCAGAAGTCTTGGGTCTGGCCGCGCTGATCTGCCTGTGCGAGGCCCGGCGCCCGGCGCGTTTCGACCGGAACGGCACCTTCGTCGCCCTGGACGATCAGGACCGCGGCAGGTGGAATGAGGAGTTGTGCGAGCGAGGGGAGCGATTGCTGGCCCTGGCCCACAGTTTTGGGCGGCCCGGGCGGTTCCAGTACGAGGCGGCGATTCAATCGGCGCACTGTGCGGCCGGCGTCGACCGCGAGGCCTTGCGCAAGCTGTATCGGGCGCTGATGCGGGTGGCGCCGTCGCTGGGCGCGGCCGTGGCCCTGGCGGCTTTGGACGGTGAATTGGACGGTGCCGGCGCGGGATTGCGCGCACTGGACGCGATCGGCGACCGGGCGGTCGAGAGATTTCAGCCCGCCTGGGTGACGCGCGGCCACCTCCTCGCCGGGGCGGGGCGGCGCGACGAGGCCGCGGCGGCGTACCGCCGGGCCATCGACTTGACCACCGACGATGCGGTGCGGGCCTACCTGACCGAGAGGGTGCGAACCCTCCGCTGATTCCATGTTCGCTGCTGCATTTGCGGGGTGGTCCTTTGACGTCATTATGGCAATGCCATAGGGTTTGCTAGATGACTTCGCGTGGCAGGTCTCGGAGCGTCCGTCGAGGGCCGGGTCGCCCGGTCGGCGCCGATGCGGTGCAAACCCGTGAGCGCATCATGCAAGCGGCCTACGAAATCATCAACGAACGCGGTTATGCGGCGACCACATTCCAGGAGATCGCCAAGCGCAGCGGCCTGAGCCGGCCGACGCTGAACTATTACTTCGCCAGCCGCGAGGATCTCTACGGTGCCCTGCTCCAGCAGGCGCACGAGGTCGTCATGTCGTGCATTCGCATCGCGAAACAGCATGATGGAACGCTGGATCGGTTACATGCGTACATCGATGCCGTGGTTGCGGTGTGGCAGCGGGACGGTTCCCTGGTGGGGTTTCTGGTCAACGCGCGGCTCGAGTCGTACCGGCATCCCGATCTGCCCGCCGCCACGGTCGCGGCCACCCGCGGATTCCTCGGCGACCTGGTCTCCGAGGCGGTCGACCGGCGCGAGCTGCCGCGGCACACCGACCAGGCGAGTCTGGTCGAACTGCTGTACGCGATGCTGTGGGGAATGGGCGCCTACTGCGGTTGGCAACGCCGGCCCGTCGACGTACCGGCGATAGCTAAGCAACTTCAGGTTGTGATCGGCGGTGGGTTGCTGTCCGTTGCTGATCATGAAATCTGACCCGACTGCGCAGACACGCCTCGCGACACGCCCGGAGGGTGTCGGTGGTCGGCAATAGACTGGCCACCCTATGAGCGGTTCATCTTCGGGCTCCTTTGTCCACCTGCACAACCACACCGAGTACTCGATGCTGGACGGCGCCGCGAAGATCACCCCGATGCTGGCCGAGGCGCAGCGTCTGGGCATGCCTGCGATCGGTATGACCGACCACGGCAACATGTTCGGCGCCAGCGAGTTCTACAACTCGGCCACCAAGGCCGGCATCAAACCGATCATCGGCATCGAGGCGTACATCGCGCCGGCCTCCCGGTTCGAGACCAAGCGTGTCCAGTGGGGCGATCCGAGCCAGAAGAGTGACGACGTCTCGGGTAGCGGCGCCTACACCCACATGACGATGGTCGCGGAGAACGCGACCGGGCTACGGAACCTGTTTAAGCTGTCCTCGCTGGCCTCGTTCGAAGGCCAGCTCGGCAAGTGGGCGCGCATGGACGCCGAGATCATCGCCGAGCATGCCGAAGGGATCATCGCGACCACCGGTTGCCCGTCCGGTGAGGTGCAGACCAGGCTGCGGCTCGGCCACCGTCAAGAAGCGCTGGAGGCGGCGGCCAAATGGCGCGACATCTTCGGCCCGGACAACTTCTTCCTCGAGCTCATGGACCACGGTCTCGACATCGAGCGCCGCGTCCGCGAGGGTCTGCTGGAGATCGGGCAGAAGCTCAACATCCCACCGCTGGCCACCAACGACTGTCACTACGTGACGCGGGAGGCCTCGCAGAACCACGAGGCGCTGCTGTGCATCCAGACCGGCAAGACTCTGTCGGACCCGAACCGCTTCAAGTTCGACGGTGACGGCTACTACCTGAAGTCGGCCGAGGAGATGCGCGCGCTGTGGGATTCCCAGGTGCCGGGTGCGTGCGATTCCACGGTTCTTATCGGCGAGCGGGTGCAGTCCTACGCCGACGTCTGGACACCCACCGACCGGATGCCGGTGTTCCCGGTTCCCGACGGCCACGACCAGGCCTCCTGGCTGACCCATGAGGTGCAGGCCGGGCTGGAGCGCCGGTTCCGTGGCGCAGCCGTGCCGACCGAGTACACCGACCGGGCGTCCTACGAGATCAAGGTCATCTGCGAGAAGGGTTTCCCGTCCTACTTCCTGATCGTGGCGGACCTGATCAACTACGCCCGTTCGGTCGGGATCCGAGTCGGGCCGGGCCGTGGATCGGCGGCCGGCTCGCTGGTGGCCTACGCGCTGGGCATCACCAACATCGACCCGATCCCGCACGGTCTGCTGTTCGAGCGCTTCCTCAACCCGGAGCGTCCGTCGGCTCCCGATATCGACATCGACTTCGACGACCGCCGTCGCGGCGAGATGCTGCGGTACGCGGCGAACAAGTGGGGCAGTGACCGGGTGGCCCAGGTCATCACCTTCGGTACCATCAAAACCAAAGCGGCGCTGAAGGATTCGGCCCGCGTGCACTACGGCCAGCCGGGCTTCGCGATCGCCGACCGGATCACCAAGGCACTGCCGCCGCCCATCATGGCCAAGGACATCCCGGTGTCGGGGATCACCGATCCTAACCACGAGCGGTACAAGGAAGCCGCCGAGGTTCGCGCCCTGATCGACACCGACCCGGATGTGCGGACCATCTTCGAGACGGCGCGTGGCCTGGAGGGCCTGGTTCGCAACGCGGGCGTGCACGCCTGTGCGGTGATCATGAGCTCCGAGCCGCTCATCGACGCGATCCCGCTCTGGAAGCGGCCGCAGGACGGCGCGGTCATCACCGGTTGGGACTATCCGTCGTGTGAGGCCATCGGCCTGCTGAAGATGGACTTCCTGGGCCTGCGGAACCTGACGATCATCGGTGACTGCCTGGAGAACATCAAAGCCAACCGCGGGATCGACCTGGATCTGGACACCCTGCCGTTCGACGATCCGGCGGCCTACGAGCTGCTCGGCCGCGGCGACACGCTGGGCGTGTTCCAGCTCGACGGCAGCGCGATGCGTGACCTGCTGCGGCGTATGCAGCCCACCGGATTCAACGACATCGTGGCGGTCCTCGCGCTGTACCGTCCCGGTCCGATGGGCATGAACGCCCACAACGACTACGCCGATCGCAAAAACGGCCGCCAGGCGATCAAGCCCATTCACCCCGAGCTCGAAGAACCGCTCAAGGACATCCTCGCCGAGACCTACGGCCTGATCGTCTACCAAGAGCAGATCATGTTCATCGCGCAGAAGGTCGCCTCCTACACCATGGGTAAGGCCGATGCGCTCCGTAAGGCCATGGGTAAGAAGAAGCTTGAGGTGCTCGAGGCCGAGTACAAGGGCTTCAAGGAGGGCATGACCGCCAACGGCTTCTCCGAGGCCGCGGTGAAAGCCTTGTGGGACACCATTCTTCCGTTCGCCGGGTACGCGTTCAACAAGTCCCATGCGGCCGGCTACGGCCTGGTGTCGTACTGGACGGCGTACCTCAAGGCGAACTATCCCGCCGAGTACATGGCCGGGCTCCTCACCTCGGTCGGTGACGACAAGGACAAGGCCGCGGTCTACCTGGCCGACTGCCGGCGGCTCGGCATCACCGTGCTGCCGCCCGACGTCAACGAGTCCGTGCAGAACTTCGCCTCGGTGGGTGACGACATCCGGTTCGGTCTCGGCGCGATCCGCAACGTCGGCGCGAATGTCGTTGCCTCGCTGATCAGTACCCGTACCGAGAAGGGCAAGTATGCCGACTTCTCCGACTACCTCAACAAGATCGACATCGCGGCCTGCAACAAGAAGGTCACCGAATCGTTGGTGAAGGCCGGCGCGTTCGATTCGCTCGGCCATCCCCGCAAGGGGCTGTTCCTGGTGCACACCGACGCCGTCGATTCGGTGCTCGGCACGAAGAAGGCCGAGGCGATGGGCCAGTTCGACCTGTTCGGCGGTGCCGATGACGGTGGCGGCACGGATGCGGTCTTCACCATCAAGGTGCCCGACGAGGAGTGGGAGGACAAGCACAAGCTTGCCCTCGAACGCGAGATGCTGGGCCTGTACGTGTCCGGTCATCCGCTGAACGGCGTCGCCCACCTGCTGGCCAACCAGGTCGACACGCAGATCCCGGCGATTCTCGACGGCGACGTCGCCAACGACGCGCAGGTGGTGGTCGGCGGCATCCTGGCCTCGGTCAACCGCCGGGTGAACAAGAACGGCTTGCCTTGGGCCTCAGCCCAATTGGAAGACCTCACCGGTGGCATCGAGGTGCTGTTCTTCCCGCAGACCTACTCCCTGTTCGGCCATGAGATCGCCGACGACGTGGTGGTTCTGGTCAAGGCGAAGGTGGCGGCCCGCGACGACCGGATCTCGCTGATCGCCCACGAACTGGTGGTGCCCGATTTCAGCAGCGCCCAGGCCGACCGGCCGCTGGCGGTGAGCCTGCCCACCCGGCAGTGCACCATCGACAAGGTGAGCGCACTCAAGCAGGTGCTGGCCAATCATCCTGGCACCTCCCAGGTGCATCTGCGGCTGATCAGCGGGGAGCGGATCACCACGCTCGAGCTGGATCAGTCGCTGCGGGTGACACCGTCCTCGGCCTTGATGGGTGACCTCAAGGCACTGCTCGGCCCTGGGTGTCTGGGGTAGCGTCCAGGTCGATCCTGACGATCGCGCTGTCCGGCCATAGGTCACGGGTACGGGCGCGCCGCAGTTTCTCCCGCAACGGAAGGTCGCGGTGCACGTTTTTGACGCCGGGGATCTTCAGTAGCGGCACGATGTTCCACTGCCATCCGTAGCGCCGGTGCAAGGCGCGGTTGGCTGCTTGGGCGTCGTCGCCTGCGAGTACGGTGGCCCGGCCGGTCAGCCAGGTCTTCCCGGTGATCCGTCCCTTGTAGTCGCACACCACCAGTTCGACATCGGGCCGGGTGGTGAGTCTGCGGGTTTTCGGCCCGATCTTGGTGCGGAACAGCGCGCTTCGGCCGTCGAGGACGAACCAGATCGGGGTGTCGACAGCGGTGCCGTCGCGGCGGAAGCTGCGCAGCAGCGCGTAGTGGGAGTGGCCCAGTGTTTCGAACATGGAGTCGGTGTGCGGCATGTAGCCAGTCAACGACTTAGAGTTGGCTCTAAGTCAAGACCGGTGAGGAGGACAAATGGGCGCGATGCTGACCATCGGGGACGTCACGCAGCGGAGCGGGGTCGCCCAGACCGCCCTGCGCTACTACGAGCAGGTCGGACTGTTGCCCGAGCCGCAGCGGGTCGGCGGGCAGCGCCGCTATCAGGAGTCGGTCCTGATGCGTCTGGAAGTGATCAGGTTGTGCAAGATGGCCGGCTTCTCGCTGACCGAGATCGGGCTTCTGCTGCACGACGACGCTCCGGGCCGGCCGATGGCTCGTGAGCTGGCCCAGACCAAGCTGGCCGAGATCGATGAGCAACTGGAGGCGCTGGCCCGGGCGCGCGCCATCATCGAGTGGGGGATCCGCTGCACGTGCCCGTCGATCGAGTTGTGCACGTGCGGGATTCACAGCGAAGTACCGATCTGACGCAGCAGGGGGAGCAGCTGGTCGGCAATCATCTGCGGATGCGGGTCAAGCACGCCGATCCGCAGCACCAGGTGTCGTGCCCCGGCCTCGATGTAGCCGGTCAGCCAGTGGGCACATTCCTCGGCCGATCCACCACAGATCGCCTGAAACGAGCTCATCACATCGAGCGGTTGGCGGTAGTAGGCCCTGGTGTAGGTGTCGAGCGTGTCCCGGGCGCGGCTGCGTTCGGTATCGATGCACACCGTGGCGTACAACGCGGGAGTGACGGTACGGGACGTCAACTCACTGATGCGCTCCCAGGCCCGCGCGTATGCCCCGGCGTCGGGAAGGTACGGCAGCCAACCGTCATAGCCCTGGGCCACCCGCGCGATGACCCGGTCGGAGTCTCCGCCTGCCAACCACAGTGGTGGCCCGCCCGGGCGGGCGGCACCACACTGAATCCGGTTTCGCCGGACCACGCCTGCCGCCACAGCCGAACGGCCTCGTCGAGGCGGCGGGCCCGGCCGGTGAACGGCATTGCCAGCGCCTCGAATTCACGACGGCTTTCCGGCAGCGGAGATCCGGAGCCCAGGCCGAGAATCAGCCGGCTGCCCGAGAGCTGGTCGACCGTCGCGGCCTGTGCGGCGGCCAGTATCGGCGGGCGCAGGGGGCCGACCAGCGCGGCGGTACCAAGGCCTACGCGGGAGGTGCCGGCACTCACGGCGGCGAGCAACGTCAGTGGATCAACGCGGGTGCGGGCCAACACGGAATCGCCCGTCCATACCGAGTCGAAGCCCGATTCCTCTGCGATCCTGGCGAATTCGATCAGTCCCCGGGCATCGTGGCGGCCCGTCATCGCGGTTTCACGGCTCGGCAGCATTATCCCGATCGACAGCGGCATGCTTCAACGATGAGGCGAGGCACTGATTCGGTCGACTACCTCACGGGTAATGGCGACGATCGGTCAGAACCGGTAGCGCAGGATGCGCGCCTTTCGGGCCGTGGTCTTCGTCAGGCCGCTGGCGCGGGTGGCGATACGCAGCAAGCCGGGGAAGAGGTCGACCTCGGGTTGACCGGTGAGGCTGGTCTCTTCGACAAGCTGTAGTCGCGGGGCCCAGGTTTCGGGGTGGTGGGCGTCCTTGAAACCTGGGTAGCCCCACTGGCTTCCGACGTCCTTGAACATCTTGGCGGGGAAGAACTTCAGCGCGGCCCGGCTCATCCACCCGATGCGGCCGTAGTCGTTGAACGCGACTTCCCCGGATTCGAAGTGTTCGGTGATCTTCCGGAAGATGCCCGCGATCACCGGTTCGGTGAGGAACGCGAACAGCCCGTCCGCCACCAGGATCGTGGGTCGGTCGGAGGGGATCGGGTCGGTCCAGTCCGGGTCGGCCAGCGATGCGGCGACGGTGTGTGCCTGGGGGAGAGGCGGGATGACGCGGTCGCGCAATTCGCTGATGCCCGGCAGATCCACGTTGTACCAGTCGACCGTGGCCGGCGGTGAGACACGATGCACGCCGCTGTCGAGGCCGCCGCCGAGATCGACCACCACGGCGTCGGGATGGCCGGCCACGAAGGCCCGGACCCGGTCGTCGAGCATCTTGGCCCGCAGCGCCGTCTGGCACACCACGCTGGTCTGCACCCCGAGACCGGCGAAGTCGTAATCGAGTTGTCCGACCGTCTCATCGGCCATGGTGTCGCCCAGGATGGGACGGGTCCACCGGCTGTCGAGCGCCCTGGCGTACAGGGTCAGGAATGCGGTTTCCTCCACCGGGGTGAGCCCCGTCGTCGCAATACCCACAAATCTGACGGTACACCCGCTCAGCGGCTGAACAGTTGGGTGAAAACGTTTACCGCCCTTGCGATCCCAGGTGGGTCGGTGCCGTGGCCTACGGTGGAACCATGCGGAGCAGACATGTCAGCGTGTGGATCGACGTCGCCCCCGATGCGGTGTACGCCTATGCCTCCGATCCGCGGCAGTTGGTCACGTGGGCGGCGGGGTTGGCCGAAGGTGGGTTGCGCCTCACTGAGCGAGGATGGGTGGCGGACTCGCCGATGGGCGAGGTCACCGTCGAATTCACCGCGACGAACGCGCTGGGCGTGCTCGATCACGTGGTGCGGCTGCCCTCGGGTGAGGCCGTGTACAACCCGATGCGGGTGCTTCCGGCCGGTCTCGACGCGACGGCGTGTGAAGTCGTGTTCACGGTTCGGCAGCGACCGGGCATGACTGATGAACAGTTCGAGGCAGATGTTGCCGCGGTGGCGGCCGACCTAGAGACGCTGCGGAGGCTGCTGGAAAGTCACTGACCAGAAGGCGAGATGTGGCCCAGGCTCAGCCACACCACGATGGTGGCTGCCGCGGCCGAGAGTACGGCCGGTGCCGCGCTCATGGTCGCCAGGCCGACGACCACCAGCACCAGCGCGCCGATCGCCAGGGCGATCAGCTTGTAGGTCGGCCAGGGCACCCCGGCGATGTCGACCTGGTGATCGGCCCGGGAGGTGGCGCTGCGAAAGTTCCCGGCGGTGGTCATATGTTGACGATAGCTCGCAACAATGATTTCGGCCAACCGAAACCTCGGATTAGGCGTGTCGCTTTATCGGTCCAGAGCGCTCAACAGGTGGCGTCCATCCGGAACTGGACCTCGGCCTGCCTGGTGGGACGGTCCGTGAACGACCCGAGCGCGGTCCCGCTGATATGGAATGTGGTGCCCTTGACGCCGGCTTGGCTGCCGGACGTCGCGCGATATGAGCTGCCGGTGAAACCGGCCAGGTCGTCCATCCGAAACACCTTCGGCGCGACGGTGCCGCCGGTCTGGATGATCGCGCTGAAGCCCGGTGATTTCGGCAGACTTTCGATGGTCCAGAGCCAGTTCACCTGCGTGCACTCCACCGAGTACGTCTCCGGCAGCTGCTCGTTGTTGATGACGATCCGCGCCGTGTAGGCGTCGGCCGGAATGCTCGTGTGTGTCGTGCATGCGGACGTCGCCAGCGCGGTGATCAATACCGTGCACGTCGCCAGCCGCTGCTGGATGTGCCGCATGATGGTTATTTTCCCAGTTCCGTGACCGGAGTAACCCGATATGGCGGATTTCCGCGATCTTGCGGCCGATTCGCTCGGTCGGCCCACCCAGCTGCGGTGAAACGCCTGGCCAGTGGCACCATTGAACGGTGACTGCCGATCTGAGCAAAGGCTCCCGAGTGTCCCCGCTGGCCGCGCCTCTGACTGCCGCCGACATCGACGAGGCCGCCGAGCGAATCTCCGGGGTGGTCACCCGCAGCCCACTGCAGTTCAACGAGCGCCTTTCCGAGGCGACCGGCGCCAACGTCTACCTCAAGCGCGAGGACCTGCAGGCGGTGCGGTCGTACAAGGTGCGCGGGGCCTTCAACCTGATGGCCCAACTCTCGCCCGAAGAGCTGGCCGCCGGCGTGGTGTGTTCGTCGGCCGGTAATCACGCCCAGGGCTTCGCCATGGCGTGCCGGTCGATGCGGACCCACGGCCGGGTCTACGTACCGGCCAAGACGCCGAAGCAGAAGCGGGACCGGATTCGGTACCACGGCCGTGAGTTCATCGAGCTGATCGCCGTCGGGTCGACATATGACCTGGCCGCCGCGGCAGCGCTGGACGACGTCGCGCGTACCGGAGCCACTCTCGTGCCCCCGTACGACGATGTGCGCACGATGGCAGGTCAGGGCACCATCGCGGCCGAACTGCTCGAACAGCTCGATGAAGAGCCCGACCTGGTGATCGTCCCCGTCGGCGGCGGCGGTTGCATTGCCGGTATCACCACGTATCTCGCCGAGCGTGCCTCGGACACCTCGGTACTAGGAGTGGAGCCCGCGGGCGCGGCGTCGATGATCGCCGCGCTGGCCGCGGGGGAGCCGGTGACCCTCGAGCACGTCGATCAGTTCGTCGACGGCGCGGCGGTGGCCCGGGCCGGGGCACTGCCTTATGCCGCGCTGGCCGCGGCAGGCGACATGGTGGCTCTCACCACCGTCGACGAGGGCGCCGTCTGCACCGCGATGCTCGATCTGTACCAGAACGACGGCATCATCGCCGAGCCCGCGGGTGCGCTCTCGGTGACCGCGTTGCTGGAGGCCGACATCGAGCCCGGTTCCACCGTGGTCTGCCTGATCTCTGGTGGCAACAACGACGTCTCCCGGTACAACGAGGTGGTCGAACGGTCACTGGTGCACTTGGGTCTCAAGCACTACTTCCTGGTCGACTTCCCTCAGGAACCCGGGGCGCTGCGCCGATTCCTCGATGAGGTTCTCGGGCCAGGCGACGACATCACGTTGTTCGAGTACGTCAAGCGCAACAACCGGGAGACCGGCGAGGCGTTGTGCGGCGTCGAGTTGAGTGCGGCGACCGACCTGGAAGGTCTGCTGGCCCGGATGCGGGATTCCGACATCCATGTCGAGCTGCTCGAGCCGGGGTCGCCGACATACCGGTACCTGACCTGAGCCTCAGGCTGGGATCCCGGCATCCTCGAACGCGGCACTGATCGCGCTGACTTTCTCGTCCAGAACCTCCGGCGGGTCGTTGCGGAACAGGGACTTGGCCACGAGTTCGACGGCACGCCGGCTGTCGCTGAATCCCGATGTTCGCGAAAGATGAAGGGTCAGAGCGAGATAGAACAGCGTTGCGACGTCCTGCGGGGTGAACAGGTGGCCTTGGCCGTTCTTCGCGGTGATCACGTTGTACGCGGCCTTGTTGTGGATGCCGCTGTTGGTGTGTACGCCGCCGTTGTCTCGGGTGGTGTTCACGTAATCGCGCATGTGGGCGGGCTGGCCCCGCCGGGTCGGATCGCTCAGGTCGCGTAGCGGCACCCCGGTGCCGTCGAGTTCCTCGCCCATCTCCCAGTTCCAGCTGTCGATGTCGGGTTTCTGGGAGTTGGCGATGATCGTCCCCAGGATGTCCGAATAGGACTCGTTGAGGGCGCCGGATTCGCCCTTGTACTCGAGGCGGGCGGTGTTGTCGGTCAGTCCGTGGGTCATCTCGTGGGCGACGACGTCCACGGCCACCGCATACGACCGCAATTCACCGTTCACACTGCGCTGCCCGTACACCATCTGGGTCCCGATCCAGGCGGCATTGCGCCATTCCTGCGGTGTCGGATCCTGAATCGACGTGCAGTTGATGGAGGAGATGAACGGGCCGCCCTGGTTGTCGAGGCCGTTGCGCTGCAGCGTGTTCAGCAGGTAGTCGGCCACCTCCTGGGCGTTGGCGTGCGCGCTGATGGCGGCCGGGCTCCATGGGGCCGGCGGGTTGGTGATCGGGGCGGTGCCGGGCAGGGAACGGAACTGCGACTCGATCCTGCGGAACCCGAAATCGTAGGTTTCGATGCGCCGGGTCGGATCCACCAGTCGCTTGTTGTCGTTCTCATCGCGCTGGGCCCGGATGCGCCGGATCTGTCCCAGCGCGTCCGTGAAGTCCAGTTCTTCCAGAGTCCACGAAATAGTCTGGGTGCGGGGAAGTTTGGTGACCAGATCGCCGGAATGCGCATCGACGACGTAGTCGAAGAGCTCCGGCAGTGTCTCCGGGTGGCCGTCCGAGGTTGGCCCGCGGTGCCGCTGCACGTTCTTGGCGATGTAGACCAGCCGCCACACGCCGGTGCTCGAGCTGCTGTCGAAATAGAAATACAGCCTGGGCGGCTCCGGTAACGGTAACGCGTCGTTGCCCGCGTCCTTGACGATCACGTCCTGAGCCTGGGCCGGCGATATGGATGCGACGGCGTCGACACCGTCGGGATTGCCGATCGCCGAGTTCACGGCCAGCATGTTGTTGTCGTCGTCGAGCTCGATCGTGACGAGTGAACCGTAGATCGGAATGCGCTGGCGGTATTGGGCGAACTTGACGACAGTTGAGTCCGTCAGCGGTATGGACTCGGTGCCCAGGGCCCGATACTCGGTTCCCGGACCCGCGCTGCTGTCGGTGATGGTCGGCACCTCCGGACTGGCGATCATCTGATTCAGGTAGCGGCGTGCGGCAGATTCCGGATCGAGCGCCGCGACGTCGACGGAGGGAGCCGCCTCGGGCCGGACTGTCTCGTCGTTGATGGCCTGTACTGCCGGGCCCTGGTATTTGTCCGCACTGTGGAGGGCGAAGCTCTCTAACCCGTTGTCGTTCATGGCCTGATCATGCGTCTCGGGAGCGGCGAATTCGTGCGTAGTCGTCTACTCGAATATGGCGCCGACCCCGTGGGCCTCGAATACAGGTAGTGACCTACGCGCGCGTTCCCGCCTGCGGATACCTACCGTCCGAACCATGACCGAACACCTCATCAACTCCGCTGACACTGTCGGTGTCGCCACACCACGGCGCGGGGTCACGGTTGCCGAGCCGGATACCCAGGTCCGGCACGACATCTGGACGCTCGACCAGATCGATCACTGGCACCCGACCATCTATGCGTATGCCCGCGCCGTGCAGGTGCTGATCGGCCGCGCTGATGCGGATCTGCTGGACCCGATCGGTTGGCAGTACCAGTCCGACATCCACGGCACCACTGTGAATCTCGACCACTTCCGCAACCAATGCCAGCACTTCTGCTGGTACTTCCTGCCCTGGCACCGGATGTATCTGCAGTGGTTCGAACGGATCGTCCGGGCGGCCATCCAGGATCTCGACGACGTCGACGAGGAGACGAAGGCGGCGTGGGCGTTGCCCTATTGGAATTACAGCAGCGACGATCCGGCCCGCAGACGCCTGCCGCAGGCGTTCCTCGACACCACACTGCCGGACGGTGTGACGCCCAACCCGCTGTGGGTGCCCGGGCGGAACCTCAATGACGGTTCGTCGCTGCCTGTCTCCGATGTCGATCTGACGAGCGCCCTGGCGCCGATCGACTTCACCGGGATCGGCGGGTTCGCCGGTGGCCGGACCGGATTCAGTCACGGCGGCGAGGACCCGGGCTCGGCGATGGGACCGCTCGAGGGGACTCCGCACGGCGCGGTCCACGTGGGCGTCGGTGGCCTCATGGGATCGTTCAACACCGCCGCACTGGACCCGATCTTTTGGCTGCACCATGCCAACATCGACCGGATCTGGGAGATCTGGCGGACGATGTTCGACCGCGCCAACACCACGGAGGCGGCCTGGCTGACCGGCGTGACGTTCCACTTCCACGACGAGAACCGGGCGGCGCTCAGCGAGACGGTGCAAGAGGTGCTCGACACCACGGCCCAGCTCAGCTATCGCTATGAGGACATCACTGCCCCTGTCGCACTGGAGGCGCTCATGCCGACCGCACCAGCACCCGAGAACCCGCCGGAACTCGTCGGAGCATCCGATGATGCGATCGCTCTCGCCGGTGAGACCACCCATGTCACGTTCGGCATCGCGCCGCCGATGGGCCCGCTGGCCGAAGAGGCAACCCCGGCGTCGCGCGCCTTCCTGCGTATCGAGGACGTGACGTCGCCGGCACCGGTGGGGGTGACCTACAAGGTCTATCTCACGGTGGGTGGTGGTAACCCCGTGATCGACGACGACCATTTCGTCGGTGTGGCAGCGTTTTTCGGGATCGAGGAGACCAGTAACCCCGACAATGAGCACGGCGGGATGCGGCTCGCGTTCGACATCACCGGGTTGTACCGGCGATTCAGTGCCGAAGGCCGGTGGAGCGATCAGGTCAGCGTGACTTTCGTGCCGCAGTATGTCGAGCCGGCCCCCCAACCGATCCAACTGCCCGGCGCCCAGGCATCGGCACCGCAACAGTCGGGCAATGCCCGCGTCGGGCGAGTGAGCGTCTTCCTGCAATGACGCTGACCACGGCAGGCAGCCGAGCGGCACCGACATCGGCCTGGCGGCGGTTGCGGTGGACGCATCCCGAGCTGAGCTTGCTGGGAGCCTCGGCTGCGGCCTGGCTCGGGGTGGTGATCGTGCACCTGTCGATGCCGTCTCACGGCGGCCCGGGGCATTGTTCGACGCTGCCGCAGGCGGTAGCGCACCACCACGGCGCGTCGAGTGCAGGCGTGCCGGTGGTCGGTTGCACCACGGTGCCTTCTGGTGCAACCGAATTCCCGCCCTCTCTGGCGGTGTGGGTCGTGATGGCGGCCGCGATGATGCTGCCGACCACGCTGCCCGCCGCCCGGTCGATCTCATTGAACGGCAGATGGAATCGGCGGCACCGCGGCCAGGCGTTGTTCGCGGTCGGTTATCTCGCGGTGTGGTCGGTGTTCGGTGCCATCGCGCTCACCGCAGCGTGGTTCATCGGTCCGGAAGCCTCAGGTGCCCTTGCCGTTTCGGGGCTCCTCGCGGTGGCGGCGGTCTGGGAACTGATGCGGAGGAAGCGGTTCTTCCTGCGGGCCTGTCATCGGGTCCGGGCACTGCCCGCCGACGGGTGGCGCGCGGACCGGGCCTGCATCGCGGAGGGACTGAGGAACGGACGGCAGTGCGTCGGCGCATGCGGTCCGATGATGCTGCCGATGGTGTTGGCCCCGCACGCGCTGTGGCTGATGGTGGTCCTGTTCGGTGTCGTCGCGGGGGAGAAGCTGGTGACGAAAGGCGTTGACCATCTTCGGCTTTTCGCGGCCGTGCTGGCAGTGGTGGCCTTCATCGTCGCGTTCGGGGCGCCGCTCGGCTGATTGCCCACACGATGAGACCGCAGGCGGCGAACGCACCGCCGAGGATGCTGGACGCGGTCCAGCCGCCGACCGAGTACACCGTCGTCGTGGCAGCCGCGCCGAGCGCGGAGCCCAGCGAATAGAAGAACATGTAACCGCCGATCACGCTGCTGGTCCGATCCGGATAGGCGGTGGTGAGCAGATGCTGGTTGCTCACATGGACGGCTTGCACCGCGAAGTCGAGCACGATGACGCCGCCGGCGATGAGGAGAAGGGACCACGACGCGTGTCCGATGGCCAGCCATGACGCGGCGAGGAGTGCGAGCGCCCCGCCGGTAACGGCGCTCGCGAACCCGGAGTCGGCCCAGAGTCCCGCCCGAGCCGCGCCCAGTGCGCCGGCCAGGCCGGCGATTCCGAACAGGCCGATCTGCGCCGTGCTGAGATGCCAGGGCGCCGCCGTG
Organism: Mycolicibacterium porcinum; assembly: GCA_001942045.1. Classification (GTDB taxonomy): domain Bacteria; phylum Actinomycetota; class Actinomycetes; order Mycobacteriales; family Mycobacteriaceae; genus Mycobacterium; species Mycobacterium porcinum_A. The sequence goes on from MSTD01000006.1 coordinate 133,845, forward strand.
AGCGGTAGCGCCAGGCCGCTCCAAAGAGTTCCGAACGACGCGAACAGGAAGAACGCGATCAACCCGCGAGAGACGAACAGGCGGTCGCTGAACAGCCGGGTCAACGACGTCAGCACCTCGGTGTACGCGGGCGATCCGCGCCGTGGGTCGGGAGGCAGCAGTGCCGGGACCAGGCATGCCAGTGCAACCAGCAGCACCGCCAACCCGGCGTACACGCTTCGCCACCCCCACGCGGAGGCGAGGGCTCCGGCCGCCACGCGGGATCCGAGGATGCCGATGACAACTCCCGAGGTTACGACGCCAAGGGTGCGGCCGCGTTCCTCGGCCGTGGTCAGCGCCGCGGCGTACGCGACGGTGGTCTGCACGACGACCGCGAACAGTCCGGCGACCGCCAGGCCGGCGAGCAGCAGCCAGGTCTGTGTGGCCGCAGCTGCCATCGCCACGCCGATTGCGGCCAGCAGAAGGTGCGCGCTGATGAGCCGGCGCCGGTCGACGATGTCACCGAGCGGAACCAGAACCACCAGCCCGACCAGATAGCCGAGTTGGCCAGCCGTGACGATCCAGCCCAGATCGGCTTCGGGCATGCCCAGTTCGCGGCCGATTCCGGCGAGGACGGGCTGCGCCGCGTAGATCGTCGCGACGGCGACCGCGCACACGGTGGCGAAGAACATCCGCAGGCCGAACGTCAGTTCCATGCACCCTCCTGCAATTGGTTGCGAATTGCAACTAATCAAACGCTACGGCAGAATGGTTTCAATCAGCAACTCTTCGGGAGGTGTGATGGCTGAGTCGGCGCACAGCGATGACGTGCCCTGGACCGATCCGACCTGCCCGGTCGCGCGCACTCTGGATCTGGTGGGAGATCGCTGGAGTCTGCTCATCGTCCGCGACGCCATGGACGGGGCGCGGGCGTTCACCGACTTTCAGCAGCGCACCGGCATTGCGCGCAACATCCTCACCGACCGGCTGCGCCGTCTCGTCGACCGCGGAATTCTCGACCGGGAGTTGGCCGCATCAGGCCGGCGTCAGGTGTACACGCTGACCCAGGCCGGTCGTGACCTCTTCACCATCGTGGTGGCTCTGCGTCAGTGGGGCGAGCGGCACGCGTTCGAGCCGGACGAGGCTCATTCGGTTCTAGTCGACGAGCGTGGTCTGGCGCTCGCGGAACTGCGCCCGACGAACTCGCTCGGCGACCCGGTCGGTCCCGGCACCACAACCGTGCGGAAGGTCTACTGAGCGCGCTCGCTGCGCAGGATCGCGAACGATTGGCCGGCCAATGTGGTGGCGTCGGACCCGATGTCAGGGGCGTCCCAGGCGGCGACGAGCTCACCGGTCACCGGCACCGATACCGGACCGGCGCCGAGGTTGCAGGCGATCGCCAGGGCGCCGCGGTGCAGGACGATCCAGCGTTGCTCCTCGTCGAAGTCGATCGTCATGTGATCCAGCCAGGGATCGGCGAGGTCGGGCTCGGTGCGCCGCAACGCGATCAGCTCGCGATAGGTCCTGTGCAACCGCGCATGGTCGCCGTCGGCGACCTCGTCCCAGTTGAGTTTGGACCGCAGAAATGTCTCCGGGTCCTGCGGGTCCGGGATCTCATCGGCATCCCAGCCGTGTTCGGCGAACTCGGCCTTGCGCCCCTCGGCGGTGGCGCGGGCCAGCTCCGGCTCGGGATGCGAGCTGAAGAACTGGAACGGTGAGGACGATCCCCACTCTTCGCCCATGAAAAGCATTGCGGTATAGGGCGATCCGAGCGCGAGGGCGGCTTTGACGGCCAGCTGGCCGAAAGTCAGCAGCTGCGATGGCCGGTCGCCGACGGCGCGATTTCCGACCTGGTCGTGGGTGAGCGTGTAGGCCAGCAGTCGCGTGCCAGGGATGGTGGCCGTGTCCAACGGGCGGCCGTGCCGGCGGTGCCGGAATGACGAATACGTGCCGGCGTGGAAATACCCGTGCTTCAACGTCTGCGCCAGCGTGGCCAGCGAGCCGAAATCGGCATAGTAGCCCTGCCGTTCCCCCGACACCGCGGTGTGAATGGCGTGATGGACGTCGTCGTCCCACTGCGCGGTCAGGCCGTAGCCGCCACGGTCGCGCGGGGTGATCAGCCGCGGGTCGTTGAGGTCGCTCTCGGCGATCAGCGACAGCGGTCGGCCGAGTTCGTCCGCCAGAGCATCGGTTTCGGCGGCCAACTCTTCGAGAAGATGGATCGCGGTGGTGTCCACCAGGGCATGCACCGCATCGAGACGCAGGCCGTCGGCGTGGAAATCGCGCATCCAGCGCAGCGCGCAATCGATGATGTAGGTGCGGACCTCGTCGGCATCGGCATCGGACAGATTGATCGAACTGCCCCAGGGATTGCTGCCGCTGGACAGGTACGGGCCGAAGCGCGGTAGGTAGTTGCCCGACGGGCCGAGGTGATTGAACACCGCGTCGATCAGCACACCGAGTCCCCGTGCGTGGCAGGCGTCGATGAAGCGGATCAGGCCGTCCGGGCCGCCGTAGGGTTCGTGCACCGCGTACCAGAGCACGCCGTCGTAACCCCAGCCATGGGGTCCGTTGAAGGCGTTGACCGGCATCAACTCCACGAAATCCACACCGAGATCCACCAGGTGATCGAGTTTCTCGATGGCGGAATCGAATGTGCCTTCTGGAGTGAACGTTCCGATGTGAAGCTCGTAGATCACCCCGCCGCAGATCGACCGGCCCTGCCAACCGGAGTCGGTCCACGCGTCCGGTGCGGGCTGCCACAGCTGTGAACGTCCGTGAACGCCGTCGGGCTGGCGTGCCGATCGCGGGTCCGGCAGTACCGTCGGGTCGTCGTCGAGAACGAACCCGTACCGGGCGTCGGCGCGGCAGCTGACCTCCGCCCGCCACCAGCCGTCTTCAGTGCGCGTCATTTCGTGCAGCGTTCCGTCCACGTCGACCCGCACGCGCTCGGGTTTCGGTGCCCACACGCTGAATTCAGTCATCGGTGCGCTCCAGTAAGGCCACCGGCGAATCGGCCAGAAGTTCGGCCAATGGCACGAGGCCGGACCAGCGCCGGCCACTGAGCAGATCCAGCCACCGGCCATCGGGCAGCGTCAATGCCGTATCGGCCCAGCCGGTCTCGGCCAGTTGCACGGTCCACCGGCACGCGGCCACCACCACATCCTGACCGCGCAGGTACGACACGAGGTGTGCCGCAGCGCTTCCGGTGGCCGGCAGCGGGGTGTAGCCGCCGCTCAGGAAGGTCGCCGGCCGGGCCCGCCGTAGCCCCAGCGCGGCCGCGGTCACCCGGAGCTTGTCGTCGTCACCACGGGCAAGCGCATCACGCAGCGCCCCATAGTCGACCGGGCGCCGGTTGTCCGGATCGACCAGGCTGTCCTCGGTCGTCTCCGTGCCCTGATAGACGTCGGGTATGCCGGGTGTGGTCAGCTGGATGAGTTTCTGGCCGAGACTGTCATTGTGGGCATGGGCGGCAAGCTGATTCACCAGTGCGGTCAACTCGGCGGCGACCGGGCCGTCGAGTACCCGGTCCAGCCAAGAGTGCACGTCGTTCTCGAAATCCGCGGACGGGTCATGCCAGGACGTTCGGGTGGCGGCCTCCCGGATCGCCTTTTCGGCATAGGCGTGCAACCGTGCGCGGAGGTCTTCTGTGATGTTGCCGTCGACCGGCCAGACGCCGAAGATGTTCTGCCACAGGAACAGTGCGGTGTCGCGGTCCGGGGGAGCGGACATCGTGGTCCACCGCTCGGCCGAATCGGCCCATGTCACAGGCACCTGGGACAACAGCCCGATGCGGGCGCGGACATCCTCTCCGCGCTTGGTGTCATGGGTCGACAAGGTGGTCATCGTGTTCGGCCAGGCACGCATCCGCGTCGCCGTGCGCTGGTGGAACTCGGCTGCCGACACCCCGAACAGTTCGGGTGCGCCGCCGACCTCGTTGAGCGACACCAACCGGGCGTCGCGGTAGAACAGGCAGTCCTCGACCGCTTTGGCGGTGGCGGCCCCACACAACTGGTTGAACCGGGACACCACCTCGGCACTGACGGACAGCGCCACAGCGATGATGGACAGCGCATCGGTGAGTTGCGGTGCGGCGGAGGATGTCTCCTGCATCGCAACGGGCAGGATCGCGGCGAGTGACGGATAGTCACTGCGGTATACACCGATCCTGCTGATGAGTGCGGCAACCGCCGCGGGAAGCCGAGGATCGTGCCGGGCGGTGACGGTCGCAATGGTGCGGCACAGCCGGCCCAGTTCGCTGGCCAGGGTGTCGGTGACGGCCGACGACTTCAGTGTCCGCTCAGCCTCGGGTTCGGGGCGTCCGCTCAACGCGGTGAGTGTGCCCTGTCCGGACGGGGCGATGAACAGGCCACCGACCTCGCGCAGCGCGTCGTATCCGGTGGTGCCGTCGACAGGTAGCGACGCATCGAGACTCTCGTCGGCGGCCAGGATCTTCTCGACCACGATCCAAGCTTGCGGACCCGTGATTTCCCGCAACCATCTCAGATAGCTTGCGGGGTCGGCCAATCCGTCCGGGTGGTCGATGCGCAGGCCGTCTACCAGGCCTTCATCGAACCAGCGCTTGATCTCCACGTGGGTCGCGTCGAAGACGGCGCGGTCCTCCTGGCGCAGCGCGGCCAGCGACGTGATCGAGAAGAATCGACGGTAACCGCAGATCCCGTTGCGCCAACCGGTCAGGCGGTAGTGCTGACGGTCGTGCACCTCGCGGCCGGTGCCACTGCCGGTTCCCGGTGCGACGGGGAACGTGAGATCGCCCAGTCGCAGCCGGTCACCGTCGACCACCAGATCGGCGACGTCGTCGTCGGAACCCAGGACCGGCAACACGATCCGGCCGCCGTCGAGCTCCCAGTCGATGTCGAAGAAGTCGGCGTACGCCGAGGACCGGCCGTACCGCAGCAGATCCCACCACCACCGATTCTGTTCGGCGTCGGCGACGCCGACGTGGTTGGGCACGATGTCGACGATCAGACCCATGCCGCGGGACCGCGCCGCCTGCGACAGTCGCGCGAGCCCGTCCGGCCCGCCGAGAGCGGCCGATACCGTGGTGGGATCGGTGACGTCGTATCCGTGGGTGGATGCGTGTGCGGCGGTCAGGATGGGCGACAGGTACAGATGCGAGACACCCAGCCGATCCAGATAGTCGAGCAGATTCACCGCATCGTCGAATGTGCAGCAGTCCCCACGCATCTGGAGCCGATACGTGGATAGGACCGGGCTCGGCATGTCAGGCCGTCTTGCGCAGCACGAGTAGGGATCGGGCCTGCAGGGAGATCTTCTCGCCGGCGGCCACGACCAGATCGGAATCGCCTGTCGGGCTGGCGGTGTCGAGGTCACCGGTCCATTCGGCGGCGTAGTCGCCGTTCGGGGTGACGAAATCCTGGGCGTGGTCGTTGGCGTTGAAGCACAACAGGAACGTGTCGTCGACGACGCGTTCCCCCCGGGCGTTGGGGGCCGGGATGGAGTCGCCGTTGAGGAACACGGCGACGCAGGTCCCCAGGCCGGTGCCCCAGTCCTCCGGGGTCATTTCCGTGCCTCCCGGTGTCAGCCAGGCGATGTCGCGCACCTGATCCCCGCTGCGGATCGGTTTACCCTCGAAGAACCGGCGGCGCCGAAACGCGGGATGGCGCTTGCGGAATGCCAGCACCTTGCGGGTGAATTCCAGGTGGTCGGCGTTCGTCTCGAGCAGTGACCAGTCCATCCAGGACAGTTCGGAGTCCTGGCAGTACACGTTGTTGTTGCCCAGCTGGGTTCGGCCGATCTCGTCGCCGTGGGCGATCATCGGAGTGCCCTGCGACAGCATCAGGGTGCCCATGATGTTGCGCATCTGCTTGGCGCGCAGCGCCACAATCTCCGGATCATCGGTCGGCCCCTCGACCCCGCAGTTCCACGAGCGGTTGTGGCTCTCGCCGTCGCGGTTGTCCTCGCCGTTGTCCTCGTTGTGCTTCTCGTTGTAGGACACCAGGTCGTTGAGCGTGAAACCGTCGTGGCAGGTGACGAAGTTGATACTGGCACCGGGACGGCGACCGGTGGCCTCGTACAGATCCGAGGAGCCGGTCAGTCGGGAGGCGAACTCTCCCAGGGTTGCGGGCTCGCCCCGCCAGTAATCGCGCACAGTATCGCGATACTTCCCGTTCCATTCGGTCCACAAACCTGGGAAGTTGCCGACCTGGTAGCCGCCCTCGCCGACATCCCAGGGTTCTGCGATCAGCTTGACCTGGCTGACCACCGGATCCTGCTGGACCAGATCGAAGAACGCCGAAAGCCGGTCCACGTCATAGAATTCGCGGGCCAGCGTGGAGGCCAGGTCGAACCGGAACCCGTCGACATGCATCTCCAGCACCCAGTACCGCAACGAGTCCATGATCAGCTGCAGGGTGTGCGGATGGCGGGCATTGAGGCTGTTGCCGGTGCCGGTGAAATCCTTGTAGTACTCGGGCTGTCCGTCGAGCAGCCGGTAGTAGGCGGCGTTGTCGATGCCGCGGAAATTGATGGTCGGGCCGAGGTGGTTGCCTTCTGCGGTGTGGTTGTAGACCACGTCCAGGATGACTTCGATGCCCGCGTCGTGGAACGCCTTGACCATGGTCTTGAATTCGGCCACCGCGCCGCCGGCGTGCCGGGTGGCCGCGTACTGGAAGTGCGGGGCGAAGAAGCCGACGGTGTTGTAGCCCCAGTAGTTTCGCAGCCCGAGGTCCAACAGCCGGTGGTCATGCATGAACTGGTGCACCGGCATGAGTTCGATCGCGGTGATGTTCAGCGACTGGAGGTGCTCGATGACCACGGGGTGGCTCAGCCCCGCGTACGTGCCCCGCAGTTCCTCGGGAATGCCCGGGTGGGTCTGGGTCATGCCCTTGACGTGTGCCTCGTAGATCACGGTGTCGTGGTACGGCGTCTTGGGCGCGCGGTCCGACCCCCATTGGAAGAACGGGTTGATCACCACGCTGGTCATGGTGTGGCCGAGGGAGTCGACCCGCGGCGGGGTTCCGGTGCCGGGCGGGTCAGCAGTCAGATCGTAGGAGAACAGGGCCTGGCTGAAATCGAAGTCGCCGTGGAACGACTTGCCGTACGGATCCAGGAGCAGCTTGCTCGGGTCGCACCGATGTCCGCTGCCGGGATCCCATGGGCCGTACACCCGGTAGCCGTAGCGCTGGCCGGGCGTGACCGTCGGCAGGTAAGCGTGCCAGACGTAACCGTCGACCTCTTCGAGATTGATCCGGTGCTCGGTGCCGTCCTTGGCGATCAGACACAGCTCGACGCGTTCGGCGACTTCGGAGAACAACGAGAAGTTGGTGCCGGCACCGTCATAGGTCGCGCCCAGCGGGTAGGGCTCGCCGGGCCAGACAGTCGACATCGGTGTGGGAACGGAAGATGGCGGCACTGCGGACGGCGGCATGGTTTCACCACCAACCGGTGGCCGCCGCCAGCTGGCGACCCAGTTCACCTGTCATCGTGCGCATGTACGTCGTGGAGATGTGGTGAGAATCGTGATAGATCAAGACATTTCCCTCCACTGCGCGGCAGTAGTCCTTGCGGCACACCGCGTCGCTCATGTCGAGTGGCTTGAGCAGGGGGAACCTTCCGACGAAATCCAGTGTGGGGTTGTGGTCGGAGAGTACCTTGGACCGGTCGATGCCGCACGAGATGGAATCGCCGCCGTTGGCCAGGCAGTCGTACGGGAAGTACGGCTGGCCGTTTCGGGTGAGCCACGGTGTGTCACGCATTGCGAGAACCGGAATGTTGTTCTTGGACAGGGTGTCCCAGATACCGATGTAGGTGCCCGGCATGACATCACCGTCTTTGATGTTCCACGGCCGGGTCGAGGTGGTGAACACGAATTCGGGGCGGTCGGTGATGAGCTGGGCCATCACCTTTTCGTTCCACTCGTGGCATTTCGGATAGGGGCGGTTGTCGCCCATCACCAGCGGCGTCTCCTCCGTGGTGAGCGGACAGCCCATCTTGAGGTAGGTGACCACTTTGAAGTTGTGCTTGCGACCGAGCAGGTCCAGCGCGGTGATCCAGTGTTCTGCGTGCGACCCGCCCGCCACGGCGATGGTGCGTGTCGCTTCCTTGTTGCCGTACGTGCAGTTGATGATGTCGGTGTTGCCGAAATCGCTGATACAGCCGTCGGTGGTCGACGCCGGCAGATCGTCCTTGGCCTCGAGCACGGTGGGCCGCATCGGCAGTTTCGGCACCCGCGCATGGTCGACCAGTGCGCGCGCTCCGGGATAGTCGCGGGCCGACAATCCGGACAGCTCCTTGCCGTTGGCGCGCTGGACGGTGACGTGCTCACGCCAGGTGAACGAGGTGGCCGTCAGTGCGACACCGAGAAGGCCGACGATGGAGCCCAGGACGATGGTCGGCCGGCGCAGGCGGACCCGCAACGGAACGGCAGGCAGGGACGCGGTCTGTGCGGTGTCCTTCGACTTCTGCGAGCGCAGCGGTTCTTCGATGTAGCGCGTCGTGAGCCAGGCCAGGACGCCCGAGATCAGCAGGACGATCGTGCCCTCGAGGAAATTGGCGTGGGCGTGGCCCGAGTAGGACAGCCAGAAGATCAGTAGCGGCCAGTGCCACAGATACAGCGAGTACGCCATCGAGCCCAGCGACACGAACGGTTTGGTCGCCAGCATCCGGTTGGGCGCGGGCAACCGTTGGCCGGCGCTCGGATCGTCAGTCTGGTTGGCGGCGGTGAGGATGAAGATGACGGTGGCGCCGACCGGGACCAGCGTCCACGGCCCGGGAAACTCCTTGACTCCGTCGATCCACCAGCCGCACGTCAGGATCGCGGCCAGCGAGACGGTGGCCAGAACGGTGCGCAACCACATCGGCCAGCGCACCGCGGGCACCAGGGCCCCGGCGAGCGCACCGATCAGCAGCTCCCAGCCGCGGGCAAAGCTGTTGTAGTAGGCGGTGGCCTGGTCCGTGTTGTGCGCGATGATCGCGTACACGAAGGAGGCGATGGTCAGTGCGCTCAGTAACACGATGAACGCGGTGCGCAGGTGTCGTCCGAACAGCCTGCGGCCGAGGAAGGCGAACCCGAAGACCACCAACAGGAACGCCAGATAGAACTGCCCCTGGACCGACATCGACCAGATGTGCTGCAGCGGGCTGACCGCCTCACCGGCGCGGAGGTAGTTCGCGGCGGTGTTGGCCAGCTCCCAGTTCTGGTAGTAGCCCAGGCTTGCCAGGCTTTGGTCAGCAAATGTTTCCCAGCGAGTCTCGGGTTGCACGAGGATCGTCAGCACCGCGGCGGCGGCAAGCACCACGACCAGTGCCGGAAGCAGGCGTCGAATCAACCGGACTACTTCCGGGAGGGGCCGCAGCGGGGCCTCCGCGTCGAGTGCCAGCCGCAGGATCTTGCCGCCGAAGAAGAATCCGGACAATGCCAGGAAAACGTCGACACCACCGGAAACCCGGCCGAACCAGATGTGGAACATCGCCACCAGGGCGATCGCGATGCCGCGCAGTCCGTCCAGATCATGGCGGTAGAAACCCGATGCACGACTACCCATGACGGCGCGCGAAACGGAACCGGATTCGGCGCCGGGCTCCGTCCGGGGGGCATCAAGGGTTTTCATGGTCGAGGCCAATTTACCTAACATCGGCCTGCCGCTCACATTTCGGATGCGTGCGTCACAGTCTGTGAGCAAAGCGCTAGGCTGCCCGACTGTGGCTGAGCTGACCCCAGCGCAGATCAATGCCATCGACGCGGCCCACATCTGGCACCCCTACAGCGCCATGGGCTCCGACGCCCTTCCGCCGGTGGTGGCGGTGGGCGCCAAAGGCGCGTGGCTGACTGTGATCGACCCTACCGACGGCGCCCCCATCGAGGTGATCGATGCGATGGCGTCCTGGTGGACCGCGGTGCACGGACACGGGCACCCGGTGCTCGACCGTGCCATCACCGACCAGCTGGCCACCATGAACCACGTCATGTTCGGCGGTCTGACCCACGAACCGGCCGCACGGCTGGCCCAGTTGCTGGTTGAACTCACGCCCGAGGGCCTGGAGACGGTGTTCTTCAGCGATTCCGGGTCGGTATCCGTCGAGGTGGCGGTGAAGATGGCGTTGCAGTACTGGCGCAGCCTGGACCGAGGCTCCAAGCACCGGCTGATGACCTGGCGCGGCGGCTATCACGGCGACACGTTCACCCCGATGAGCGTGTGCGATCCCGACGGTGGCATGCACTCGCTGTGGACCGATGTTCTGGTAGCGCAGGAGTTCGCCCCGCCAGTGCCCGCCGACTACCAGCCGGCCTACAGCGAGGCCTTCGAGCGGCAGCTGGCCGACCGGGCCGATGAACTCGCCGCGGTGATCGTAGAGCCCGTAGTCCAAGGCGCCGGCGGGATGCGCTTTCACGACCCGCGTTATCTGGCCGATCTGCGCGCGATCTGCGATCGCCACGACGTCCTTCTGATCTTCGACGAGATCGCCACCGGATTCGGCCGCACCGGCAAGCTGTTCGCCGCCGAGCACGCCGGCGTCAGTCCCGACATCATGTGCGTGGGCAAAGCGCTGACCGGGGGCTACATCACCCTGGCCGCCACGCTGTGCACGCGAGAGGTCGCGCGCACGATCAGCGAGGGGGAGCCCGGCGCCCTCATGCACGGGCCGACGTTCATGGCGAACGCACTGGCCTGCGCGGTCGGCGTCGCTGCGGTGGAACTGCTGATCAGCGGGGACTGGCCGGCGCGGGTGGCCGAGATCGAGGCCGGATTGCGGGAGGGGCT
>MSTD01000006.1:144578-156411 GCA_001942045.1 Mycolicibacterium porcinum
GGAGGGGCTCGAGCCGGCCCGCGCGCTGCCCGGGGTCGCCGACGTCCGGGTGCTCGGCGCGATCGGCGTGATCGAGATGAAAGAGCCGGTCGACATGCGGGTGGCCACGTTGGCCGCATTGCAACACGGCGTCTGGCTACGTCCGTTCGGCAAGCTGATCTATGCCATGCCGCCCTTCATCTGCACGCCTGCGGAGGTGGAACAGATCACCGCAGGCATGGTCGGCGTGGCACGTGCACTAACCTGAACGGTGTTCAATGGTCGGCACCGCCGACGTGTTCAATGGCCGGCCCACCGAGGAGCACCACGTGACGCGCACGGATCTTTCACCGCTTGCCTGGCTCGCTGATGTCGAGCAGCAGCGCCGACAGGCCGGGCTGCGTCGCGAGCTGCGCACCCGCCCGGCGGTGGCCACCGAACTGGACCTGGCCTCGAACGACTATCTGGGCCTGTCGCAACACCCGCAGGTGCTCGACGGCGGCGTCGAAGCGCTGCGCACCTGGGGTGCCGGTGCCGGCGGTTCGCGGCTGGTCACCGGAAACACCGAACTGCACGAAGGCTTCGAAACCGCCTTGGCGGCGTTCGTCGGCGCCGAGTCGGCATTGGTCTTCTCCTCGGGCTACACCGCCAACCTCGGCGCGGTTGTCGCGTTGTCCGGTCCCGGCTCGCTGCTGGTGTCGGACGCTCTCACCCACGCGTCCCTGGTCGACGCGTGCCGGTTGTCGCGCGCCCGGGTGACCGTCACGCCGCACCGAGACGTCGACGCGGTCGATGCCGCGCTGTCGGCACGCACCGAGGAACGCGCGGTCGTGCTGACCGAATCCGTGTTCAGCACCGACGGCGCGTTGGCGCCGCTGCGTGAGCTCCACGCCGTCTGCCGTCGGCACGGCGCGCTGTTGCTCGTCGACGAGGCGCACGGGCTCGGGGTGCGCGGCCCGGGCGGGCAGGGTCTGCTGTACGAGACCGGCCTGGCCGGATCGCCGGACGTGGTGATGACGACGACGCTGTCGAAGGCCCTGGGCAGCCAGGGCGGTGTGGTGCTCGGCCCGGAAGCGATCCGCGCCCATCTGATCGACGCGGCCCGTCCGTTCATCTTCGACACCGGGTTGGCGCCGGCAGCCGTGGGCGCTGCGTGGGCCGCCCTGCGGGTACTGATCGCCGAACCGCAACGCGCGCAAGCCGTCTTGGACCATGCCGCCGAACTGGCCCGGATCTCCGGGGATGCCACGGTGCCGGACTCGGCCGTCGTCTCCGTCATCCTCGGTGAGCCCGAGGTGGCGGTGGCCGCGGCCGCCGCGTGCCTGGACCGCGGTGTGCGAGTGGGGTGCTTCCGTCCGCCGACGGTTCCCGAGGGCACCTCGCGGCTGCGGTTGACCGCGCGCGCTTCGCTGACCGCCGATGAGATGGATCTGGCCCGGCAGGTGTTGACCGAAGTGCTGGCCGAGGCCCAGTTGTGAGCACACTGGTCGTCACCGGCACCGACACCGGCGTGGGGAAGACCGTAACGACCGCCGCGCTGGCATGCGCGGCCCGCCTGGCCGGTATCGACGTCTCGGTGTGCAAACCGGTGCAGACTGGCACCGTGGACGGCGACGACGATCTCGGCGAGGTGAACCGGCTGTCCGGCGTGGCGAATTTGCATGGGGGATGGCGTTATCCGGAGCCGCTGGCCCCGGTCGCAGCCGCACGCCGAGCCGGGTGTCCGTTGCCTACCCGGACGGAGTTGGTCGAGGCTGTGCGTGACGCCGAGATCGCCGGCGGGCTGACCCTGGTCGAAGGTGCCGGTGGTCTGCTGGTTGAACTCGGGGCCGATGGCGTCACGCTTCGCGATCTCGCCGCGGATCTGCCCGCAGCCGTTCTGGTGGTGGTGTCACCGGGGTTGGGGACCCTCAACCACACCGCGCTGACGTTGGAATCACTTGCTGGGCAGGGGATTCCGTGCGCTGGTCTGGTTATCGGCGCATGGCCCGAGAACCCCGGCGTGGCAGAGGCGGGCAACCGGGAATCCCTGGCGCAGCTCGCGCCCGTGCGTGCGGTGCTACCAGCGGGGGCGGGAACCTGCGGTGCTGCCGAGTTCGAGAAGATCTGCGCCGATGCGTTCGACCGAGACTGGCTGGCCGGTCTGATCTGACATGGTCCACTCCGTCGAGCTGGTTTTCGACCCCGATACCGAGGCCGTGGTTCGCGGAATCTGGGACACGCTGCGCGACAAGGATATTCCTAGTCAGGCCCCGGCGAGCCGACCCCATGCGACGCTGATCGTCGCGCAACACATCGATGCTGCGGCCGATGCCGTGCTGACCGAGCTCGTGGACCGGTTCCCGCAGCCGTGCCGCCTCGGCGCGACCCTGATCTTCGGGCGATCCGCGGGGGTACTCGCCCGTCTGCTGGTTCCGACCGACGAGCTGCTCAAGGTGCAGGCCGACGTGTACCGACTGTGCCTGCCCTTCATGGACCCGGCACCGATGCCGCACACCGAACCGGGGAACTGGACCCCGCATGTGACGCTGGCCCGGCGGGTGGCCCCGGCCAGGTTGGCCACCGCCGTGCGGGTCGCCGGGCGCCCCGCCGAGATCGTCGGCCGGGTGACCGGGCTGCGACATTGGGACGGCGACAAGCGCCTCGAACACCCGATCGGCTGATCAGCCTCACCGTGTGATTTGTGCACGATCTTCCGCGGCTGGCGCGGGAAATCGTGCACAAACCGCTCAAACGCTCAGCCCTGGCTGCGTTGCGGGATGTCGCGGCCGGAGCTGAGCGTGCTCGCGCCACGCACGGCCAACCCGTCCACGAGCAATTGCAGGCCGAAATCGAACTGCCGTGACGTGTCGTGGTTGAGCACCGACTGCTCATCGGCCAGTGCCCCCGCGGCATCCCACTGCAGCCGGGATTGTTCGTCGGCCGTGAAGCCCAGGACGTAATAGAGCACCGTGCGGGCGGCCAGCTCGTCGGCCGGCGCTGCCACGCCAGCACGCTGGGCGGCATCGGCGAGTTGCGCCACGATCTCCCCGACGATCCGGGACTGTCCGGCGGCAAAACTCGCCGAGACCAATTCGGCTCCGTCCGTGTGCGACAACAGCGCGTCGCGCAGCGCCACACAGACGCGGTGGATTCGGCCCGGCCATGCTGAGTCCGCGCCGTCGATGCGGACGGGCTCCAGGATGCGGTCGGCGACGGCGCCGAGGAGTTCCTGTTTGTTGGCGAAGTGCCAGTACAGGGCGCCAGGGCTGACATTCAGCTCACGAGCCAGGCGCCGCATCGTCAGGTCGGCGATGCCGTAGTTGTCCAGGATGGCCGTCGCCGCATCTACCACGTCGGGTTTGTGGAGTTGCACACCGTTACCCTAGCCTGAACGGTGTTCAAGTGTCGGCACCACCGGCCACATGATCCACAGGAGGACAATTCGTGACGCAGGCAGCCGTAGATGTATTGGGCGTGGCTCGCGAGCAGGTGCTGGAGCGTGGCGTCGGCCTCGATCAGGATCAGACGCTGCAGGTGCTGCAGCTGCCCGACGACAAGCTCGAGGAGCTGCTGGCGCTGGCGCACGAGGTCCGCATGAAGTGGTGTGGCCCCGAGGTCGAGGTCGAGGGCATCATCAGCCTCAAGACCGGCGGCTGCCCGGAGGACTGCCACTTCTGTTCGCAGTCGGGTCTGTTCGCCTCCCCGGTCCGCAGCGCCTGGCTGGACATCCCGAGCCTGGTCGAGGCCGCCAAGCAGACCGCCAAGACCGGCGCCACCGAGTTCTGCATCGTCGCCGCGGTGCGCGGCCCCGACGAGCGGCTGCTGGCTCAGGTGGCTGCGGGTATCGAGGCGATCCGCAATGAGGTCGACATCCAGATCGCCTGCTCGCTGGGAATGCTGACCCAGGAGCAGGTGGACCGCCTCAAGGACATGGGCGTGCACCGCTACAACCACAACCTGGAGACCGCGCAGTCGTTCTTCCCGAATGTGGTCACCACCCACTCGTGGGAAGAGCGCTGGGGCACTCTGGAGATGGTGCGTGAGGCCGGTATGGAGGTCTGCTGCGGCGGCATCCTGGGCATGGGGGAGACGCTGGAGCAGCGTGCCGAGTTCGCCGCCAACCTGGCCGAGCTGAACCCGCACGAGGTGCCGCTGAACTTCCTCAATCCGCGTCCGGGCACGCCGTTCGGTGATCTTGAGGTGCTGCCGGCGTCCGAGGCGCTCAAGGCGGTGGCTGCGTTCCGGCTGGCGCTGCCGCGCACCATGCTGCGCTTTGCGGGTGGCCGCGAGATCACCCTGGGTGACCTCGGCGCCAAGCAGGGCATCCTGGGCGGTATCAACGCCGTCATCGTCGGTAACTACCTGACCACGCTGGGTCGCCCGGCCGAATCGGATCTCGAATTGCTGGACGATTTGCAGATGCCGATCAAGGCTCTCAACGCCAGCCTGTAGAACAGGGGTGTGGTGATCTCCGAGATGGCAGAAACGCCGGCGCTGCCCGCGCCCGTCGGTGCCGGTCTATACAACGTCTACACCGGCGTCCAGTCTGACGCGGCGAACGGAACGGCGCTGCCCACGGCGGCCCAGCTCGGCCTGGAGCCGCCGCGGTTCTGCGCCGAGTGCGGCCGCCGGATGATCGTCCAGGTGCGGCCGACCGGGTGGTGGGCCAAGTGCTCGCGGCATGGGCAGGTGGATTCGACGGACCTGGATACGCGGCGATGAGCCTCTCGGGCGAAGAGCAGAAGGCACCGATGAGCCTCTCGGGCGAAGAGCAGCTGGTCTCGGCCGGCCCGGCTCCCGCCAATATCCCTGGCGCGCCGCGAGTTTCGCGTGAGCGGGCGGTTGTGATCGTGATCGCGGCTCTGGCGGTTGTCGGGGCAGTACTCGGCGCCTTGTGGGCTTTCGTCGCGCCCGGCGTCCACGGTGTGGTGGCGTTGACTCGTGGTGGCGAGCGGGTGCACGCCTATCTGGGCGGTGAGTCCGACCATTTCTTCACGTCGGCATTCATGTTCGTCGGTTTGCTCGTCGTCATGGCGGTCGTGGCCGCGGTGGCGGTGTGGCAGTGGACCCCGCATCGCGGGCCGGTGATGGTCGCCGCGTTGGCGGTCGGGTGTGGGGTGGCCACCGCAGTGGCTGCCGGTGTCGGTGCGGCTCTGGCTCATTGGCGGTTCGGTTCGCTTGATGTCGCGGGCGCACCGGTCACGCCCGAACACCGTGTCCACTACGTGGTGGAGGCCGCGTCGGTCTTCTTCGGTCACACGCAGCTGCAGATCGCCGGGACGATCCTGTTTCCGGCGGCCGCGGCGGCGATGGTCTACGCGCTGATCGCGGTCTCGACGGTGCGCGACGATCTGGGCGCGTGGCCGCCCGTGGAGACGCCGACGTATCCGGTGATTCCTCCGGTGGTCAGTCCGCCGACTGTTTGACGGCTGCCGCTTCGAACAGCTCGACGGGGTTGCCGTCGGGGTCGGTGATCTGGATCTGTCGGCCACCGGGCCCCGACTCCACCGAATTGCGGAAGGCGACGTCAGCTCCGCGCAACTCGCTGATGGCCGCGTCGAGGTCGTCGACCTCGAGCACGAACCGGTTGTAGCCGCCGGGCGTCTGCGGGGTGCCGTCGGGCAGTTGACGTGCGCCCGAACTGCCGGGCCCGCTCAAGAACACGGTGAGGTTGCCGTTGACCACGGCCGCGAATGCGGGGCCGCCGCGGATGGCGACCTCGAACCCGAGGTGTCGGGTGTAGAAGGCGACTGCGCGCTCGACGTCGGTGACTTGGTAGCGGACCGCGCCGGTGCGGAAGGTGAGGTGTCCAGACATGACTGCAGTCTGCGAAATCTCGCGGCGGATGTATTGAAGAAAATTGACCTACCGTCCGAGCGCGATGTGGTCATCCTTCGCGACGTACCGGCTTCGGCGTAGTTGTTGACCGGGCGTCATCCCGGAGAACTCCTGAAACTCCCTGATCATGTGCGACTGGTCGGCGTATCCGTGCTCGATCGCGAAGGTGGGCCAGTGCGGCGGCGACAGCGCTGCGGAGACGGCGTCGTGCGCGTGCCGGAACCGCTGCAGGCGGGCGAACCGTTTTGGCGGCATGCCGATCTGGGTGGTGAACAACTGGATCAGCCTGCGGTGGCTGAAACCGACTTCGCACGCCAGCGATTCGATCGAGGGCGGGCAGCTGACGCTGAGGGTGCGGACCGCAAACGCCACCTCACGGGAGAGTCCGCAGTCGTGATCTGATCGGGTGAGCAACGCGCGTTCGAGGAGCGCGAAGCGTTGCGTGACCGACCGGGCCTCGCAGATCTGTGAGCGGAGGTCGGCTGCGGTCCGGTTCCACAACGTATCGAGATCGAGGTGGGAACCGTGCAGGTCGCGTGGTGATACTCCGAGGGCGGCGCGGACTCCGCCCGGCTTGAAATGCACCCCCACCATGGCGGTGTGCTCGCGTGCGTCGATGTCGAACGGACGGAAGTAGGGGCCGGAGACGACGGATCCCGAAAAGCGTTGTGAACCATGGTGGTTCGTTATAGCAACGGCATCGGCGGCGAGGTTGATGACGAGTTCGGTGGTACCCGTGGGCAGAATGCGCTCGGCGGGATACCGGGGTCCGTCCGCAAGGCACCACAGGTGGTCGACGCTGTCGCGCAGGGCCACCGTCGGGGGCTGACGGATGTAACGCATCTAGCCCCATTGTGCCAGCATGGGGCGGATCAGAGCGGGCGTCGCCGGACCGTCCGGCCCAGTGCCACCTTGGTGGCGATACCAGCGAGGCGCGCCATGCCCATGTAGGTGATGGGGTTGAGCAGCGTCGGCCACTTGGAGCGCACCAGGTTGGCGGTCAGCGGGCGGTCGGCGAAGCGGTCGGTGAGCCAGCGCAGCGCCATCGGTGCCGAGAACGGGTGCAGCAGCAGGTGCTCGCTGAACATGTCGCGGTGGTAGGTCACGTCGGCGCCGCCGGCCAGATAGGTGTCGGCGAGCTCGTCGATGTCGTCAACCGAGATGATCTCGTCGTGGACGGCCTGGACGATCAGAACTGGCGGAACCGGCACGGCCACACCGAGTTTGGTGTCGTGAAACACCTCACTGACCTCGGGCCCGTCGAGGATGTCCTCAAGCGGCATATCCACGAGGTCGGCCATGTCTGTGCGGAACATTCGCACGATGGCCTCCACCGTGGTCATCCGGTGCAGCCGGTCGAGGAGCTTGCGGCCCTCGGTCGTGGCGTGCTCGGCGATGACCCGGTTGAGGTTGGGATAGATGTCGGCGAGTGCGGCCACCACGAGCGCAGGCAGGCCCGAGAACACGGTGCCATTGAGCCTGCGGAAGGTGTTTCCGAGATCGCCGACGGGGGAGCCGAGGACGGCGCCGACGATGTTGAGCTCGGGCGCGTAGCTGCCGGCCATCTCGGCCGCCCAGGCACTGGCCAGGCCGCCGCCGGAGTATCCCCACAGCCCGATGCGCGCGGTCGGCGACAACGACAGGCGCTCGGTGTTGATCGCGGCCCGCAACCCGTCCAGGACGCGGTAGCCGGGCTCGTAGGGCGCACCCCACATGCCGTTGACGCCCTCGTGGTCGGGAACCGAGACCGCCCAGCCTTCGGCCAGGGCGGCCGAGATCAGCAGGAACTCCAGCTGGGCCAGGGAGCCGGTGGCCTTGGCGTGGTGTCGCAGGGCGTAGGACGGGAAGCAGCGGCCGGAGATGGCGTCGATCGCGCACTGGTACGACACGACCGGGCAGTCCGGCGCGGCGTCGGCCGGGACGATGACGGTGGTGGCAGCCGCTTCGGGGGTGCCGTTGCGGTCGGTGGAGCGGTACAGCAGCTGGGTGGCCTGCAGGCGCTGCGGGATCAGGCCCAGAAACGCCAGCTCGACGTCGCGGCTGCGCAGGACAGTGCCTGGTTCGGCGTGCTGGAAACCCGCGGGCGGTACGTAGAACGCATCCTTCTGGGGGAGTGCGGGCCGAGCGGCCGGGTCGAGGTCCTCGTGAGGAGCCCGACCGATCCATTCGGCTGCCGAGACGCTGGCCGCACTGCCCAAGTCCATCCGGGCATTCTTGCTTAAGAAGGGTCTAAGAATCCAGTCGACTCACCCGGGTGGGCGCAGAGCGGCGAATTCGTCGGTGACGCGGTACCGCGAGTCGGTGAACCGGTACAGGGCCGCGGGACGCCCTCCGCTACGGCCGGATCGAGCGGTGGTACCGGTGCGGGTGATGACCTTGCGACGTTCCAGAACCCGCTGCAGGTTCGTGGCGTCGACTTGATAATCGAGTGCGGCGCTGTAGATGTCGCGCAGCGATGAGAGCGCGAATTCTTTTGGTGCCAAGGCGAATCCGATGTTCGTGTACGACAGCTTGGCCGCCAGGCGATTGCGTGCGTGCTCGACCATCGGTGCATGGTCGAAGGCCATCGGGGGCAGGTCGCTGACCGGATGCCATCGGGTGTCCGGCGGCAGGGCCGGGGTGGAAGGGGACGGGACCAGGCCCAGGAATGTCGACGCGATGGTCCGCACGCCGGGCACGCGGCGTGGGTCCGAGAACACCGCCAGTTGCTCCAGGTGCGCGAGTTCGCGCAGGTCAACCTTGTCGGCCAGCTGTCGTCGCACGGAGCTGGTCAGATCCTCGTCGTCTTCGAGCCGGCCGCCGGGCAACGACCATTTGCCCTGCTCGGGGTCCAGTGCGCGCTGCCACAGCAGAACGTTGAGGTTGGGCTGGCGGGTGTCGAGGCCGCGAACCTGGAACACGACGGCGAGCACTTCGTGCGCGGTGTTACCATGTGGCATGTTTTCGATTATAAGTCGAAAACCTGACCTAGTGGAGGAGGTCGGCGTGACCGCTCTCAATGGCACCCTCGCGGGGGGCTTGGCAGATCAGATCGTCGATGGCCCCGGTGGCTATTCCGGCATCGACGGCGACGAGCAGTGGGCCGCCGAGATTCGTCGTCTGGTCGACTTGCGGGGCGCAACGCTGCTGGCACACAACTACCAGCTGCCGGCCATTCAGGACGTCGCCGACCACGTCGGTGACTCGCTGGCGCTCTCGCGTATCGCCGCCGAGGCTCCCGAAGACACCATCGTGTTCTGCGGGGTGCACTTCATGGCCGAGACGGCCAAGATCCTCAGCCCGGACAAGACCGTGCTGATCCCGGATCAGCGGGCCGGCTGCTCGCTGGCCGACTCGATCACCGCCGAGGAACTGCAGGCCTGGAAGGACGAGCACCCCGGCGCGGTCGTCGTCTCCTACGTCAACACCACCGCCGCGGTGAAGGCGCTGACCGACATCTGCTGCACGTCGTCGAACGCGGTCGAGGTCGTCGCCTCGATCCCGGAGGACCACGAGGTGTTGTTCTGCCCGGACCAGTTCCTCGGTGCACACGTACGGCGCGTCACCGGTCGTAAGAACCTGCACGTCTGGGCCGGCGAATGCCACGTGCACGCCGGGATCAACGGTGACGAGCTGGCCGACCAGGCCCGGTCGCACCCCGACGCCGAACTGTTCGTGCACCCCGAATGCGGATGTGCCACTTCGGCGCTCTATCTGGCCGGTGAGGGCGCCGTCCCCGAGGAGCGGGTGAAGATCCTGTCCACCGGTGGCATGCTCGACGCCGCCCGCGAAACCCGGGCCCGGCAGGTGCTGGTCGCGACCGAGGTCGGCATGCTGCACCAGTTGCGCAGGGCCGCACCCGAAGTCGACTTCCTGGCGGTCAACGACCGTGCGTCGTGCACCTACATGAAGATGATCACTCCGGCGGCGCTGCTGCGCTGCCTGATCGAGGGCGCCGACGAGGTGCATGTCGATCCCGAAACCGCGCGCCTGGGCCGTGCCAGCGTGCAGCGGATGATTGCGATCGGACAGCCCGGCGGCGGGGAGTGACCACCTTCGCCTGCGGCAGTTCGACGCTGTGGCAGCAGCGCGCTGACGTCGTCGTGGTCGGCACGGGCGTCGCGGGTCTGGTGGCGGCGCTGGCCGCCCACCGCCGCGGCCGCCGGGTTGTGGTGCTGAGCAAGGCTCGTGAGACCGCGACGTTCTATGCGCAGGGCGGCATCGCCGTCGTACTGCCGGACACGGAGGACTCCGTCGAGGCGCACGTCGCCGACACAGTCGCCGCCGGAGGCGGTCTCTGTGACCCGGACGCGGTGCGCTCCATCGTCGCGGCCGGTTACGACGCCGTCGCCGACCTGGTCGCCGATGGTGCACAGTTCGACGAAACTGCCCCTGGGCGTTGGGCCCTGACCCGCGAGGGCGGGCATACCCGGCGCCGGATCATTCACGCCGGCGGCGATGCCACCGGGGCCGAGGTGCAGCGCGCCCTCGATTCCGCGGCGGCCAACCTCGACATCCGCCGCGACCATGTGGCATGTGAGGTCCTGCACGACGACGCCACGGTGACCGGGGTGCTGGTGCGCAACCAGGACGGCCTCGGCATCATCCACGCGCCGTCGGTCATCCTCGCCACCGGAGGTCTCGGCCACGTGTACGCGGCCACCACCAACCCAGGTGGGTCGACCGGTGATGGCATCGCCCTGGCGCTGTGGGCCGGTGTCCCGGTCGGCGACATCGAGTTCGTCCAGTTCCATCCGACCATGCTGTACGCCGAGAACGGCGGCGGCCGGCGCCCCCTGATCACCGAGGCGCTGCGCGGCGAGGGTGCCATACTGGTTGACGCGCAAGGTAACTCGGTGACCGAAGGGGCCCACCCGATGGGAGACCTGGCCCCGCGGGACGTGGTCGCCGCGGCCATCGACGCTAGGTTGAGCGACACCGGGGACGCCTGCGTGTATCTGGATGCCCGCGGCATCGCCCGGTTCGCCGACCGCTTTCCCACGGTGGCGGCGGCATGCGCGGCGGCCGGCGTGGACCCGACCCGTCAGCCCATCCCGGTGGTACCCGGCGCCCATTACAGCTGCGGCGGCGTCGTCACCGATGTGCACGGACGCACCGAACTGCCCGGGCTTTTCGCGGCGGGCGAAGTGGCTCGCACGGGGATGCACGGGGCAAACCGGTTGGCCTCCAACAGCCTTCTGGAAGGACTGGTCGTCGGCGGACGGGCCGGCCGGCTCGCCGCGGAACACGCAACCGTGGCGGGTTCGGTGCGTGCTCAGGCGCCGCTGGACCGCCGTCATGACTGCGTCGATCGAGATGTCTTACAGCAGACCATGTCCGAGCATGCCTCGGTGGTCCGCGATGCAGATGGTCTGCGCCATCTCGATGCCGTGCTGGCCGATGCGCGTTCGGTGCAGCCCGCCAACCGCCAGAGCTTCGAGGATGCGGCGATCACCGTGACAGCGCGGGCCATCGCCGCCGCGGCCCTCGCCCGCACCGAAAGCCGTGGCTGCCACCATCGCGGCGACCATCCCGAAACCGACCCCGCTCAGGAGCACTCTGTGACGATTCGAGCCATCGACGGCCGTCCTGCCCTCGACACCGTAACGGCGGTGTGCTGATGGCACTTTCGGATACCGAGCTGGCCGAGGCACGGGCGACGATCGCGCGGGCGCTCGAAGAAGACCTACGCTACGGCCCGGACATCACGACGCTCGCCACCGTCGGCGCGGATGCCATGACCACGGCCAAGGTGGTCAACCGGGAGCCCGGCGTGGCTGCAGGTGTGGACATCGCTCTGTTGGTGCTCGACGAGGTGCTCGGCGCCGACGGCTACCGCGTGCTCGACCGGGTCAAGGACGGTGCGCGATTGGACGCACAGTCGTCGATCCTGACGGTCGAAGCGCCGACCCGCGGTCTGCTCACCGCCGAACGCACCATGTTGAACCTGATGTGCCACCTGTCGGGGATCGCCACTGCGACGGCTGCCTGGGTCGACGCGGTGGCCGGCACCAACGCCAAGATCCGCGACACCCGGAAGACGCTGCCGGGCCTG
>MSTD01000006.1:156421-189821 GCA_001942045.1 Mycolicibacterium porcinum
GCGGGCACTGCAGAAATACGCGGTACGCGTCGGCGGCGGAGTCAACCACCGGATGGGGCTCGGTGACGCCGCCCTGATCAAGGACAACCACGTCGCTGCGGCCGGGTCGGTACTGGCCGCGCTCAAGGCGGTCCGCGCCGAGGCGCCGGATCTGCCGTGCGAGGTCGAGGTGGATTCACTCGAGCAACTCGACGATGTGCTCGCAGCCGACGTGGAGCTGGTGTTGTTGGACAACTTCCCGGTCTGGCAGACCCAGATCGCCGTGCAGCGCCGGGACAAGCACTCACCCAAGACACTGCTGGAATCGTCGGGTGGACTGACGCTGGACAGCGCGGCCGACTACGCCGGGACCGGGGTCGACTACCTGGCGATCGGGGCGCTCACCCATTCGGTGCGGGTGCTCGACATCGGTCTGGACACCTGATTCGCTGCGGTTCGGCGCTAGTCGAACACTCGGCTTCGAGCACTAACCCGAGGATTCCGGTCAGCACATGTGGCTGGAGTCCTCGGTTTAGTAGGCCGCGATTAGGCGGCCGCGCCGCGGCGCACCATCGAGAGCACGACGGCGGCGGTCGCGAACAGCCCGGAGAACACCCGGCCGAGCATGGTCTGCTGGCGCGGCGTCTGCAGCCAGTTGAGTAGCCGGGCCGCGAGCCCGGTGTACAGGCTCATCACGACCACGTCGACGGCGACCATCGTGGCCCCGATCGCCAAATATTGCGGCAGCAGCGGCGCCGTGGGTACGACGAACTGCGGCAGGACCGCGACCAGGAACACCAAGCCTTTCGGGTTGGTGGTGTTCACCAGGAATCCACGCGTGATCAGGGACAGGCGGCCGCGCTCGCTCGCGCCGCCCATCCGCTCGCGCAGGTCCTGCGACGCGCTACGCCATTGCTGGATCGCCAGGTAGATCAGATACGCCACACCGATCCATTTGACGATGTGGAAGGCCAGCATCGACTTGGCGACGACGGCTCCCAGGCCGACGGCGACCAGGACCAGTTGCGCGAGAAGCCCGATCTGGAGTCCGAGCACGCTCCATGACCCGCGCCGGACACCGTGGGTCAGGCCGGTCGCCATCGACTGGATCGCCCCGGCTCCGGGGGACAGACTGATGGCGATCGACGCGCCGAGAAACGCGAGCCAGATCTGCCAGGTCATGTATGCAGTCTGGCGACCGTGTCAAACGATATCTGCGACGAAGACGCCCATCCGGCGGGCAGCATTCCTGGGGATCCGGGGGAGCGAGGGATCGTCGGTGCCCGCGGGCAGCACCCGCGGATTGGTGATCTTGATGTCGTCGCGGAACAGGTGCACGTCGGCCCCGCCCGCCGCGATCACGTTCTTCACCCAGTTGGTCTTGCCGTGCAGGAGCGTCACCGCGAACACATTGCCCTTGCGGTAGCTGGTGACGATCGTTTCGTACGGCGTACCGGAGGTGCGGCCTCGATGCTTGATCACCGTGAACCCCGGCAAGCGCTTGGAAAACGGTTTCACCAGCGGGTTGATGTACTTGATCTGGAACCGCTCCAGCGCGGGCGGCACCAGCATCGGTACGCCGGGGGCGTTGTTCGGGTGGTCTTTCGCGGACATCTGAGGCTCCATTCGGCAGGTTGGAACCACCCTACGGCGCGCGGTGGCGGGGTCAGGGGGCGACGGATTTTTATCAACTGGACTGATCAGGGACAATTGAAGCGATGGCCGAATTTCAGATGTCCCGCATCGACCTGCGTAACCGTGTGCTGAACGCCGCGCAGTTACGCTCCGCGCTGCCCCGCGGCGGAGTTGATGTGGACGCAGTGGTGCCCAAGGTCCGCCCGATCGTGGAGGCCGTCGCCGAGCACGGCGCGACGGCCGCACTGGATTACGGCCATACCTTCGACGGCATCCGACCCGACGCCGTCCGGGTGCCGGCGGCACGACTGGCCGAGGCTCTTGCCGCCCTCGATCCCGACGTCCGCACCGCCCTGCAGGTGGCGATCGACCGGGCCCGCGCGGTGCACGCCGATCAACGCCGTACCGACACCACCACCACCCTGGCGCCGGGTGCCACGGTCACCGAACGCTGGGTGCCGGTCGAGCGCGTCGGGCTGTACGTGCCCGGCGGCAACGCCGTCTACCCGTCGAGCGTGGTGATGAACGTGGTGCCCGCCCAAACCGCCGGTGTCGATTCGCTGGTGATCGCCAGCCCGCCGCAGGCCTCGAACAGTGCTGAGTTCGCGGGCCTGCCGCACCCGACCATCCTGGCCGCCGCGGCGCTGCTCGGCGTCGACGAGGTGTGGGCGGTCGGCGGGGCTCAGGCGGTGGCGCTTCTCGCCTACGGTGGTACCGACACCGATGGTGCCGAGCTCGCCCCGGTCGACATGATCACCGGCCCCGGCAACATCTACGTCACCGCCGCCAAGCGGATCTGCCGTTCGCAGGTCGGCATCGACGCCGAGGCCGGCCCGACGGAGATCGCCATCCTGGCCGACGGCACGGCCGATCCGGTACACGTCGCCGCGGATCTGATCAGCCAGGCCGAGCACGACGAGATGGCCGCCAGCGTGCTGGTTACCGACAGTGAGGCGCTGGCCGAGGCCACCGACCGCGAGCTCACCCGCCAACTGGCCACCACGGTGCACGTCGACCGGGTCAAGGCGGCGCTCTCGGGCAAGCAGTCCGCGATCGTGCTCGTCGACGACATCGAAGCTGGGGTGCGCGTGGTGAACGCCTATGCCGCCGAGCACCTGGAGATTCAGACCAAGGACGCACCCGCGGTGGCCGGCCGGATCCGTTCTGCGGGAGCCATTTTCGTGGGTGCCTGGTCGCCGGTCAGCCTCGGCGACTACTGCGCCGGCTCCAACCACGTGCTGCCAACGGCTGGGTGCGCCCGGCATTCCAGCGGTCTGTCCGTGCAGACGTTCCTGCGTGGCATCCACGTCGTCGAATACGACGAGGCCGCACTCAAGGACGTTTCCGGGCACGTCATCACCCTGTCCCAGGCGGAAAACCTGCCTTCGCACGGCGAGGCGGTACGACGGAGGTTCGAGCGGTGAGCGCACGGGATGTGACGCTTGCCGATCTGCCGCTGCGCGAGAACCTGCGCGGGAAATCGCCATACGGTGCACCGCAATTGGTGGTGCCGGTGCGGCTCAACACCAATGAGAACCCGCATCCGCCGACTCAGGCCCTGATCGACGACGTCGCCACTTCGGTCCGCGACGCCGCCGCCGAGCTGCACCGTTACCCCGACCGCGACGCGGTGGCGCTGCGCACCGATCTTGCCGCCTATCTCACCGCAGCCACCGGCGTGCAGCTCACCGTCGACAACCTCTGGGCGGCAAACGGTTCCAACGAAATCCTGCAGCAGCTGCTGCAGGCCTTTGGTGGTCCGGGACGCACAGCGATCGGTTTCGTGCCGTCGTACTCGATGCACCCGATCATCTCCGACGGCACCCAGACCGAGTGGCTGCAAGCCGCCCGAGCCGCCGATTTCGGCCTCGACATCGACGTGGCCGTGGCCGCAATCCAGGAACGCACCCCCGACGTGGTGTTCGTGGCGAGCCCCAACAACCCGTCGGGACAGAGTGTTTCGATCGAGGACCTGCGTCGGCTGCTGCAGGCCATGCCGGGCGGCATCTTGATCGTCGACGAGGCCTACGGAGAGTTCTCCTCGCAGCCCAGCGCGGTCAGCCTGATCGACGAGTTCCCGGCCAAGCTGATCGTCACCCGCACGATGAGCAAGGCGTTCGCGTTCGCCGGCGGCCGGCTCGGCTACCTGGCGGCTGCGCCGGCGGTGATCGACGCGTTGCTGCTCGTGCGGCTGCCGTATCACCTGTCGGTGCTCACCCAGGCAGCCGCGTGTGCGGCGCTGCGTCACGCTGACGACACCCTGGCCAGCGTTGCGACCCTGGCCGCCGAACGTGACCGGGTGAGCGCCGAGCTGACCCGGCTCGGCTACCGCGTGATCCCCAGCGACGCGAACTTCGTGTTGTTCGGTGACTTCACCGACGCGCCCGCGACGTGGCAGCGCTACCTGGACAAGGGAATCCTGATCCGCGACGTCGGTATCCCCGGATTCCTGCGCACCACGATCGGTCTGGCCGAGGAGAACGACGCGTTCCTGGCCGCCAGCGCCGATCTGGCTGCCACCGAACTTCAGCCCGCCAACAGCCCGGTAGGAGCATCGTGACCCGTCGCGCGAAGGTCGAACGTAAGACCAGGGAATCCGACATCGTCGTCGAGATCGACCTCGACGGCACCGGAGTCGTCGACATCGACACCGGTGTCCCGTTCTTCGACCACATGCTGACGGCGCTGGGCACTCACGCCAGCTTCGACCTCACGGTGCAGGCCAAGGGCGATATCGAGATCGAGGGACACCACACGATCGAGGACACCGCGATCGTGCTGGGTCAGGCGCTCGGGCAGGCCCTCGGTGACAAGAAGGGCATCCGCCGGTTCGGCGACGCGTTCATCCCAATGGACGAGTCGTTGGCGCATGCGGCGGTCGACGTGTCCGGTCGGCCCTACTTCGTGCACACCGGAGAGCCCGACTTCATGGTGGAGTTCACCATCGCCGGGTCCAGCGCGCCGTACCACACC
Organism: Mycolicibacterium porcinum; assembly: GCA_001942045.1. Classification (GTDB taxonomy): domain Bacteria; phylum Actinomycetota; class Actinomycetes; order Mycobacteriales; family Mycobacteriaceae; genus Mycobacterium; species Mycobacterium porcinum_A. The sequence goes on from MSTD01000006.1 coordinate 161,009, forward strand.
GTGATCAATCGGCACGTGTTCGAATCGCTGGCGTTCAACGCCCGCATCGCGCTGCACGTGCGCACGCTCTACGGTCGCGACCCGCACCACATCACCGAGGCGGAGTACAAGGCTGTGGCCCGCGCCCTGCGACAGGCCGTCGAATACGACGCCAGGGTCACCGGCGTTCCATCGACCAAGGGCACTCTGTGACAAAGAAAGTCGTCGTACTCGATTACGGATCGGGCAACCTGCGCTCGGCTCAGCGCGCGCTGGAGCGCGTCGGGGCCGATGTCGAGGTCACCGCTGATCCGGGAGCGGCCGCGGAAGCCGACGGCCTCGTGGTGCCCGGTGTCGGTGCGTTCGAGGCCTGCATGACCGGGCTCCGGGCGATCGGTGGCGAGAAGATCATCGCCGACCGCTTACAGCATGGTCGTCCGGTGTTGGGTGTCTGCGTGGGCATGCAGATCCTGTTCGCCCGCGGGGTGGAGTTCGGCACGGAGTCCACCGGCTGCGGGCAGTGGCCCGGTTCCGTGACCCGACTGGACGCCCCGGTGATTCCGCACATGGGCTGGAACGTCGTCGACGCCGCCGCCGGTAGCACCTTGTTCAAGGGACTCGACGCCGCGACGCGCTTCTATTTCGTGCACTCGTACGCCGCGCAGGAGTGGTCCGGTAACCCGGAGGCACTGGTGACCTGGGCGACGCATCACGTGCCGTTCATCGCCGCCGTCGAAGACGGTGCGCTGTCGGCTACGCAATTTCATCCGGAGAAGAGCGGCGACGCCGGTGCGACGCTTCTCGCGAATTGGGTTGAGGGACTGTGAGTTTGATTCTGTTGCCGGCTGTCGACGTGGTGGACGGCAAAGCGGTGCGTCTCGTGCAGGGCAAGGCGGGCAGTGAGACCGACTACGGTTCGGCGCTGGAGGCCGCCGAGGCCTGGCAGCGTGACGGCGCCGAGTGGATCCACCTGGTGGACCTGGATGCCGCCTTCGGCCGCGGCAGCAACCGCGAGCTGCTGGCCGATCTCGTCGGCAAGCTCGACGTGAAAGTCGAACTGTCCGGCGGCATCCGCGATGACGATTCGCTGAAAGCCGCCATGGACACCGGATGCGCGCGGGTGAACATCGGCACCGCGGCGCTGGAGAGCCCCGAGTGGTGCCGCCGGGCCATCGCCGAGTACGGCGACCGGGTGGCCGTCGGGCTGGACGTGCAGTTCGAGAACGGCAGTTGGCGACTGCGCGGCCGCGGCTGGGAAACCGACGGCGGCGACCTGTGGGAGGTCCTGGATCGTCTTGACCGCGAAGGGTGTTCGCGCTACGTCGTCACCGACGTCACCAAGGACGGCACCCTGACCGGCCCCAACCTGGAACTGCTGGCCTCTGTGGCCGACCGCACCGATGCCCCTGTGATCGCCTCGGGTGGCGTGTCGAGCCTCGACGACCTCCGGGCGATCGCCACCCTGACCGGCCACGGTGTCGAGGGTGCGATCGTCGGAAAAGCGCTCTACGCCGAACGATTCACCTTGCCGCAGGCCCTGGCCGCGGTCAGCGGATAAGCGAGGTGGCCGACCTGGACCCGTCGAAGTTGGCCGCGCTGGTAGACGCGGCGACCGAGATCCTTGACGCGGCATCGGTGCCGTTCATCGCCGGCCACCGTGCCGATTCCGCGGTGAGCAAGAAGGGCAACGACTTCGCCACCGAAGTCGATCTCGCGATCGAACGACAGGTGGTCCGGGCGTTGACCGAGGCCACCGGGATCGGGGTCCACGGCGAGGAATTCGGCGGTGAGCCCATCGATTCGCCGCTGGTGTGGGTGCTCGACCCCATCGACGGCACATTCAACTACGCGGCAGGCTCGCCGATGGCGGCCATCCTGCTCGGGCTGCTGGCCGACGGCGAGCCGGTGGCTGGGCTGACTTGGCTGCCGTTCACCGGCCAGCGCTACTCGGCGCTTGCCGGAGGGCCGGTGCTGGACAACGGCACCCCGCTGCCACAGCTGGGTTCACCGACATTGACCGATTCGATCGTCGGCATCCAGACCTTCAACATCGATTCCCGCGGTCGATTCCCCGGCCGCTACCGGGTCGAGGTGCTGTCCAACCTCAGCCGGGTATGCTCGCGGGTTCGGATGCACGGCGCCACCGGCGTCGACCTTGCCTATGTCGCAGCCGGAATCCTCGGCGGGGCCATCAGTTTCGGGCATCACATCTGGGACCACGCCGCCGGCGTGGCGCTGGTTCGAGCCGCCGGCGGCATCGTGACCGACCTGGCCGGCGATCCCTGGACGGCCGAGTCCAAATCTGCGCTGGCCGCCGCGCCCGGCGTGCACGAACGCATGCTGGAAATCGTGAAATCCGCTGGCAATCCGGAGGACTACCTGTGAGCACCATCAGTGACGTCGCAACGAGGGTCATCCCGTGCCTCGACGTCGACGCCGGCCGGGTGGTCAAGGGCGTCAACTTCGAGAACTTGCGCGACGCGGGCGATCCCGTCGAACTCGCGGCCGTCTACGACGCCGAGGGTGCCGACGAGCTGACGTTCCTCGACGTCACCGCGTCCTCGTCAGGCCGGGCCACCATGCTCGAGGTGGTCAAGCGCACCGCCGAGCAGGTATTCATCCCGCTGACCGTCGGTGGCGGTGTGCGTTCCGTCGACGACGTCGACGTGCTGCTGCGCGCCGGCGCCGACAAGGTGTCGGTCAACACCGCCGCCATCGCCCGGCCCGAACTGCTGGCCGAGATGGCCCGCCAGTTCGGTTCGCAGTGCATCGTGCTCAGCGTCGATGCTCGCACCGTGCCGGCCGGCGAGCAGCCGACCGTGTCGGGGTGGGAAGTGACCACCCATGGCGGGCGCCGCGGCACCGGAATCGATGCGATCGAGTGGGCCGCGCGGGGCGCCGAGCTCGGCGTTGGTGAGATCCTGCTCAACTCGATGGACCGCGACGGCACCAAGGCCGGCTTCGACCTGCCCATGCTGCGTGCGGTCCGTGCCACGGTGCATGTCCCGGTGATCGCCAGTGGTGGCGCCGGTGCGGTGGCCGATTTCGCGCCGGCCGTGCAGGCCGGCGCGGATGCGGTCCTGGCCGCCAGCGTCTTCCACTTCGGAGAGATGACCATCGGCCAGGTGAAGGCGGCGATGGCGGCCGAAGGAATCGTGGTGCGGTGATGGCTCTCGATCCCGACATCGCCAAACGCCTGAAGCGCAACGCCGACGGGCTGTTCAGTGCGGTGGCGCAGGAGCGGTCCACCGGTCAGGTGCTGATGGTCGCCTGGATGGATGACGACGCGCTGGCCCGCACCCTGGAAACCCGTGAGGCCACCTACTTTTCGCGGTCCCGCGGCGAGCAGTGGGTGAAGGGCCTGACCTCGGGGCACACACAGTACGTGCACTCGGTCCGCCTGGACTGCGACGGCGACACCGTGTTGCTGGAGGTCGATCAGGTCGGCGCTGCCTGCCACACCGGGGCGCACACCTGCTTCGACGCGGACGTGTTGCTGTCCGACGGCTGATTGGGCGTCCAAGCCCAAATTCGGTTGATCAAACCCCTTGCCGAGGCATCCACATGAGTGGATAATCGAATGTATGTTCGAAGCCGACGCATCGTGGGAGCTGGTGCTCTGCATCAGCGACTCAGTGTCGGAAGAAGCCATGCTCATGGCATCACGGATGGCGATGATCGGTGAACTGCTCAATCGGCGCATCGCCGAAGTCGAAATTGAGGATGACGATCCCGGGCACATGTTGCTGACCGGGTTCGCCCGGACTGTCGCCGAAGTTGGTGCGGCGATGCACTTGTCGCCGTCGGCAGCATCGCAGGTCGTGTCGCAGGCGGAATCACTGACCAACCGATTGCCACAGGTGGCGCAGGTGCTGCGACGCGGGGAGATCGATTGGGAGTCGGTGGCGGTGATCATCGCTCGCACCGAGCTGGTCGTCACCTGGTCGATCCTGGCTCGGTTGGATGCGATGTTGGCTGAGCGGATTGCCGGATGGACGTCGTGGTCACGCAAGCGGGTGTCCAACGCCGTCGATGCCCTGGTACGCGAACTGGATCCCGATGCGATCGCCGAACGCGAGCACGCTGAACATTGCCGATACATGCGCCTGCGTCCCGCAGGCGACGGCACAGTACGGGTGGATGGAGTACTGACCGCGCGGGCCGGCGCGGTGTTCGACCAGCGGCTGACGGACATGGCGCAGGGAGTGTGTGCAGAGGACCCTCGCACGCTTGCGCAGCGCCGGTCGGATGCGGTCGAGGCGCTGGCTGAAGGCCTGCCATTGCGGTGCCTGTGCGGTCGGGATGAGTGCCCGCAGGCCCAGACGACTGAACCGAGCCCGGTGCGGGTCGTGCTCAATGTGATCGCCCCGCAATCTGCTCTGCTCGGCGGGCGGGAGCCGGCATACATAGCGGGGCACGGTGTGATCGACGCGGAGAAACTGCGCGAGCTGGCGGAGCAGGCCACACTGCGGATCCTGCAGGCCCCCGATGTACCGACCGGTGACGCATTGCGGTACCACCCGTCAGCTGCGTTGGCGCGTTGGATCCGCTGCCGTGACATCACGTGCCGGTTTCCCGGGTGTGACCGGCCCGCGGAACAGTGCGACATCGACCACACCATCCCGTTCGATCATGGGCATCCCGAAAACGGCGGTCTGACAGTCCCGTGGAATTTGAAATGCCTTTGCCGTCAACATCATCGCTTGAAAACTTTCCATGACGGGTGGCGGGATCAACAGCTTGCCGACGGGACGGTTATCTGGACGGCGCCGACCGGACAGACCTACCGGACCTGCCCCGGCGCGGCCGAAATCTTTGCACCGGAGGCCCGGCCCCGGCGTCGCCCGCGTCGGTCCATGCCGACCTCCCGGGCGGCGCGGGTTGCGCAGCGCCGTGCCAAGAACAACCGGCTACGGCCGCTCAATGCCGAAGCCCGCCGCGTCAAGGCGGCTCGCACCAAAGAAATCCGACAGCGCACCGAGCGCAACCGGATGCGCGCCACGCTGACCCTCTTCAAAGGCACTCGGCCGAGCACCAGCCCGTTCTGCGCCTGGATCAACGATCCGTATGAACCTGAAGATCTTCCGCGCGACTGGCAACCGCCACCGCCGCCAGACCCCGGCCCGGACGAACCCCCGTTCTGAGCGGGGCGACGTCTCCACGCGTTGCGGAGTCCGAACTTGTCGGTGCCATCGGCAACAATGACGGGGTGACTGACACCGCTGCGACACGCAAGGCGCGCGGTGCGTTTTTCACCCCACCCGAGATCACGCGTTACCTGACCCGGTGGGCAATCCGCTCCGCCGACGACGAGGTCTTCGAACCGGCGGCCGGGGAAGCCGCCTTCGTAGTCGAGGCGGTGACCCGGCTGGTCGAGTTGGGTACCGCCCAGCCGAGGGTCGACGGGGTGGAACTTCATGCGGCCAGTGCGGCCACTGCGCGCAAGCGCGTCGCTGCCGCCGGCGGCACGGCCCGTATCCGGACGGCCGACTTCTTCACGATCGACCCGCGGCCGGCCTACACCGCCGTGATCGGCAACCCGCCCTATATCCGTTACCAGGAGTTCCGCGGTGCGACGCGGGCACAGTCGCGCCGCGCCGCACTGAAGGCGGGCGTCACGCTGTCCGGACTGGCTTCGAGTTGGGCCGCGTTCACCGTGCATTCCGCGCTGTTCCTCAAGCCGGGGGGCCGCTTGGCACTCGTCTTGCCGGCCGAACTGCTCAGCGTGAACTATGCGGCGGCGGTACGGAAGTTCTTGTTCGACCGGTTCACCAGTGTCGAGCTGGTCATGTTCGACGAGCAGGTGTTCCCCGAGGCCGAAGCGGACGTGGTTCTGCTTTTGGCCGATGGTTATGGTGGTGGGCCAACCAGCCACGCCGTCATCCACCGCGCCCGCAACGCCTCTGCACTGACTTCTGAGCTGGCGCAACGGCGTTGGTCACCACGCGATCCGGCTGACAAATGGGTCAGCGGGCTGATCGGAAACGCACCGGTGGACGCCCTCCATGGACTGCACGACAACGGACAGTTCTGCACGCTCGAGACCTGGGGTGACACCACGCTCGGCATGGTGACGGGAAACAACAGCTTCTTCGCGTTGTCTCCTGGCCGGGTGCGCGAACTTGGCCTGCGGCGGACTGACCTGTTGCCGCTGTCGCCACCCGGGAGTGCTCACCTCCGTGGCCTGACGCTGACCGCCGAGCAGTTGGCCAGGCTGGGGGAGGATGGCCGGTCCATCCACCTGTTCCGGCCGGCCGGGCAACCGTCGGCCGCCGCGCAGCGCTACATCGACGCCGGGCACGCCGCCGGCGTGCATCTGGCCTACAAGTGCCGGGTGCGCCGGCCGTGGTATCAGGTACCGCTGGTAAATCCGGCTGATCTGCTGCTGACGTGTATGAATGCCGACACTCCGCGGCTGATCATCAACCGGGCCAAGGCGCATCACCTCAACTCGGTGCACGGCGTGTACCTGCGCGACGAGGTGCGGCGGCTTGGGCGTGACCTGCTGGCAGTGGCTGCGCTGAACTCGGTGACCCTGCTGCACGCCGAAATCGTCGGTCGCTCCTATGGCGGCGGGATCCTCAAGATCGAACCTCGTGAGGCGGACCGTTGGCTGGTCCCGTCACCCGAATTGGTGGCGGTGCGCGCCGATGAGCTGCGGGCGGTACGTCGACGGGTCGGAGCGCTGCTGGAGCGCGGCCAGTTGCTCGAAGCGACCCGCGTCGTCGACGACGCGTTGGGTCTCGAGACGCACATCGTTCTGGAACCCGTTCGGACGGCGCGCGATTCATTGTCCACGCGCCGGACGGTAAGGTCTCGGCGTGCCCGCTGAACCGTCGACCAAAGCCACCGCGTGGGCCATTTTCGACCGCATCGTGGCTGACGCGGCACCGGCGGGCGTGCACACCAATCCCTGGGTGCGGGTGGCTGGCGAGCTGACGTTCGTGCCCGATTTCCGGGTGCTGCGCAAGCTGCTCGGGGTGCCGTTGTACCTCGATGCGCCGTCGACCACCGGGGTCCCGGCGCTGGCACTCGACGTCTGGTTGGCGTACGAGCTGCGGCGCGCCGGATTCGATCCGGACGCGGTGTGGCCCAGGGCGACAGATCCGCGGATCATGCCCAGCGCCATCGCCAGTCTGCTGGAGGCGCTGCCGCAAAAGGAACGCCACCTGATCGAGCAGCGCCTGAAGCGGTCGATGAAAGGCGTTGCCGCTTCGAGCGCCAGCGTGCTGGGCAAGCACTATATGAAGCAGGTCGACGTGGTGATGTCGGACTGGGACACCGGCCCTGAACTGCTGATCAGTACCAAGCGGATGGATTCCAGCTTCGGCAAGAACGCCGCCAACCGCGTCGAAGAAAGCTACGGCGACGCCAAGAATCTGCGCCTGCGCCACCCGTTGTCGGCACTCGGATTCGTCTACGGCCTGCGCTCGACGATCCTGAGCACCGAACCGGACAAGGCCGAGTGGCTCATCGATCTGCTGGGCAAACTCGGCACCGAAGACGACGCCTATCACGCGGTGGCACTGGTGATGATCGACTACGACGCCGACGTCACCGAGTCAGCCGGTGAGGAAGTCGACAGCATCGAAAAGGCCGAGCCCGACACGCTGTTCGAGATCGTCGATGTGGCCACGGCCGCCGTCGACGAGGCGCTGGCGGCCCTGCCCGACATCGCAATTCGGCACGACACGGTGCCGCCCGCGCTGCAGCCCTCGCGTTTCCTGGCGACCATGGTCAACCGCGTCATCGACACCACGCCGGTAACCCGGCACCGTGAGGCCCGCCGGCGGCGCAACGCACCGTCCGAGCCCGAGCGTCAGGCTTAGAGCACCCGCGAGCTGGCCTTGGCCCGCGCGCTCCATCTGCCGTCCTGGAACCCGACCACCACTGGGTGAGCGAAAGCCTCGCTGACGTGTTCGGTGTTGACCACGTCGTGGGCCAATCCGCTGGCCACGGTGCGCCCTTCGGCGATCAACAGGGCGTGCGTGGTGCTGGTCGGGAGTTCCTCGAGGTGGTGGGTAACCAGGATCGAGGCCATGTCCGGATGCGAATCATCTAGGGTGTCAAGGGTTTCCAACAACTGCTCACGAGCGGCCACATCGAGGCCGGTGGTCGGCTCGTCCAGCAGCAACAATCGTGGGTCGGCGATGAGCGCCCGGGCGATCAGGGTACGGCCGCGCTCGCCCTGCGACAGCGTCGGCCAGATCGCGTCGGCGCGGGCCGAGAGTCCCACGGTGTCGATGAGGTCGTCGGCGCGGCGCACCTGTTCTGGGGTCGGCGTCCAGTGCGCTGCGATGTCGATGGTGGCCGTGATACCGGTGAGCACCACCTCGCGCACCGTCAGCGGATACTGCAGGCGGTGCCGGGGATTCACGTGACCGATTGAGCGGCGCAGCACGGCCAGGTCGGTACGACCCATCTGACCGCCGAGCACGTGCACGGTCCCCGTCGTCGGAAACGTCACGGCGGCACAGAAACCCAGCAGCGTGCTCTTGCCGGCACCGTTGGGTCCCAACAGTGCCCAGTGCTCACCGGACTGCACGGTCAGTGAGATGCCATCGATGATCTGCTTGCCGTCACGGCGGAAGGTCACATCGGCGATGTCGAGGACCGGGGTCATGCGAAAGACTCCTTCAATGAGCTCAAATGGGTTCTGCTGGCAGCCGCGGCGGCCTCTGGATCGCGGGCGATGATCGCGTCGGCGAGCTGCTGGTGCAGAGCGTGATCGCAGGGTTCGGAGGCGATCGGGCGAATCTTCAGCATGTCGATCATCGCCAGCCGCAGCCGGGGGAGGAACGCGTCGAACAACTGGATCAGCACCTCGTTGTGGGCCGCGGCGATCACCGTGCGGTGAAATGCCATGTCCGCGTCAACATGATCGGGTACGGACTGACCCAACACGCCGCGGGCAGCCAGGGTGCGGCGGATTGCCCGCAGATCAGCGGGCGTGCGCCGGGTGGCGGCCAGCGCGGCGGCCTCGGCTTCGATGGCGATGCGAGCTTCGATCACCGACACGATGGTCGCGCGGCGCAGCACGGTGTCCCAGTCTTCGGCAGCATCCAGGGCGGTGACGAACACCCCGGCACCCTGACGGCTCTCGAGTACGCCTTTGCCGGACAGTTCGCGGATCGCTTCACGCAAGGTGGAGCGGCCCACACCGAGTTGGGCCGCCAGTGTCGTCTCGCCCGGAAGTCGATGACCCAGCGGCCATTCGCCCTGGCGGATGCGCGTCAAGAGAAGCTGGGCGGTCTGGGTCGCCAGCGGGTGACGCTGAACTTGGGACGTCATCAAAACCTGTCTACTTGTCTGAGGAGTTGTGTATAGTCTACCCATCATGACGCGCGTCCTGCTCCTTAGCCGCCGCGGCGGGGCCTGAATCGACCGGCCCCCTGCCGTGGGGCTTTGTCGCGCCGGTCGAAACTCACTCCGACCGAAGGCACCCTCATGACCACGTCAGCATTTCCCACCATCGATACCCCAGCCGGGCAGGTCCCGGCGAACGCGCCGGCCTGGAACCGGCAGCGCCACTCCCAGATGCCGTCGCATCGCTACGCGTCCGTCTACGACCGCGTCGAAGTTCCTCTCGTTCAACGAGATTGGCCCACGGCTCGGATAGTCGCCGCACCGCTATGGGTGCCGGTGGATCTGCGTGACGGCAATCAGGCCCTGGCCGAGCCCATGGATCCGGGCCGTAAGCGCCGCTTCTTCGAGCTGCTGGTGGCCATGGGCTACAAGGAGATCGAAGTGGGCTACCCGTCGGCCTCCCAGACCGACTTCGACTTCGTGCGGCTGCTGGCCGAATCCGACATCGCCCCGCCCGATGTCACCATCGTGGTGTTCGTTCCGGCACGCCGCGACCTGATCGAGCGCACCGTGGACTCGGTCCGAGGGATCAGCAATGACGTCGTCATCCACATGTGCACCGCGACCGCGCCCACCTGGCGCGATGTCGTTCTGGGCAAGGACCGTGCCGAGCTGCGGGACCTGATCCTGGCGGGCGCGCGCGACGTCCTCGAATTCACTGACGGCATGCCGAATGTGCGGTTCGAATTCTCCCCGGAGGTGTTCAACCTCACCGAGCCCGACTATGTGCTGGAGCTGTGCGATGCGGTGACCGAACTGTGGCAGGCCACCCCGGAGCGTCCGGTCATCCTCAACCTGCCGGCCACCGTCGAGATCGCCACCCCGAACGTCTATGCCGACCAGATCGAGTACATGCACCGCAACGTATCTCGTCGCGACAGCGTCATCCTGTCGGTGCACCCACACAACGACCGGGGGACCGGCATCGCCTGCGCCGAGCTCGCGGTACTGGCCGGAGCACAGCGGGTGGAGGGCTGCGTGTTCGGCAACGGCGAACGCACCGGCAACGTCGACATCGCCACGCTCGCGCTGAATCTGCATGCCCAGGGCGTGGATCCGATGATCGACTTCTCCGACATCGACGAGATCGCGCGTACAGTCAGTCACTGCACCCGCATGCCGATCCATGAACGCCACCCCTACGTGGGAGACATGGTGCATACGGCGTTCTCCGGCACCCACCAGGACGCGATCAAGAAGGGCTTCGCCGAACATCGCGCCAGGGCCGCGGCCACGGGACGTCCAGAGAACGAAATCGATTGGCGGGTCCCGTATCTGCCGATCGACCCGGCCGACATCGGCCGCACCTACGACGCGGTGATCCGGGTGAACTCACAGTCCGGCAAGGGCGGAATCGCCTACCTGCTGGCCACCGATTACGGGTTGGAACTGCCGCGCCGCTTGCAGATCGACTTCGCCCGCCACGTCCAGGAGCACACCGACGAAAGCGGTTCTGAGGTCACCGCCGCAGAACTGTTCGACCTGTTCGAGGCGACCTATCTCGACGCAGCAGGGCCCGTGCAACTCAAGGACTGGCACACCGGCGGCGACGGCCCCGCCGCGGTCACCGACCTCACGCTGGTGTGCGACGGGCGCACCGTGGCCAGCAGTCATCGCGGCGTGGGGCCGGTCGACGCGCTGTGCGCCGCACTCGAGGAGATCGGCCATCCGATCGAGGTGCTGAGCCTGACCCAGCAGTCGATCGGCAGCACCGCCGTCAGCTACCTCGAATACCGGTCGGCCGGTCAGACCGGCTGGGCATGCGGCCGCAGCGACTCCGTGCTCGCGGCGTCAATGGCGGCGGTCCTGCGGGCGGTCAACGCGCCTTGAGCAGCTCCAGCGCCTTGTCGGCGTGGGTGTCCATGCTGATCTCGCTGGAGATCACCCCGAGCACGGTGCGGTCGGTGTCGATGACGAATGTGGTCCGCTTGACCGGCATGAGCTTGCCGAGCAGGCCACGTTTCACCCCGAACTGGGCGGCCACCTTGCCGTCGGCGTCCGACAGCAGCGGGTAGTCGAAGTTCTGGATGTCGGCGAACTTGGCCTGCTTGGCGACCGGGTCGGTGCTGATACCGACCCGGCTCGCGCCGGCCGCAGCGAACTCGGCGGCTAGATCCCGGAAGTGACAGGCCTCTTTGGTGCACCCCGGAGTCATCGCCGCCGGATAGAAGAACAGCACCACGGGGCCCTCGGTGAGCAGGCTGGTCAGGCTGCGGATCGTGCCGGTCTGGTCCGGCAGTTCGAACTCGGCAACGGTGTCACCCGTCTTGAGGGATGTCATGGCTGGCTACGCTACGCCGTCTGCATGGCAGGACGGTGGCCCCGATCTGGGAGGATTGATCCCGTGCAAACCACAGCCACCCACGCACCGGGATCCTCGGGCGCCGGCTCATCGCTTGCGGTCACCACGTCGCGCGAGGATTTCCGGGCGCTCGCCGCCGAGCACCGGGTCGTGCCGGTGACCCGCAAGGTCCTGGCCGACAGCGAGACACCGCTGTCGGCGTACCGCAAGCTCGCCGCCAACCGGCCGGGCACGTTCCTGCTCGAATCCGCCGAGAACGGCCGTTCGTGGTCGCGTTGGTCGTTCATCGGCGCCGGCGCCCCTTCTGCCCTGACGGTGCGCGACAACGAAGCGGTGTGGCTGGGCACCGCGCCCAAGGATGCGCCCAGCGGCGGTGAGCCGTTGGCCGCACTGCGCGCCACCCTGGATCTGTTGCAGACCGAGGCCATGCCGGACCTGCCGCCGCTGTCGTCGGGGTTGGTCGGGTACTTCGCCTATGACATGGTGCGCCGCCTGGAGCGGCTGCCGGAGCTGGCGGTCGACGACCTCGGCCTGCCGGACATGGTGCTGCTGCTGGCCACCGACATCGCTGCCGTCGACCACCACGAGGGCACCATCACCCTCATCGCCAACGCGGTGAACTGGAACGGCACCGACGAGCGCGTCGACGAGGCCTATGACGACGCGGTGGCCCGGCTGGATGTGATGACCGCCGCCCTCGGCCAGCCGCTGCCGTCGACAGTCGCCACCTTCAGCAGGCCCGCACCCGAGCACCGCGCGCAGCGCACGGTGGAGGAATACACGGCGATCGTGGAGAAGCTGGTCGGCGACATCGAGGCCGGCGAAGCCTTCCAGGTGGTGCCGTCGCAGCGGTTCGAGATGGACACCGCTGCGGATCCCCTCGACGTGTACCGGATGCTGCGGGTGACCAACCCCAGCCCGTACATGTACCTGCTCAATGTGCCCGATGCCGGTGGCGGGCTTGACTTTTCGGTCGTCGGCTCCAGCCCGGAGGCGCTGGTCACCGTGAAGGACGGACGGGCCACCACGCACCCGATCGCCGGAACCCGGTGGCGCGGCAGCACCGAGGAAGAAGATGTGCTGCTGGAAAAGGAACTCCTGGCCGACGAAAAGGAACGTGCCGAGCACCTGATGCTCGTCGATCTGGGCCGCAACGACCTGGGACGGGTGTGCCGGCCCGGCACGGTGCGGGTCGAGGACTACAGCCACATCGAGCGCTACAGCCACGTCATGCACCTGGTATCCACGGTGACCGGCGAGCTGGCCGAGGGGAAGACCGCGCTGGACGCGGTGACGGCATGCTTCCCGGCCGGCACCCTGTCAGGTGCGCCGAAGGTGCGGGCCATGGAGTTGATCGAGGAGGTCGAGAAGACCCGACGGGGCCTGTACGGCGGGGTGCTCGGATACCTCGATTTCGCGGGCAACGCCGACTTCGCCATCGCCATCCGGACCGCACTGATGCGCAACGGCATCGCCTACGTACAGGCCGGCGGGGGAGTCGTGGCCGACTCCAACGGCCCCTACGAGTACAACGAGTCGGCAAACAAGGCCAAAGCCGTGCTCAACGCCATCGCTGCCGCCGACACATTGGCCGAGCCGTGACGCGGGCGGCGCAGGCGTCGTTCGTCGTCGCCGCGGTGGCGCTGTGGGTGGCATCGCGGATGACCTGGGTCCAGGTGAGTTCGGCTGACGGGCTCGGCCAGCCCAAGACCACGACGCTCACGGGCGCGTCGTGGTCCACCGCGTTGATTCCGCTGGCGTTGCTGGTGCTGGCTGCCGCGGTGGCTGCGCTGGCGGTACACGGCTGGGCGCTGCGCTTGCTGGCGCTGCTGATCGCCGTGGCCAGTGCGGGCATGGGCTACCTGGCGATCAGCCTGTGGGTGATCAAGGACGTCGCTGTGCGGGCCGCTGACCTGGCAGAAGTGCCGCTAGCGCAGTTGACCGCGACCAGCCGCTCCTATGGGGGCGCAGTCCTGACCCTGGTGGCCGCGGTGTGTGCGCTGGCCGGTGCGGTGATGCTCATGCGCTCGGCCAACGGCACGAAGCGCAGCATTGCCGGGCGGTACGCGGCGCCGGCGGCCCGGCGGGAGGCGGCCAAGAGTGACGACAGCGGCGAGCCGATGTCGGAGCGGATGCTCTGGGATGCGCTGGACGAGGGACATGATCCGACCGGCGACGGCGGCGATCCGGACAATAAGGGCCGGTGAATGGTGAAGGTGTGGCGACGGCTACCCTTCCAGGGAGGGCAACCGGGACCGGCCCGGAGGCACCAGAAAGGAACCGACGGGCGATGAGTTCGGCCACAGTGCTCGACTCCATTATCGAGGGAGTCCGCGCCGACGTTGCCGCCCGCGAGGCCGTTATCAGCTTGGCTGATATCAAGGCGCGGGCCCAGGACGCACCTCCGCCGCTCAACGTGATGGCAGCGTTGCGGGAACCGGGAATTGCCGTGATCGCCGAAGTGAAGCGGGCAAGCCCGTCGCGGGGCGAGCTGGCCAACATCGCCGACCCGGCGCAGTTGGCGCAGGCCTACCAGGCCGGCGGTGCGCGGATCATCAGCGTGCTCACCGAGCAGCGCCGGTTCAACGGCTCACTCGCCGATCTGGACGCGGTGCGGGCAGCGGTGTCAATCCCGGTGTTGCGCAAGGACTTTATCGTCAAGCCCTACCAGATCCATGAGGCTAGGGCCCACGGCGCCGACCTGCTGCTGCTCATCGTGGCGGCCCTCGAGCAGCCGGTGCTGGAATCACTGCTGGAGCGGACGGAATCCCTCGGGATGACCGCGCTTGTGGAGGTGCACACCGAAGAGGAGGCCGACCGGGCGTTGCAGGCCGGGGCCAAGTTGATCGGCGTCAATGCCCGCGACCTCAAGACCCTGGAAGTCGACCGCGACTGCTTCGCGCGCATCGCGCCGGGGCTGCCCAGCGACGTCATCCGCGTCGCCGAGTCCGGGGTCCGTGGAACCGCTGACCTGCTGGCGTACGCCGGCGCGGGTGCAGATGCCGTGCTGGTCGGTGAAGGCCTGGTGACCAGCGGGGATCCCCGCAGTGCGGTCGCCGATCTGGTCACCGCCGGTACGCACCCGTCCTGCCCGAAACCGGCTCGCTGAACCAGTCAATGAGCCGCTTGTACGAAAAGACACTTTGATGGCGGATCTCGCGGGGCCCGAATTGCCCCGTACCAGCGCAGGCGTTGCCGAACCCACCGTGCACGATCCCGACGCGTTGGGCCACTTCGGTTCCTACGGCGGCCGGTTGGTTCCCGAGGCGCTGATGGCGGTGATCGAGGAGGTCACCGCGGCCTATGAGAAGGCCCGCGGCGACCAAGCCTTCCTCGACGAACTCGACCGGCTGCAGCGGCACTACAGCGGTCGGCCCTCCCCGCTGTACGAGGCGACCCGGCTGTCCGAGTACGCCGGTGGCGCACGTATCTTCCTCAAACGAGAAGACCTGAACCACACCGGTTCTCACAAGATCAACAACGTCCTGGGCCAGGCGCTGTTGGCGCGGCAGATGGGCAAGACCCGCGTCATCGCCGAGACCGGCGCCGGCCAGCACGGGGTGGCCACCGCCACGGCGTGTGCCCTGCTCGGTCTGGAATGCATCATCTACATGGGCGCGGTGGACACAGCCCGCCAGGCGCTCAACGTCGCGCGGATGCGGTTGCTCGGCGCCACTGTGGTCTCGGTCGAGGCCGGCTCCAAGACCCTCAAGGACGCGATCAACGAGGCGTTCCGGGACTGGGTCACCAACGCCGACGACACTTACTACTGCTTCGGGACGGCCGCAGGTCCGCATCCGTTCCCGCTGATGGTGCGTGATTTCCAGCGTGTCATCGGCATGGAGGCCCGGGCACAGATCCTTGATCAGGCCGGCCGGTTGCCCGATGCGGTCACCGCGTGCGTCGGCGGTGGTTCGAATGCCATCGGCGTGTTCCACGCCTTCATCGACGACCCGGCGGTTCGGTTGGTCGGTTTCGAAGCTGCGGGCGACGGTGTGGAGACAGGCCGGCACGCCGCGACCTTCACCGGGGGGTCGCCCGGTGCGTTCCAGGGATCGTTCTCCTACCTGTTGCAGGACGAGGACGGCCAGACGATCGAATCGCATTCGATCTCCGCCGGTTTGGACTACCCGGGTGTCGGACCCGAACATGCCTTCCTCAAGGACATCGGCCGCGCCGAATACCGCCCGGTCACCGATACCGAGGCCATGGACGCGTTCTCGCTGCTGTGCCGCCGCGAGGGCATCATTCCGGCTATCGAGTCCGCCCACGCGGTGGCTGGTGCCCTCAAGCTCGGACCTGAACTGGGCAGCGGATCGATCATCGTGGTGAACTTGTCCGGGCGCGGTGACAAAGACGTCGAGACGGCGGCCAAGTGGTTCGGACTGCTCGACGAGGGGAGTGTGGGATGAGCCGGCTGGCGGAGTTGTTCGACGGCTGCCGCGCCGAGGGCCGTGCCGCGCTCATCGGCTACCTGCCCACCGGGTTCCCGGACGTGCAGACCTCCATCGCGGCGATGACGGCGTTGGTCGAATCCGGTTGCGATCTGGTGGAAGTCGGGGTGCCGTACTCGGATCCCGGGATGGACGGACCAACGATCGCCGCTGCCACCGAGGCGGCGCTGGCCGGCGGCGTGCGGGTGCGCGACACCCTCGCCGCGGTTGAAGCGATCAGCAACGCCGGCGGCCGCGCGGTGGTGATGACCTACTGGAACCCGGTGCTGCGCAAGGGTGTTGACACATTCGCCCGCGACCTGGCGTCCGCCGGTGGATACGGTCTGATCACCCCCGATCTGATCCCCGAGGAAGCCGTCGACTGGATCGCCGCATCCGAGGAACACAATCTCGACCGGATCTTCCTGGTCGCCCCGTCCTCGACGCCGGAGCGGCTCGCGGCGACGGTGAACGCATCCCGCGGCTTCGTCTACGCCGCGTCGACGATGGGCGTCACCGGGGCGCGAGATGTGGTCTCGAACGCGGCGCCGGAGTTGGTCCGCCGCGTCAAGGAAGTTTCCGACATCCCGGTCGGGGTGGGTTTGGGCGTGCGTTCCGGAGCACAGGCGGCCGAGATCGGCGCGTACGCAGACGGAGTCATCGTCGGGTCGGCCCTGGTGTCGGCCTTGGGCGAGGGGTTGGACGCGGTGCGTCGCCTCACCGAAGAACTGGCCAACGGCGTTAGGCAGAGGATTTCAGCTTGACCACTACCGTGCTCGCGTATTTGCCCAGCCCGTCACAGGGCGTCTGGCATCTGGGGCCGGTGCCGATCCGCGCGTATGCGCTCTGCATCATCGCGGGCATCATCGCGGCACTGGTCATCGGAGACCGGCGGTGGCAGGCGCGAGGCGGACAAGCCGGCGTCATCTATGACATCGCCTTGTGGGCAGTGCCTTTCGGCCTCGTCGGTGGCCGGCTCTACCACGTCATGACGGACTGGCCCCGGTATTTCGGCCCCGGTGGCAAGGGACTCGGTGCCGCATTCCAGGTGTGGGAAGGTGGCCTCGGCATCTGGGGCGCCGTCGCACTGGGCGGCGTCGGGGCCTGGATCGGTTGCCGCTCGCGGGGGATACCGCTGCCGGCCTTCGGCGACGCGATCGCACCCGGAATCATCCTGGCCCAGGCCATCGGCCGGCTCGGAAACTACTTCAATCAAGAGCTGTTCGGCGGCGACACCACGCTGCCGTGGGGCTTGGAGATCTACAAACGCGTCAACTCCCTCGGACAGCCTGACCAGCTCAACGGCGTCTCGACGGGTGAGGTCGAGAAGGTGGTCCATCCCACCTTCCTCTACGAATTGCTGTGGAACCTGCTGGTTTTCGCGCTGCTGATCTGGGCCGACCGCAAGTTCAAGCTCGGCCACGGACGGTTGTTCGCGCTCTACGTGGCCGGCTATTGCGCGGGCCGTTTCATGGTCGAGTTGATGCGCACCGATGAGGCGACGGAGTTCGCCGGTATCCGCGTCAACACCTTCACCTCGACGTTCGTGTTCATCGGCGCCGTCGTCTACATCATGCTGGCGACCAAGGGACGGGAAGATCCGGCGACCTTGGCCGGCAAGAGCGACGAGGACGAATCGACGGCCGACGAGCTCGGCAAGGAACTCGTCGCCGCGGCGGCGACCACCGGTGTTGTTGCGGCCGCAACGGTGGCCGGGCAAGACGACGACGAGGATGCCGACCACATGCATCCGGATGAGGTCGGCGCCAGTGAGGACGACGGCGCCGAGGCGGCTGCGGCCATCGAACTGAAGGCGATCGCCAAGGAACCCGAAGACGAGGACGGTGAGGCTGAAGCCGAGGCCGAGGCCGAGGCTGCCGAGGAGCCCGTCGACGAGGACGAGGACGAGGACGAGGAGTCTGAGGCGCCCTCAGAGCCCGAGGCCGAAGTCACCGAGGAGACGATCGACGAGGCCGAGCCCGAGGACGACGCTGAAGCCGAAGTCGAGGATGAGTCGACCGAGGCCGCCGAAGCTGACGAAGCAGCCGATGAAGAGCCTGAAGCAGAGGCGGTAGGTGCCGCGACCGAAGCTGACGAAGTAGCCGCAGACGAGCCTGAGCCTGAGTCTGAGGAGCCCGAGGGTGACGTCACGGAGGAGTCGGCGGAAGCGGTTGAGGCCGCTGCAGAAGACGAAGCTGAGGCTGAGCCCACCGACGCCGAGGACGGCGCGGATGAGACGGAAGCACCGGTAGACGCCGAGGCCGAGCCCGAGGCCGACGAAGAAGCCGCAGACGAGGTGGCCGAGGAGCCTGCGGACGGAGAAGACGAGGCAGGCGCTGACTCGGGGGAGACTGCGGACGAGGTCGCCGCTGACGAATCCACCGACGAATCCGAGTCTGAAGAACCCGAGGGTGACGTCGCGGAAAAGTCGGCAGACGAGGTTGAGGCCGCTGCAGTGGACGAGCCTGAGG
Source organism: Mycolicibacterium porcinum (assembly GCA_001942045.1). Lineage (GTDB taxonomy): Bacteria > Actinomycetota > Actinomycetes > Mycobacteriales > Mycobacteriaceae > Mycobacterium > Mycobacterium porcinum_A. The sequence goes on from MSTD01000006.1 coordinate 179,560, forward strand.
CTGAGCTCACCGACGCCGAGGACGGCGCGGATGAGGCGGAAGCACCGGTAGACGCCGACGCTGAGGAGCCCGCGGACGGCGAAGACGAGGCAGGCGCTGACTCGGGGGAGACTGCGGACGAGGTCACCGCTGCCGAACCCGCCGACGAGCCCGAGGCAGAACAAGCTGAGGCTGAAGTCGCAGAGTCTGACGGGGAGTCTGCGCCTGCTGCGCAGGACGACACCGAAGCCGAAACCGATGACGCGGCGGACGAATCGGATACCGCGGAGGCGGAGGCCGAGGCCACCGACGACGCTGAGACTGCGGATGACACCGACGACGAGGCGAAGCCTGAGGCCGATGAGTCCGATGACGAGGATGCGGTCGACGAGACCAAGACCGAATCGCCGGTAGTCACCGAGCAGCCCGAGCCGACGAAGCAGGGTGGCCGGGTGCGGCGCTGGTTCCGGCGGAACCGCTAACCACTCGCACTCTGGCATCCTGGCTGTATGACTGATCCGTCTCAGTCCCCAGACCCGCTCAACGGCCCGCCGCCGGCCGGCTTCCCGCCGCCTGCGGGATATCCGCCGCCACCGCCCGGTTACCCGCCGTATCCATCGCGGTACGGCGATCCGAGCGCGCCGTACGGCCGTCATCCGATCACCGGCGAGCCGTTCTCCGACAAGTCCAAGGTGGTCGCCGGTCTTCTACAGCTGATCGGACTGGTCGGGCTGGTCGGGATCGGCCGCATCTACATCGGCCAGACCGGTCTGGGTGTCGCCCAGTTGATCGTCGGGTTGGTCACCTGTGGCATCGGCGCCGTCATTTGGGGGATCGTCGATGCCATCCTGATCCTCACCGACAAGGTCCGCGACCCATACGGGCGCCCGCTCCGCGATGGGACATAGCGGCCCTGCCGCCACGACGGCGGGACGGCTCTCGCTGGTGGCTGCCGGCGGGCTCGCCGTCGGTGCGCTCGCCTACACCGGTTTGGCCGATCCGCACCGCCCGGGTTTCCTGTTCCCGGGGTGCCCGTTCAAAGCCCTGACGGGGTGGAACTGCCCGGCGTGCGGCGGTCTGCGGATGACTCACGACCTGCTGCATGGCGACGTGGGCGCGGCGATCGTCGACAACGTATTTGCCCTGGTCGGTCTGCCCGCCCTGGTGGTGTGGATGTTGGTGCGGTGGCGGCTCGGCAAGCCGCTGTTCCCGCTGCGGGCTGTGGTGACGATCGTGGCGGCATTGGTGGTCTGGACCGTGGTGCGGAACCTGCCCGGGTTCCCGCTGGTCCCGACGTTAACCACGCAGTAGTAGCCGACCTGCGCTGATACACTGAAAATTCGGGCCGGTGCAGTCCCGGGACCAGGATGTTCCGGACTTGCGGAGGTGCGATCAAGTGCTGTTCTCGGCATTGCCAGACGCGCAGGGGCTGTACGACCCTGCAAATGAGGCTGACTCCTGCGGCGTGGCCATGATCACCGATATTCAGGGCCGCCGTTCCCACGGCATCGTCACGGACGGTCTGACCGCGCTCGAACACCTCGAGCACCGCGGTGCGGCCGGGGCCGAACCCAACAGCGGCGACGGAGCCGGGATCCTGCTGCAGTTGCCCGTCGAGCTGCTGCGGGAGGTCGTCGATTTCGCCCTGCCGGGGCCCGCTGCGGACGGCAGCAACACATTCGCCGCCGGCATCTGCTTCATGCCGCAGGATGAGGACGCGCGCAGTGCCGCCCGCGCCCGCATCGAGGCGTTGGCCACCGAGGAAAGCCTTGAGGTGTTGGGGTGGCGGGAGGTGCCCGTCGATCCGGATGGCGCGGAGATCGGCCAGACCGCGCTGGGCTGTATGCCGCACATGGCCCAGTTGTTCGTCGCGGCACCGGGAGCCGACGGCTCACGACTAGGCGGAATCGAGCTCGACCGCAAGGTTTATCCGCTGCGCAAGCGGGCTGAACACGGTACGGGTGCCGACGCGGTCTACTTCGCGTCGCTGTCCAGCCGGACCATCGTGTACAAGGGCATGCTGACGACAATGCAGCTGCCGCAATACTTTCCGGATCTGCGCGACGAGCGCTGCAAGAGTGCGATCGCGATCGTGCACAGCCGCTTCTCGACCAACACGTTCCCGTCCTGGCCGCTGGCGCATCCATTCCGGTTCGTCGCCCACAACGGCGAGATCAACACAGTGCGCGGAAACCGCAATCGCATGCACGCCCGCGAAGCGCTGTTGGCCAGCGCCCGGATTCCCGGTGACCTGAGCCGGTTGTCACCGATCTGCAGTCCGGACGCCTCCGACTCGGCGTCCTTCGATGAGGTGCTGGAGCTGTTGCATCTGGGCGGGCGCAGCCTGCCTCACGCCGTGTTGATGATGATCCCGGAGGCCTGGGAGAACGCCACCACCATGGACGCCGCCGAACGCGCGTTCTGGAAGTTCCATGCCTCGCTGATGGAGCCGTGGGACGGCCCCGCCTGTGTCACATTCACCGACGGCACCGTGGTCGGTGCGGTGTTGGACCGCAACGGTTTACGGCCGGGCCGCTGGTGGCGCACGGTCGACGACCGGGTGATCCTGGCCAGTGAGAGCGGCGTGCTCGACGTGCCGTCGGGCGACATCGTCGCCAAGGGACGCCTGCAGCCCGGGAAGATGTTCCTGGTCGACACAGCGGCCGGGCGAATCGTTCCCGACGACGAGATCAAGGAGCAGCTGGCCGCGGCCGAACCCTACGGTGAGTGGCTGCATGCCGGACTGCTCGACCTCGCCACCTTGCCCGACCGGTCTCGTATTCAGCCGAACCATGAGTCCGTGGTGCGTCGGCAGATCGCCTTCGGCTACACCGAGGAGGAGCTGCGGATCCTGCTGACCCCGATGGCGGCCTCGGGTGGTGAGCCGCTCGGTTCGATGGGCACCGATACGCCCGTCGCGGTGCTGTCCAAGCGCTCACGGCTGCTGTACGACTACTTCGTCGAACTGTTCGCCCAGGTCACCAACCCGCCCCTGGACGCCATCCGTGAAGAGGTGGTCACCTCGATGGCCCGCGTGATGGGTCCCGAGGAAAACCTGTTGGAACCCTCGGCAGCGTCCTGTCGCCAGATCGTCTTGCGCTGGCCGGTTCTCGACAACGACGAGCTGAGCAAGATCGTCCACATCAACGATGACGGCGAGCACCCGGGTCTGCGCACCACCGTGTTGCGGGCCCTCTACGACGTCGAACGCGGTGGGGAAGGGCTGGCCGACGCGCTCGACGATCTGCAGTTGAGGGCCACCGAGGCGATTGCGAAAGGCGCGCGCACCCTGGTGATCTCGGATCGCGATTCCGACCACACCCGGGCCCCGATTCCGTCGCTGCTGGCAGTGTCGGCGGTACACCACCACCTGGTGCGCACGAAGGAACGCACCAAGGTGGCGCTCGTGGTGGAAAGCGGTGATGCCCGCGAAGTCCATCACATCGCCATGCTCATCGGCTACGGCGCCGCAGCCGTCAACCCCTATCTCGCGTTCGAGTCGATCGAGGATCTGATTCGCGAGGGGGAGCTCACCGGCATCGAAACCGCCACCGCGGTACGCAATTACGTCAAGGCGCTGGGTAAGGGCGTCGTCAAGGTGATGAGCAAGATGGGGATCTCGACGGTCGCCTCGTACACTGCCGCGCAGGTTTTCGAGGCGATCGGGCTGAGCCGCGAGGTGGTCGACGAGTACTTCACGGGCACCACCAGCCAGCTCGGCGGGGTCGGGCTGGACGTGCTGGCCGAGGAGGTCAAGCTGCGTCATCGGCGGGCCTACCCGGAGAACCCCACCGAACGGGTGCACCGCCGGCTCGAGGTCGGCGGTGAGTATGCGTTCCGCCGCGAGGGCGAGCTGCACCTGTTCACCCCGGAAGTGGTCTTCCTGCTTCAGCATTCGACCCGCACCGGTCGCCGTGACATCTTCGCCAAATACTCTGAAGAGGTCGACCGGCTGTCCCGCGAGGGGGGAACGCTGCGGGGTCTGTTCGAGTTCAAGAAGGGCCTGCGACCGCCGGTGCCGCTCGAGGAGGTCGAGCCGGTCGAGGCGATCGTGGCCCGGTTCAACACCGGGGCGATGAGCTACGGGTCCATCTCGGCGGAGGCCCACGAGACCATGGCGATCGCCATGAACAACCTCGGTGGGCGCTCCAACAGTGGTGAAGGTGGCGAGGACGTCGAGCGGCTCTACGACCCGCGCCGGCGCAGTGCGGTCAAGCAGGTGGCCTCGGGACGCTTCGGTGTCACCAGCGACTACCTGGTGAACGCCAGCGACATCCAGATCAAGATGGCGCAGGGTGCCAAACCCGGTGAGGGCGGCCAACTTCCGGGCTACAAGGTGTACCCGAACATCGCCAAGACCCGGCACTCGACACCGGGCGTGGGGTTGATTTCACCGCCTCCGCACCACGACATCTACTCGATCGAGGATCTCGCCCAGCTCATCCACGATCTGAAGAACGCCAACGCGGACGCCCGGATCCACGTGAAGCTCGTCAGCAGTGTCGGGGTCGGCACTGTCGCGGCCGGGGTGTCCAAGGCGCATGCCGACGTGGTGTTGATCTCCGGGTACGACGGCGGTACCGGCGCGGCACCGTTGACCTCGCTCAAGCACGCGGGCGCGCCGTGGGAGATCGGGCTGGCCGACACCCAGCAGACCCTGGTGCTCAACGGTTTGCGTGATCGGATCACGGTGCAGTGCGACGGCGGCATGCGCAGTGCCCGCGACGTGATCGTGGCCGCGCTGCTGGGTGCCGAGGAGTTCGGTTTTGCCACCGCACCGCTGGTGGTGTCGGGATGCATCATGATGCGGGTCTGCCACCTGGACACCTGCCCGGTCGGTGTGGCCACGCAGAACCCCGAGCTGCGGGCGCGGTTCAACGGCAAGCCGGAATTCGTCGAGAACTTCTTCACGTTCATCGCCGAGGACATCCGCCGCTACCTGGCCGAGCTGGGATTCCGCAGCATCGACGAGGCGGTCGGGCATGCCGAGGTGCTCGACACCGATCCCGGTGTGGCGCATTGGAAGAGCCGCGGCCTGGACCTGAGCCCGATCTTCGCGTTGCCGACCGTCGCCGAGGGCAGCCCGCTCAGCCAGCGGCGGCGGGTGCGCGATCAGGACCACGGGCTCGATCAGGCGCTCGATCAAACCCTGATCCAACTCGCCGAGGGCGCGTTGGAGGATGCCCATCCGGTGCGCCTTGAGCTGCCCGTGCGCAACGTCAACCGCACCGTCGGCACGCTGCTGGGATCGGAAGTCACCCGCCGGTACGGCGCGGCCGGCCTGCCCGACGACACGATTCACATCAGTCTGACCGGGTCAGCGGGCCAGTCGATCGGTGCGTTCCTCCCGCCCGGCATCACGCTGGAACTGATCGGTGATGCCAACGACTATGTGGGCAAGGGGCTTTCGGGCGGTCGGGTGATCGTGCGGCCACCCGACGATGTGCTGTTCCTGCCCGAAGACAATGTCATCGCGGGCAACACGCTGCTCTACGGTGCCACCTCAGGTGAGGTCTACCTGCGGGGCCGCGTCGGTGAGCGGTTCTGTGCCCGCAACTCTGGGGCGTTGGCCGTCGTCGAGGGCGTGGGTGATCACGCCTGTGAGTACATGACGGGTGGCCGGGTGGTGATCCTGGGCAAGACGGGACGCAACCTGGCCGCGGGGATGTCGGGCGGTATCGCCTTCGTGCTCGGCTTGGATCCGGCCCGGGTCAACACCGAGATGGTGGAACTGCAACGGCCGGAGGCCGAGGACCTGGCCTGGCTGCACGAGGCGGTGGCCAACCACGCCCGCCACACCGGCAGCACGCTGGCCAGCTCCATCCTGGCTGACTGGCCAAGGCGCAGTGCGCAGTTCACCAAAGTAATGCCCACCGACTACGAGCGTGTGCTGCAGGCGACCCGGATGGCCAAGGCCGAGGGACGCGACGTGGACAGCGCGATCATGGAGGCCAGCCGTGGCTGATCCGACCGGATTTCTTCGAGTGCCCAAGATCGAGGCCGCTAAGCGGCCCGTCGAGGAGCGGGTGGGGGACTGGCGCGAGGTGTACGAGCGCGAGGATCCCAACGAGCGGGCCGGCGAGGTGTCGCAGCAGGCACGCCGCTGCATGGATTGCGGGATCCCGTTCTGCCACTCCGGTAAGGCGGGCTGCCCGTTGGGCAACCTGATCCCGGAATGGAACGACCTGGTGCGGCGCGGCCGCTGGGATGCCGCCAGTGACCGCTTGCACGCCACCAACAACTTCCCGGAGTTCACCGGGCGGCTGTGTCCAGCGCCGTGCGAGTCGGCGTGCGTGCTGTCGATCGCCGAGGAGCAGACCGGCGGCAGCGTGACGATCAAGCGGATCGAGCAGACGATCGCCGACCACGCCTGGATGAACGGCACCGTCGAACCCCAGCCGGCGGCGATCTCGACAGGCAAGAGCGTCGCTGTCGTCGGCTCGGGACCCGCGGGTTTGGCTGCCGCACAACAACTCACCCGTGCCGGCCATGAGGTCACGGTGTACGAGCGGGACGATCGGGTGGGCGGGCTGCTGCGCTACGGCATTCCGGAGTACAAGCTCGAGAAGTCGGTGCTCAATCAGCGCCTGGCCCAGATGCGGGCCGAGGGAACGCGATTCGTCACCGAATGCGAGGTCGGTGTCGATCTGACCGTGGAGCAGCTGCGGCAGCGCCATCAGGCCGTGGTGCTGGCCGTCGGTGCGCTGCGGGGCCGCGACAACGACGTGCCCGGCCGCGAACTCGATGGTGTACATCTGGCCATGGAGCATCTGGTGCCGGCTAACCGGGAATGCGAGGGCGACGCGTCCACGCCGATCTCGGCGGCGGGCAAGCACGTGGTGATCATCGGCGGCGGTGACACCGGTGCGGACTGTCTGGGCACCGCGCACCGGCAGGGTGCCGCCTCGGTGACGCAGCTCGACTACAACGCCGAGCCGCCCGAGACCCGCGACGACGAGCTCTCGCCGTGGCCCACGTGGCCGTTGGTGCTGCGGACTTCCCCGGCGCACGCCGAGGGCGGCGCGCGTCGCTTCGAGGTGGCGGTACAACGTTTTCTAGGCGACGACAACGGTCATGTGCGCGCCATCGAGATCGCCGAGGTCCGGGTGACCCGCGATGCCGATGGGCGCCGTGAGATCAAGCCGGTGGGTGAGTCGTTGCAGATCCCCTGCGACCTGGCGCTGCTGGCGATCGGGTTCGAGGGTGTCGAGCATATGGCCTTGCTGGACGGGTTGGACCTCAAGCTGACCCGGCGGGGCACGGTGTCCTGTGGTTCGGACTGGCAGACCGACGCCCCCGGGGTGTTCGTCTGCGGTGACGCGCACCGGGGAGCGTCGCTGGTGGTGTGGGCGATTGCCGAGGGCCGCAGCGCGGCGCATGCGGTGGACGCGTACCTGATGGGCGAGTCGGATCTGCCGTCGCCGGTGCGGCCCGGCACCCTGCCTCTGTCCGTCGTCTGAATCGATTAACGACTATGCTGACATGACGTGAGCAGACGCGGAAAGATCGTTTGTACGCTTGGCCCCGCTACCAGCACGGATGAGACGGTGCGGGCCCTCGTCGAGGCCGGTATGGACGTCGCACGGCTGAACTTCAGCCACGGTGACTACACCGACCATGAAGCCGCCTACAAGCGGGTCCGGGCAGCATCGGATGCCACCGGGCACGCCGTCGGCGTGCTGGCTGACCTGCAGGGCCCCAAGATCCGGTTGGGCCGCTTCGCCGAGGGGCCGACCTACTGGGCGGCCGGGGAATCGGTTCGCATTACCGTCGATGAATGTGCGGGCACCCACGACCGGGTGTCGACCACCTACAAGCGTCTGGCCCAGGATGCCCGGCCCGGCGACCGGGTCCTCGTCGATGACGGCAACGTCGGCCTGAAGGTCGATGAGATCGACGGCAACGACGTGGTCTGCACGGTCACCGAGGGCGGACCGGTCAGCAACAACAAGGGCATGTCGCTGCCCGGCATGAACGTCACTGCCCCGGCGCTGTCGGAAAAGGACATCGAGGATCTCGAGTTCGCGTTGCGGCTGGGCGTGGATCTGGTCGCGCTGTCGTTCGTCCGGTCACCCGCCGACGTCGAGTTGGTCCACGAGGTGATGGACCGGGTGGGCCGACGGGTCCCGGTGATCGCCAAGCTGGAGAAGCCCGAGGCGGTCGAGAACCTCGAAGCGATCGTGCTGGCGTTCGACGCGATCATGGTGGCGCGTGGTGACCTCGGCGTCGAGCTGCCGTTGGAGGAAGTGCCGCTCGTCCAGAAGCGTGCGATCCAGATGGCAAGGGAGAACGCCAAACCCGTCATCGTCGCCACTCAGATGCTGGAGTCGATGATCGAAAGTTCCCGGCCCACCCGGGCCGAGGCCTCCGACGTCGCCAACGCCGTGCTCGACGGTGCCGACGCGGTGATGCTCTCCGGGGAAACTTCCGTCGGCAAGTACCCGCTGGAGGCCGTCAAGACGATGGCCCGCATCATCAAGGCGGTCGAGGACAACTCGGTGACGGTGCCGCCGCTGACGCACACTCCGCGCACCAAGCGTGGTGTGATCTCGTATGCGGCCCGCGACATCGGCGAGCGGCTGGATGCCAAGGCGCTGGTCGCCTTCACGCAGTCCGGTGACACCGTGCGCCGACTGGCCCGGCTGCACACCCCGCTCCCGGTGCTGGCGTTCACGGCGCTGCCCGAGGTGCGCAGTCAGCTGGCGCTGACCTGGGGCACCGAGACGTTCATCGTGCCGCAGATGTCGAACACCGACGACATGATCCGTCAGGTCGACAAGTCTCTGCTCGAGCTGGGCCGCTACAAGCGCGGTGAGCTGGTGGTCATCGTGGCCGGTGCTCCGCCGGGCACAGTAGGCTCCACGAATCTGATCCACGTGCACCGCATCGGGGAGGACGACGTCTAGCGGGAGGTCGTCAGGCCCAGGGCGCCGGCAAAAGATCTCGAAAGGCATTCCTTGACACACCCGGATTTCGAGGAGCTGCTGGCTGTTCTCGATCTGAACCGCGTTGACGACGATTTGTTCATCGGTACGCATCCGAGCAAGAACCCGGTGCGCACCTTCGGTGGGCAGATGATCGCGCAGGCGTTCGTCGCAGGCGGCCGCACGCTGGAGTACAAGCTTTCCCCGAGTGCGTTGAACGCGCACTTCATCGCCGGTGGCGATCCGGAGAAGGATCTGGAGTTCCACGTCGTGCGGCTGCGTGACGAGCGGCGGTTCGCCAACCGCCGGGTCGACGTCATGCAGGACGGCAACCTGCTGACCACCGTGATGCTGTCCTACATGAACGCCGGCCGGGGGCTCGAGCACAGCGTGCCTGCGCCTGAGGTTCCGCGCCCGGACACGTTGCCCAAGATCGATGAGCTCTTGAAGGGGTACGAGAAGACGGTGCCGTTGTTCGTCGAGGCGTTGCGCCCGATCGAGTGGCGCTACACCAACGATCCGGCCTGGGTGATGCGGGACAAGGGCGGCAAGCTCGACCACAATCGGGTGTGGCTCAAGACGGAAGGTGTGATGCCCGACGATCCGGTGCTGCACGGCGCGGCCCTGGTGTATTCGTCGGACACCACGGTGCTCGATTCGATCATCACCACACACGGATTGTCCTGGGGTTTCGACCGGATCTTCGCGGTGACGATGAATCACTCGGTGTGGTTCCACCGGCCGATCAAGTTCGACGAGTGGGTGCTGTACTCCACCACGTCGCCAGTGGCGGCGGAGTCCCGGGGGCTCGGCACCGGACATTTCTTCGACGCGTCGGGCCAGTTGTTGGCGACGGTGGTGCAAGAGGGGATCGTCAAGTACTTCCCGGGTGCTGCCAAACCGTGATGCGGCTCAGCGGGTAGGGGTCGGTGTCACGCCGAACGAATCCTCGACCCGCCGTTCGAACTCCCTCTCGCACCGTTGCTGGGCCGCGGTGTCGTCACCGGCCTGCTGGAGGCAGTTCATGTAGTCCCGGCCGCCGACGTCGTCGAACCACCGTGCGCCGAAGTATGTCCAGATGCCGATGAACACCAGCGACAACACGCAGGCGATGGCGCCGAGAGCGATGCCGGAGGTGGCGACGTCGGAGTTCGTGGCCTCACCCCGACGGCATCGCCCGCGGGCGAGGATGCCCAGGATGACCGCGGTGATGCCGAACATCAACCCGCCGATCACCGACCACACGAGCAGCAGCCCGAAGATCGCGAGCACGAGCGCCGCGACGCCCAGCCCGTTGGCCGGGGCCCGCGCGACCGGTTGCATGGGGTATCCGCCGTAGGACGGCGGATACCCCATGCA
>MSTD01000007.1:0-8693 GCA_001942045.1 Mycolicibacterium porcinum
CGGTTTGAGTGCGGCGGCCACGGCTTTGCGGTCGCTGTAGGACACGAACCGCAGCGCGTTGCGGATCAGATGCACCACACACGTCTGCACCGCGGCCTGCGACCAGGTCGCCGCGATCGCCTCGGGGAACCCGGTCAGCCCGTCGCAACACACGATCAGCACGTCTTTGATGCCCCGGTTGGCCAGATCGGCGCACACCGCCGCCCAAAACGCCGCCCCTTCGTTCTGCTGGACCCAGATCCCCAGAACATGCTTGATCCCGGCCATATCCACGCCCACGGCGATGTGAGCGGCCTTATTGCGGGTGTGGCCGCCGTCTTTGACCTTGACGATGATCGCGTCGAGGTAGATCACCGGGTAGATCGAGTCGAGCGGGCGGCGCTGCCAGGCCAGCACCTCATCGGAAATCTCGTCGACGATCTTGGAGATCGTCTCATGCGACACCTGGGTTCCGATCGTGGACTCCAGGTGAAATTGGATGTCGCGCAACGTCATTCCACCGGCATACAGCGAAATGATCATGTCATCGAGCCCGCCGGTACGACGCTGCCCTTTGGGTACCAGCCGTGGGGTGAACGAGCCATCCCGATCGCGCGGGACGTCCAGGGGCACCGGGCCGGCCTCGCTGATCACCGTCTTGGGTGAGCTGCCGTTGCGGGCATTCGGTAGCGACCGGCCGGCCGGATCACCCTTCTCATAGCCCAGGTGATCGGTCAGCTCAGCGGCCAGGCCGCGTTCCAGGGCCAGTTTGATCAACCCGGGCAGCAAGCCACCCTCACCGGTCAGCGCGACCTCGCCGGTATCGATCTGAGCCAGCAGCTCATCGACTGCCCCCGAGGCCCGCAGCGCCTCAGCCATCTCCACCGTGGACCCAGCCTCAGCCAGCATCCCATCCACGTCCTTGCCATCCTTCACGTCCTGCGATCCTTCCGTTAGGACCTACACAGAACATCTGACACCCCCTCCGCTGGCGCGATCTGACCTGCCGCTTCCCCGGCTGTGACGCCCCGATCGCCCGCAGCGACATCGATCACACCGTGCCCTACCCGCTGGGCCCGACGCATCCGTCCAACACCAAACTCTATTGCCGGGCCCATCATTTGCTGAAAACGTTCTGCCCCGGCTGGTCGGATCGTCAATTACCCGACGGCACAGTCGAAATCACCACACCCACCGGCCACACCCACATCACCGAACCCCACGGCGCCGCCATGTTCCCCACCCTGGGCCAACCGACCGGGGACCTGAACCTTCCCGAACCCGAAGCTCCGAGCCCGAACCGCGGCGTGAAGATGCCCAAACGCTCACGCACCCGCGAACAAGACCGCCAAGACCGCATCGCCGAAGAACGACGCCTACGCGCCGAATTCAACCACGACCTCGAAATCGAACGACAATACCAAGCCTGGCTCGCCGAAGAACACGGACCACCACCACCATTCTGAACGGGCACCGCCCGCGTCACTCCCCGGTGAGCTTCAGCGCCGACGCGGGGCAGAGCTTGACGGCCTGGCGCGCCTGATCGATCTGATCGCCAGGCACCTCGTCGACGAGGACTTCGACGACGCCGTCCTCGTCCTGGTCGAAGATGACGTCAGAGATCATCACGCAGTTGCCCGATGCGATGCACGCGTCCTGATCTGCTTCTACTTTCATGGCCTTCACCACGTTACCGCCAAAGATTTGAGCCCGTAGATGAAGTGAAAAGACCGGTACTGCACGGCTTCGAACGGTTCCGCGAGGGCCAGCGCAGGGAACCGCCGCAGCAGCGCCGGGAAGGCGATCCGCATCTCCATGCGGGCCAGTGGGGCGCCGAGGCAGTGGTGCACGCCGTGGCCGAAGGCCAGGTGTCCGGGCGCGCCTCGGCCGATGTCGAGCGTGTCAGGGTTGTCGATGAAATCGGGGTCGCGGTTGCCGGCCGGAAGTGAGGCGAAGACCAACTCGCCCGCGGGAATCCGCACGCCGGCCACCTCGACGTCGGTGGTGGTGAAGCGGGGGATGGCGTTCTGCACGATGGACAGCCAGCGCAGGAGTTCCTCGACGGCCGGGCCGACGGCATCCGGATCGTCGCGCACCGCGGCCAACTGGTCGGGATGTCGCAGCAGTGCCAGGACACCGAGGCCCAGCATGTTCGATGTGGTCTCGTGTCCGGCGAGTAGCAGCAGTCCCGCGATACCGATGAGTTCGTCGTCGCTCAGTTCCGCGCCGTGGTCGCGGATCAGCATCCCGAGGATGTCCTCACCCGGATCCTGCCGGGCCCGCCCGACCAGGCCGCGCATGTAGTCACGGCTCTGCCGTTGCAGCGCAAGGCGTTCCGCGATGGGCAGAGACAGGTCGAGTTGGAGTGTCGAGCGGTGTTGGAAGTCGTCGCGGTCCGCGTACGGCACCCCGAGCAGTTCGCAGATCACCAATGACGGGATGGGGAGCGCGAAGTCGGCCACCAGGTCCGATGGTGGGCCGGCCGCGGCCATCGCGTCGAGGCGGCCCTCGACGATCTCGATAATGCGTGGTTCGAGCCGTTTCATCCGGCGGATGGTGAACTCCGCGGTGAGCATGCGGCGCAGTCGCTGGTGTTCAGGCGGGTCGAGGCCCAACAGATTGCCGGCGCGAGCGCTGGCCAACTCTTCGTCGGACATCTCAGGAGCCCCGGGCAGGGTGAAACCTGGCGGTCTGCTGTTGGAAAACCGCTCGTGGTCACCCAACACCGCCTTGACGTCCTCGTGTCGGGTGATCAGGTACACCGGGTTGCCGAGCGCGCTGATGACGGTGCGCACGCCGTCGTTCTCGCGGATCGCACCCAATTCGGACGTCGGGTCGAAGGCGTTGCGCCGCATGTGTACTGGCGGCAGCGTGATCGGCGCACTCATGCCACGACGCTACCCGCGTGCGAGGAACTCCCTGATCAACGTGTTGACAAGGCGTGGGTTCTCCAGCGCCGCCAGGTGGGCGACTCCGTCGAGCACGGTCACCTCGGCCGCGGGGATGGCGTCGGCCATCGCGATGGTCTCCTCGATCGGGAACGTCGCGTCTTCGTCGCCGGCGACCACGAGTACCGGTGCGCTCACCCGCGCGAGCAATGCCCGCTGATCCGGGCGGCGCGGCACCACGCTCTTCACCGCCCACGCGGCGGAATCAACGTCGACCAGGTGCGTCGCGTCCCGCACGAAGGCGACCACCTCTGGGCGCGTGCGAAACGTGGTCGGGCCGAGAAACGCCGACAACACCGGCCTGGTGAGGGGGCCGTGGATGCCGCCGAGTGCACTGGCCGCCTGCAGCAGCAGGCCGTACTCGACCTTCTGTCGCATCCCGGCTGCCGACGCGGTGCAGTTCATCAGCACAGCCCGGCCGATGCGGTCCGGATACGAAGCCGCGAACGTCCCGCCGATCATTCCGCCCCACGAGTTGCCGACGAAGTGGGCGCGTTCGACACCCACGCCGTCGAGGATGTCGGCGACGGTGTCGGCGCAGTCGGCGAAACTGAATGGCGCGGTCAGCTTTTCGCTGCCTCCGTGGCCCGGCGGGTCGACCAGGATCACCCGATGGTCGGGTTCGAACTCCTGCGCCTGTGCGGCCCACATCCGGCCGGTCATCAGCAGGCTGGGCCAGAACAAGATGGTTTCGCCGTCACCCCGGACCTCGACGCGGATCGGGCCGAGTTTCGTGGGCAGTCGCAATTCCTGCACAGCTGCCAAGCTAGCGATCCGCCCGCAGTCCCGGCCACCAGATCCGCGGACCGATCAATGTGAACAGCGCCGGGATGATCACCGTGCGCACCACGAAGGTGTCCAGCAGGATGCCCAGCCCGACGATGATCCCGAGCTGCGTCAGCACGATCAGCGGCAGCACGCCCAGCACACAGAACACCGCCGCCAGCACCACACCGGCACTGGTGATCACCGCTCCGGTGGCCGACACCGCCCGCACGATGCCTTGCCTGGTGCCGTGTTCCGGAGTCTCCTCACGTGCCCGCGTCACCAGGAAGATCGTGTAGTCCACGCCCAGGGCCACCAGGAACAGGAACGCGAACAGCGGGGTGCTGTTGTCCAGCGCCGGGAAACCGAACACGTGCACGCTGGCCCAGCCGCCCAGGCCGAGCGCGGCCAGCGCGCTGAGCACCGTGACGCCCACCAGCACGAGCGGTGCGAGCGCCGAGCGCAGCAGCAGATAGAGCACAGCCAGGACCACCGCCAGGATCGCCGGGATCACCACGAGCCGGTCGCGCTGGGCTGCCGCGGCGGTGTCCCTGGCTTGGGCGTCGGCCCCGCCCACTACTGCGGTGGAGTCCGCGGATCGGACCGAATCCCGCAGGGCATCAATGGTTTCGAAGGCCTCGTCGGACGCGGGCTCGGCTTTGAGCACGACCGACCACTGGGTGAGCCCGGTCGGTGACTCACCTGCCGGGGCGGCGGAGACGACGCCGGGGGTGTCGGTGATCGCCCGCTGTACCGCACCGGCTTTGGCGGTGGAGGCGATGACGCGGGTGGGGTCGGTCAAACCACTCGGGAAATGCGCGGCCAAGGTCTGATAACCGGTCACTGATTCGGACTGAACCCGGAACTGCTCGATCTGGGTCAGCCCGATCGGGGTGGCCAGCAGGGCGGTGCACAGGACGGCCAGGCCGGCCAGCGAGGCCACCGCGACGCGCGCGGGCTTGCGCGCCACCGAATCCGCGATCCGGTGCCACACGCCACTTTCGGTCAGCGGCGTGGCGCCGACCTGGGGGATGAACGGCCAGAACAGCCGTTTGCCGCACAGGGCCAGCAGCGGCGGCAACACGACCAGGACGAAGATCGCGGCCACCACAAGACCGGACGCGGCCTGCACGCCGAGGCTGCGGTTGCTCGGCGCGGACGCGAACAACAGTGTCAGCAGGGCCAATACAACGGTCGCGTTACTGGCCACGATGGCCGGGGCGGCCGAGCGCACTGCGGTCACCAAGGCTTCACGATGCCGTTCGGTGCGGCCGAGCTCCTCGCGGTACCGCGAGATCAACAGCAGCGCGTAGTTGGTGCCCGCGCCGAACACCAGCACGCTGGTGATACCGGATGTCGAACCGTCCGGGCTCAAACCGACACCGGAGGCTGCCGCGGTTCCGACGACGGAGCCCACCCGGTCGGCGAAGGCGATCACCAACAACGGCACCAGCCACAGCACCGGCGAGCGGTAGGTGATGATGAGCAACAGCGCCACCACCGTCGCGGTCACCGCGAGCAGGGTGATGTTCGCTCCGGCAAACGAATTCGCGATGTCGGCGCCGAATGCCGGGCCGCCCGTGATCTCGGCCCGCAGCTCGGCGGGCAGGCCGTTGGTCGCGGTCGCGCGCAATTCCTTCACGGCGTCGTTCAGCCCGAAACCGGACAGGTCGCTCTTCAGCGGCACGGTGGCCACCGCGGCCTTGCCGTCGTCGGCCACCACCACGGGCGGGCCCGCCGCATCGGTCATCCGGTTGCGCGCATCGGCGGTGGCGTCGACGTCGGTCATGGTCAGTTCACCGCCGTCGCTGCGGGTCACCACCAGGATCGCCGGCACCTGATCGCCTCCGGGAAATTCGGTGCGCAGGGCGTCGGCCCGCGCCGATTCGGCGTCGGAGGGAACGGAGACCGGCGATTGCGAGGCGGCGTCGCTTCCGCTCAGCAGGCCCAGCAGTCCGCCGGAGACGACCACGACCAGCACGGCCAGCCACGTCAAGCGCCTAATCACGGTTCAGTGTCGCCTCTTCCAGATCGAGCCCATGCAGCACAGTACGCAGCACCTCGTCGTCGATGTGCCCGGCATCGCGTTCGGCGATGAACGTGTCCCGTTCGGCGGCAAGCATTTCCAGCCGGAGTCGGCGGAACGCCGCCGTCGGGCTCTCGCCGATGTCGTCCTCGCCGCGGCCCAGCCGCTCCCAGGCGGCGTTGCGCCGGCGGGTGTTCCACGCCCGCAACACGTCGGCGGCGCGCTGGGGTACGTCGGTGGTGGCGGATTGCTCGGCCAGCAACTCGT
The DNA here is from genome assembly GCA_001942045.1 of Mycolicibacterium porcinum. Taxonomy (GTDB): domain Bacteria; phylum Actinomycetota; class Actinomycetes; order Mycobacteriales; family Mycobacteriaceae; genus Mycobacterium; species Mycobacterium porcinum_A. The sequence goes on from MSTD01000007.1 coordinate 5,986, forward strand.
CGAGCCGCTCGGCGGCGGCCCGGGCGGCCTTGTCCTGAGCGGCGGCCGTGGCGATCGCATCGCTGTGTGCCTCGTCGCCCTGCGCCCCGAGGACCCGGATGAACCACGGCAGCGTGAGCCCGTGCAGCAACAGCGTCCCGACCACGACGACGAAGGTCAGGAACACCAGTTGGGGGCGGCCGGGGAAGGGATCACCGGCCAGTGTGGTGGCCGGGACACCGAATGCCGCGGCCAGTGACACGACGCCGCGCATTCCGGCCCAGGCGACGACGAACACCTGGGCCCGTGACGGTTCGGGTTCGCGTTCGCGAATCCGCTTGGACAACAGCCGGGGCAGATACGTGGTGGCATAGACCCACACCATCCGGACCGCGATCACCGTGGTGAACACGGCGGCCGACGAGATGGCCAGCGTGGCCGCCGAGATTCCGGCCAGCTCGCTGATCACCTTCGGCAGCTGCAGCCCGATCAACAGGAACGCGAACGATTCCAGGATCAGCTGCAGTGCCTTCCACACGGCCTTGTCCTGCAGCCGAGTCGCGTAGCTGGCCTGGGCATCTCGCTGGCCCAGCAACAGCGCGGCCACCACCACGGCGATCACGCCCGAGCCGTGGATCTCCTCGGCCAACAGGTAGATGAAGAACGGTGCCACCAGCCCGATCGCACTTTCGACCAGTGGATCGTCGAGCCGCGTGCGGATGAAGTGCACGACCATGCCGATCACCCAGCCCACCACCACGCCGCCGACCGCGGCCAGGGCGAACGTGCCCAACCCGCTACTCCAGGTGGCTGCGGTGCCGATCGCGGCACCGAGGGCCACCTTGTAGGCGGTCAGCGCGGTCGCATCGTTGAGCAGGCTCTCCCCGCCGAGCAGCGTCATGGTGCGGCGGGGCAGGCCGAGCCGGCGACCGACCGCGGTGGCCGACACCGCGTCGGGCGGGGCCACGATCGCGCCCAGGGTCAGGGCCGCGGCGATCGTGAGTTCGGGCACGGTGTGAAAGGCGACGATGCCGACGACGAACGTCGTCGCCAACGGAAGCCCGACGGCCAGGAACCCGATAGGGCGGATGTTGCGGCGCAACGCCACGTAGCTGCTTTCCAGTCCTGCCGACCACAGCAGTGGCGGCAGGATCACGAACAGCACCAGGTCGGGATCCAGGTGTACGTCGTGGAAGCCGGGTAACGCGCTGCCGGCCAGCCCGGCCACCACCAGTGCCAGCGGAGCCGAGACGTCGAAGCGGCGGGCCACAGCGGCCAGCAGAACCGCGGCGACCAGCGCCGCCAGGAGTGAGGCACCCACGTTGTCGTTCCTCCTTCGTGTGCCGTGCCTATCCTTGATCATCATGTTGAGGAGATCACGCCGGCGGGAGCACAGTCCGGCGCCTCGTACCTGCGAACACCTCGATGCGACGGTCGACGATCCGCAGCCGTTGACCCCCGGGGAGTGCCAGGAATGCGAAGAACTCGGCGAGCACAGCTGGGCGCATCTGCGGATGTGCCTGGCGTGCGGCCACGTCGGTTGCTGTGACTCGAGCCCGCATCAGCATGCCACCAAGCACTTTCAGCAGTCGGGTCATCCGGTCATGCGCTCGGCGGAACCCGGTGAGAGTTGGCGTTGGTGCTATATCGACCATCGAGTCGGGTGACGATCTGGCAGGCTGGTGCGTGCGATGAGTGAATCGATAGAGGACGCGCAGACCGATGACCTGACCGACGATCAGGTCGAGGGTGCCGAAGACGAGCAGCCGGACCCTGTCAAACCCGCCGAACCGGCAGCGACGGTGCTGCTGCTGGGTTCGGGTGATCTGAGTCGTGAGCTCGCGCTCGCGTTCCAACGGCTGGGTGGTGTCGTCGTCGCCGCCGACCGGTACTACGCGCCCGCGCACGGTGTCGCGGACCGCTCGGCGGTGATCAAGATGAACGACGCCGAGGAACTGGCCGCACTGATCGAGCGGGAGAAGCCCCGCTACGTGGTGGCCGAATCAGGTGTGATCGCCGCCGACGCCCTGATCGCGGTGGCCGAGCGCGGCGACATCGAGGTTCTGCCGACCCCGCGCAGTATCCGGCTGAGTCAGGACCGTGAAGGCCTGCGCCGGCTGGCGTCGGACGAGCTGGGACTGCCTACCGTGCCGTTCTGGTTCGCCGGGTCGGCCGAGGAGCTGACCGCGGTGGCCGAGCACGCTGGCTTCCCGTTGTTGGTCAAGCCGGTGGTCGGCGCCCAGCGCGACGGAGAGTCGGTGCTGCTGCGGCCCGACGACGTCGAGCCGGCCTGGCAGCGGGTGACCACCGCCGGACACGTCGCCCACAACCGGGTGCTCGCCGAGTCCGTCGTCGAGGTCGAATACGAGATCACGATGCTGACCGTGCGCACCGCCGGCCCCAGCGGCCCCGGTGTGCAGTTCTGCGAGCCGATCGGACACCGTCAGGTGGGTACCGATGTGCTGGAGGCCTGGCAGCCGCAGCCGCTGTCGCCGGCTGCGCTGGATGCCGCGAAGTCCATCTCGGCGCGGATCGTCAACTCCCTGGGCGGACGTGGAGTCTTCGGGGTTGAGCTGCTGGTTCACGGTGACGACGTGTACTTCTCCGATGTCCGCATCCGACCCCACGACAGTGGGCTGGTGACACTGCGGTCGCAGCGGCTGTCCGAGTTCGAGATGCACGCCAGGGCGATCCTGGGCCTGGCGTGCATCTCGAACTCGGACAGCCGC
>MSTD01000007.1:8703-108398 GCA_001942045.1 Mycolicibacterium porcinum
ATCATGATCTCCCCGGCCGCTGCCGAGGTGAGCTACGGCGGCGCCGATGCCGTCGAGCCGTCGTCCGACATCAGCGCGGTGCTGGCCGACGCGCTGGCCACCTCCGAAAGCGATGTGCGGCTGTTCGGCCGCCCGGGCGAATCCGAACCACCGCGCCGGCTCGGGGTGGCGCTGGCCACGGCTCCTGACGTGATCATCGCCCGGGACCGCGCCCGCCGGGTCGGCACCGCGCTGCGCAAGCTGTGGTAGGCCGAGATGGCTGAGGAACCTGGCGAGACCGGCGACAACCGAGATCGGCCGACGATGGCGCCCTTCCTGGGCGCGTTGGCCGTCATTGTGCTCGTGGTGATCGTTGTCATCCTGCTCAACGTTTTCGGCACCGACGGGCGCAGCGAGGAGCAGAAGGTGAGCCTGGCCGCGGTCGGCCAGAACGACGCGTTGCAGCGGGAGAATTTCGGCGAATTTTCGGGCTACACCTGCGTCGCGCAACGCGGATCCGAGGCAGATTTCATTGCCCGCCAGCGGGATTCGGTGGCCAAGCAGGGCGCCAGGTATGTGGACGACGTGACGGAGGTCAAGGTCGAGGGGGATCGGGCCACCGCGAAGGTGGTCTACCACTTCGGCAACACTCCCGACACCAAGGTGAACACCGAGACGGCCTTCGTGCGTGAGGACGGCCAATGGCGCGTCTGCTCGAGTGTGGGAGACTCACGCCCGTGAGCTATGCGGGAGACATCACGCCCGAGGAAGCCTGGAAACTTCTGAGCGAGAACTCTGAGGCCGTGCTGGTGGACTGCCGGACCGACGCCGAATGGCGCTTCGTCGGTGTGCCGGACCTGTCCAGCCTTGAGCGTGACGTGGTGTACGTGGAATGGAACCGGAACGACGGAACCCATAACGATGGGTTCGTCGACGATCTCCAGGCGGCCGGAGTGACGCCGGGTGAGCGGCCGGTGGTGTTCCTGTGTCGCTCCGGTAACCGTTCGATCGGCGCTGCCGAGGCCGCCACCGCGGCCGGTATCGCGCCGTCGTACAACATCCTCGACGGATTCGAGGGCAATCTCGACGAGAACCGCCACCGCGGAAGCACCGGCTGGAAAGCGGTCGGTCTGCCTTGGACTCAGTCATGAGCGCCCCGGACGGCGAGGTGCCATCGGTCCGGATCCCGGCTGCGCTGCCCGAGGGGGTCAGCCAGGCGACCATCGGTGTGCGCGGCGGTCTGCTGCGTTCGGAGTTCGAGGAAACCGCCGAGGCGATGTACCTGACCTCCGGTTACGTCTACGAGTCCGCGTCTGCGGCCGAGCAGGCCTTCACCGGCGAGATCGACCGCTTCGTCTACTCCCGCTACGGCAACCCGACCATCTCGATGTTCGAGGAGCGGCTGCGCCTGATCGAGGGCGCGCCCGCGTGCTTCGCCACCGCCACCGGCATGGCGGCGGTCTTCACCGCGCTGGGCGCGCTGCTGGGGGCCGGCGACCGCCTGGTGGCGGCCCGCAGCCTGTTCGGGTCGTGCTTCGTGGTGTGCAGCGAGATCCTGCCGCGCTGGGGTGTGGAGACGGTCTTCGTCGACGGGGACGACCTCTCGCAGTGGGAGGAGGCACTGTCGGTGCCCACCCAGGCGGTGTTCTTCGAGACGCCGTCCAACCCGATGCAGTCCCTGGTGGACATCGCCGCGGTGTCCGAGCTGGCGCATGCCGCCGGGGCAAAGGTGGTGCTGGACAACGTCTTTGCCACTCCGCTGCTGCAGCAGGGCATGCCGCTCGGCGCGGATGTGGTGGTGTACTCCGGTACCAAGCACATCGACGGCCAGGGCCGGGTGCTGGGCGGGGCGATCCTCGGCGACAAGGAGTACATCGACGGCCCGGTGCAGAAGCTCATGCGCCACACCGGTCCGGCGATCAGTGCCTTCAATGCCTGGACGTTGTTGAAAGGCCTTGAGACGCTTGCGGTTCGGGTGGACTACTCGAACCGTTCGGCGCACTCGGTGGCCGAGTTCCTGGAGGCCAAGCCCGGGGTGAACTGGGTGAAATATCCGTTCCTGGAATCGCATCCGCAGTACGACCTGGCCAAGCGGCAGATGCGCGGGGGCGGCACCGTGGTCACCTTCGAACTGGATGGCGGCAAGGACCGCGCCTTCGAGGTGCTCGACAAGCTGCGGGTCATCGACATCTCCAACAACCTGGGCGATGCCAAGACCCTGATCACCCATCCGGCGACCACCACCCACCGGGCCATGGGCCCGGAGGGGCGGGCGGCCATCGGCCTCGGCGACGGCGTGGTCCGCATCTCCGTCGGTCTGGAAGGTACCGAGGATCTGATCGCCGACCTGGACCAGGCGCTGGGTTAGCACGTGTCCCGGGGATCCGACGCCAAGAAGGCCCGCCGCCGCAAGCGGCAGGCCGTCCGGAGCGTGAACCGGGTGTCGGCGGAATCTGTCGACCAGCTGGCGGACATCCCCGATGCCGTAGTGGCCGACCTGGCCGAGTTCGACGAGCGAATCACCCAGCGCGGCTGGGAGTTCGACGAGGAACAGTCCAACGACGATTACGCGGTGTGGTTCTATGAGCCGTCCGGAGCCCACGTGGAGGACGGTCTGCCGGTGACCTCACTGTGGCTGGATGCGGCCGAGGACGGCGAGATCGTGCGGGTGGTGTTCGTCGGCAGCGTCGAGCGCTACGAGTTCACCCATGAGGAACTGCTCGGCGGCGCCCTCGACGTCATCGAGGGCTACCGAGCCGGGCAGCCGCTGCCCGAGTTCGGCTAGCTCGCTCCGTCCGAATCGATGACTCCCCGGGCCGACTGCGCCCGATCTTCGTAGCTCTTGCGCTTGGCGGCATCGAACTCCAGAAACACGCTGTCGAGGCCGAGCTTCTTGTTCATCCAGCGACGACCCTTGGGCGGCAGCATCTGTGCGGCCTGCGCGGTGAAACGCAGCGGCGGCGGGACCGACACGTGGGTCTTGGGCTTGTTCAAGGTTTTGACGATGGCCGCTGCGATGTCTTCGGGCTCGACCGGCCTGATCGCCCCGCCCGACTTGGTGCCTGCGATCAGATCGGTGTTGGTGAACGGCGGCATCACCACGGAGACGTCCACCCCGTGTGGGGCCATCTCGTCGGCCAGCGCGGTGGTCAGGCCGACCACGGCGTACTTGGCACCGACGTAGACCACCTGGCCCGGTAAGGGGATCAGGCCCGACAGTGAGGCGATGTTGATGACGTGTCCGCTGCGGCGCTTGACCATCTCGGGCAGCGCCAGCTGGCAACCGGTGAGCACGCCGTAGACGTTGACTTCGATGGACGACCGGATGGACTGCTCGGACTGCTCCAGGAATGGGCCGATCGGCATGACACCGGCGTTGTTGATCAGCACGTCGATGTGGCCGCTGCCGTCGGTGCGGGCCTTGTCCAGGAACGTCGCGAACGATTCTCGGTCGGTGACGTCGAGCGGGTAGCCGGACACCGGGCCGAGCTTGGTCAGCTCGACGACGGCCGACTCCTGAAGGGCGACGTCACGGTCGCCGATGACGACGCGGGCGCCTTCGGCCAGCAGGGCCTTGGCGGTGGCGTAACCGATGCCGCGGGCGGCGCCGGTGATCGCGATGGTCTTGCCCCTGATGTTGTCCATGGCGGCGAACTTTACACGTGTCAAGTTTTGCGCGGAAGGGGGTGATCGAAGCGGCGTAGTCTGGGCGGGCGTGATGGCGAATGGCACCGATCAGCAGGCAATTACCGAAACCGCAGAAGATTTCTTCGACCGGATCACCGCGGCGATCGACAGCGCCGGGTTGACCCTTCTGCTGAGTATCGGTCACCAGACCGGGCTGTTCGATGCGATGGCGAAGTTGCCGTCGGCCACCAGCACCGAGATAGCGGAGGCAGCCGGCCTCGATGAGCGGTATGTCCGGGAATGGCTGGGCGGGATGGCTGCCGGGCGGGTGGTCGACTACGACGCGGATACCTCGACATATCGATTGCCCGCCCACCGCGCCGCTGCGTTGACGCGTGAGTCCGGCCTGGGCAATCTGGCGCGACTGGCCCAGTACGTCCCGCTGATGTGTGAGGTCGAGCAGAAGATCCTCGGCTGCTTCCGCGACGGCGGCGGATTGAGCTACGGCGACTATCCGCGCTTCCACTCCGTGATGGCCGAGCGCAGTGGCGAGGTGTTCGACGCCGCCCTGATCAGTGACGTGCTGCCGCTGGTCGAGGACCTCCCGCGGCGGCTCGAGGCCGGGATCGACGTCGCAGACTTCGGTTGTGGCAGCGGGTACGCGATCGGCCTCATGGCCCGGGCCTATCCGGCGAGCCGATTCACGGGTATCGACTTCTCCGAAGAAGCGACCGCCAGCGGGGCCGCCGAGGCGGCCCGGCATGGATTGACCAACGTCTCGTTCCTGCCCGCCGACTTGGCGCAGCTCGATGTGACCGCGGCATACGACCTCATCACCGCGTTCGATGCGATCCATGACCAGGCGCAGCCGGCTCAGGTGCTGGCGAACATCTATCGCGCGCTGCGGCCGGGTGGGGTGTTCCTGATGGCCGACATCAAGGCCTCCAGCCGGCTGGAGGACAACATCGGGGTGGCGATGAGCACGTATCGCTACGCCGTGTCGCTGACCCATTGCATGTCGGTCTCGCTGGGCCTGGATGGTGCCGGGCTGGGGACGATGTGGGGCAGGCAGTTGGCGGTATCGATGCTGGCCGATGCCGGATTCGCCGATGTGGAGGTCGCCGAGGTTGACCAGGACCCGTCGAATTACTACTACCTCGCCAGGAAATGACCGGCGCGGCAGGTTTTCGATCAGGCTGAGTCTGTGGGCATATCCCGTACCCGGCCGTGCGTTGAACCCGCCGTGGGTATGCAAACGGTGGTTAAGTCAGCCTCCGTGAGTGGTGTGCAGTTTGTCGCGGTCGGCCTCGACGATCCACTGGCCGCGCCCCTGCTGGCCGAGCTGTCGGTGGAGTACTCGGGACGCTATGGCGGAACGGTCGACCAGATGATGGGCTGGCTGCGGGGAAAATCCGCCGACGAGTTCGCGCCGCCGTCGGGCGGGCTGTATGTCGGCGTGCTCGACGGCGTGCCGGTCACCGGCGGCGCGTTCACCCGATTCGACGCCGAGACCGCCGAACTCAAGCGCATCTGGACCGACAGCCGCTTCCGGAAGCGCGGATACGGCAAGGTGCTCCTGGCCCACCTCGAATCCGAGATCGCCGCCCGCGGGTATCGCCGGGTCTATCTCACGACGGGTCACCTGCAGCCGGAGGCGGAGGCTCTCTACGACTCCGCCGGATACACCCGGCTGACGGTGCCGCTGCCGCCTGAGGCGGACGGGGCGGTGTTCCCGATCGCGTTCGAGAAGGAGCTGAGGTGAGCGTTCCGCTCTCGATTCTCGACCTGGCGCCGATCAGCGCGGGCAGCGATGCGCAGACCGCGCTGCGCAACACCGTCGACCTGGCTCGGCACGCCGAACAGTGGGGTTTCCAACGCTATTGGGTCGCCGAGCACCACTTCGTGTCGGTGGCCAGCTCATCGCCTGCGGTTCTGGTGGGGCAGATCGCCGCGGCCACCGAACGGATCAGGGTCGGCACCGCTGCCGTGCAACTCGGCCACACGACCGCCGTCGCCGTGGTGGAGAGCTTCGGCACGCTGGCCGCCTTCCATCCCGACCGGATCGATCTCGGAGTGGGCCGCTCGGGGCAAAAACGTGCCGAAGCGGTGCGGGACAAGCCCCGTGAGCCAAGGCCGCCGCGGGAATGGCACGAGATCGACGGGGTGGTGATCCCGGCCCCCTATGACGTCAGCGCACTGATGCGCGATCCGCGGTTGCGGTCCCGCATGGCGGTGTTGCAGCAACCTGAAGCTGTCACACCGGATTTCGCCGAACAGGTGGACGACATCCTGGCCATGCTGGCCGACCGGTATCCGGTCGGCACGGCGGTTCCCGGCGCGGGCGCGGGTCTGACCCCGTGGGTGTTCGGCAGCAGCAAGGGGCAGAGCGCCAGGGTGGCCGCCGCGCGGGGCCTGCCGTTCGTGGCCAGCTATCACATCACCCCGGCCACCGCGCTTGAGGCAATCGAGGTGTACCGCAACGGATTCACGCCGTCGGAGCATCTGTCCGAGCCCTACGTGGCGGTATCGGCGGATGTGGTGGTGGCCGACGACGAGGCCACCGCGCGGTATCTGGCGTCCAGTTATGGCCACTGGGTCTACTCGATCCGGGCTGGCGGAGGCGCCGCGCCCTACCCGGATCCCGCCGACTGCCGGCCGCTGTCCGACGAACAGCTCGACGTGGTCCGCGACCGTACCGCAACGCAATTCGTCGGTGACCCCGACCAGGTGGCGGCCCGGCTGGAGGCGCTTCAGCGCGTAAGCGGGGCCGACGAACTCGTCATCACTTCGGTGACGCACCGGCACGAGGACCGGCTGCGCTCCCACCAGCTGATAGCGCAGCGGTGGGGCGGTTAGCGGCTAGGCTGGCCTGCGAAGCCGTCGTCGCCGCTAGGGGTGTGTTTGCCGAGTTTGCAGGTAATCGTGGGATCGCTGCTGCTGGCAGCGGCTGCGGTGGTGTTTGCGACCGGGGTGGCTTTGCGGTTGTTCATCGGTCGCAGGGCGGAATCGGCGGCTTCACGTCGACGGATGCACGCATTTCGCCGGACCAAGTTTGCCCGGGTGTTGTTCGGCTCGGTGTACGACGAGGAAGTGTTCGACCCCGACGAACTCGATCAGATGGTCCTGATGCCGACGATCGTGCTGGCCTGCGGCCTGTGCCTGACCGGGTTCTTCCTACTGGGGTACCGGATCCTGCAGCACTAAGCGTGCCGGGCGATCGCCGCGGAGGCCGCGTCGGCAATCGAGCCGCGCCACATCGGCCCGTGCCCGGGCAGCATCACGTCGGCCTCGACCGCGGCCAGCGTCTTCAGGCTGGACAGGCAGCCCGCCTCGTCGTGGTTGAACAGCGCCGGCAGCAACTGTGGTCCGCCTTTGGTCACCAGCGGGTGTCCGGTCACCAAGGCGTCGCCACTGACCAGAACCCCGTCGACGATGAAGGAGCAGTGTCCGCCGGTGTGCCCCGGGGTGGGCACCGGCACCGGCGTGCCCGGCAGATCGGTCTCGTCGGTCAATGCCCGGGCGGTCGGGATGCCGGCGTGGTTCATCCCGCCCTTGGCAGTGATGGTGGCGGCCCACTTCAGCCAGCGAGGCTGCCAGATGTTGCGCACCACATCGGCGGGCGCGGCCTGCTCGAGGTACTCACGCTTGGTGTGCCCGAGTTCGGCGGTGTGGCAAAAGACCGGTGTGCCATGGGTTTTCGCCAGCCAGATGGCAGTCCCGAAGTGATCGATGTGGGCGTGGGTGAGCAGCACGGCCGCGATGTCGTCGATGGCGAACCCGAGTTGGCGGACCGAACCGATGACGTCGTCGCGCTGTCCCGGGAACCCCGCGTCGATCAGCATGACCCGGTCCCCGTCGGTCACCAGCGTCCAGTTGACCAAGTCGGTTTGGGCGAAGTGCACGCGCTCGGTGATCGCGGTCAGGGCGGCTGCCATGTCGCGAGTCTAAGCACAGGAGTAGAAACGAACCGTGGCTGAACTGAAACTGGGATATAAGGCATCGGCGGAGCAGTTCGCCCCGCGGGAACTCGTCGAGCTGGCGGTGCTGGCCGAAGCGGCAGGGATGGACAGCGCGACGGTCAGCGACCATTTCCAGCCCTGGCGCCATGAGGGCGGGCATGCGCCGTTCTCGCTGGCCTGGATGACGGCGGTGGGCGAGCGCACCGAGCGGCTGGTGTTGGGTACGTCGGTGCTGACGCCGACGTTCCGGTACAACCCGGCGGTGATCGCGCAGGCGTTCGCGACCATGGGGTGTCTGTACCCGGGCCGGGTCTTCCTCGGGGTGGGCACTGGTGAGGCGCTCAACGAGATCGCCACCGGATACATCGGGGAATGGCCGGAGTTCAAGGAGCGCTTCGCCCGGCTGCGGGAGTCGGTCAAGCTCATGCGTGAGTTGTGGCTCGGCGACCGCGTCGACTTCGACGGCGAGTACTACAAGCTCAAGGGCGCCTCGATCTACGACGTGCCCGAAGGTGGCATCCCCGTCTACATCGCCGCGGGTGGGCCGGTAGTGGCCAAATACGCCGGCCGGGCGGGTGACGGGTTCATCTGCACCTCCGGTAAGGGGGAGGAGCTGTACAAGGACAAGCTCATCCCCGCCGTGAAGGAAGGCGCCGAGGCTGCCGGGCGCAATGCCGACGACATCGATCGGATGATCGAGATCAAGATCTCCTACGATCCCGACCCCAAGCTGGCCTTGGAGAACACCCGCTTCTGGGCGCCGCTGTCGCTGACTCCCGAGCAGAAGCACTCGATCGACGACCCGATCGAGATGGAGAAGGCCGCCGACGCGTTGCCCATCGAGCAGGTCGCCAAGCGCTGGATCGTCGCCTCCGATCCCGATGAGGCCGTGGCCAAGGTCAAGGACTACGTCGATTGGGGCCTCAACCACCTGGTGTTCCACGCTCCCGGGCACGACCAGCGCCGCTTCCTCGACCTGTTCAAGAAGGACCTGGAGCCCCGGCTGCGCAAGCTGGGCTGAACCTGGCCCCATAGAGATGGCCCAGTGTGAAGAAGATGGCGAGATTTCTCGAAAATCTCGCCATCTTCTTCACTTTCGACGACATCAGGCGCTGCTCACTGACCGCTGCACCGCGCCGACCGCGCCATGGCTTGTCGCCGTGAGCCTGACCCGGTCGGCGCGGAACAGGTCGTAGGCGTACTCGAACGGCACGCCACTGGTGTCGCGGGTGAGGCGCGTGATCGCCAGAAGCGGTTTGCGGTGGCCGATGTCGAGCCAGTGCGCCTCGCGAGGGCTGGCGCTGACCACTTCGATGGTCTCGGTGGTGACCGCGGGCGTCAGCCCGTACCGCACCCGCACCAGCTCATAGAGTGAGCCGCCGAGCGGTTGTTCGAGCAGGTCCTCCATGTGCTCGGCCACGAAGCACGCCAAATCCACCGACAGTGGTACCCCGTCAGCGAAGCGCAGCCGCCGGACCGTGAAAACCTCTGTCCCGTCGTCGATTTCGAGTGCCCGAGCCTCCACCTGAGTCGCCGGTCTGCGGTCGGTGGCCAGGACCCGGGTGCTGCTGCTGTGCCCGCCGCTGCGCAACCGGGCGGGAAGCCCGGCCAGCTCGGCGGCGTTGCGTTCCACCACGTCGGCACGGACGAATGTGCCGCCATTGCGCCCGGTCCGGCGCTCCAGCACGCCGGCCTGGCTCAGCGGCAGCAGCGCGCTGCGCAACGTCGACCGCGACACCGCGAAACTCTCCGCCATCTCACGCTCGGTGCCCAGACGCGAGCCCGGCCGCAGGGTGCCCAGGGCCAGCATGGACAGGATGCGCCGGCGCACATCCTCGGCGACGGGGCCGCCCGGGGTCTGGGACATACCCCGAGTGTGGACCAAATCCATCACGCAGAGCAGACCAAAACCGACCGGTTTACATGACCGCAACAAATGGCATGAGCCGCAACAATTTTCGAGTTGCCCGATGATCCGGGCGGGATGACAATGTGCTGCGTCGCACTACAAAGCCGTCGTCGACGCCAACAAATCAGACCAAATAGTGGTCCGAAAACCGTCCTTCAGTTAGGACCCGCAATGAGCGAGATCATCGATCCTCCGGCTCCGTCCGGCGCCTCCATCCAACGCCTCAAACCCAACGCCGTGGGACTGGTCGGCGTGCTGTTCATGGCGGTCGCCACAGCCGCCCCCATCACGGCCATGGTCGGCAACGTGCCGATCGCGGTCGGCTTCGGCAACGGTGTCTACGCGCCCGCCGGATACTTCGTCGCCACCATCGTGCTGACCCTGTTCGCCATCGGCTATGCGGCGATGAGCAAGCACATCACCGCCACCGGTGCCTTCTACGGATACATCTCGCACGGCCTGGGCCGCGTCGTCGGTCTGGGTGCGGGGTTCCTCACCGCGCTGGCATACATGGTGTTCGAGGCCTCGCTGATCGGCATCTTCTCGTTCTTCGGCAACGACCTGTTCAAGTCGTTCTTCAACGTCGACGTGCCGTGGGTGATCTTCGCGGTCGTGATGCTGGCGGTGAACGCCGTGCTGACCTACTTCGACATCAATCTGGCGGCGAAGGTGCTCGGGGTGTTTCTGATCACCGAGATCATCATGCTGGCCCTGATGGCGCTGTCGGTGGTGTTCACCGGTGGCGGCCCGCAGGGCTGGTCGCTGGGATCGCTCAACCCGCTCAACGGTTTCCAGAGCCTCTCCGGTGAGGTGGCCGGTGTCGACGGCAGCATGATCACCGTCGCCGGATCGGCCGGCGTCGGCCTGTTCTTCGCGTTCTGGTCGTGGGTGGGTTTCGAGTCCAGCGCGATGTACGGCGAAGAGTCGCGAAACCCCAAGAAGATCATCCCGATTGCGGTGATTTCGTCGGTCGTCGGCATCGGCGCGTTCTACGTTCTGGTGTCCTGGCTGGCGATTGTCGGTACGGGTCCGCAGAATGCGATTGCGCTGGCGCAGGATTCGTCCACGGCGGGTGACATCTTCTTCACCCCGGTGCAGCAGCATCTGGGTGCATGGGCCGTCGATATGTTCAAGATCCTGTTGATGACAGGCTCGTTCGCCTGCGGGATGGCGTTCCACAACTGCGCGGCACGTTACCTGTATGCCATCGGGCGGGAGAATGTCATCCCGGGCATGCGCAAGACCATCGGTGCCACCCACCCGGTGCACGGCTCACCGCACATCGCCGGATTCGTGCAGACCGGTTTCGCGACCGCGGTGGTGATGTTCTTCGACATCACCGGGCGCGACCCCTACACCGGGCTCTACGGCCTCATGGCGTTGCTGGGCACCACGGCCATCATGATCGTTCAGGCCCTGGCGGCGTTCTCGGTGATCTCGTTCTTCCACGTGCAGAAGCGTCATCCGGAGACCGCGAACTGGTTCACCACGTTCCTGGCGCCACTGCTGGGCGGGGTGGGGATGCTCTACGTCATCTACCTGCTCGCCAAGAACGCATCGTTTGCTGCGGGTTCGGCCGCGTCGGACTGGATCTTCACCTCGATCCCGTATGTTGTCGGCATTGCCGGACTCGGTGGGGTGCTGTGGGCGCTGTTCCTGAAATTCAGGGATCCGCAACGCTATTCCGATCTGGGGCGCACAGTGTTGGAGGAAGCGCACGAACGCTGAACGGGGGCCACGGGTATGAGTTTTTCCAACATCATGGACTCCAACAGTTACTCGGGCGGGGCGGCGACCGATCCCGAGAGCGCGGAGTTGATCTCAGCCCGTGAACGCATGCTGGGCCCGGCGTACCGGCTGTTCTACGAACGGCCGGTGCACCTGGTCCGCGGCAGCGGCAGCCACCTGTTCGACGCGGACGGCGAACGCTATCTCGACGCCTACAACAACGTGGTCAGCGTCGGGCACTGCCACCCGCGCGTGGTGGCCGCCCTCCACCGCCAGGCCGAGACGCTCAACACCCACACCCGGTACCTGCACGACGGCATCGTGGAGTACTCGGAGCGGCTGTTGGCCACCCTCCCAGGCGAAGTCGACCAGGTAATGTATGCCTGCACCGGGTCGGAGGCCAACGATCTGGCCCTGCGGGTCGCCCAGATGTACACCGGGGCCCGCGGCGTGATCGTCACCCGCGACGCCTACCACGGCAACACCGAAGCGGTGACGGCCATTTCACCGTCGCTCGGCGGCGCCACCCTCATCGGTCCACATGTGCGCACCGTCGCCGCGCCGGACAGCTACCGATCGGGCGACGAGGTGGCGGGCCGGTTCCTGGCCGACGTGGAAGCCGCGATCGACGACCTGACGGCGGCCGGGGACGGGTTGAGCTGCCTGATCGTCGACACGTTCTTCTCCTCCGACGGCATCTATCCCGACCCCTCCGTACTGGCGCCCGCGGTGGCGGCGGTGCGCGCGGCGGGCGGGGTGTTCCTCGCCGACGAGGTACAGCCCGGGTTCGGCCGCACCGGCGAGGCGATGTGGGGCTTCACCCGCCACGGCGTGGTACCCGACCTGGTCACCATGGGCAAGCCGATGGCCAACGGGTTGCCGGTGGCGGCGATGGCCGCCCGCAGTGAGGTGCTCGAGGCGTTCGCCAGCGAGGTGCCGTACTTCAACACGTTCGGCGGCAACCCGGTGTCCATGGCCGCCGCGGCCGCGGTGCTCGACGTCATCGAGGACGAGAAGCTGATGGACAACGCGGCTCGGGTTGGCGCTGCCCTGCGTGACGAGATCAGCCGCATCGCCGCCGAGAACCCACGCATCGGCGACGTCCGTGGCGCCGGGCTGTACGTCGGCGTCGAGATGGTGACCGACCCCGAGCACAAGACTCCCGACCGTGCGGGGGCCCACGACCTGGTCAACGCGATGCGCGAACGCAAGGTGCTGATCTCGGTCTGCGGCTCCGACGGCAACGTCCTCAAGGTGCGCCCGCCGTTGGTGTTCTCGGACACAGACGTGGACTGGTTCTGCACGGAATTTGCGGGGGCGGTGGCGGCGCTGGGTTGATCTAGGGAATGCTGGAGCGGTGCCGGATGGAAACATCGCGACCGCGATCTACATAGCCTCACCCGAAGGTGACACCGGTAAGTCGACGATTGCGCTGGGCATCCTGCATCGGCTTGCCGCCACCGTGCCCAGGGTGGGGGTGTTCCGTCCCATCACCCGCCTCGGTGAGGATCGCGACTACATCCTCGAACTGCTGCTGGCCGGCACCACCGCGGGACTCAGCTACGACGACTGCGTGGGCGTCAGCTACCAGCAGGTGCACGAGGACCCCGACGTCGCCATCGCCGACATCGTCGACCGGTTCCACCGGGTGGCCGAGCAGTGCGACGCCGTGCTGATCGTGGGCAGCGACTACACCGATGTCGCGACCCCCAGCGAGCTGAGCATGAATGCGCGGATCGCGGTCAACCTGGGTGCACCCGTGGTGCTCGCGGTCAAGGCCGCCGACCGCACACCCGACGAGGTCGCCCACGTGGTCGACGTGTGTCTGTCCGAGCTGAACCACCAGCATGCGCACGCCGCGGCGGTGGTGGCCAACCGGTGCGACCCCGCGCAGCTGACCGCGGTGGCCGCGGCGCTCAAACCGCTCGGTCCGCCCGCCTACGTGCTGCCTGAAGAGCCGCTGCTGGTGGCGCCGTCGGTGGCCGAACTGCAGGTGGCGGTGGACGGCAATCTCATCGCCGGAGACCCGGAGTTGATGTCGCGTGAGGCGATGGGTGTGCTGGTGGCGGGCATGACCGCCGAGCATGTGCTGGAGCGGCTGACCGAGGGCGTCGCCGTGGTGACCCCCGGGGACCGGTCCGACGTGGTGCTGGCCGTGGTGAGTGCCCATGCCGCGGAAGGATTTCCGTCCCTGTCCTGCATCATCCTCAACGGTGGGCTCGAGCTGCATCCGGCCATCGCGTCGCTGGTGGAGGGCTTGGGGCTGCGGCTGCCGATCGTGGCCACACAGTACGGAACCTTCGAAACCGCGAGTCGGGTCGCCGGTGCGCGGGGCCGGGTCACCGCCAAGTCGCAGCGCAAGATCGACACCGCGCTGGCGCTGATGGACAAACACGTCGACGTCAACGATCTGCTCGCACAGCTGAGCATCCCGATTCCCGCGGTCACCACACCGCAGATGTTCACCTACCAACTGCTCGACCAGGCCCGCTCCGACCGCAAGCGCATCGTGCTGCCCGAAGGTACCGATGACCGCATCCTCAAAGCCGCGGGCCGGTTGCTGCAACACGAGGTGGCCGAGCTGACCATCCTCGGCGAGGAAAACCAGATTCGTTCCCGGGCCGCAGAACTCGGGGTGAACATCGACGCGGCCGTGGTGCTCGATCCGCGCACCAGCGCACTGTGCGACCAGTTCGCCGAGCAGTACGCCGAGTTGCGCCGCAAGAAGGGCGTGACGGTCGAGCAGGCCCGCGAGATCATCCACGACGTCTCGTACTTCGGCACCATGCTGGTGCACAACGAGATGGTGGACGGCATGGTGTCGGGTGCCGCGCACACCACCGCGCACACCGTGCGTCCGGCTTTCGAGATCATCCGCACCGCGCCGGGGATCTCGACGGTGTCGAGCATCTTCCTGATGTGCCTGGCCGACAAGGTGCTGGCGTACGGCGACTGCGCGATCGTGCCCGATCCGACCTCGGAGCAACTCGCCGACATCGCGATCTCCTCGGCACGAACCGCGGCGCAGTTCGGCATCGACCCGCGGGTGGCCATGCTGTCCTACTCCACGGGCACCTCGGGCACCGGCGCCGACGTCGACAAGGTCCGGGCCGCAACCGAATTGGTGCGGCAGCGGGAACCCGAACTGCTGGTCGAGGGGCCGATCCAGTACGACGCCGCGGTGGAGCCGTCCGTGGCCGCCACCAAGATGCCCGATTCGGCCGTGGCCGGACGCGCGACAGTGCTGATCTTCCCCGATCTCAACACCGGCAACAACACCTACAAGGCCGTGCAGCGCAGCGCAGGCGCGATCGCGATAGGCCCGGTGCTGCAGGGGCTCAACAAGCCGGTCAACGATCTGTCCCGAGGGGCGCTCGTGGAGGACATCGTGAACACCGTGGCGATCACGGCGATTCAGGCGCAGGGGTGTAAATGACGGTCCTGGTGGTCAACTCCGGCTCCTCATCGTTGAAATATGCGGTGGTCAAACCGGATTCGGGTGAGTTCCTGGCCGACGGCATCATCGAGCAGATCGGCTCGGCGCAGGTGCCCGACCACGACGCCGCACTGCGGGCGGCGTTCGACGAACTGGCCGGCCAGGGCCTGCACCTGGACACGCTGGGCCTGGTGGCGGTAGGGCACCGGGTGGTGCACGGCGGCAAGACCTTCTACCGGCCCACCCTGATCGACAGCGAGCTGATCGCCAAGGTGCAAGAGCTGGCCCCGCTTGCGCCGCTGCACAATCCGCCTGCCCTGCTCGGCATCGAAGTGGCACGCAAGCTCCTGCCCGATCTGCCACACGTGGCGGTGTTCGACACCGCGTTCTTCCACAATCTGCCCGAGGCCGCGGCGACCTACGCCATCGACCGCGACGTGGCCGAGCGGTGGGGCATCCGGCGCTACGGATTCCACGGCACTTCACACCAGTACGTCAGCGAGCAGGCGGCGGCGTTCCTCGGCGAGCCCTACGAGTCGCTGAATCAGATTGTGCTGCACCTGGGTAACGGTGCGTCGGCATCGGCGATCGCCGGTGGCCGGCCCGTCGACACCTCGATGGGCCTGACGCCGATGGAGGGCCTGGTGATGGGCACCCGCAGCGGTGACGTCGACCCGGGCATCATCATGTACCTGTCCCGCACGGCCGGCATGGCCGTCGAGGACATCGACGCGATGCTCAATCGGCAGTCGGGGGTCCGTGGCCTCGGCGGCGAGAACGACTTCCGCAAATTGCACGCCCGGATCGAATCCGGCGATGCCAATGCGCAATTGGCCTACGAGGTCTACATTCACCGGCTGTGCAAGTACGTCGGTGCCTATCTGGCGGTGCTGGGCCGCGTCGATGTCATCAGCTTCACGGCGGGCGTGGGGGAGAACGACGCCGCGGTGCGCCGCGACGCGCTGGCCGGGCTGACCGGGCTGGGGATCGAGGTCGACGAGGAACTCAACACCGTGAAAGACAAAGGTGCGCGGTGTATCTCGGCCGAAAGCTCACCGGTAAAGGTCCTGGTGGTGCCGACCAACGAGGAATTGGCGATCGCGCGGGCCGCCGCGGCGCTGGTCTGAATCAGAAGGTGCTCATCGGCCGCACACTGTTGGCCAGGTCGATCAGTGCGTAGCGGTGGGACTGGGTCGGGGCGACGCGGGCCAGTGCCCGCAGCGACGCCTCGACACCGAGCTTGAGACCGTGCTCGGTGAACGGGAACCCGAGGATGTGATTGCTGCTCGCCGAGTTGTCGGCCAGCCAGTCCATCGCGGTGCCCAGCACCAGCGCCCGGATCTGCAGCACGCGCGGCTCCGAATCCGGCAGCGCCTCCACCCGCCGGGCCGCGTCGCGGATGTTCTGTTCGGTGATCTCCCCGGTGGACCGGCCGGACAGCAGGGTGACCGCGCTGGTCAACCGGGCTGTGGTGAAATGCCTTGAGGTGGGCGGAACTTCGTCGAGGGTCTCGACGGCCTTGTCGCGGGTTCCGGCAACCGACTCGGCGCGGGCCAATCCGAAGCCGGCCGAGATCACGCCGTTGTCGGTGCTCCATACCGTGTTGTAGAACTTCAGCTCGTCGGCGGTGCCGGCCAGTTCGGCCGTTGCGGCCAATGCCAGCTTGGGCGCCAGCTCCCCGGGCAGTGTATCGAGCACCTCGGTGAAATGCTTTGTCGCCGAGTCATAGTCAGCCGAGAGCATCTCGGCGACGGCGCGGAACCAGACAATCTGCCAGCGCCATCCGGCCCAGGTGGCCAGGTCGTCGAGCTTGCGCGTGGCCTTGGCGACATCGCCCAGATCGAGCAGGGCACGCGCCTCCATCAGCGGCAGCTCCACCGACTCGGCCAGGTCCACGCCTTCGGAATCGATCGCGCCGTGACGCGCGGCGCGCAACTGGTCCAGGGTGTGCACGGGTTGGCTGAGCACACTGGCGACCAGCATCGGGGCCCCGACATCGGTGCGGTCCACCAGCGGCACGGGCAGCGCCCGCACGATCTCCTGGGCTGTCAGCTTCTCCGAATGCACCTGCCCGTCAACGTAAACGTCCGTGTGCGCGACCAACAGATCGACTCCGAACGTCGACCGCGACGGGCTGAACACGGTCGACAGGCCCGGGCGGGGGATCCCGGTGTCGGCGGCCACCACCTCACGCAGCACCCCGAGCAGCTGCGACGACATCTCCTCGGCGCTGCTGAACCGGCGTCGAGGATCGCGGTCGATGGCACGGCGCAGGAACCGGCCGAACGAGTCGTAGGTGTCGAGCACCGGGTCTTCCGACGGCAGCCCGTCGACGTAGCGGCCCCGTCGGGTGCGCAGGTTCAGCGTCAGCGCGGCCAGCGTGCGCCCCACGGTGTAGATGTCCGTGGCCACCGTCGGACCGGTACGCACGATCTCGGGCGCCTGGAATCCCGGTGTGCCGTACAGGTATCCGTATGAGTTCAGCCGCGATACCGCACCGAGGTCGATCAGCTTGAGCTGTTCCTCGGTGATCATGATGTTCTCGGGCTTGAGGTCGTTGTAGGCCAGCCCGATCGAATGCAGATAGCCGAGTGCGGGCAAGATCTCCAGCATGTAGCCGATCGCCTCGGCCACCGGAAGCTTGGTACCCCTGGCCTGCTTCAGCGATGTCCCGCCGACGTACTCCATCACGATGTAGCCGACCGGGTTGCCGTGCTTGTCGTCGTGCTCGACGAAGTTGTAGATCTTGACGATCCCCGGATGCGTCACCTCGGCCAGGAACTGGCGCTCGGCCATGGCGATCGCCTGCGCCTCCGCATCACCGGAATGCACCAGACCTTTGAGCACGACAGGGCGTTCGTTCACGTTGTGGTCGAAAGCCAGATACACCCAGCCCAGTCCACCGTGGGCGATACAGCCCTTGATCTCGTACTGGTCGGCGACGATCTCGCCAGGCGACAGCTGCGGCAGGAACGAGTACGCGCTGCCGCAGTGCGGGCACCAGCCTTCCGACAGGGCATGACCGTCGGAGGACGACCGGCCGACCGGCTTGCCGCAGTTCCAGCAAAACCGCTTCTGTTCGGCCACCACCGGATTGGTCATCAACGCCGTCAACGGATCCCGCTCGGGCACCCGCGGGATCTCCACCAGCCCGCCGCCCAACCTGCGGATCGGTGACAACGTCCGGGTGGCGATCGTGGCGAGGTTCTGCGGCTCGGTATCGGTGCCGCCGAACGGCCCGTCATCGGAATCGTCGAACTCCGGCCGGAACACCGCCTGGGTCGCCATCGGTCGCATCGTCGACTGCGAGTCCATGTCGAGGTCTTCCAGGCTCGCCGGCTGTGTCCCGGGACCACCCGCGGTGTCGGGGGTCTCCGGTAGATCGGCGTCGTCAGGTTTCTTCATCAGTCGACATACCTCGCGACCGGGGGTGCCGGAGCCGGACCCAGGACCGTCAACCACTTGCGGTACAGCGTGTTCCAGGTGCCGTCGCGGCGGATGCGTTCCAGCGTCGCGTTCACGACGCGGACCAGCGGCGTGTTTTGCAGGTTCAAGCCGATGCCGTAGGGCTCCTCGTTGAGACTCGGCCCGACGATGTGCAGATACGGATCCTGGGCCACCAGCCCGGCCAGGATCGAATCGTCGGTGCTGACCGCGTCCGCCTGGCGCTGCTGCAGTGCCACCAGGCAGTCGGCCCACGTCACCACCGACACGATGATCGGCGACGGGCTGATCTGCTGGATCCGCTTGAGCGACGTGGTGCCGTCCACCACGCACACCCGCTTGCCGGAGAGGTCGGAGGCCTGCGAGATGTTGGAGTCGCGCGCGGCCAGGATGCGTTGGTGCGCCATGAAATACACCGTGGAGAAGTTCACCTCTTTGCGGCGCTCACACGTGATCGTCATGGTCTTGACCACGATGTCCACCTGGTTGTTCTGCAGCGCGGTGATGCGGTCGGCCGAGGACAGGATGCGGTACTCGACCTGGGACGGCGTGCCGAAGATGTCGCGCGCGACCTCCCCGGCGATGTCCACGTCGAATCCGTTGATCTGGCCGGTGATCGGGTCCCGGAACGAGAACAGATTGCTGCCGATGTCCAACCCGACCACCAGGCGTCCGCGGTCGCGGATCTTGGCCACCGCAGCATCGGCGTCGGCCTTGTTGCTGAACGGCCGCAGACTCGCGGTGCGGTTGCATTCGTCGGTCTCGGGCTCCGGTACCCGCACCGGTTGGGGCGCGAGTTCCTGCATGCCGGCCGGGCTGGGCGGCGCCAGCGTCATCGTCGGCAGCGTCAAGGCCGGTGCGCTCTGACTGCACCCGGCCACCGCCAGGGCGGCCGTCAGGACGGCCAACGCTTTCTTCATCGTTCCCATCATCTGTACTCACTGAGTCGAGGCCACAATCCCAGCGCCACCGCCAGCGCCGCGGCCACACTGAGCAGGGCGGCACCCACGGTCGCGCCGGACAGCACCCGGCGGGCGTTGGCGATGTCATTGCGCAACTG
Source organism: Mycolicibacterium porcinum (assembly GCA_001942045.1). Taxonomy (GTDB): domain Bacteria; phylum Actinomycetota; class Actinomycetes; order Mycobacteriales; family Mycobacteriaceae; genus Mycobacterium; species Mycobacterium porcinum_A. The sequence continues at coordinate 27,846 of MSTD01000007.1, forward strand.
GCTGCGGCTCTGTTCGATGCCCTTGGACAACGCGCTGTCGAGCTTGTCGAAGGCCGATGTGGAATCGTCCTCGCCGGTGCCCAGCGCCACCTGCGTCGCGGCCTGGTAGTTGCCCACCGCGATGTAGGCGTTGATCCGGTCATCGGCCGCTCGCCACTTGGTGAGCAGGTCTTCGGCGCCCGTCAGATCGCTCTTGTCGATGCCGCTGTCGCGGGCCAGATACTGCGCGAGCTGCTGCTGCATGGCGTCGATGCGCTGGTAATAGGACTGCTTGCGCAGGTTCTCGTCGCCGCGCCGGATCAGCGCCAGCGTCTCGTCGGCCCGGGCCTGCTGGGCGGTGATGGCCAGGTTGGTCACGGTCTTGAGGGATTCGGCGGCGGTGTCCTTGGCGCTGCGGCTGTCGGACGTCGAGATCACCAGCGCCGTGGTCACCCAGATCAGCATGATCAGCACGGCCATACCGCCGGCCACGAAACCGATGTTCACCCGGCGCCGGGTGCGCCGGGCCAGCCAGCGGTTGGCGAACGCGCCGAACATCAGCGTGGCCAGCACCACCAGCATCACGGCGGCCGGGATCCGGGTGGACGCCGTCGTCTCGGCGTCGACCCGCGCCGAGGTCTCCTCGTACAGGCGTTGTGCGTCGGGCAGGATCTGCGACTGCATCAGGGCCGAGGCCTCCGACAGGTATGACGAGCCGACGGGGTTGCCCGCGCGGTTGTTGGTGCGCGCGGTTTCCACCAGGCCTGTGTAGACGGCGAGCCGAGCGTTGATCCGGCCGAGCAGCTGAACCAGGGTCTCGTCGGTCAGTCCGCTCGATGCCCGCGTCACCGCCACCGAGGCGTCGGTGATGGCCTGCTCGTACCGCTGCCGCACATCGCGGGGCTCGGCGCCGGCGATGAAGGCCGTGGCCGCGGCGGCGTCGGCCACCGACAGCGTGGTGTAGAGCTGGCCGGCCGCGAACGCCAGCGGCTCGGTGTGGTCGAGGACCGTGGTCAACGCCTGCTGGCGGTCGTTGATCGTGGTGGACGTCGCGAACGCACTGGCGAGCACGAGCGTCGACAACACGAGGCCGATCGTCAGGATGCGTCCGGGAGTGGTCCACAGAAACCACCAACGGGGATGGGCAGGAGTGGTCGGCGACCGGGACGCGAGCGGTTCGGTCGAGGGATGTGCCAACTCCACAGTCACCTGCGCACGGACCTCATTTAGTTTCGGTGCAAAAACGGGGCGTGCCACCACTATAAAAAAATTCTAAGAGCGCCGCGCTTAGGCTCGCGGAGAAATCGGGCCGCACCGAATCTGCCGACGTTCCTTATCCTGTACGGGTGCGTGGCGACGGTGACGGCTGGGTGTTCTCCGACAACGGCGCCCGCTATTGGGGGCGCCACGGCGCGGCCGGCTTGCTGCTGCGGGCACCGTGGCCGGGCGGATCGGCCGCAGTGCTGTTGCAACACCGCGCCCCGTGGAGTCATCAAGGTGGAACCTGGGCGTTGCCGGGAGGCGCGCGCGACAGTCACGAGACCGCCGAGCAGGCCGCGGTCCGGGAGGCCCACGAGGAAGCCGGGGTGACGGCCGAGCAACTCACCGTGCGCACCACCGTGGTGACGGCCGAGGTGGCCGGGATCGGCGGCACGCACTGGTCCTATACGACCGTGATCGCCGACGTGCCCGCACCGCTGGAGACCGTCCCCAACCGGGAGAGCTCCGAGTTGCGCTGGGTGGCCGAGGACGAGGTGGCCGCGTTGCCGCTGCACCCCGGGTTCGCCGCGAGCTGGGAGCAGCTGCGCGCGGTGACGGCGACCCTGCCGCTGGAACTCAACCCGCCGCGCTGACGGCAGCCTTCAGCCCTTCGGCCGCGGCCTGGGGATCCTCGGCGGCGGTGATCGCGCGGACCACCACGATGCGCCGGGCTCCAGCATCGAGCACCTCGGGCAGTCGCTGCTGATCGATCCCGCCGATCGCGAACCACGGCTTGGCCGGATTCCGCGCGGCCGTCGAGCGCACCAAGTCCAGACCCGGAGCCGACCGGCCGGGCTTGGTCGGGGTGGGCCAGCACGGGCCGACACAGAAGTAGTCGACCGGCTCATCGATGGCGGCTGCGGCCTGCCCGGCGTCGTGAGTGGAGCGGCCGATCACCGGACGCTCGCCGATGATGCCGCGGGCGACGTCCAGCGGCAGATCGTCCTGGCCGAGGTGCAGCACGTCGGCCCCGGCGGCCAGGGCGATGTCGGCCCGATCGTTGACCGCCAGCAACGCACCATGGCGCCGGGCCGCGTCGGCCAGGATCTCCAGCGCCTCGAGCTCCTGGCGCGCCTCCAGCGGGCCGAACTGCTTCTCCCCGGCCGAGCCCTTGTCCCGCAGCTGGATCAGATCCACGCCGCCGGCCAGCGCGGCGTCGGCGAATTCGGCCAGGTCACCACGCTCCCGGCGGGCGTCGGTGCACAGGTAGAGGGTGGCGCGCTGCAGACGGTCGACGGGTGATTCCACACCGCGACGGTAGCCGGTGCCGCCCGAGTACCCTGGACTGGCAATACGGGAGTCCCTGGGACGAGGGGCTGAGAGTGGGCATCCGGACCGGCCCTGACCGTCACACCTGATCCGGGTCATGCCGGCGAAGGGAGCGGGTATGGCGCGAACTCTGGCCGTCATCGGCGGCGGTGTCATCGGGCTGTCTGTCGCACGGCGGGCGGCGCTGGACGGCTGGACCGTGCGGCTGCACTGCACGCCCGAACGCGGCGCGTCGTGGGTGGCCGGCGGCATGTTGGCCCCGCACAGCGAAGGCTGGCCGGGCGAGGAACAGATACTGCAGATCGGCCTGGAATCGCTGAAACTGTGGCACTCGGGGTTTCTCGAGGGGCTGGCGCCAGAGGTGGTGACCGCACGCGAGTCGCTCGTCGTCGCCGTCGACCGGGCCGATGTCGCCGACCTGCACACCGTCGCCGAATGGTTGTCCGCCCAGGGGCAGCCGGTCGAGCTGACCACCGCCGCCCGCGACGTGGAACCCCTACTGGCCCAAGGTATCCGGCACGGGTTCCGGGCCACCACCGAACTGGCCGTGGACAACCGTGCCGTGGTCGACGGGCTCGCCGCGCACTGCGAACAGCTGGCTGTGCGGTGGGCCGGGCCTGTCGATGACCTGGCCGATATCGACGACGCTGCCGCCGTCGTCGTCGCCAACGGGATCGACGCCCCGAAACTCCTGCCCGGCCTGCCGGTGCGTCCGGTCAAGGGTGAGGTGCTGCGGCTCCGCTGGCGCAAGGGCTGTATGCCGGTGCCGCAGCGGGTGATCCGGGCCCGCGTGCACGGCCGGCCGGTGTATCTGGTGCCGCGCGCCGACGGTGTCGTGGTCGGCGCCACCCAGTACGAGCACGGCCGCGACACCGCGCCGGTGGTGAGCGGGGTACGCGACCTGCTGGAGGACGCCTGCGCCGTGATGCCCGCCCTGGGTGAGTACGAGCTCGCCGAGACCGCCGCCGGGCTGCGCCCCATGACGCCCGACGGGCTGCCGCTCGTCGAGCGTGTCGACGAGCGCACGCTGGTGGCCGCCGGGCACGGCCGGAACGGATTTCTGTTGGCGCCGTGGACCGCTGAGCGGATCGCGGCTGAACTCGAGGTGAGCGTGGGAGCGAAATGATCACCATCACGGTCAACAACGAAACGCTCGAGGTGGACGAGCAGACCACCATCGAGGGGCTGCTGGAAACCCGGGGCTTCCCGGACAAGGGCATCGCCGTCGCACTGGACTGGACGGTGCTGCCCCGCGCGGAATGGGACCGGACGCTGTCCGACGGTGCGCGGGTGGAGGTCGTGACGGCGGTGCAGGGTGGCTGACTCTGTCTTGAAGATCGGCGGCCGGGAATTCGGCTCGCGGCTGATCATGGGCACCGGCGGCGCGCCGAATCTGGCTGTGCTGGAAGAGGCTCTGGTGGCCTCGGGAACAGAGTTGACGACCGTGGCGATGCGGCGGGTGGACGCCGAGACCGGCACCGGAGTGCTTGACCTGCTCAACCGGCTCGGCATCGCCGCGCTGCCCAACACCGCGGGCTGTCGCGGTGCGGCCGAGGCCGTGCTGACCGCGCAACTGGCCCGTGAGGCGCTCGGTACCGACATGATCAAACTGGAGGTCATCGCCGACGAGCGCACCCTGTTGCCCGACGCCATCGAATTGGTCAAGGCCGCAGAGCAATTGGTCGATGACGGATTCATCGTGCTGCCCTACACCAACGACGACCCGGTGCTGGCCCGCCGGTTGGAGGACGCCGGGTGTGCCGCCGTCATGCCGCTCGGCTCGCCGATCGGGACCGGGCTGGGCATCTCCAACCCACACAACATCGAGATGATCGTCGAGCGGGCCGGGGTGCCGGTGGTGCTCGACGCCGGCATCGGCACAGCCTCTGACGCCGCGATGGCGATGGAACTGGGTTGTGACGCAGTACTGCTGGCCACCGCCGTCACCCGGGCTTCCGACCCGCCGACCATGGCCGCCGCGATGTCGGCCGCCGTCACCGCCGGATACCTGGCCCGTCAGGCCGGCCGGATCCCGAAGCGGTTCTGGGCGCAGGCGTCGAGTCCTGCACTGTGACTCGGCGTTGACTCTGCGGTGATGGCGTTGTCTACTCGCACTTTTGCGCCTTGGACGCAGGGTCAACAGGAGGGATCGGTGTGAAACGGTATGTGGCCCTCGGCAGTTCGATGGCTGCCGGGCCGGGGATCAAACCGTCGGCCGAGGGAGCGCCGTGGCAGGCGGGCCGCTCCGCCCGCAACTACCCGCATCTGGTGGCGGCCCGCCTCGGGCTGGACCTGGTGGACGTGACGTACTCCGGGGCCACCACCGCACATGTGTTGCGTGACCGGCAGAACGGCGCGGCACCCCAGATCGACGCGCTCGACGGCTCCGAAGCGCTGGTGACGGTCACGATCGGCGGGAACGATGCCGGTTACGTGCCCCAGTTGATGGCGGCATCGTTGCCACGCTTCACCCGGTGCGTGCCGCTGCTGGGGTCGTTCCTGCGCGGCCTGCTGGATCCCGATGCGCGGGAAGCCGCGCTGACAGAGGTGGCGGGCTCGCTGGTGGCGGTGGGCCACGAGATCCGGCACCGCGCTCCTCGCGCCCGGGTGTTGTTCGTCGACTACCTCACGCTGCTTCCGCCGGAAGGCGCCGCGGCCACGGGCCTGTCAGAGGCAGATGCCGCACTTGGCCGACACGTCGCGAGTGAGCTGGAACGCCTCACCGGAGAGGCGGCCGCCCAGACGGGTTGCGGATGGGTTCGCGCCGCGCAGGCCAGCGTGGCACATCACGCCTGGTCGACCGAGCCGTGGACCACGCGGCCCGGTCTGCCCTGGCCGGGCCGGCCCGCGCCGCTGCACCCCAACGCCGCGGGCATGCGGGCGGTCGCCGACCTGGTGGTGAACTCAACCTGAGCAGTCAGAACAACACCGCCTGCAATGATGGCGGTGATGATCGAACTCACCGGGCTGACAAAACTCTATGGATCCCACCGAGCTGTCGACGATCTGACGTTCACCGTCGAACCCGGGGTGGTGACCGGCTTTCTCGGGCCCAATGGCGCGGGCAAGACCACCACGATGCGGTTGATCCTGGGTCTGGACCATCCCACTACCGGGACCGCGACCATCGACGGCAAGCGATACCGCGAACTGCATGATCCGCTGCGCACCGTCGGGGCTCTGCTCGACGCGCGGCAGGTCCATCCGAATCGCTCGGCCCGCAACCACCTACGCTGGATCGCGGCGGCCAACCGGATTCCGGCGGTCAGGGTGGATGAGGTGCTCGAGATGGTCGGGCTGACGTCGGTGGCCGAGCGCAATGCCGGAACGCTGTCGCTCGGTATGAGCCAGCGCCTGGGAATCGCCGCCGCGCTGCTGGGCGATCCGCCGGTGCTGCTGTTCGACGAACCGGTCAACGGACTGGACCCCGAGGGCATCCATTGGGTGCGCACCCTCATGCGCAGCCTGGCCGCCGAAGGCCGCACGGTGTTCGTGTCCAGTCACCTGCTGGCCGAGATGGCCAACACCGCCGACCGGCTGGTGGTGATCGGGCAGGGCAAGCTGATCACCTCGACCACGGTGAATGAGTTCGTCAGCGGCACCTCCGCCGATGCCGTGCGGGTGCGCAGCCCGCAACTGGAGACGCTGCGTGAGGTTCTCACCGATGCCGGTTTCGAGGTGGAGGCCGCCGCCGACGGTGACGCCCTGGCCGTGCACGGCGCGGCGATCGAGGTGATCGGTGACCTCGCCGCGCGCAACGCCATCACCCTGCACGAGTTGAGCCAGCGGCAGGCCTCGCTGGAGGAGGCGTATCTGAAACTCACCGACGACGTGGTCGACTACCGGGCGGTTCAGAAATGAGCGCGCTGGCCGCGCTGGACGCGGAGCGAATCAAACTGTCGACGACCCGCTCCTCGCTGTGGTCGACCGTCGGGGTGGCGGTGCTCAGCCTCGGCGTGGCCGCGATGCAGGGCATGAGCGCGCATCCCTACTCCGGGCTGTCCCCGGCCAAGGCCGCACTCGGCGTCGCGGTGTTCGGGGTTCCGGTCTTGATGGTGCTGTCCTCGATGACGATGACCGGCGAATACCGCAGCGGGCTGATCCGCACCACCTTGCTTGCCACGCCCCACCGCACGCAGGTGCTGACCGCGAAAGCCGTGGTGTGCGCGGCGTTCTCCTCGGTGTGTGCGGTGGTCATGGTGCTGGCCTCGGTACTGGTGGCCCGGATGGTGGCCGATCCGGTGGTGGGAACCCAGCTGTCGATGGCCAACCCGGCGACGTGGCGGGTGGCCGGCGGGTTCGCGTTGTACGCCGCGCTGGCCGCGGTGCTCGGGGTGGCCGTCGGTGCGTTGGTGCGATTCGCGGCCGGTGCGGTCGCGGTGCTGCTGCTGTGGCCGCTGGTGGCCGAGCCACTGCTGGGGAACATGCCCAACTCAGGCCCGCGAACGGGGCCATGGTTGCCGTTCGCCAACATGTTCACGTTCCTGCACGTCGACTGGCTGTTCCCGACGTATGTCATGCGGTGGGGCGAGTTGGGCTCGCTCGTCTATTTCCTGGTATGGGTCGCGGTGGCGTTCGTGGCTGCCGCGGTGGTGCTGAACAGGCGTGACGCCTGACCCGGAATCACTCCGGGTCAGACGCCACATCCGCGGTGCCGCCCATGGCCAGGACCACCTTGGACCCGTACGGCATGCGCTCGACCAGCTGCAGCTGGGCCAGCGCCGGGTGAGCGTCCAGCAGCTTGGCGGCGTTGGCCCGTGCCCGCAGCGCGGCGGTCTCGGCGCGGGCGGCTTCCAGCTTGGCCGCACCGGTGGCCTTCGCCGTCGCCAGCTGCAGTGCCGCGGCGCGGATCTCGGCCGGGACGATCACGTCCTTGACGAAGGCCCCGATCACCTCGACGCCGGTGCGGGCTCCGGCGGTTCGCGCCGCTGCGGCGATCGCGTCGGCATCAATGCGGTTGCCGCGCTGCATCACCTCATCGGCGGTGACCGCGGCCGCGAGGTCGCGCAGGGCGATCTGCGCGGCCAGGTACACCGAGGCCATCGGATCGGCCGCCGCCTCCACGTAGGCCACGGCGTCGCTCACCTTGAACTGCAGCGCGACGGTGATGCGCAGCGTCACCGCATCCGAGGTCAGCACCTCCTGCGGTGCCAGCGTCAGCACCTGCTCGCGCATCTCGACACGCACGACCGAGGCCGCCACATCAATGCGGTGGCGCCCTGGGGACAGGACACGACCCAACGTGCCGTCGCGGTACTCCAATGCGCACTGGCCTGCGGAAACCGTGATTCGGTTGAACGTGAAAATACCCATGTCGTGTCCTCCTTCCGGTGTATGTGTCTGTGCGGCAAAGGGATACCGTCGCCGGGCACCAACGGAGGCGGGGCGCCACACCCCCGTACCGGCGGGTGTGGGCCGCAAGGCCACTGATGGCGCGATTCCGGCGACGGCACCGGGATTGCAGTAGGGATTCGAACCCCAGGTTTTTCATTCCTGTGCCATGGCGCCGCCGGTAACACGCAGAAACGTTGCGGTACCCCGCTCGGCCTGCTCCCTGCCGGCGCCGGGGAACACCCTGCCATCACAGCAAATCCCCAGGCAACCGATTTATTGGCCGGGCTGATCGGGGGAGCCGCTACCGTGGGTGCAATGCGACGTACTTCGACGGGGGCCGTACTCGGCGCGCTGGCGCTGACCGTGGGGCTGGCCGGCTGTGATGCAAAGACCGAACTACAGACCGACGGGCAGCAGTCCCGGGAATCCGCGCCGGCGGCGGTGCAGTTCGCCGAGGAGTTGCGTGAGCGGGTCAGTGCCGACGCCATGATGGGGCATCTGAGCAAGCTTCAGGACATTGCCAACGCCAACAATGGCAACCGGGCGCTGGGCAGTCCGGGGTACGACGCGAGTGTGGACTACGTGGCCAGCGCACTGCGCGACAAGGGCTTTGACGTAGAAACGCCGGAGTTCGAGGTGCGACTGCCGTTCGCCGAGGATCCGCAGGTCACTGTCGGTGGCCAGGCCGTCACCGCCAAGCCGCTGGAATTCACCATCGGCACCCCGCAGGAAGGCGTGTCCGCGCCCCTGGTTCCGGCCAAGGTCGAGGACACCCCCGGGTGTCAGGCCGCCGACTACGACGGGCTTCCGGTAGCCGGCGCGGTCGTGCTGGTGGACCGTGGCGCCTGCCCTTTTGCGGACAAGCAGGCTGCCGCCGCTGAGCGCGGTGCGGTCGCGATGATCGTCGTCAACACCAACAACGACGAGAAGATGGGCGGCACCCTGGGCCGCACCACCGACGTCAAGATCCCGGTGGTCAGCGTGACCAAAGACGAGGGTGCCAGGCTGCGGGGCGCGCCCGGGCCCACCACACTGAAGCTCGTCGCAGGCGTGCGCGTCGAGCACACCCGCAACGTCATCGCCCAGACCAAGACCGGTTCGACGTCGGACGTGGTGATGGTCGGCGCCCATCTCGACAGCGTTCCGGAAGGCCCCGGCATCAACGACAACGGATCCGGTGTGGCCGCGGTGCTGGAAACCGCCTTGCAGCTGGGCGATTCGCCGCAGGTGGCCAACGCGGTGCGGTTCGGATTCTGGGGAGCCGAGGAAGAGGGTTTGCTGGGTTCGACCAACTACGTCGAATCCCTGGACACCGAAGCGCTCAAGGACATTGCCATGTACCTGAACTTCGACATGCTCGGCTCGCCCAACGCGGGCTACTTCACCTACGACGGTGACCAGTCCGCACCGCTGGACGAGCAGGGTCGTCCCCGGGTCCCCGAGGGCTCGGCGGGAATCGAGCGCACGCTGGCGGCATATCTGGAAGATGCCGGAAAGACACCGCGTGACACCAGCTTTGACGGGCGATCCGACTACGACGGCTTCACCATGGCGGGTGTTCCCGCCGGCGGGTTGTTCTCCGGTGCCGAGGACAAGATGAATGCCGAGGAGGCCAAGTTGTGGGCCGGCGAGGCGGATCAGCCGTTCGACCCGAACTACCACAAGAACACCGATACCCTTGACCACGTGAATCGGGACGCGTTGCAGATACATGGTGGGGGAGTCGCATTTGCTGTCGGGGTGTACGCCCAAGATCAGCGAGGCCGGAACGGTTTACCGGTTCGTTCGGACCGCACGCGCCACCAGATCACCGCGCAGTGACGGCGCGTCGACTCGCTGCTGTCATATTGCTCGGCGCCGCGCTGGCGGGATGTTCGGCGCAGCCGTCGGCCAAGTCTGTCGATCCGCAGGAACTGGCCGGCGCGATCACCGTCGACGCCATGTTCACCCACCTGCGCAAGCTCCAGGAGATCGCCGACAGTCATGACGGGAACCGGGCGGTCGGCAGCCCCGGATATGATGCCAGCGTCGAGTATGTCGCAGAAGTGCTGCGGGACAAAGGTTTCGACGTTCAGACTCCGGAGTTTGAGCGGATGGGCACGATGCGCGGGGGGAATCCCGCACTGACCGTGTCCGGGACCAATTACCGGGTGGACCAGGCGTCGATGCTGGTGACGACGGCCCCCGGCGGGCTGAACGCCCCGACGCTGCGCCCGGGCAAGCCGTCCGGATGCGCGGCCACCGACTATGGGTCACTCGACATCTCCGGCGCCATCGCCGTCGTCGACGACACGGGGTGTTCGGTTGTGACGAAACAGAACACCGCGCTGGCCAAGGGCGCGGTGGGCCTGCTCGTGGTCAACAGCGGGCACCAGCCGGCACCGGGCGGCTTGTTCAGCACCGGCTATTACCGCGAACTCACCGTCCCGGTCGGTGTCATCGACGAGAACGCGGATGCCGCGCTGCGCCGCACGAGCGCGCCGGTTCGGCTGACTCTCGACGGCAAGGCCGAGATGGTCAAATCTCGCAACGTGACCGCGCAGACCAAGACCGGATCGGCGTCGGACGTGGTGCTCGTGGGCGCGCACCTGGACAGCATCGGTGGGGGACCGGGCATCAACGACAACGGGTCCGGGGTGGCGGCCGTGCTGGAAACGGCGCTGCAGCTGGGCAGTTCGCCAAAGGTGGCCAACGCGGTGCGGTTCGCGTTCTGGGGTGCCGAGGAAATGGGGCTGGACGGTTCGACGCAGTATGTGCGCGGCCTGCCGCTGGACCAACTCGACGATCTCGCGCTGTATCTGAACTTCGACATGGTCGGCTCGCCCAACGCCGGGTTCTTCACGTATGACGGTGACCAGTCCGGCCAGGCCACCGATCCCAAGCAGATGCCCGAGGGCTCGGCAGGCATCGAGCGGACCATGGCCGGCTATCTCAACCTGGCCGGGGCCCGGCCCGCGGACATGCCGATCAGCGCGAATACCGACTATCACCCGTTCCTGCAGGCCGGAGTACCGATCGGCGGCGCCACCACGGGGTCGTCGCAACGCAAGACCGAGGTGCAGGCCCGGTTGTGGGGCGGCCGGGCGAAGGTGGCCTTCGATCCCAACTATCACACCCGCCGCGACACGATCGACAACGTCGATGCGCATGCGCTGGGGATCATGGGACCGGCGATCGCGTTCACCGTCGGCACGTACGCCAACTCGATCGAGGGGCCCAACGGTGTGCCGGCCCGCGACAAACGCCACCGCGGTTGAACCATCGAGGGTAGGGCCCCGTATTACGGGTATGGGAATTAACGTCGCCAGAATGCCCAGTCACAGCACGATTGCCGGCGTCCATGCCGTACTGCCTCCGCATCGGTACACCCAGGACCAGGTCACCAGTGCATTGCTGGAACTGCCGGGATACGCCGAGGCCGAAGACGTGGTGCGGGCCCTGCACAAGAGCGCGAAAGTAAACAGCAGATATCTGGTCCTGCCGCTCGAGCAATACGCCGGACTCGACGATTTCGGTCAGAGCAACAGCCTGTTCATCGAGCATGCCACCGAACTCGGCTGCGCCGCCCTGTCCGGGGCCCTGGATGAGGCGGGTCTGCGGCCCCAGGACGTCGATCTGATCGTCACCACCACCGTCACCGGCGCCGCGGTCCCGTCGCTGGATGCCCGCATCGCCGGACGGCTTGGTTTACGGCCCGACGTTCGCCGCATCCCGATCTTCGGCCTGGGTTGCGTGGCCGGTGCCGCAGGCATCGCCCGACTCAACGATTATCTGCGGGGCGCGCCCGACAAGGTGGCAGTTCTGGTCTCGGTCGAATTGTGTTCGCTGACCCGCAAACACAATCCCGCGATGCCGACGCTGGTGGCCGGCGCGCTGTTCGGCGACGGAGCCGCCGCGGTGGTGGCGGTCGGCGAACAACGCGCCCGAAAGCTCAACCCGACCGGACCTGATGTGCTCGACTCACGCAGTCACCTTTACCCGGATTCGTTGCACGCCATGGGCTGGGACATCGGTTCCGATGGATTCGAGATCGTGCTCAGCGCCGAAGTCCCCGGCTTCGTGGGCCGCTACCTCGGTGACGACGTCGCCGGATTCCTCGGCGACCACGGCCTTTCCGTCGACGACGTATCCGCCTGGGTGAGTCATCCTGGTGGCCCGAAGGTGATCGAGGCGATCATCGAAACCCTCGGATTGCCCGAGGATGCACTGGACCTGACCTGGCAGTCGCTGGCCGACGTCGGCAACCTGTCGTCATCCTCGGTACTGCACGTGCTGCGCGAAACCATCTGCAAGCGGCCGGAATCGGACACACCCGGGGTGATGATGGCCATGGGCCCAGGCTTCTGCTCGGAACTCGTCCTGCTGCGTTGGCGCTGATGACGGCCAAGCGATTCACCGCACTGATCGTCCTCGTCGCCGCCGAGCGGGTCCTCGAACTGGTGGTGTCCAAGCGCAACCTGCGGTGGAGTATCGCCCAGGGCGGCAAGGAATTCGGGGCCGGCCACTACCCGGCGATGGTGGCGTTGCACACCGCGCTGCTGGTCGGCTCGGTGCTGGAGGCCCGCAAGCGTAGGCCGCCGCCGATCCTCGGCCGGATCATGCTGGCGGTCGTGCTCGCCGCCCAGGCGCTGCGCTGGTGGTGCATCACCACGCTGGGCAAGCAGTGGAACACCAGGGTCGTGGTGGTCCCCGGCGCCAGTCGCGTCGTCGACGGACCGTACCGGGTGTTGCCGCACCCGAACTACGTCGCGGTGGTCACCGAAGGTGCCGCGTTGCCGTTGGCCGGCGGCGCCTGGATCACCGCCGTGCTGTTCACCATGGCCAACGCCGCGCTGTTACGGACCCGGATCCGAGTGGAAAACGAAGCGCTGCAAGGCTTGACGTGATCGATCTGCTCGTCGCAGGCGGCGGCCCGGCCGGGCTGGCCACCGCGGTGCATGCGGCGCGCGCCGGGCTCGAGGCGGTGGTGGTGGAGCGCCGGCAGGGTCCGATCGACAAGGCCTGCGGCGAGGGGCTGATGCCGCACTCGGTGCGGCAGTTGCAGCGGCTGGGTGCGGAGATCGACGGCGGCGCCTACAAATCCTTTTACGGCATCCGCTACCTGGACGGGCACCGCACCGCCGAGGCCCGGTTCCGCGACGGCGCCGGCCGCGGGGTGCGCCGTACCGTGCTGCACGCCGCACTTTCCGCGGCGGCGGCCTCGGCCGGCGTTCGCGTGGTCCAAGGTGAGGTCGGTCCGGTATCCCAGGACTCGACCTCGGTGAGCGCAGCCGGTTTTCGGGCCCGCTACCTGGCGGCCGCCGACGGTCTGCATTCACCGATCCGCCGCTCGCTCGGCCTCAGCGCCGGCGAGGGTAGGCGACGGCGCTGGGGGATCCGGCGCCATGTCCAGATCGCTCCGTGGTCCGATTGTGTCGAGGTGTATTGGGGTCCCGATGCCGAGGCCTACGTGACGCCGGTCGGTGAGCGTTGTGTCGGCGTGGCGATCCTGACCTCGGTGCGCGGCGGATTCGATGAACACCTGGCGGCATTCCCGACGTTGGCTGAGCGGATCAACGGCCTTGAGCACGGCCATGACCGGGCCGCCGGACCGCTGCGGCAGAAGGTGCGCAACCGGAGTGCCGGCCGGGTGCTGTTGGTCGGTGACGCGGCCGGTTACGTGGACGCGCTGACCGGGGAGGGGATGGGTCTGGCCTTCGGTGCGGCCGAACTTCTCGTCGGATGTGTGAGAGCCGACCGTCCGGGCGACTACGACCGGCAGTGGCGGGCGATGACCCGCCGGTACCGGTTGCTCACCGCAGCCCTGTTGCACGGCAGCGGTTTCGGCCCGGTACGGACCTGCATCACCCCGGCGTCGGCGGCGTTGCCTTCGATGTTCTCCCGGGTGGTCAACGCGCTGGGTTCCTAGGCCGGGTCAGGTCGCCGAGGTACTCCAACAATCGCATGCCGTGAAAGACCAGCAGGGCTGCGATCGAGCCCAGCGCGATCCCGGTGAACGTCAGTGAGCCCAGCTGCCACGTGAAGTCGGCGATCCCGATGATCAGCGGGATGGCCGCCGTCATCTGATTGATCGGCTTGGAGAAGTCCACGTGGTTGGTCAGCCAGATCCGCACACCCAGGATGCCGACCAGGCCGTAGAGCACGATGGTCGCCCCACCCAGCACGCCCGGCGGGATGGCCGAGATCGCCGCGCCGACCTTGGGACACAACGACAAAGCGATCGCCACCGCAGCGGCGACCCAGTAGGCCGCGGTCGAGTAGACGCGGGTGGCGGCCATCACCCCGATGTTCTCGGCGTAGGTGGTGGTGGCCGAACCGCCGCCGGCGCCGGCCAGCACGGTGGCCACTCCGTCGGCGGCGAGCGCCCGGCCGATCATCGGGTCGAGGTCGGTGCCGGTCATCTGGCCCACCGACTTGACGTGCCCGATGTTCTCGGCGACCAGGGCGATCACCGCGGGCAGAAACAGCGGCAGCACAGCCAGACTGAACTCCGGCGTGTGGAACTCGGGGAGCCCCAGCCACGGTGCGGCCGCAATCGCCGCGGTGTCGACGTCGCCGAGGACGAGTGCCAGCAGGTAGCCGATCAGCACCGCGCCGAAGATCGCCAGCCTGCCGATCAGGCCCTTGAAGAAGGCCAGCGTGGCGACCAGCAGCACCAGCGTCACCAGACCGACCAGTGGACCCTTCTCGAAGTTGGACTTGGCCGCCGGGGCGAGGTTGAAGCCGATCAGCGCGACGATCGCGCCGGTCACGATCGGCGGTAGCGCGACGTCGATCCAGTGGGTGCCGACCAGGTGCACTACGACGCCGATGAGGATCAACAGCAGCCCGACGGCGATCAAACCGCCGAGCGCGCTTCCGGTTCCGTGGGAGGCGACTGCGGCGGTCACCGGGGCGATCACGGAGAAACTCGACCCCAGGTAACTCGGCAACCGGTTGCCGGTGATGATCAGGAACAGGATGGTGCCGACGCCGGAGAACAACAGCGTGGTGGCGGGCGGAAAGCCGGTGAGCACCGGGACCAGGAACGTGGCGCCGAACATCGCCACCACGTGCTGGGCCCCGATGCCGATGGTGCTCGACCAATTGAGCCGTTCTCCGGGCGCGACGACGAAGTCGTCGTCGGTGCGGGTCTCGACATATTTCCAACTGAGCAGGGTCACGAGTGTTGACTGAACACCATGAGCGTTGGTCGCGCACGCCAAACGTGGGTCCCCGGGCTGGGGCAGTTCACCGGCTATCAGCGGTCCTGGCTACGCGGCGATGTCCTGGCCGGGGTGACGGTCGCGGCATACCTGGTGCCGCAGGTGATGGCCTACGCGACGGTGGCCGGCCTGCCGCCGGTCGCCGGCTTGTGGGCCGCGCTGGTCCCGATGGCCGTCTATGCGCTGTTCGGGTCGTCGCGGCAACTGTCGGTCGGTCCGGAGTCCACCACGGCATTGATGACCGCCACGGCGTTGGCTCCGCTGGTCATCGGCGACCCGGCCCGATACGCCGCGATGTCGGCGGTGCTGGCGCTGCTGGTCGGCGCGATCTGTCTGCTGGCCGGGCTGTGTGGGCTGGGCTTCCTGGCCGACCTGCTGTCGCGTCCCGTGCTCGTCGGTTACATGACCGGAGTGGCCGTCATCATGATCAGCGGCCAGCTCGGCAAGGTGACCGGTGTCGACGTCACCGGCGACGAGTTCGTCGACCAGATCCGCTCGTTCGTCTCCGGCCTGGGATCTATGCACGTCCCGACCTTGGTGTTGTCGGTCACGGTGCTGGTACTGCTGCTGGTGCTGTACCGGATCTCCCCGAGGTTTCCCGGCCCCCTGGTCGCGGTGCTGGCCGCCACCGCGGTGGTGTGGCTGTTCTCCTTGGCGGACAAGGGGATTCGGGTAGTCGGTGGCATCCCGGCCGGCTTGCCCAAACCTGCCCTTCCGCCGGTGTCGATGACGGAGTTGGTGGGGTTGGTGATTCCGGCGGTCGGCATTGCGGTGGTCGCATTCTCGGACAACGCCTTGACGGCGCGCACCTTCGCGGCGCGCAAGGGCGAGACCATCGACGCCAATGCCGAACTGCGGGCGTTGGGTATGTGCAACCTGACAACCGGTGTCACACAGGGTTTTCCGGTCAGTTCCAGCGGCAGCCGCACCGCGCTGGGCGATACCGTGGGCAGCCGCACACAGCTGTACTCGCTGGTGATGCTGGCGACGGTCTTGGTGGTCATGCTGGCCGGGCGGGATCTACTGGAGAATTTTCCGATGGCCGCGCTCGGTGCCCTCGTGGTCTACGCCGCGCTGCGGCTGATCGACGTGGCGGAGTTCCGCAGGCTGGCCCGATTCCGGCGCAGTGAGCTGATCCTGGCGGTGGCCACCACGGTCGCGGTCCTGGGCTTCGGCGTGCTCTACGGCGTGCTGGTGGCGATCGCACTGTCGCTCATGGACGCACTGCGGCGGATCGCCCGCCCGCACGACAGTGTGCTCGGGTATGTGCCCGGGATCGCGGGGATGCACGACGTCGATGACTATCCGGACGCAGCTGTGGTTCCGGGGCTGGTCGTCTATCGGTACGACGCCCCGCTGTTCTTCGCCAACGCCGAGGATTTCCGGGAGCGTGCGCTGGCCGCGGTGGAGGAGGCCGACTATCCGGTCGAATGGTTCGTGCTCAATGCAGAGGCTCAGGTAGACCCGGATCTCACCGCGGTCGATGCGCTCGAGCAGCTGCGCCGCGAACTGACCGCGCGGGGCATCGTGTTCGCGATGGCGCGGGTCAAGTCCGATCTGCGGGATGACCTGATGGCTGCGGGCTTTGTCGACCGCGTCGGCACCGACCGGATCTTTCCGACGCTGCCGACGGCCGTCGAGGCCTTCCGCAATCGCTAGGCGTCCTGCGGTTCATAGCCGCAGATTGCCGCCACCTTGTCCGCGGAGGCCGAGGCCGGATCGAACGTGTAGCCCAGCCATTCCCGGGCCAGCCGACGGGCCAACTCGAGCCCGATGACCCGCTGGCCGAAGCACAGTACCTGGGCGTCGTTGGACAGGATGGCTCGTTCCACAGAGAAGCTGTCGTGTGCGGTGACGGCACGGATGCCAGGTACCTTGTTGGCGCTGATGGCCACTCCGAGTCCGGTGCCGCACACCAGGAGTGCCCGGTCGGCCTTCCTCTCGGCCACCATGCGGGCCGCGGCGACCGCGACGTGGGGGTAGGCGGTGTGCTCGTCGGCGCGGACTCCCACGTCGACGACGGACTCGACCCGGTTGTCGGCCTCCAGGTCGGCGCGCAGGGCATCCTTGTACAGCAGGCCGGCGTCGTCACTTCCGACGACGATGCGCAACGTCATTTCGTGTGCTCCTCGATCAGGTCGGCGACGGTGTGGATGCACATCGCCAGGGATATCGCTCCGGCGTCGGGGGTTCCGACGCTTCGTTCGGCCAGCGGACGGGCCCGGCCCACGCGGGGCCGAAGCTCAGCGGTATCCGCGGCGGCCTTTTCGGCGACTTCGGCGGCGGCCAACCAGGCTGTACGCCAATCAGTTCCGCCCTCGACGGCGGATGACAGCGCCGACACGAAGGGCGCCAACGCGTCGAGCATGGTCTTGTCGCCGGGCTGGGCCCCGCCCAGCGACATCAACGCGTCGTGGCCGGCCCGGAGGGCGTCGGTCACTTCCCGGTCGCCGGGGATACCGAGATTGCCGAGCCGGCGGCCGGCCGCGGCCAGCGCGGCACCCCACAGCACGCCTGAGGTGCCGCCCGCTTTGGCGGCCCACGCGTCGCCGGCTGCGGTCAGCACCGCCTGGGTGCCGCCGCCCTGCGCGAGCGCTGAAGCGGCCGCGGTATCGGCCGCCCGTGTGCCCTTGACCATGCCGCGGCCGTGGTCGCCGTCGCCGGCTACCGCATCGATGCGGCCGAGTTCGGCTTCGGCCGCGACCATTTGCGCGGCAATGGCCGAAATACCTTGGGCGACGAGTTGGGCCGCCACGGCTCCGGCGGTGTCGGCCTGGCCGATCTGGGCGGTGGCGGCCGGAGCCGTCACCGTAGCGCGAGTCTTCGCCTCGGCCGTGGTGATCTGGCCCTTGCGGTAGGCCGGGGTGTCGGCGGGGGAGGTCCACAGCCGCTCGAGTTCGTCGTCGAGCCACATCACGGTCAGTGAGCAGCCGGCCATGTCCAGACTGGTGACGAGTTCACCGACCTCGGGCTGCACCACGGTGTAGCCAGCCTTGGTCAGAAGGGCTGCAACGGTTTTCCACACCACGAACAGTTCTTCGTACTTGGTGCGGCCGAGTCCGTTGAGAATCACCGCGATTCGGTTGCCGGTACCAGCGGGCTTCTCGGCGAGCACACCGGTCACGAGGAGTTCGGCGAGTTCTGCCGCGGTGGGCATGATGTGGCTGGACACGCCCGGTTCGCCGTGGATGCCCAGACCCAGGTCCATGGTGCCCGCATCGACGGTGAACAGCGGTCGGTCCGCCCCGGGCATGGTGCAGCCGTCGAATGCCACGCCCAGCGTGCGGGTGCGGTCGTTGGACTTGCGCGCCACGGACTCGACGCCTGCGATGTCGCGCCCCTCCTCGGCGGCCGCACTGGCGCAACGGAATACGGTGAAGTCACCGGCAATGCCGCGTCTCTTCGCGATGTCGTCCGCCGATGCGCTGGCGATGTCGTCGGTTACCGCGAGATAGCGCGCGTCGATGCCCTCGGACTGCAACTGCGCCACGGCCAGGCCGAAGTTCATCACGTCACCCGCGTAATTGCCCGTGATCAGCAGGACGCCGGCATCCCCGTGCGCGGCTCGCGCGACGGCGGCGGCTTCCTGCGTCGACGGTGAGGTGAAGATGTTGCCGACGACCGCTCCGTCGGCGAACCCGGGGCCGACCACACCGCAGAAGGCCGGGTAGTGCCCGGAGCCGCCGCCGACGACCACAGCGACCTTCCCCGAAGGGGTTTCGGTGGCGCGCACCACGCCGCCGGGTACCCCGGTCACGTAGTGCGCGTTCGCGTCGAGGAATCCGGCGAGCATGTCTTCGGTGAAGGTGGCCGGATCGTTGAACAGGCGTGTCATGGCGGCGTCCCGTCAGTGCATGTGGCTGCCACCGTTGATGTCAACGGTGGTTCCGGTGAGGTAGCTGGCGTCCTGGCTCGACAGGAACGTCATGACGGCGGCGATTTCGTCGGTGGTGGCGGTGCGGCCGACCGGGATGTCGGCGGCGAGCTTGGCCTCCTGCTCATCGGTGGAACCGACGCGGATGTTGGTGTCGACCGCACCCGGGGTGACGGCATTGACCGTGACGCCGGTGTCGGCGATCTCGCGGGCCAGCGACTTGGTGAAGCCCAGGATCGCGGCCTTGGCCGACGAGTAGGGCACCTTGCCGAAGACTCCGCCGCCGCGCTGCGCGGACACCGAGCTCATGTTGACGATGCGGCCCCATCCGGCGTCGATCATGTCGGGCAGGAAAGCCTTTGTCACCAAATAGGTCCCGGTGGCGTTGACTGCCATGACCCGGTTCCACAGCTCCAGCGTGGTCTCCAGGAACGGCACCGGTGAGGTGATGCCGGCGATGTTGGCGAGGGCGCCGACGACGGGCAGGTTGCCGGATGCCACCTCTGCGGCGACCGCGTCGTAGGCCGTGGTGACGGACTCCTCGGAGGTGACGTCGATGGCGTGGCCGAAGGCGGGAACGCCGAACTGGTTGCCGATCTCGGCGGCGACCTTGGCGGACTTCTCGCCGTCCAGGTCGAGGACTACGACGGCCCAGCCTTCCTTGGCATAGCGCTGCGCGACGGCCATGCCGATGCCCTTGTCGGAGGTGGCGCCGGTGACGACGGCGGTGCGGGTGACAGACATGTGGTGGTTCCTTTCGGGTCAGATCAGCGAAGAGATGAAGTTGCCGGCCGCGGCGGCAGCGGCGGGACGTTCGTCGTGTGTGACGTCGCGGGTTTCGAGTTCCAGCGAGAAATGGCCCGCATAGCCGGCATCGGCGAGGGTTTTGAGTCCGGTCGCGAAATCGACGTCGCCGTTGCCGACCGACAGGTTGATGTTGCCGGGGGCGGCGTCCCGGATGTGTACGTGGCGGATACGTGGGCCGAACCTGCCGACGAAGTCCGCGGGATCGCCGCCCGAGGCCACGATGTGGCTGAAATCCATGACGATCCCGACGTTTTCGTCGAGGCGGTCGGCCAGCAGCTGGGCGCGTTCGATATCGCAGCACAGCCGGAAGAAGTGC
This sequence comes from Mycolicibacterium porcinum, assembly GCA_001942045.1. GTDB lineage: Bacteria > Actinomycetota > Actinomycetes > Mycobacteriales > Mycobacteriaceae > Mycobacterium > Mycobacterium porcinum_A. The sequence goes on from MSTD01000007.1 coordinate 47,890, forward strand.
AGGGACTCGGTCCAGACTTCGACGCCGCGGGCGGCGGCAACCTGTGCGGCCACCGCGAGTTCGCTCGCCACGGTGGCCAGATCCTCGTCGAGTGAGGCGACCGGCTCGTGGTCCAGCGCGCCGCACGGCAGCACCAGGGCCTCGGCGCCGGTGGTCGCGGTCAGTTCGACCAGCATGGCCAGGTGCCGGTTCCGGGCGGTGCGGCCCGCACCGTCGAGCGCGACGTTGAGGTCGCCGATATCGCCGTTGATCGAGCGAACCCGGATACCTGACGCCGTGACGGTGGCCGCCACCTCGCGCACGGCGTCCTCGTCGAGGACGAAGGGCACGTGATCGCAGACGCCGGGCAGCGCTCCCAGGTCGATCTCGGTGAAGCCCAGACCGGCAATGGTGTCCAGGGCGTGCGCCAGAGGCTGGTGGCGGAAGCTGATCGTCGAACAGCCCAGCCGGGTGTGGAACGAATCTGGCATGTGGCGCTGCTTTCTCCCGAGCCTCACGGCGTTGTGATCGTGCCCACAGTACGTCAGTCGACTGTTAACAGTCAACGGGCGGCAAGAAATTTCTGTTGACTGTTGACAGTGGCATGTGTTCGGGCTCACACTGAGTCCATCCGCCGCACTGTTGACCGTCAACAGTTACTGGGTTTCCCCAGGTGGGCACGGATTTGAACGGGATTTGAAAGGATGACGCCCATGAGCGACGACGCTCTGAAAATGCGGGGTCCCGTACTCGGTACCAAGGACGCCAAGCGGGTCGCAGTCGGCTCCGCCGTCGGCGCGGTGATCGAAACCTATGACTTCATCGGATTCGGGACCGCCGCCGCGCTCTACTTCGGCCACGCGTTCTTCCCGAACTCCAGCCCTGTCGCCGGAACCCTGGCTGCGTTCGCGACCCTCGGCGTGGGCTTCGCCGCCCGGCCGCTCGGCGGCATCATCGGCGGCCACCTCGGTGACAAGCTCGGCCGCAAGCCGGTGCTGGTGGCGTCGTTGCTCATCATGGGCCTGGCCACGTTCGCCATCGGACTGCTGCCCACCTACGCCGCGGTCGGCGTCCTGGCCCCGATTCTCTTGGTGACCGTGCGGATCATCCAGGGCCTGGCCTTCGGTGCGGAGTGGGGCGGCGCCATCCTCATGAGCTACGAACACGCACCGTGGAAGGAGAAGGGCCGCTACACCGGCATCGTGCAGGCCGGATTCCCGGTGGGACTGCTGCTGGCCAACCTGGTGTTCCTGGGCAGCGTGCACATCGGCGGTGACTGGGCCTGGCGGCTGCCGTTCCTGGCCAGCATCGTCCTCGTCGCGGTCGGGCTGATCATCCGGGCCAAGGTGCCCGAGTCGCCGGTATTCGAAGACGTCAAGGACGAGGGCAAGATCGTCAAGGCGCCGATCGTCGAGGTGATCAAGAACGACTGGCGAAACATCCTGCGTGGCATCGGCCTTCGTGTCGCCGAGACCGCCGGCTATGCCGTCTCGATCACCTACATGATCTCCTACCTCAAGACCGCGAAGCTGGCCACTGCCACCGAAACCCTTGTGGCACTGTGCATCGCGGCCGCACTCGGGATCTTCGCGACCGCGGGTTGGGCACGGTTGACCGACCGGGTGGGTCGGCGACCCGTCTATCTGTGGGTGTGCGCGTTCGGTATCCCGTTCGGTGTGCTGATGTTCGTGCTCGTCAACACCGGACTGGTCCTGCTGATCATCGCGACGTTCGTGATCGCCTACGGCGTGTGCCAGAACGCCCTCGCCGGGGCGCAGGGTGCGTGGTTCCCGGAACTGTTCACCGCCAACACCCGTGCTTCGGGAGCCTCACTGGCCTACCAGATTTCGGCGATGGTCTCGGGCTTCACCCCCTTCATCACGACGCTCCTGTTCGAGTCGATGGGCTGGATGGGGCCGGCCCTGCTCTTCTCCGCGTATGCCGCGATCGGACTGTGGGCCGCCCTCGTGACCCGCGAGACCTGGGGCCCAACCGAACGTCAGGCCGCTGAGAAGGCCGTCGCCGACCACGCTCTGGCCGCCTGATGCGCGCGGCGAAAGTGCGTGACGCTGCCTACCGGATGCGTCACCACGTACTGAACATGGGCGAGGCGCAGGGGCAGGGCTATGTCGGGCAGGCGCTCGGCGCGGCCGACATGCTCGCCGTCGTCTACGCGGACCAGTTGCGCTACCGCGCCGATGATCCGCACTGGGACGGGCGGGACCGGTTCCTGCTGTCGACGGGCCACTACGCGATCGGCCTGTATGCGGCGCTGGCCGAGGCCGGGATCATCGACATCGCCGAACTCGGCACGTACGGTTCTGACGAGTCCCGGCTTCCGATGTCCGGAATGGCCAGCTACACACCGGGAATGGAGATCTCAGGCGGGTCGCTGGGACACGGTCTGACGGTGGCTGTCGGGATGGCGCTGGGCCTGCGGCACCAGGGCAACCAGGCTCGGGTGATCAACTTCCTCTCCGACGGTGAGCTCGACGAGGGTTCCACATGGGAGGCCGCGATGGGCGCCTCGCATCACGGGCTCGGGAACCTGATCGCGATGGTCGACATCAACGCACTGCAGGCCGACGGGCCTACCGCGGGGGTGCTGCGCACCGAGCCGGTGGCCGACAAGTGGGCGGCGTGTGGCTGGCATGTGCAGCGAGTCGACGGCAACGACGTCGATGCGCTGCTGCGGGCCTTCGATTCCGTGGCCCCCGACCGGCCCTCGGTCATCTTGTGTGACACCAAGGTCGGCAGGGGAGTGCCGCTGCTGGAAACCCGCGAGAAGGCGCACTTCATGCGCATCGATGCCGACGAGTGGCAGCTCTGCCGCGACCAACTCACTGAAGGGGCTTCAGCATGAGCACCAAACTGCGTACCTCGGCGATGATCGCGTCGTTCGCCGATCCTGGTCAGAAGACCACGCCCGCTCCCTTCGGACACGCACTGGTGCAGGCCGCGCAAGCCGATGACCGGATCGTCGGGCTCACGGCGGATCTGGGCAAGTACACCGACATGCACATCTTCGCCCAGGCCTTCCCGGAACGGTTCTTCCAGATGGGCATGGCCGAGCAGCTGCTGTTCGGCGCGGCGGCGGGGATGGCGGAAACCGGCCTGATTCCTTTTGCCTCAACGTATTCGGTGTTCGCAGCGCGGCGCGCTTACGACTTCATCTGCCTCGACATCGCCGAGCCGGGTCTCAACGTCAACATCGTCGGTGGGCTTCCCGGCCTGACCACGGGCTACGGGCCGTCCCATCAGGCCACCGAAGACGTCGCGATCTTCCGCGGAATGCCGGGTCTGACCATCGTCGATCCGTGCGATTCGGTCGATATCGAGCAGGCCGTGCCGCAGCTGGCCGAACATCCTGGACCGACGTATCTGCGCCTGTTACGCGGGCAGGTTCCGACGGTGCTGGACGAGTACGGCTATACCTTCGAACTCGGCAAGGCCAAGGTGGTGCGGCCCGGCAATGATGTCGTGTTCGTGTCCAGTGGGCTGATGACGATGCGGGCGTTGCTGGCCGCAGAGGAACTGGCCTCCCACCATGTCGACGCCGCCGTGGTGCACGCGCCGACTCTCAAGCCGTTCGACGCCGAAACGGTGCTACGCGAACTTGATTCGGACCGGCTGGCGCTGACGCTGGAGAACCACACCGTCGTCGGAGGGTTGTTCGAAACCGTCGCGGCGGCGATGGTGCAGCGCGGGGTCGGTCGGCAAGTCACGCCGATTGCACTGCCCGACGAGTTCCTGGCGGCCGGGGCCCTGCCGACCCTGCACGACCGCTACGGCCTGTCGACCCAGCGAATCGTCGCATCGGTCCTGAGGCGGTTGTAGGATCAGTGTTGACAAACAAATGTTGACAGTCAGGGAGCGGTCAATGTCGGTCGAGGCCCCGTCGCTGCTGCGACTTGAGAAAACCAGCCTGCGCGAGCAGGCGCTCTCGGCGCTGCGCCGTGCGATCACCTCGGGCCAGCTCCAGCCCGGTACCCACCTCGTGGAGACCGATCTGTCCGATGCCCTGCAGATCAGTCGAGGCACGCTGCGCGAGGCCATGCGGCAACTCCAGCAGGAGGGGCTGATCTCGGCGGGGGCCCGGGGGCGCCTGTCGGTCCGGCATCTTGATGCCAAGGAAATCAAGGACATGTTCGACGTCCGCGGTGCCCTGGAATCCTTGGCTGCCGGCGAACTCGCCTCGCGGGAGGATCGCGGCGACGCCGTGTCGGCCTTGCGTGCCGCCGTCGCCGACATGGAGCGGTGGGCGGCCTCGAATCTGGAGGATCGCATCGAGGCGGATCTCAAATTCCATCGCACGATGTGCCATCTGAGCGGTAACGAGACCCTGCTGCACGTGTGGTCGTCGCTGGAGGGCAGTATCCGGATGTCGATCATGTACGCCGGGGTGGATCGGGCGCTCAAGAACATGGACGCCAAGCGGCATCTGGACATCGTCGATGCCATCGAATCCGGCGACGCCGCTGCTGCCGCCGCCACCGTGCGTGAGCACATGTGCACTGCCGCAGCGGTTTTGGTGGAGGATGCCGGCTAGCGGCGGCGCACACCGTAGACCGCCGCGCCGACCGCCACCACCGCCAGCCCGGCGAGCACCGAAGTCAGGGGCAGCGAGAACCCCAGCACCAGGCAGCCGAGGAGGCCGACCGCCGGGATCACGCGACGACGGACGAGCGGTTCCAATGTCCACGCCGACACATTCGCGATCGCGTAGTACAGCAGCACCGCGAACGACGAAAACCCGATGGCCCCACGGAGATCGGCCACCGCGGCCAGGACCGCCACCACGACACCGACCAGCAGCTCGGCGCGGTGTGGCACGTTGAACCGGGGATGCACTGCGGCCAGCCAGTGCGGCAGGTGATGGTCTCGGGCCATCGCCAAGGTGGTGCGCGACACCCCGAGGATCAGGGCCAGCAACGAGCCCAGAGCCGCCACCGCCGCCCCGGCGCGCACCACCGGCTGCCACCCCGGCGCGCCGGCCGCCGCCACCGCATCGGCCAGCGGCGCGGGTGCCGACGCCAATCCGGAACCGCCGAGCACGGAGAGCACCGCGACCGCGACCACCGCGTAGACCACCAGCGCGATACCCAGTGCGATCGGGATCGCCCGCGGGATGGTGCGGGCCGGGTCGCGCACCTCCTCACCAAGGGTGGCGATCCGGGCGTACCCGGCGAAAGCGAAGAACAACAGCCCGGCGGCCTGCAGGACCCCACCGGCGCCGACGTCGTCACCGATCGCCAGGCGCGCGGGATCGGCCGCGCCGGAACCGGCGATGATCACTACGACCGCGGCCAGGACCGCGAGCACGCACGCCACGATGATGCGAGTCAGCAAGGCGGACTTCTGAATTCCGGCGTAGTTCACCGCAGTCAGGGCCACCACCGCGGCCACCGCAACGGCGTGCGCTCCCTGGGGCCACGCATACAACCCGACCGTCAACGCCATCGCCGCACACGACGCGGTCTTGCCGACGATGAAACTCCACCCGGCCGTGTAGCCCCAGAACTCGCCGAGCCGTTCGCGGCCGTATATATAGGTGCCGCCGGATTGCGGATAGCGTGCCGCCAGCCGGGCCGACGAGGTCGCATTGCAGTAGGCGACGACGGCCGCGGCGGCCAGTCCGATCAGCAGTCCGGTTCCGGCTGCGGCGGCTGCGGGGGCCAGGGCGGCGAAGATACCCGCGCCCACCATGGATCCCAGGCCGATCACGACGGCGTCAGTGGTCCCGAGCCTGCGCTGCAGCCCGCCGGGCGTGGTCACGACGAGATACTAGTGCGGTACCCGCTATGGGGCAGGTTGGCGAGGATGGAAGAAGACACCTTCTGCGCGGACCGTGACGCCGTCCGAGGTAGAGAGGTGGCCGACGGCGAAGGTTTTCACGCCTTCCACCCGGTCGATGCGTGCCTCGGCGTGAACGGGACCGAGTGGGGTGCCGGCCTCGTAACGAAGGGTGAGTGTCCCGGTCACCGCGGGCCGCCCCGGCTTGTGGGCGGTGGCACCGAGAACGTGGTCGAGAAGGAGGGCGCAGATTCCACCGTGCACATGACCGGCGGGTCCTTCGTAGGCCGCGCCGAGCGTCACGTCGGCCCATACCCGGCCATCGGGTTCATGGTGGACCGCCAACGGCGGCGCCAGGGCGTTGCGCAATCCGATGACGGCGTTTCCCCACGCGAGGGACTGCCCGTCGACGGCCTGCTGGACGCCGAATGAACCCGGGATCAGCGACAGGCTTAGCTCATCGGCTGCCGCATCGATCTTGGCCTTGGCGGCCACGATGGAGTCCAGGTCGGCCCGGCTGCGGATGGTTGCGTCGACGAGTCGGCGAACAGATTCGGTAAGGGAGGCGTAAAGCGCTTCTGGCACTTCGGTTTTGCTGTATGTGGACAACTGATCACCTAGGTACCAGGTCGGCCCGCCGGTCGGCGAAGCCGCCGTAATCGCCGCGGTAGAACAGCAATGGCTTTCCGCCGTGGGCGTCGAGCGCCGTGACGTGGGCGACGGCGATGGTGTGGTCTCCGGCTCCGTGTTCGAACTCCAGGTCGGCTTCGATCGTTGCGAGCGTTCCGTGCAATCGCGGGGCCCCGTTGGCGGCCGGGCTCCATTCGACTCCCGCGAACTTGTCGTCCGAGCGGCGTGCGAACTGTGCGCACACCGATTCCTGATGGTCGGCCAAGATACTGATGCACATCCGACCGCCGGCGCGAATCACCGGCCACGTTGCCGAGCCTCGCGAAGGACAGAACGACACATACGGTGGATCCAGCGACACGGAGGTGATCGATTGGCAAGTGAAACCCACCGGCCGTCGCCCGTCCCGACCGGTGATCACAGCGATACCGGTGCAGAAGTGACCGAGCACCGTGCGCATGTCTTGCGGCCCCGGTCGCCGGGTTGTCGTACCGGGCGTCCCGGTGTTATCGAGCCCCATTGCTGCGTCCTTCCTCATCTCGTGTTGTGAACCAGATTCGTCCAGCTGAGTGGGTCGCAGCAACGGAGGCTCCCGGCCAGCGGTTCATCGGCATCGGCCTGGTGACCTCGATTGTTACGCTTGGGGCATGGGTGACTCCGAGCAGACAGCCAAGCCGGCGCTGGCCGCGAATAGCTGGGCGCTGCTCGGGTTGCTGTCCTATGAGCAGGAACTCTCCGGCTACGACATTCGCAAATGGCTCGGCTGGAGCATGCGCTTTTACCATGGAAGCCCGGCCTTCAGCCAGATCTACTCGGATCTGAAGAAGCTGGAGAAAATGGGTTACCTGACGTCGCGGGTGGACGGCACCGGGACGCGGAACCGTCGTCTCTACAAGATCACCCAGTCCGGTCTGGATGCTGTCACGCAGTGGGCCCGGGAGACACCGCCGGATCCTCCGTCGTTGAAGCACCCGGCGCTCATGCGGGTGACAATGGGCCATCTCAGTGACCCAGCCACGCTCAAGCAGATGCTCCAGGAGCATCTTGCCTATGTCGATGGGATGCAACGCGACGCGGCCAAGGAAGCTCGTTGGTCCGCGGCCGATCCGGCGTGGGCATACGCCAAGATCGCACTTGATTGGGCGGTTCGCTACTACGCGTCCGAGCGGGAACTCACCCTCCAACTGATCAAGGACCTCGACGAGGCTGAGGCCAACTTCCCCAAAGTCGGTGAAGGAGCCAAGATTCCTTGGCCAGATCCGGCGTATTGGTACGAAATCGAGAGGAAAGCCGACGCCGAGGACTTGGAAGGCACGGTCTGAGGGCCTATTGCCTCGCGGCGTCGAGTGCGGCGATGTAGCCGTATACCAACCCCTGTGCGATGGTCGCGCCGGCGCCCGGATAGGTGCGTCCGAAGGCATTGGCGGCTGTGTTGCCGATCGCATAGAGCCCGTCGATCACCGTGCCGTCTTCGCGAAGCACGCGCGCGTGGTCGTCGGCGCGTAGGCCGCCGCAAGTACCAAGGTCGCTGAGCACCATCTTCACCGCGTAGTAGGGACCCTTGAAGAGTGGCCGCAGGTTCGGGTTCGGCGTGATCGTGGGATCGCCGTAGTAACGGTCGTAGGCACTGCGGCCCCGCTCGAAGTCGGGATCCTCTCCAGCGAAGGCATTTTCGTTGAAGCGGGCCACAGTCGACGTGAAATTCTCGACCGGAACCTGCATCTTGGTCGCCAGCTCCTCGAAGCTGTCCGCCTTGACGGCAATTCCGGCGTCATACCACGACTGCGGGACGGGCATGCGCGGAAACAATTCGGCGGCGAACACATAGCTGTTGCGGTATTTCTGATCGAAGACGATCCACATGCTTTCCACGGGGGTGCCCGCAGCCTCGAGTTGGAGTACGCATTGCCCGAAGCTCATGTAATCGGCCGATTCGTTGGCGAATCGGTGACCGTTGTGGTCGACGATGAACGACCCGGGCAGCGACCGCTCGGCCAGCATCACCGCCGGGGCCGACCCCGGAAGCGGGGCAACGGCGGGGAACCACCAGGATTGATCCATCAAGGCGATGTCCGCGCCGACTTCCTGCCCCAACCGGATGGCGTCGCCCGTGTTCGATTCCGCGCCGAGGCTGAGATTGTTTTCGAGAGACTCGGATTGGAACTTGTGACGCATGTCCATGTGGTGATCGAAACCGCCCGCGGCGAGTATGACTCCACGCCGGGCGGTGACGGTGAACCGCTGTCCGCCGTGTTCCATGATTGCTCCGGTCACACGGCCATCCCCGGTGACCAGTTCGGTCAGTGAGGTTTCGAGCCAGATCGGGATCCCGGCACGGATCGCCCCGGCGAACAGGCCCGCCGCCAGCGCCTGACCACCGGCGGCGTAACGGCGCCCGAGAGCCAGGCCGCCGAGACCTTGCGCAAGCCGTTTGAGCACGGTGGGCAACCCCTTGCGGGGTACCCGGCTCATCAGGTTCAGCCAACGGTAATCGGCACCGGTGGTCGGCATCGGAATGCTGACCTCCATGACTCCGGGGCGCAGGTCAGGAAGGTATTCGCCGAGGATCGAGGTGTCGAGCGGACGGCATTCGCAGGTGCGGCCGGCCGCGGATCCACCTGGAGCCTCGGGGTGGTAGTCGGAGTATTCCTCGGCCCAGAACAGTTTCATCGGCGTGGTTCGACGCAGCATGTCGACCGTCGCAGGCAGGTTGTCCAGGTACGCCGCGGTACGCTGCTGCGGCGCCGAGTCCGCCACGACGGCATCGAGATAGGTCTGCGCGCGCCGCGAGGAATCAGCGCCGCCGCATTCTTCGATCACCTGGCTGCCCGGCAGCCACAGTGCACCACCGGACCGGGCCGTCGAACCGCCTACGTACGACGACTTTTCGATGACGAGAACCGCCAGCCCCCGTTCATGTGCCGCCAGAGCGGCGGCGAGCCCGGTACCGGACCCGACGACGAGAAGGTCTACTTCCACGTCGGCAACGGTGAGTCCGGCGGGGATTGTCTTGTGGCTGGTGGTGGTCACGGGCGTTGACGATAAATGTGCGGTCGACAGTCCTGAATCCAACCTCCTGTTGAGCGGAACACCGACCTTCCGGTGCACCTGTAGGCGCAGTTCAATGGGGCCATGACGACGCACTCAGATACCGACGAAATTCGGTTGATCGAGGCCGGTTCGGTACCCACCAGGTTCGCCCGCGGTTGGCATTGCCTGGGACTGATCCGTGACTTCGGCGATGGAAAGCCGCATCAGATCAACGCATTCGGGCAGAAGCTGGTGGTTTTCCGGGGTGAGGACGGCTCCATCAACGTGCTCGATGGGTACTGCCGGCACATGGGCGGAGATCTCTCGCAGGGGACGGTGAAGGGCAATGAAATCGCTTGTCCGTTCCACGATTGGCGGTGGGGTGGTGACGGTCGCTGTAAGAACGTGCCGTACGCCAAGCGCACACCGCGTCTGGCCCGTACTGCTGCCTGGCCCACACTCCAACAGGACGGCATGCTGTTCGTCTGGAACGACCCCGAGCGCAAGGCGCCTCCCGCCGATGTGACGATCCCGCGCATCGAGGGAGCCACCAGTAGCGGGTGGACGGACTGGCACTGGTACACCACGGTGGTCAACACCAACTGCCGCGAGATCATCGACAACGTCGTCGACATGGCACACTTCTTCTACATCCACGGTTCGCTTCCCACGCACTTCAAGAACATCTTCGAAGGCCATGTCGCGACCCAGTACATGAAGAGTGCCGGTCGGCCCGACCTCGGTGACCCCGAGGGGCCCAAGATGCTCGGCACCACCTCATTGGCGTCCTACCACGGACCGTCGTTCATGATCGACGATCTGACCTACCACTACCAGGAGTTCGACCAGCGCACGGTGTTGATCAACTGCCATTACCCGATCGACGCCAATTCATTTGTGCTGCAGTACGGCATCGTGGTGGAGAAAAACGCGGCGATGCCGGAGGAACTCGCCATGGAGACCGCGATCGCGCTCGGCGATTTCGTGGAGATGGGATTCGAGCAAGATGTCGAGATCTGGCGCAACAAGACCCGGATCGACAATCCACTGCTCGTCGAAGAGGACGGACCGGTCTATCAGCTCAGGCGCTGGTACGAGCAGTTCTATGTCGACGCGGTGGACGTCACGCCGGACATGGTGGACCGCTTCGAGTTCGAGCTGGACACCACCCAGCCGTATGAGGCCTGGATGAGGGAAGTGGAAGCCAATCTGGCCGCCCGCGCTGCCACCTCCCGGCCGGTGGGATGAGGATGGCTGTCCGATCGGACAATCGCCTCGACGATGCGCCGATGGTGCCGGTGACGTGCGCACGATGCGGCGCCGGCGTCGAGGTGCGCAAGAGCAGTTGGAACCAGACCAGCGTCCAATGGACCGGCGCGGCCCTGGACCGTTGTGAAGAGCGTTGCACTGCAGCGGAGTTGGCCGGCAGGGGTGCGCGAGGCCTGTTCCTTGCCTGCTCGGCGTTGAGCGGATCGATCGTAGACGCAGTGCGTTCGGGAGAGCTGCGGGTGGTCGAAGAGCGTTCGTGAAGCCCGGAAACCTCCGGCTACCTCTTCAGGAGGCTGACGGTACGGGCGAGCCGTTCTGACAGTTCGCCCACAGAGATGCGCCGCTGCGCGAATGCGGCGACGTTCGCCATCCAGACGTCGGAGAGTATTTCGGCGGCGCCGGTTTCCCTCGCGGCTGCATTTCCCTCATCGACGGAGCCAATGAAGATCCGGACTGTCTGCTGTCGCACCAGATCGGCTTGGATCGCCGCAGTGCCGTCTGCGTAAAGGTAGGGCCGGATCATCGCCTCGGCCAATTGCGTTGACGCGCAGAGCCTATTGGTGAGGGTCAGGGCGACCCGCAGCAGGCGCTGAAACGGGTCCGTTTCGTCGGCGACTCCGCGGTACTCCGTTTCGAAATCCCACAGCCATTCGTAGAAGCACGCGAGCAGCAGCTCATCCTTCGACGGGAAGTACTGGTACACAGTGCCGGCCGACATGCCGGCCGCTGCGGCGACTGAACGGATCTGGCACGAGTCATAGCCCAGGACCGCCAGTTCCGTCGCGGCCGCGATGATTCGATCACGCCGTTGGCCTCGCCGTGAGTGGATACTCGTTGTCTGCACGTCGGGCTCGGGATGGGAGAGACTGCGCAACACTGCCCACTCCTTAGGTACGCGTGTTCGGGCAACGAGAAGGCTAAGCCGGGACTGACAGTTTGAGCACGGGTGTTCTCGCTGACCGGACAGTCGTGTACCCAGCCACCGAACGGTCTTCGATGGCTGGGTGGCGCAGGGGCGTTCTATGTGGATGACACCGGCATGATCGGAATCTTCTTCATCGCGCTGGCCCGAGGATCTGGTGCCGCGGCCGCGGCCGCGTGGTTCTCTTCTCCTCTGGTGTACGTCCACACGCAGAAGGGCTCGCCTTCGGCGAACTTGAAGTCCTTGGGTGGCAGGTTGATGGCGAGCTTGCAGCCCGGAAAGAAGGGCGCCGAAATACGTTGCTCGAAAGTGCAATTCATCCATGCGCGCGCCGGTGGGTAGAGGCCCTCATCGGTGTATTTCTGGAGCACCTCACAGCGGCGCATGTTCAAGACCACGTGATCGGGGTTGTACACGATGTACTCGCCGCCATAGCCCAGAGTCCCATCGATACTCAGCACCGCCAGCTTGAGGAAATCTACGACGTGGACGGGCTCGATCTTGAAGACCTTCGCCAGCTTCGGGTACTGGTAGTCGATGATGAGCTGGTACATGTCGGGCAACCCGAGCCAGACCTCTTCCTCGGGGATGATCTTTGTCCACTGGTCGATGAAGTAGTTGTGGCCCTTGAGATACTGATCCCAGTAGGTCTTGATCAGGCGAATCAATGCGGGCTTCGTGAGGTCTTCGGTCTGCACGTCGAACGGGATGGCTTGGTACTGGGCGTTCTTCCAGTCCCAGCCCGGAGGCGCGATGAACCGTCCCATTGGCATCACCTGCCGCATGCCGGCCCGGGAGACCTCCGCGGCAATGTCCATGGCCGCGTTGATGCCGACCTTCTGTGAGTAGATCTGGACGTGGGCGTAGGGGACGAAGTTCAGCACGTCTTCGAACACCTTGGCCAAGCCGAGAAGAAAATCACGCGAGAAGTCTTGGATGTTACCGACTTTGCCCATGAAGTCGTGGGTGTAATCGTCGTAGTTGAGTTCCTCGCCCTCGGCGGTGAGGCCTTCGGTTTCCGTTGTCATGGGTTCCTCCTATTGCTGCGTCAGTGCGTGCCAGAGTGCTGGCAGAAACTGCACATATGGCAGAATCTGCCAATCCACAGAATGGTAGGCAGCGCGAGGTGTAGATCACGGGTTGTCTCCCGGTGACCGGGAGGAAGGCGAACATGCGGACCGGCCCGGCGGTCGCCGAACGCTAATATCGAAAATGCAGGTCAGAGAGGGGGCGAAACACATGCAGGTGGCGCACAATCCGACCTCGCTGACCGAGCGTCGCGCCGAGGACCTTCGGTTCGAAATCGCAGTGGCCGCGCGTGATCTGTTCCTTGCCGAAGGTTCGACCTCGGTCACCGTGGAGCGGATCTGTACCGCGGCGGGGGTCGCGCCACGGACCTTTCATCGCCATTTTCCGGTGAAGGAGGATGTCGTCCTGCCGCTCTTCCGCCGGTTCGGCACCTTGAGTGTCGAGGTGCTTGCGGACGCCGGACCCGGAGGTGACGTTGTCGACATCCTGGTCGAAGCGTTCAGCACCGAAGTGCCGAAACGCGGCACGGTCGAATTCGACCGCACGTTCATGGCATTGGTGGTCAACGATCCCCAGTACCGGCTGCGCTGGCTGGACTGGGGGCAGGACCTCATCGGGCCGATTACCGAGTTCTTGGGCAACAGATTTGAGCTCGGCGACAACTCGCACACGCGAGAATTGCCGGCACAGTTGGTGATTCAGGTGTGTCGGCACGCATACCTGCGCTGGGTCACCGACGGTGACTTCGCCGGCCTGCGATCCACCTTGCGGGTCGGGATGCAGATGGTGGTGGAAGCCCTGCCGGTGCTATCGCGGCAGGACTGACCCACAGGCAGTAGGAGTGGATTTCGCTAGCCGCCGAAGATCTCCAGTGACCCGACGTACGCCCGGTTGGCTTTGATTCGTTCCGCGATGCGCCACCGGCCGTCGACGTCTCGCCGCCAGGTGTCGTGGTAGTCGCCCATTGTGTAGAAGCGGGTCGACGGGTCGCCGGCTGAATTCAGATGAACGTCTCGGATGTAGGCCTTACTCGTGGCGGTGTCTTCGAGGACGTCGATGACAACGTTGCCCAGCAGATGCTGAGTGGGCCCGCAGTTGTCGAGGAAACCGCGAATCATGTCGATGATCGCCGCGGCTCCCACCAAGCGCCCGGTCCCGAAATCGCCTTCCGCGTCGGGAAAGAGAATCTCGGCCATCGTCGCCCAGTCCCGAGCGTCCATCGCGCGGGCAAAGATATTCAGCGCCCGTTCGATGTCTCGCTCATCGCGCATCACTCGCAGGGCGACTGAATCCACGCCCACAACTCCTTCTACTGCTCAGGCGTGCGCGCCACCATCAACCCGGATCTCGGTGCCGGTGATGAACGCGCCATCGTCGGAGGCGACCATGGCAATAACCGATGCTACTGCGCTCGGGTCACCGAGGATTTCGCTCTCGGCACCGTGCAGCAACGGAGTCTGCTTGGCCCAGAGGCCTAGATCATAGCCTTCCGGCATCTTGTCCAGGGTGCTGTTGGCCAGGGCTGTCGAGACGCCGCCCGGCTGGATGTTGACTGCGCGCAGGCCCTGCTTGGAGTACTCCAGTGCCAGAGAATGGGTGAAGCTGAGGATGCCGCCCTTGCTGGCTGCGTACGCCGCCATGTACGGGTGGGCGAACGTCGCGGCGGTGGAGGTGAAGTTCACCACGACGCCCCGCCCCGACTGCAGTAGGGCCGGGAGTGCCTGGCGGGTCATCAGGAAGGTGCCGGTGAGATTCACCGCCAGGGTGCGGTTCCAATCCTCGAGGCTGGTCTCGTGCGTGTGCGAACACGTCTGCATGGCAGCCACATTGACCAGAACCTCAAGGTCTCCGAGCTCGGCCACAGCCGCGTCAACCGCGGCGATCACGTCCTCTTCACGGGAGATGTCGAGGATGGCTGTGGTGAGTCGTTTGGCATTGCCGGCGTCCTCCGCGGCTGCGGCGGTCCTGGCCAGTCCGTCGGCGGAGATGTCGTACCCCACCACCGTGGCACCTTCGTCCAGCAGGCGGGCCACCGTGGCGGCGCCGATACCCGACCCTGCGCCGGTGACGATGACCCGGCGATCTGAGAAGCGATTCACTGAATACCTCTCGGAGTTAGGCGAATTGAAAGGCGGAGATCGGAGCCTCGTCCGGGTAGCTGCTGGGGCCGCCGAGGTCGTAGGCGGCGTTCAGGGCTCCGATGAACTCTGCGTCGTGCAGTGGGTCGCCTGGCACGTCGAGCTTGATGCCCTTGCTCTTGAGGTCGTCGACCATCATTCCGATGGCGCGTTCGACCGTGATGTCGTCGGACCCCTCCATGTTCTTCTTGAGTTCGTCGTAGTCGGAGAACACCTCGGCGGACCAGTGGACGAGGAACCGCAGCTCGTCGGTGTGGTGGCGAGCGATCACGTCTTCACCGTTCTTCAGTAGCCATTGATCGCGGTCCGCCGGGTCTCCGGTGAACACGGTGTCGAACGCCAGACCACGCGGAACCTGCTGCTCCAGTGGGCCGTTGGCTTCTCCGCGGTGCACCATCATCTCGTTCTGCACGACGACGCCACGGTTGTTGATCGGCGGCAGCACCCGGGCAGGCGGCTTGAGCGGACCGTCTGGCCAGTAGGTGAAGCCCGAACCCTCGTCGAGGGAGAACCAGGTGATCACCTGGGCCATCTTGATCAGGTAGTCGGTGAACAGGCCGGACTTGCCCATCACGCTGCACAGCCAGGTGGGGGCGTTCTCGTGGCGGACGCCGCGGAAGCTCGGGGAGTCCAGGTGGCCGGGATCGCGGTTGGCGCACGGGCCGTTGATGTTGAACAGCATCATCTCCGGCTTGGCGTACTCGGCGTTCCAGTAACTCTTGGCCTGCTCGATGAAGCCGGCGTTGTAGAAGCAGTCATGCAGCTCGGGGTAGAGAACAGTGCCGTAGTTGGCGAGGTAGCCGCGGAACGTCGGGGTGAGGAACAGGTCCAGCGACGGGGTGAATCCCTCGGGGAAGGCGCCGCTCATCGTGGCCATCAACTCGTCGGCGGAGGCGAAGTGCTGGGCGATGATCAGCTTCCACGGACCCTGCGTGTGTACGACGTCGAGCAGCCTGCGCTTCTGATCTTCGGTGTAGATGTCGGACAGCTCGCGCGGTGGGGCGACGGGACGCAGGATGTCGGACAACTCAAGTCGCTGCTCATCGGTCAGCATGGTGATCTCCTTCGATGGTGTGGGTCTCGATTGTGGACAGCACTCAGCCTGGCGAAGCCGCCGTCGCCCGTTGATCGGGAGACTCGTTGTCGCCCAAGGGATGGTCGAATTTGGCCCGAAGTAGCGCGCCGGTTTCGGCCAGTGCCAAGCGACCACGCGCGGTGGCGTCTGAGCGCATCAGAAAGCCGTGGTACATACCGGGATAACGCGTGACGGTGGTTTGCACTCCGGCGTCACGCAGCCTTTGGGCGTAGCGCTCGCCCCAATCGCGGATCGGGTCGCACTCGCCGGTCACGACGATGGCCGGCGGCAGGCCACGAAGATCGGTCGCATACGCCGGGACCTGGTACGGGTCTCGCGGTGATCCGCCACGGTCGACCAGTTCGTGCATGTAGACGATGTCCTCGTGCCGAAGCAGTGGGGCATCGGGCATCGAGGTGATGGATGCCGCTCCCATGTCGCGATCCAGACCCGGATACAGCAACACCTGGGCGGAGATTCGTGGACCGGCGTGATCGCGGGCTGCCAGTGCCACTGCGGCAGCGAGCGATCCGCCAGCACTGTCGCCGACAACTGCCAGCCGGCTTACATCGAGGTTCAGTTCGTCGGCATGGGCGGCAACCCATTCGGTGGCCGCATAGGCGTCGTCGAATTGCGCGGGTGGCGGTGATTCCGGTGCCAGTCGGTACTCGACCGCCGCCACCGCCGCGCCGCTGGCATGTGCCAGTTCGCGCGCGAGCGGCTCGAACGAATGATTCGAACCCATCACGAGCCCGCCGCCATGCAGGTAAACGAGCACGGGCAGCCCGGGCTCGGGGCTGGGCCGATAGAGGCGTAGCGGTATCGGACCGCCCGGGCCCGAGGCCGTCAGGTCTTCGATGCCCGCCATGGCCGGCATCTCGGGCAGCGGTGCGGATTCGAGGCCGGCCCGCACGGACTGCAGCCCGCGGGCCCGCATGGGAGCGATCTCACCGAACGACGAAACTCGTGCGGCCGCATCGGGATCAAGTGGTGGATAGGTCATTTCAGCTCTGTGCCGGGTCGAAGCGGCGCTCGGTCGGTAACCGGGGCGCCTCCTGGTTGCTCAACACGCGGGCCCGTTCGGTCATCGCGGATCCGACGTAATCAGGTTGGGTGAGCAGGTAGAACCGGCCTTCTGCGGCCTGCTCGAACACCACCTCGGCTGCGGCCAGCGGATCCATCGCCTCGGCCTTGATGTCGAGCATGGCTGCGCGTTGTCCTTCGGCGGCGCCGGTGTCCCCGGAATCCACCCCGCCGGCCGATTCGAAGATGTCGGACACCACGGCACCCGGTAGCACCGCCTGCACGTGCACATGGTGGTCATGGCCGGCGGATTGCACTTCCAGGTGCAGACATTCGGTCAGGGCCAGAACTGCATGCTTGCTCATGATGTAGGGCGCCTGCAACGGGACAACGGCCACACCACCGATCGAGGACAGGTTCCACACCCAGGCCGGCGCATCGGTGGCCATCATCTTCGGCAGGAATGCCTTGACGCCGTGGAACACTCCGCTGATGTTGACGTCGACGACGCGTTGCCAGTTGTCGACCGGGGTGTCCCACAGATATCCGAACTGCTCGATACCCGCGTTGTTCACCAACAGGCGTATCGGACCGAGTTCGCGGTAGACCTGATCGGCCATCGCTTGCACCGCAGCGGCATCCCGCACATCGCACACCACTTCGGTTGCCATCCCGCCTGCGGCCACAATTTCGTCGCGCAGATCCGCGACGGCGTCGGCGTTGATGTCGACCAGCACCACCGTCATGCCCAACCGGCTGGCATACCGCGCGAGGCCGGCGCCGATCCCGGCGCCGGCTCCCGTGATGACGGCGACTCCGCCGCCGAAGACCTCTGCGGCGTTCACGCCGAGTGGACTCCGGCGGCGGCCTTCGCGGTGTGCTCGGCGAACGGGACGGAGTCCTCGGCGTCGAGTACGACATTCAGCGAGGTGAAGACCAGGCCGTCTTCCGACTGCCGGATCCCGGCATCGACGACTCCGCTGGACACCGCGAACGGAACGTTGTTGGTGATCTGGTTGACGAACAGATAGAAGCGGACGTTGGTGACCGCGCCGTCGACACCGGTGCGGAACACGTTGGTCGCGTGATGACGGCACGGGTACGGGTTCTCGTTGCGGTGCTCGATGAGCCAGGCCAAAGTCTCGGCCTTACCGTGCAATTCTGCGGCCAACAGGTGCTCGAACGGGCAGGCACCGGAGTCCGAGCGGCTCAGGTACTCCATCTCGTCGGCGAGGCGGGCGCCTACCTCGTCGAAGTGGCCCTGGTCGTAGTGGTACCAGAAACCGGAGATGAACTCTTGGACATCGGGCAGGGCGATCTGGTTGCTCATGCCGGCAGTCAACCTGGGATGTGGCGCCGGTAACAGCACCGGTGACCGGTCAGCGGAACACCAAACCGCTAGGCGCCGGCGATCAACGCCCAGAGCTGTTGTCCGCCTGCCCCAACGGCTGCCGCCGCAACCCGTCCGTCCCAGAAACGCACCGAACCGAATTCCGAGCGCCAGGCCAGAGCTGCGCGGGTGAACTCGTGCAGTCGATGCTCGTGGGTGGTGCCGATCGCGCCGTGCACCTGGTGTGCGTTGCGGGTCACGACCGAGGCGGCATGCCCGACACACGATCGCGCGGTCGCGATCTGGAAATCCAGTTGGGCTGACTGCCAGTCCGTTCCGATGGCTGTGTGCAGTGCGGCTTCCGTGGCCGCCCGCGCCAGGGCTGACTCTGCTGCCGCATCCGAGATCAGGTTCTGAATCGCCTGGAACTTCGCCAGCGGACGCCCGAACTGCACCCGTGACGCCACGTGTTCGATGGACAGCGCCACAGCTCGATCGAGTGCCGTGCACACCTGGATCGCCCGTACCATCGCCGATTTGCGGCCGAGCTGGTCCACCAGGTTGGTGGGCACCGGATGGCCGGCGAATCCGGTGGTGTCGATGCTGACGGTGTCGCGTGGCTCGCCGATCAGGTTGGTGCCGACGTCGAGCGACAGTTTCGTGGTGTCGAACTCGGTGAGCCGGTATTCGTCTCCGGCGGGCCAGAGCACGACGATTCGTTCCGCGTCGGTGGCCCAGGGCACCGCGGTGGCGGCACCGCCGCCGGGCGGCAGCACACACATCGTTCGCACGGCGTCATCGACGGGTTGCCCGGCAGCCTCCAACAGCCAACAGGCCAGCAGGTCGTGTTCGGCCAGTGGGATACGGACACCGTGACGGACTGCGGCACTGAGCAACTCAGCCGCCTCGAGCCAACCGGCGCCGCTGCCGCCAGATTCCTCGGCCCCGGTCAGGCGGACAAGTCCGAGGGAGTCGAGCCGCCGCCACAGTGCGCGGTCGTACTCGACGCGTTCGCCGGGGCTCCCGGCGGGTGCGGTCTGGCTGTAATCGGAGAAGACGCCGTCCATCATGGCCGCCAGGTCACGGTCCACGGCGGACCGCGTGCTCGGGGCGAGTTCCGTGGTGCTCATCGCATACCCAATCCCCGCGCGATGACACCGCGCAGTACTTCGTTGGTTCCACCGCGCAACGTGAAGCCGGGGCGCTGGTCCACCGCGGTGGCGACCAGGTGCGCCCACTCGGGGTCCCAGGGGGCGTCGTCTCCGGTATGCCGGTCTGCGTAGTCGGCGATGTCGCCTTCGAGCGTGGTGCCGAGTACCTTGACGACCGCCGCCGGAACATCGGGATTCTCACCGCGCTCCAGAGCGCCGGCCACCGCAGTTGACATGTGATGTAGCCCGGCCACTCGCGCGACCAGACGGCCCAATTCGGCGTCACCTGACGTGTTTTCGAGTGCGAGGGTCAACAGCGGGAACGTCGACAGGAATCTCTCCGGACCGCTGCGCTCGAAGCTCAGCTCTGAGGTGACCTGGGTCCAGCCGTGGCCGATCTCGCCGAAGACCATGGCATCGGGAACGAACACCTCGTCGAGCACGACCTCGTTGAAGTGATGACCGCCGTTCATCGAGATGATCGGCCGGACGTCAACCCCCGGCGTGTGTAGGTCGACGATGAACTGGCTCAATCCGGCATGCCGGTGCGACGGGTCGACCGGTTCGGTGCGGGCCAGCACGATGAAGGCATGCGCGCGGTGCGCGCCCGAGGTCCACACCTTGGTTCCGGTGATCGACCAGCCGCCGTCGACCCGTACCGCACGGGTGCGGACGCTCGCCAGATCGGAGCCGGAATCCGGTTCGCTCATCCCGATGCCGAAGAAGCATTCGCCGCGCACGATGCGAGGTAGGAACTCTGACTTCTGTTCTTCGGTACCGTATTTCAGGAGCGACGGCACGATCTGGCGGTCGGCGATCCAGTGGGCGGCAACCGGTGCGCCCGCGGCCAGCAGTTCCTCGGTCACCACGAACCGTTCCTGAAACGAGCGGCCATGACCGCCGTAGTGCACGGGAACCGTCATGCCCAGCCAGCCCTGCTTTGCCAGGGATGCAGTGAAGTTCTCGTCCCACCCGCACAGCCAGGCATCAAGCGACGGCTTGAATGCACCGGCGGCCAACTGTTCGGCCAGGAACCTACGGACCTCGCGGCGTAACTGCCCCAGGTCGGCGCCGCTCACGATGTCCGCCACTTCGCGATCCGCTGCTGGTGCTCGGCGTCATGGTGGGCCAGCGGCTGCATCGCCGCCGCCATGGAGAGCGTCGATTCCAGGGAGCCGGTTGTCGATTCCTGCAACAGGCGCTTGGCCATCCGCAGCGCATGCGGAGGGTTGGCCGCGATCCGCTCTGCCAGCACTCGCGCCTCGGTCAGGAGGTCTTCGTGGGGTACCACTCGGCTGACGAGTCCCCATTCCAACGCCGTTGCGGCATCGATCCGTTCGCCGGTGAACGTGAGCTCAGCGGCACGGGCATAGCCGATGGCCCGCGGTAGGAACCAGGTCCCGCCGTCACCCGGGATGAGGCCGAGTTGTACAAAGCTCTCGGCGAAGGATGCACGCTCGGAGGCAATCCTGATGTCGCACATCATCGCCAGATCGCACCCGGCACCGATGGCGGCGCCGTTGACCGCAGCGATCAGAGGCACTTCGAACCGACCCAGGGCACGTGGGATCCGTTGGATCCCATCGATGTAGGCCCGTCGCTGGTCGATGGCGTCCAGACCGAACATGCCCTGACGGTCGGCCATCTCCTTGACGTTGCCGCCGGCGGAGAAGATCTTGCCCGCACCGGTGAGGATGACCGCACCCACGGTGTTGTCGGCGTTGACCGCATCGACGTTGTCCTCGAAAGCGGCGATGACGTCCTTGCCGGTGATGGCGTTACCGACGTCGGGCAGGGTGATCGTCCAGATTTGCACCGGTCCGTCGGTGTGGACGTCCAGCGGTGAATTCACGCATGCTCCTTGAGCTGAAGGGATTTGGTCTGCAGGTATTCCTCGAACCCGAACCGTCCCAGTTCGCGGCCGATCCCGGATTTCTTGTAGCCACCGAATGGCGCGGTGGGGTTGTAGGCGCCGCCGTTGATGTCGAGTTGTCCGGTCTGCACCTTCCGGGCGAAAGCCATGGCTTCGTCGTCGGTCGCGGCCCAGACCGCGCCGGAAAGCCCGTAGTGCGTGCCGTTGGCGATCCGCAACGCATCGTCGGCATCGGCGTAGGGGATGACCGCGAGCACCGGACCGAACACCTCTTCCTGGCCGAGTTCCGAGTCGGGATCGACGTCCGCGAAAACCGTTGGTGCCACGAAATACCCGGTGTCGGTGATCTGCTCGGCACCTCCGGTCAGCAAGCGGGCGCCGTCGCGCTGGGCCCGCTCGATGAATCCGCGAACCGTCTCGAACTGCGACCGCGACGCCGACGGTCCGATACGGGTCGCAGGGTCGCGCGGATCTCCCACGGTGTAACGGGCCACTGCGGACTTGATCAGGTCCAGCGCTTCGCCGTAGCGGCTCTGCGGCACCAGCATCCTGGTCCACGCCATGCAGGTCTGCCCACCGTTGAGGAAGGCATTGCCCACTCCGACCTTCACCGCGGTGGCCAGGTCGGCGCCGTCGAGGATCACGTTGGCCGATTTGCCGCCGAGCTCCAGCGCGACCTTCTTGATCGATCGTCCGGCCAGTTCTCCGACGCGGGCGCCGACCCCGGTCGATCCGGTGAACGAGACGAAATCGACGTCGGGATGTGCCGCGAGGCGTTCGCCGATCACCCGACCGGGACCTGAGACCAGGTTGACCGTCCCGGACGGCAGCCCGGCGTCCTCACAGGCTTCGACGAACGCGAACACCGACAGCGGGGCTTCGTTGCTGGGTTTCAGCACGACGGTGCAGCCGGCGGCGATGGCCGGCAACACCTTGGCGACCACCTGGTACAGCGGGTAATTCCACGGGGTGATGGCCCCGACGACGCCGTAGGGCTCACGCAGGACCAGCGAATTGCCGATGCGCTCTTCGAATTCGAAGGTCTCCAGCACATCGGCGAAGCCCTTGGCCACCGCCAGTGGCACTTGCGTTTGCACCGTCTGCGCGATGCGTACGGGGGCGCCCATCTCGGCAGTGATGAGATCGGCGATGTCGGGTAGGCGCTTCTCCATCGCGGCGATGACCCGCTGCACGCGATCCTGGCGCTCGGCAACGGAGATCAGCGGATCGAACGCGCGTCGGGCCGCGGCGACGGCGGCGTCGACATCGGCGGCGCTGCCGTTGGGCACGTGGCCGATCACGGCTTCGGTGGCGGGGTCGATGACGTCGATCAGGCCGTTCCCTGATGGTGTGGTCCAGCTGCCGTCGATGAACAGTCTGTTGTGTTCGAAATTGGGCACGGTCGTCCTCACTGTCGTTGAATGGCTCAGGGAATCAGGCTGGCGCGAACATCGCGCTTGCCGTCCGTCGCGGCGAAGACCTCGTTGATCTGGTCGAGCGAATACGACGCTGCCGCAAGCCGATCGAAGGGCAGCTGGTGTTGGTGTCGGTCGAGGAAGTCCAGCGCCCGGGACAGCACCGCCGGGTCATACAGGGAGACACCTACCATCGTCTTGTTGGTGAAGACGAACCGTGACGGGTCGAATGCGAACGTCTTGCCGATGTTGATGTTTCCGATCTCGACGTAGCGTCCGAATTGCGCGAGCATCTGCAGCCCTTCGTCGATCGCCGACGGGTGGCCGACGACCTCGACCACGACGTCGGCGCCCTGGCCGTCGGTCAATGCCCGCACCGCCTTCGCCCGGTCTTTCGGGGTCGGTATCTCGTTGAGGTCGATCACCGAATCGGCACCGAAAGCTTCTGCCAACGCGAGCCGTTCGGGCACCCCGTCGATCGCGATCACGTTGGCCGCACCTCGCGCCTTGGCCACGGCAACTGCATAGAGACCGAGTGCGCCGGCTCCCTGAACCACGACGTGCTCACCGAGCTGCAGGTCGACGCGCTCAAGTCCGTACATGACCTGGGACAGGGCGCAGTTCGCGCCTGCGGCGATATCGTCGCTCAGCGTGTCGGGAACCGTGTACACCACGGCCCCGGCCGGGAGCAGGTAGTAGTCGCCGTAGCCGCCGACGAAATAGGGCGGTTGGTCGGCGCGACCCAGCATCGCCATTTTCAGGTTCAGGCAGGCGTTGCGGCGGCCCGCCAGGCAGTTGCGACAGCGGTGACACGAGTAGAAGTACGGGAACACGATTCGGGTTCCTGCGGTCAACGGTTTGCCGTTGGAGTCGGTAGACACGCCGTCGCCCAGAACTTCGACGGCGCCGACCATCTCATGGCCCAACACGGTGGGTAGCTGCCCGCCCAGGCCGCGGGTGGCGAAGGTGCCATGCCAGGCGTGCACGTCCGACCCGCAGATGTTCGCGCGTAGGACGCGGATGAGTATCTCTCCTGGCCCGACGTCGGGCAGGGAGACCGTCTGAATCTCAAATGGTTTGCCTGGTTCGTCGAAGCGCGCAATGCGGCCGGTGTACACGGCGATTCCCTTCAGTTGCTGGTGAATTCGAGGCCGAACCGCTCCCGAAGGTCGCGTTTGAGCAGTTTGCCACTGGGGTTCTTCGGCAGCGATTCGACGAAGAACACCTGTTTGGGGGTCTTGAATCCGGCGAGATGCTCACGGCAGTGTGCGAGCACGTCGTCTTCGGTCACGGTGGTACCGGCGCGCGTCACCACCGCGGCGACGACGGCTTCCACCCAGATTGGGTGTGCCACACCGAAGACCGCGGCCTCTTCTATCCCGCTGTGCCGGTACAGAACTTCTTCGACCTCGCGGCTTGCGACGTTCTCACCGCCGGTCTTGATCATGTCCTTCTTGCGGTCGACGACGTGTAGCAGGCCGTGTTCGTCGTAGAAGCCCAGATCGCCGGAATGGAACCAGCCACCGGCGAAAGCCTGCCCGGTCTTGTCTTCATCGTCGAGGTATCCCAGCATCAAATGCGGGCTGCGGTGGGCGATTTCACCGACGGTGCCGGATTCGACCGGGACGTCGTTGTCGTCGAGGATGACGGTTTCGACGTTGACCACAGGCCGCCCCGCAGCCCCGGCGTGAGCATCCTGCTCATCGGGCCCGAGGGCGGAGGCCAGCGGGGCCATCTCGGTCTGGCCGTAGAAGTTCCACAGGCGCAGATTGGGCAGACGCCTGCGCATCTCGTGCAGGATCTCGCTCGGCATCGGCGAGGCGCCGTAATAACCCTTGCGCAGGCTCGAGAGATCCACCTCGTCGAACACCGGGCTGCGCAGGAGGCTTATCCATACCGTTGGTGGGGCAAAGTAATTGGTCACACCGTGCCGTTCGATCGTGCGAAGCACCAGTTCCGGATCCGGGCGCGGCAGGATGATGCTGGTAGCACCCAGGTAGATGTCGGTGGCCAGGAAGTTGTCCAATTGCGCGCAGTGATACAGCGGAAGTGAATGGATCTCCACGTCGTCCCCGGACATTGAGCCGGCCACGATGGTGCTGATGTACTGCCACATCAAGCTGCGGCTGCTGTGCATCACGCCCTTGGGTCGGGATTCGGTGCCGCTGGTGTACATCACCCGCAGCAGTTGATCGTCGTCGATCCGGCAATCGGGCACGTCCGCAGCAGTGGTGAGCCAATCCGCGAAATCCGTCCAGCCCGAGGGGCTGGATTGGCCGGCGGGGACGATCGCTGCCTTGGTGCGGACCGCTGTCCCGGTAGTCAAGGCCTGTTCGGCCACCGGCACGAGAGCACCCTCGACGATGAACCCCGCGGCTCGGCTATGCCCGAGGATGTAGGAGATCTCCTCCGGCTTCAGCATGAAGTTGATGGGCACCAGCACCACCCCGGCGCGGGCAGTGGCGAACGCCAATACCGCGTACTGCCAGCAGTTGCGCGACAGCAGTGCGACCCGGTCGCCGGGATGTAGCCCTTCCTCGTGCAACGCAGCAGCGGCACGATCCACCAGGCGATCGAATTCGGCGAAGCTCAGGACTACGCCGCCATCGATGATGGCTGCCTTGTCTGGTTGCCTGCGCGCCGACCGGCGGGGGATATCGGCGAGGCTGTGGCTGCGGGCCCGGGCGATGACCGCGGCCAGGTCGTCGGAATGCATGATCGGCAGGGTAGGCACGTGGCCGACGGCTGCGGTGGTTCGTCTCCCGCTCAGTAGACAGGACAGGCGCGGACAGGGCCCAAGCCCTTCGATACTCGAATCCATGACCGCTACCACTGAATCCTCGTCACGCGCGGATCGTGCCCCAGACCCCGCTGTCCTGCGCGCCCATCTCCTGGAGGCGGACCCCGGTGTTCTGGTCGCGGTGTTGGCTCAGATGACCGGCGACGCATCGGTGGTCGATCGGTATGCCGCCAAGATCGATCACGTGCCCGACCCGCCCGAGCGGGCCGGATCGACCGACCCTCAGACCGCCGAGACACTGGCCGATGAGATCATCGCCGCGTTGGGCCGACCACGCCGTGACGATGCGATTGCGGCCGACGACCGTGCTTTCTTCGCCAGCCTGCTGCCGATCGCGCTGGGCGGCCCGGTCGACGACGAACAGGTCGATCTGCTGTTGGAGCAGGGCGGATTCCGCCCGTCTCAGCCCACCTTGCCGCGCACCACGCCGATTCCCGAGACCACCACCGTGGCGATCATCGGTGCCGGCATCGCCGGTCTGGCCGTGGCGCTGGCGGCAGCCGAGGAAGGTGTGCAGTTCCAGATCTTCGACCGCAACCGGGAGGTTGGCGGCACCTGGCTGACCACCACCTATCCAGGCATCGGCGTCGACACGCCATCGGCGTACTACTCGTTGTCGCGGGAGGTGAATCCGGATTGGTCGAACTACTATCCGCAGGGCGCGGAGTACCAGGCGTATCTGGTTTCGCTGGCCGACAAACACGATCTGCGTCGCCACATCCGGTTCGGCACCGAGGTCGAGGCCTTGTGGTGGGACGAAGCGCGACGGCAGTGGCAGATCCGCTCGCGCACTGCCGACGGCACCCAGGACGTCGACTACGCCAGCGTCGTGGTGACCGCTGCCGGCTATCTGAACCGGCCCAGGTTCCCCGAGATTGACGGACGAGACAGCTTCGCGGGCACCAGTATTCACTCAGCTCAATGGGATCCGGAACTGGATCTTGCGGGTAAGAAGGTCGCGGTGATCGGCGCCGGTTGCACGGCGGTGCAGATCGTCGATGCCTGTGTCGACGAGGTTGAGCACCTGACCGTGTTCCAACGCCAGCCGCACTGGGTGGCGCCGCGCAAGCGGATCTCCGACGAGGTTCCCGAACACCGTCGCTACCTGGGACGGATGCTGCCCTATTACGCGATGTGGCACCGGCTCAAGTCGTACTGGGGTACCGCCGACAACAACTACCCGATCATCCTGCAGGACCCCGAGTGGTCCAAGACGCACCTGTCGATCTCGCCGACCAACGACGTGCTGCTGCAGCTGTGCCTGGATTACATCGATCGGATGTTCGGCACTGGAAGCGAATTGGCGAAGAAGGTCACTCCGGATTTCGCGCCGTACGGCAAGCGGATCATCCGCGATCCCGGCGGCTACTACGCGGCGCTCACCCGCGAACATGTCGACGTCGAAGCCAGTGAACCCGCGGCGATCAACGAGCGCGGCATCGTCACGGCCGACGGCAGGCAGATCGATCTCGACGTGATCATCTACGCCACCGGCTACCACTTGGATTTCCTGTCCACGGTCGACATCCGGGGGCGTGACGACAAGACCCTGGCCCAGGAATGGGGTGACAGCCCGCGCGCATACCGCGGCGGCACGGTGCCGGGCTTCCCGAACCTCTTCATCACCTCGGCACCGAACTACAGCCCCGGACATGGTGCGGGGGCCAACTTCTCGATGGAGGTGCTGGCGCACTACATCGTGGAGTGCCTGCAGCTGATGGCGTTGCGCGGCGCATCGACGATGGAAGTCACCCAATCCGCGTTCCAGGATTACGTCGACGGGATCGACCAGACCATGCAGGGCACGGTGTGGTGCCATACGCCCAACGCCCACACCTATTACCGCTCGGGGTCCGGTCGCGTCGTGGTGGCCACGCCATACCGCCTGGTGGACCTGTGGCACCAGCACCGTGCCCCGATCGAAGAGGATTTCATTCTCCGATGAGCCAGATACTGGCCGGCAGAACGGCATTGGTCACCGGCAGCAGCCGCGGCATCGGGCGTGCCATCGCGCAACGCCTGGCGGCGGAAGGCGCGACGGTTGCGGTGACCGCCCGCGCCTACGCCCCGACTCCGTCCACCCGTGCCGGGATCACCGAGGCGATCCCCGGCACGATCGAGGAGACGATCGGCCTCATCGAAGGAGCCGGGGGCTCGGCCTTCGGCCTGGCTGCCGACCTGGAGGACGCCACCGCCCGCGACGGCTTGGTCCAAGCCGTCATCGAGCGCACGGGCCGACTCGACATCCTGGTCAACAACGCCGGCTATGCCGACTATTCGGTGATCGAAGAGATGCCGGTCGAGACGTTCGACCGCACCGTGGAGCACTACCTCAAGACGCCGTTCGCGTTGACGAAAGCCGCTGTGCCGCATATGCGTGCCCAGGGTGCGGGGTGGATCGTCAACATCGGATCGGTAACCGGCGTGGCCCCGGTACGCCCCTACCGGGATTACAACAAGACCGCGGGCGACGTGATCTACGCATCGTGTAAGGCTGCCCTGCACCGGTTCACCCAGGGGGTCGCGGCTGAGCTGCTCGACGCCAACATCGCGGTGAACTGCGTCGGCCCGTCTACCGCGGTGCGCACCCCCGGCGCGGCGTCGCTGATTCCGGACACGTTTCCGACCGAACCCGTTGAGTACCTTGCGGAAACAGTGCTCGCGATGTGCCACCTGCCCGCCGCCGACCGGACCGGACTGGTGGCGTTCAGCCTGCACTACCCGTGGTCACAGCAACTTTCGGTGCACTCATTGGACGGCGGCACGATTTTGCCGCCGCTGGAGCCGCCTGCTGCGGCGAATCCCAACATCCTGCCCGCGGGGGTTTAGGCGTCGGATCAGGAGAGCACGGGGGCGGGCAGCTCGCAGAAGCTGTGGCATACCCGGTCACGGACGATGACGTCGGTGGTCTCGGGGTCGAACCAGCGGTCGACCACCGCCCAATGGATCGGATGCATGAGGTAGGGGCCCATCAGACCGTCGACGTCGGTGAACTCCTGCTCGAACACATGGGTCCAGTCGGTGGATCCCATGGCCTGCTCGACGCGACTCAGTTGCCACGCGGCGATGGTCGAGACATACCGCGGCATCATCGCGAGCTCGCGTTCGAATGACGCGACAGTCTCGGCCTCCACCTCGGCAGGGATTCGCAGCAGCAGCGCGCGGTACACGGTGCCAGTGCCCCTCCGGTTCGGAGTGCCCTGGTAGGTGATCCCGTTTACCTGGGTGATCGCGGGATCGGTCAGAGCTGCATCGAAATCGCTGTTCTGCCAGTCATTTTCACAGGAAAACCGCAGATGGACAAGTATGTCGCCACCGTTGCGGGATCCCGCCAACGTCGGCTCCACCACTGCCCGCAGCGCACCGCTGCGTTGAGCGGCGTCGCGTAGGTTTGTCAGGACGCGGCTGCGTTCGGACTCGGCGACGTCGACCAGACGGGTGACCCCCAACGTCGCCGGTCCGGTCGACGCGACAGCCGATGGGGAGTCGGGGTCCACATCCTCAGCTGCAGACGCGACGCTGCGGTCGCGCTCGACCACCAGATCGGCAACGCTGTCCCACCACTGCGCCAAGGTCTGATCGGGTCGCCCTTGCCAGGTCATCTGCCACCAGGCTTGAGGACTCGGCAGCGTCCAGGTGATCGTGACGACGTTGGACCGGTCGTCGAACCAGATGGGCGGGCTGACCAGAACATCGCGCAGCGTCATGCCTCGGTCGCGTGCCCCCGGGGCATATCTGGCCAGGTAGGCGTCGATGAACTCCTGAGCACAGCCCGGCGCGGTGACCACCCGGTCGATGACGAAAACCTCAGCCATACCGCGAGATTACGACCGCCTACGGCGATGGGCGGTCCGCATTCCCGGCCATCGGGATATCACCGTTGACGACGGGGGAGGACAGCGCGAAGGTGTGCCGATGACCGATCCGTTCAGCCCCGCCCAGTTGGGTCCGGTGACCCTACGTAACCGAGTGATCAAGGCAGCCACTTCGGAAGGCCGCTCACCGGACGGATTGGTCACCGATGACCTCATCGACTTCCATCGCAGCTTCGCCGAGGGCGGTGTCGGGATGACCACTGTCGCCTATTGCTGTGTGTCTCCCCAGGGGGCGAGCGCGCCTGGCCAGATCGTGATGGACAGCAAGGCGCTGCCGGGCCTGCGCCGGCTCACCGATGTGGTCCACGGCGCGGGAGCGGCCATTTCGGCGCAACTCGGGCACGCCGGGGTGGTGGCGCAGAAAAGGCTGACCGGTGTCACCGCGGTGGCACCGAGCCGATTCGTCAACCCGACCTCCTTCGCCTATTGCCGCGAGATCACCCGCGCCGAGATCGCCCGCGTGATCGACCAGTTCGGTGCGGCGGCCCAAGTAGCGGTCGACGCCGGATTCGACGCCGTCGAACTGCACTTCGGCCACCTCTATCTGCCCAGCTCCTTCCTGAGTCCACTGATCAACCGACGCAAGGACTCCTACGGCGGTGACATCGACAACCGATCGCGGCTCGTGCGCGAAATCGCGGCACGAGTCCGCGAGGTGATCGGTGACCAGATCGCGGTGATCGCCAAGCTGGATATGGACGACGGACTTCCCGGCAGCATCTGGATCGACGAGGCGCTGCGGACAGCGCAACTCCTCGATGTCGATGCCACCCTCGATGCGATCGAGCTGACTCAGGGTTCGTCGGTGTACAAGCCCATGTACCTGTTCTGCGGCGACGTCCCAGTCAAGGAATTCGCGAAGGTGATGCCGCCGGCCTTACGCCCGGCTGTCAGGCTGGTGGGCAAGCAGACGATGGGTGTCTACCCGTATCGAGACCTCTACATGCTCGAGGCGGCCCGGCAGTTCGTGCCGTTGATGCGCAACACGAAACTGATTCTGCTGGGCGGCATCAACGATCGGGAACACCTTGAGATAGGCATGCGAGAAGGGTTCGACTTCTTCGCCATGGGACGGGCCTTGCTGCGGGAACCGGACCGGGTCAACACGATGATCGCCGAGCCCACGTCCCGCGGCCGCTGCAATCACAACAACAAGTGCATGGTGACGGTCTTCAGCCGAACCCACTGCGTGCTCGACCCCGAGCAACGGTACGGCGCCGTGCTACCGGCCGAGCAACTCACCTAGTCCACGGCTGGCCTGTCGCCTCGCCTGGTGCGCGATGTCGAGCATCGGCATCGTCATGAATCCGTGGATGCCACCGTCGAACGCGCACCGGGTGATCGGTACCCCGGCCGCCTCGAGGGCATCGGTGTATGCGATGCCCTCGTCCCGCAGCGGATCGTGGCCGGCGACCACCACGACAGCCGGTGGTAGCCCGTGAAGATCGCCGTGTAGCGGTGAGGCATAGGGGTTTTCGCGATCAGCGACGGCGGGGACGTACTGGTCCCAGTACCACTGCAATGCCGGTCGGGGGTTGTAGAACCCTTGCCCGAACAGCTGGTAGGACTCGGTGTCGAAATTCGCGCCGATCACCGGGTACAGCAGGAGTTGTGCCGCCAAGTCCGGTCCACCGCGATCACGGGCCATCAGCGTCGTCACGGCCGCGAGATTGCCGCCAGCGCTGTCGCCGCCCACCGCCACCCGGGCCGGGTCGGCTCCGAGATCGGCGGCGTGCTGTACGGCCCAGCAGGTGGCGACGTAGAGGTCTTCGGCAGCGGTGGGCCAGCGGTGCTCAGGGGCCAGCCGGTAGCCGACCGAAACCACCACGGCAGGAATGAGATTGGCCAGGTTGCGGCACAGTCCGTCGTGGCTGTCGAGGTCGCAGAACACGAACCCGCCACCATGGGCGTAGACCAGCATGGGAAGCGGTCCGGGCACATCGGGGCGGTAGATGCGGACGTCGATGCGGCCGTTGTCGACCGGCACCCGATCGTCGGCCACGGAGGCGACCGGCTCGGGCTGAGGATTTGCGACGAAGCGGGAGCGGATCGCCGCACGGGCTTGTGCGCCAGTCATCGTGTGCACCGGAGGGAAGCCCGAATCCAGGGTTTCGATCAGGTCCGCGATCTGAGGATCGAGGGTCATGCGGGCAGCAGGGCGGTCGAGGCCCGCAGCCCGGTGGGGGCTGAGGCGGCGTTGGTGACGCGCAGCGGCCGCAGGGGTTGCAAAGTAGGTGCCACTTGCCGCGGACCGACTTCGGCGTTGCGCCAGATGCCCATCGCGGTCATCCGTACCGGCGCCGCCAACCTGTGGTCGAAGGTCATCCGGCTCATCGGGCCGCATACCGACACCGCCGCGACGGCGCCACCGATCGGACCGATCGGCGCTGCGACACAACCGAATCCGGCCAGCGATTCCTCGCGCTCGAACGCCACCCCGTGTGCGCGGACCTTGGACAACTCGGTGACCAGCTGCCGCTCAGTGCTGATCGAGAACCGTGTCTTACGTTCGGTGAGGTCGACCTCGGCCGACGGATTGTCGGCCAGGATCGCCTTGCCGACCGCCGTACAGTGCGCGGGTTGGCGCCCCCCGATTCGGGTCGGGATGGCTGCCACCATCTGGTCCCCGATCTTCTCCAGGTACACCACATCGGAACCGTCGAGCACCGCGAGGTGCACAACCAGTCCGGTGGCCCGGTGCAGATCACGGAGCAAGGGAATCGCCGCTTGATGGATACGGTCTTGATGCAGGGCCAGTGAGCCCAGCTCGACAAGCCGCATGCCCAGCTCGTAGTCGCGGCCGTCGCGGCGCAGCCACCGTAGGTGGACGAGGCGTTCAAGGATCCGGTGGGCCGACGAACGCGGCAGCCCGGTGCGCCGCACGATCTCGGCCAACGTCAGCCGGCCCGGCCCGTCAAAGACATCGAGAACCAGCGAAACCCGGTCAATGACGGCGCTGGGCGTCTCGCCGGCCTTCTCGACAGCCATTGTCATGAGGACCTCCCACTCTGGAGTCATGTGCCCGACAGGCATATGACTATTAGTCATATGCCTGTTTGTAGCATATTTGTGTGGGTGCTGTCACATGAACTGTCGAATGCGATCCGGGGCATGAAAAACCCCCGCCGCGGAGCGGCGGGGGTCGATGGGTCTGACAATGCCGGTAAGCCCGTGAGCAGCGGCTACGCCTGAGAAGCGGCCCGTCCGGCCCGACGACCGTAGAAGCTGCCGTCGCCAAGGGATACCCCGCTGGCATATCCCCAGGCGGCCAGGCCGGCGGTGCAGCGCCCGGCTGCGAACAGTCCCGGGATCGGCTCGCCGCTGACGTGCAGCACCTCGGCGTCGAGAGTCGTGTGCAGACCACCGAGGGTGAAGCCGCCGGTGCTCTCCCTCAGGTCGATGGCGCCCACCGGAGACTTGATCGGCTTGAGCCACTGAGCTTTCTTGTGCAGCAGTGGATCCTCGCCGCGGGCAGCGCCTTCGTTGTAGGCATCGACGGTGGCCTGCAACGAGGTCGGCGGAAGCCCGATTTCGGCCTCCAGATCGGCGACGGTGTCGGCCACCCACGTCGGCGGCCGAAGCATCAGCTGTGGTGTCAGGGAGGCCATCGCCTCATCTTGGGCATCGCCGTCGATGATCAGGTAGGCGGTGTTGTTCTGGTGGTACAACGTCAGCTGGCCGGCCCGGCCGGGATAGGTGTCCTCGGCGACATAGCGCTGACCACGCTCGTTCACCAGGATCCCGCGCACCAACTGTTGAGGGTCGATGAAAAGGGCGACCTCGGTGGCGTCCATATGGGCCAGATCGGCGCCGAGCGCCTGTGCCATCCGGATGGCCTGCCCGTCGTGCTGCTCGATCGAGGCGGCCGGCCGGCCGGCGATCCGCGGGGCATAACGAGCCACCATGGCTTCGTTGTAGGCGAAACTTCCGGTGGCCAACACCACCCCTCGTCGGGCCCGGATGTCCATCGTGGTGCCATAGCGCCGGGTCCGGATCCCGACGACTCGGCCGTCCGACTCCACGATCAAGGCCTGCACGCGCACGTCATACAGCGACCGTGCCCCGGCCGCGGTGGCGGTGTCGACCAGGCCCTTCATCAGCATGTACCCCGCGCTGGACTCGCCCTGCTTCTTGTTCTGCATCTGTGGCACGTGTCCGCGCGGAGCCGGCGCGGCGATGGTGTTGAACGGGTACGAGTTCTCCCCGCCGCTGTACATGAGCCCCTGGTCACCCATCGGCTCCCAGCCGGGCTCTCCGAAGAACTCGGCTTTGAAGGGCACCCCGCAGCTCACCAGCCAGTTGAAGTGCGCGACGCTTCCCTCGCAGTAATCGGCGATGCGCTGCGAATCTGCGCCCGGTCCCATGGCTACATTGAGGAAGGCGGCCATGTTGTCGACGGAATCCTCAAATCCGCAGGCTTTTTGGAGATCGGTGCCCCCGCCGAGATAGATGAAGCCACCGGCCATGGAGGCGGCGCCGCCCCACGAGCCGGTGCGTTCGAGCACCAGTACGTCGGCCCCGGCGCGAGTCGCCTCCACCGCAGCGGCCGCGCCGGCAACGCCGTAACCGGCGATCACCACGTCGGCTTCGTCCGCCCACTCGGTGACCTCGCTGATGGGGATCGGCCGGATGTCGTCGGCGAGTGTCACGGCTGCATAGCCTTCGGTAGATCGGTTACCCACTGGTGGCCCCAGTAGCTGTCGGCGGTGATTTCCTCAGCGGTGTAATAGGTTTCGTCGACGCGCATGCCGTCGGTGCCGAACTCGATGTCCCAGTCGCCGGGGGCGCGGACATAGAAGGACACCATCTTGTCGTTGGTGTGGCGGCCCAAGGTGGACGACAGTTGGAAGCCTTCGGCATTGACCCGGTCCAGGGCCTGGCCCACCGCATCGAGGGTGTCGACCTCGACCATGAGGTGGATCAACCCCGGGTCGCGCAGTGTCTGTGCGGGGCAGATCGCAAGGCTGTGATGCCGCTGGTTGACTCCCATGAATCGCACCCGGACGGGCCCGAACTCGGGCGGCACGGGCACGCGGAAGGCGCCGCGCGACTTGAAACCTAGTACCTGCGTGTAAAACTCGAATAATCCGTTGACGTCGAGTGCGGGCAGCACTACGTGTCCCAGGCCCTGCTCGCCGGTGACGAACTTCGCACCGTGCGTTGTGATGACGGGGGAATGGTCGAGGACCGCGCCGTGGAACACCTCCAGAGCGGTGCCGGCCGGATCCTCGAAGGCAATGACTTCCTCGACCCGACGCGCATCGGCCTCGTCGAGAGAGAGCTGCTTGAACGGCACTCCCGCGGCATCGAGAGCAGCCTTGACCTGCTCAAGGTCCGCGTGGTCTCGCACCTCCCAGCCGACGGTCAGGATCTTGTCGACGTCGCCGGGCACGACGATGATGCGGGCGGCGCGCTCGTCCATCCGTAGATACAGCGCGGACTCGTCGGGCCCATTGCCTTTCGCAAAGCCCAGCACATCGAAGGCGAACTGCCGCCAACGTTCGATGTCGGAGGCGGCAACGGTGACGTAGCCCAGGCTCTTGATCAGTCCCATATGAAGTGCCCTCTCAGATCATCGCCCGCAGCGGGCCCTGCGGGTCCACACCCAACGAGCTCAGGGCCGAAGCGTGATAGACCGTGCCCGGAACGTGGATCGCATGCGCCTGGCCGACGTGTACATCGCGCCAATATCGTTGCAGCGGTTTGTCCATCCGGGCGGCGTTGCCGCCGCAGCGGGCGAAGATCTCGTCGACGGCCGACACCGCGCGCCACACCGCACGCACCTGGGTCCGGCGCCCGGCGGCGCGATCCTCAAAGGACACTTCGTCGCCCGAGTCGACGATGTCGTAGATGCGGTCGGCGTTGGCCAACAACTCCTGCCGCGCGGCGTTGATGTCGGCCGCGGCCTCGCCGATCGCGTACATCACGTAGGGGTCGTCCTTGATTGCCACACCGCTCGAGTTCACCCGCTCACGCTGGTAGCCGAGTGCGGCCGCCAGCGCGCCCTCGGCGATGCCGATGGTGGCCGCGCTGATACCGAGCGGGAACATCGTCGACCAGGGCATCAGGTACAGGGTGTCGGTCATCCCGGCTTCCCGCTGGGCCGTGCCGTCCATCACCTTCGTCGCGTCCATGGTCCGGTAGGACGGTACGAAGGCATCCTTGACGATGACGTCCTTGGACCCGGTTCCGCGCAACCCCACCACATTCCACGAGTCCTCGACGATCTCGTAGTCCTTGCGCGGCAGGATCATGTGCAACATCTGCGGCGGCATCAACGGTTTACCGTCGGCATCGCCGAGCATCGCGCCCAGGAAAATCCAATCACAGTGGTCGGTGCCCGAGCTGAACTGCCAGCGGCCGTTGAAGATGTAGCCGCCGGCTCCCCCTTCAATGGGCTTGGCCACTCCCTGCGGAGCGTAGGGAGAAGCGACCCAGGTGTCCACATCGTCGGCCCAGATCTCCGCCGCGACCCTGGGATCGGCGTAGGCGAGCTGGTAGGGGTGCACGCCCACCACACCGTTGATCCAGCCGGCCGACGGATCCAGCGCCGCAGTGGCCATGACGGTCTCGGCGAACTCGCGCGGATGGACCTCCAAGCCGCCGTGTGCTTTCGGTTGCAGGAGGCGG
This sequence comes from Mycolicibacterium porcinum, assembly GCA_001942045.1. Classification (GTDB taxonomy): domain Bacteria; phylum Actinomycetota; class Actinomycetes; order Mycobacteriales; family Mycobacteriaceae; genus Mycobacterium; species Mycobacterium porcinum_A. The sequence continues at coordinate 83,852 of MSTD01000007.1, forward strand.
ATATTGCCCGCCGCCTTCATCATCTTGACGGTCTCGTCGGTGAGCTTGCCGATCTTCTCGGCTTCGGCGCCCTGGTTGCGCAGCTGTTCGGCGAGGTCGTGCACCCGGTCGATTACGCGCTCAGTCATTGTTCGGTCCTATCGTCGAGGGCTGTACTGATGGTGTACCGCTTTGATACCGATGGCGGGGCCTAATCCCGGTCAGTGGAAATGTGCCGACCACACCGGCTCAGAACTCGATGTGGATGTCATCGGAGACGGGCCGGGCCTGGCAGCCGAGGATGACGCCGTCGGCGAGGTCCTCGGGTTCCAGGATGTCGCAGTTGGCCATGTCCACATCGCCACGCACCACCATGGCCGCACAGGATCCGCACTGGCCTTCTCTGCAGGAGTAGGGCACGTCGACGCCGAAGCTGATCAAGGCGTCGACCAGCGTCGCGCGCCGGGGCCACCGAAGGCGGTGACTCTCTCCGTCCAGGTCGACCTGGAGCGCGACGGCGTCACCGTCGTCAGAATCGATTGCCGCTGAGGGGATGTCATCCGCAAACGGATCGCCGGACAGGGATTGGAACACTTCGAGGTGAACCCGCTCTCGTGGCAGACCGGCCTCAGCGAGCGTCTCCTTGATCACCGACATGAACGGTGCGGGACCACAGACGAAGGACTCGAAACCCGTCGACCCGGCAAATACGGTCCGCGCGAATCCGCTCAACTGGGCCCGGGTGGGCAGGCCCTGGATCGATTCCAGCCAGTGCAGGACCGTGAGGCGGCCCGCGTAGCGCGCAGCAAGTTCGCGCAGTTCGCCGGCGAAGATCACTGAGCGTTCGTCCCGATTGGCGTAGCACAGGACCACCCGTCCGGTCCCTGCCGACAACACCGATTTCAGGATCGACATCACCGGCGTGATACCGCTACCTGCCGCCCACAGCAGGAAGTCGGCGTCGAGGGTGGCCGGAGTGAACACACCCGATGGGGGCAGGACTTCAATGGTGTCACCAGCAGTGATGTTGTCGCACAACCAATTCGAGGCGTACCCGTCTGCGGTGCGCTTGATGGTCACCTTTGGTGCAGGGTCGGTGTACGGCGAGCTTGCCAGCGAATAGCAGCGGGCGACGGATCCGGTCAGCTCGCTGGGGACCCGCAGTGTCAAGAACTGCCCGGGCAGATAGGAGAACCGCTCACGCTGGTCCTCGGGGATCGTGAAGACCAGCGAACGGGCATCGGGGCTTTCATCGATGACGTCAGCCACCGTGACAAGAACACCACGGCTGGTCTGAATGCTCGCATCGGTCATGGGCCGAGATTCTGGCGCTAGGAGCCCATGGCGCCAACCCGTCAGTTCCGGTGGTCGGGACGTCGGGTCTGTCCGTCCGGTGACCGGGAACTTCGAAGGTCAACGTCGGGACGGACGCCTACCGTACGCCGTGTGAGCAGTGGATCGAAGAGCGTTGTGGATGTGGTGGTGGTCGGCGCGGGCTTCGGTGGCCTGTACGCGCTGCACAAGTTCCGGTCGCAGGGAATGTCGGTGCGGGTCTTTGAGGCCGCGCCTGAAGTGGGTGGCACCTGGTACTTCAACCGCTACCCCGGCGCCCGGTGCGACGTCGAGAGTGTGGACTACTGCTACTCGTTCTCCGAAGAGCTCCAACAAGAGTGGACGTGGACCGAGAAGTACGCCACGCAAGGAGAGATTCTCCGATACATCAACTGGGTCGCCGACAAGCTCGACCTACGCCGGGACGTCACCTTCGAGACCAGGGTGACTGCGGCGGTACTCGACGAGCAGAGGCTGCGCTGGCGCATCACCACCGACACGGGCGAAACTGTCGACGCGAGGTTCGTGGTGATGGCCACCGGCCCGCTGTCGGCGGCCATGACACCCGACTTTCCGGGTCTGGATACCTTCGGCGGGGAGGTCTACCACACCGCCCACTGGCCGCATGAGGATGTGGATTTCACCGGAAAGCGCGTCGCTGTGATCGGCACCGGATCGTCAGGAATACAGTCGATTCCGATCATCGCTGAACAGGCCGAACAGCTCTACGTGTTTCAGCGGACGCCCAACTACAGTGTGCCGGCGGGTAACCGGCTGCTGACTGCCGACGAGATTGCCGATATCAAGGCCAACTACGCCGAGCGCCGCCGGATGTCCTGGCGGAGCGGCGGCGGTTCGCCGCATGTGCCGCACCCCAAGCTGACCATGGACGCTACGCCCGAGGAACGGGAGCAGGCGTTCGAAAAGCGTTGGGCACTGGGCGGAGTGCTGTTCTCGAAGACTTTCAGCGACCAGATGATCTCGCTGGAGGCCAACGAAGAAGCTCGTAAGTTCTACGAGACCAAGATTCGTGCCGTGATCGATGATCCGAACGTGGCCGAATTGCTGATACCCGACGATCATCCGATCGGCACGAAGCGGATCTGCACCGACACCAATTACTTTCAGACGTTCAACCGGAGCAATGTCCGGCTGGTCAGCGTCCGCAACACTCCCATCGAGTCGATCGATGACACCGGAATCAACACCTCCGACGCGCATTACGACATCGATGCGTTGGTGCTGGCCACCGGATTCGACGCGATGACCGGCACGCTGGCCAAGATCGACATCGTGGGCCGCGGCGGCGAGAAGCTGGTCGACGACTGGGCGCACGGGCCGCGCACCTATCTCGGACTGGGCACCGACGGCTTCCCCAACCTGTTTCTGGTATCGGGTCCCGGGGCGCCGGCTGTGTTGGCGAACATGGTGTTGCATGCCGAAGCGCATGTGAACTGGATCGCCGATGCCATCGACTATCTGGACCGTCATGGCTACGCCGCGATCGAGCCCACACCCGAGGCCGTGAACAGCTGGATCACCGAGTGCGCACAACGGGCCGAAGCGACGCTGTTCACCAGAGCGAACTCGTGGTACATGGGTGCCAACGTGCCCGGCAAGCCTCGGATGTTCATGCTGTTCATCGGGGGCTTCGGGGTGTACCTCGAGATCTGTGACGATGTCGCGGCGGCCGGGTACAAGGGATTCGATCTGCTGAAGGTGCGGTAGTGACGGGTCTGGCGGACAAGGTCGTCCTGGTCACCGGCGCGGGCGGTGGTACCGGGCGCGTGCATTGTGAGCGTTTCGCCGACGCCGGAGCTGACGTGATCGCGCTCGACCGCTCGGAGGCGGCAGACGGCCTCCGCGAGACGGCCGAGCGGGTCCGGCAGCGCGGCAGACGATGTGTCACCGGGCTGGCCGATATCAGCATTCTCGCCGACGTCACGGCTGCGGTGGACGCGGGAGTCCGGACGTTCGGCCGCCTCGACGTCATCGTCGCCAATGCGGGCACCCACACGCCGAACCGCCCGACGTGGGAGATCACCAGCCAAGAGTGGCAACGCAATCTGGACATCAACCTCACCGGGGTCTGGCACACCGTCAAGGCCGGCGTTCCCCACCTCGGCACCGACGGAGGGTCGGTGGTGATCATCAGCTCCACCAACGGTTTACGCGGCACTGCCGGCACGGCGGCCTACACCGCCGGCAAGCATGCGGTGGTAGGCCTGGCCCGTACGCTGGCCAACGAGCTGGGACCACAACGTATCCGGGTCAACACTGTGCACCCGGGGGCGGTCGCCACACCGATGGTGCGCAATCCCGAGGCCTACAAGCGGTTGCGGCCAGATCTGGACGACCCCACCGAGGCCGACGCGATCGAGGTCCTCACTGCCCGCAACCTGCTTCCGGTGCCGTGGGTCGAACCCGTCGATGTGGCCAACGCCGCCCTCTTCCTGGCCTCCGATCAAGCCCGCTACATCACCGGGACACAACTCGTGGTCGACGCCGGCCTCACCCAGAAGACGGCATGACCGGACCGCTGAGGAACAACGCTAGGAGCAACAGTGACTGATTTGGCCAAGTACGGGCCGTGGGCGGTGATCGCCGGAGGTTCGGAAGGAGTCGGCGCCGAGTTCGCCCACCAACTCGCCGAAGAGGGGTTCAACCTGGTACTCATCGCCCGTAAGCCCGGGCCGTTGACCGACACCGCCGACCGGTGCCGTGAGCTAGGCGCCGAGGTGCGCGCGATATCGGTGGACCTGCTTGATCCGCAGTCGGTCTCGCGGATCGCCGAGGGCACAGCCGATCTCGACGTGGGCCTGCTGATCTACAACGCCGGCGCCAGTACGTGCAACGAGTTGTTCCTCGACACCGACCTCTCCGAGTTCCAGAAGGTCACCGACCTCAACGTGACTCGCATGCTTGAGATGCTGCAGCACTACGGAAGATTGATGGCCGACCGAGGCAGCGGCGGAATCTTGATCGTCGGCTCGCTGTCGGGGTACATGGGCGCCTGGCGGCACTCCATTTATGCCGGGGCCAAGGCGTTCTCCCGGATGTTCGCCGAAAGCCTGTGGCTGGAGCTGCGTGAGCGCAATGTCGACGTCCTCGAGCTGGTGTTGGGTGTGACGCGTACGCCGGCGATGGAGCGCGTCGGGCTGAATTTCGACGCTCCCGGGATCCTCGTCAACGAGCCTGCCGAGGTAGCCGCCGAGGGCCTCGAGCATCTGGCGGACGGCCCGGTATGGGTGGCCGGCGGCAACGCGGACCGCGCCGAAGCCAACAGTGCACCGGATCGAAGCCGCGTGGTGCTGGAAACTCATCGGGCAATCGCGGCGCTCATCGCGGGGGCGCACTGACCGTGCGGATGGGCCTGTCGACGCCTGTGGTGGTACAGGTTCCGGGTGTCGCGTCGGCTTGGGAGGCCGAAGCCGGGATCGACGATCTGGCCCGGATCGCGGATGTGGCCGATAACCTCGGGTTCGACTACCTGACTTGTTCAGAGCACGTCGCCATTCCGTCGGCCGACGCCGCCACGCGCGGGGCGGTGTACTGGGATCCGCTGGCCACCCTGGGTTTCCTTGCCGCGCATACTCGACGGATCCGGCTCGCCACGTCGGTTCTCGTTCTCGGATATCACCACCCGCTGGAGATCGCCAAACGCTACGGAACCCTGGACCGGGTCAGCGCGGGCCGCCTGGTTCTCGGCGTCGGAATCGGGTCTCTCACAGAGGAATTCGATCTTCTCGGCGCGGCCTGGTCAGGAAGGGCCGCACGAGCCGACGATGCCCTTCGCGCATTGCGGGCGTCGTTGTCCACCGCGACGCCGCGCTACCACGGGACGTTCTACGACTTCCAGGGTATGACGGTGCTTCCTCACGCCGAGCAGTCGCAGGTGCCGATCTGGGTCGGCGGTCGCAGCGCCGGATCATTGCGCCGGGCCGTCGAGCTGGCCGACGGCTGGATGCCGATCGGCTTGTCATCGCGAGAGGTGCGCGACCTGCTCGCCGCCGTCGATCTGCCCGCTGGATTCGAGGTACTCCTCTCGGCGAGCGTCGATCCCGAAGCCGATCCGGTGGGTACCCGGGCGCATCTCGCGACCCTTCGTAGTGCGGGCGCCACCGCGATCACCTACGCGGTACGCGCCGACAATGCGCACCATTACTGCGACCAACTCGCCCGGTTGCGTGACATTCAGGAGAAACAATGAGTACTGAACAGGAGATTCTGACCCGGCTGCAACGCCTCGAGGACGAATTGGCCATCGCGAAACTCCTCGCCTCATACGGCCCGTCAGTCGATGCCGGCAATGCCGACCGCGCAGCCGCGCTGTGGGCGAACGACGGCACATACGATGTCGAGGACTGGATGATGGCGGGTCGACGAGGCGTGCGCGAGATGGTCAGTTCGGCCGGCCACCAGGACCTGGTGGCCAATGGCTGCTGCCATTTTCTCGGGCCGGCCGTGGTCACCGTCGACGGCGACAGCGCCGTCGCAGTATGCGAATCGCTGGTTCTGTTACGCGATGGCGAGAGTGGCTATCGAGTGTGGCGGGCGACCGCCAACCACTTCACGCTGGAACGTCTTGACGGGCGATGGCAGATAATGACCCGCACCAGCAGGTTGCTCAACGGCAATCCGTACGCACATACCCTGCTCAACCTCGGACTGGCTGGAACAGCTGTCCCCGAACAGATCTGAGAGATCGGCATGTCTGCTTCCGAGTGTCCGTTGGTATTCTTCTCCTTCGTCGCCCTGGACGAGGGCGGACCAGAAGAACACCGGCGCTACAACGAATGGCATCAACTCGACCATCGGCCGGAGAACCTCGCATTACCCGGTATCGCTTGGGGTGACCGGTGGAGTCGCCCCACCGCGTTCCGGGAAATGTCAACGGCCGAACCCGAACAAGCCGATACCGACTACGTGGCGATGTACTGGTTCCGTCCTCCGGTCGGGCAATCGGTGCGCGCGTGGGAACAACTCGGCGCCGACTCGTTCCAGTGGGGTCGCGGACCCATGATTCCCGGCGTGCGCCGCACGGTGTTGGCTTTCTTCCGGCCGGTCAAGGGCTACGCGGCAGCCTCGGCGCTGGTATCGCCTGGCGTCATCCCGTACCGGCCCAACCGCGGTCTGCACCTGACGATGACCCGGTTCACCGAACCCTACGGCGCCGATGCTCACGAGCACCACCAATGGGAGGACCGGGTGGCGATTCCCGCATTGTTGGATGTCGATGGTGTGGCCGGGGCGTGGACGTTCACACTGGATCATCATCAGAACAATGGGCTCGGTCTCCGCTCCGTGGCGGCCGCAGATCCACCCGGCGGACTGCGGATTCGGCTGCTCTACCTCGACGACGACCCGGTCCGTGTCACCGGACTCATCGGTGAATGCTTGAAGCGGAACGACTCTGGCGCACCGGCGACCGGAGCATGCGTCATCGAGACGCCGCTGAGAACGATCGTTCCCTGGCAGGACTGGTGAACATGGCGCCTATGTGGTGACCCGGGATCTGGACGTCACCGGCCTCCGACCGCTAGCACAGCGGCCTCGGCGGTTCGATGGATCATGGCGGGCGTCACCGCGCGATGCGCCGCGCGTACTTGTCTGGCGCCGTTGCGTGGCACGCTGGACAGGCTGTGGCAGATGGCCCACGCTGCGCTGTGTACGGCGGCGGCGACGGGTTCGATGCGAGTGGTCCTCGTTGGTCCGCACAGCGACAACGCGAACCGGTTGCCACCCTCGCTCACTCCGATGGGGGCTGCCACGACGGTGACGCCCAACTCGCAACCCTCGGCGTCGACGGCGACGCCGCCACGGGCGCGCACGGTGGCCAGGTTTCGATCGAGCTCTGCCCGGTTCCGAATGCCGTATGGCGACGTCACCGCATACCGCAACTCCGGCCAGACTGACTCGTCGAGCTGCGCCAGCAGAGCCCGCCCGGCCGCGCTCTGCTCGAGGGGCTGTTTGGATCCGACCTGCCAACAATTGCCTTGGCTGGGCCACCCACCGAAGCGTTCGATATGCAGCACGTGCGTGTCCGCGAGGACGCTCAGATGTGCCGTCAGGCCGGTGCGCCGGTGCAGGTCCGCCATCACCGGCAGGGCTGCTTCGGGGATCCGACGCTGCCGTACTGCCTGGCTGCCGAGTTCGAACATCCTCAGTCCGAGAGCGTATTTGGCGCCTTGACGTTCAACCCAACCCAGCTGCACCAGGCCCTGGAGGATGCGATGAGCTGATGAGCGGGGCACGTTTGAATACCGGCTGATCTCCGCCAGTGAGAGCGCTTGTCGTGCACCGAAGACGTCGAGAAGTGAAGCCACCCGATCGAGCATCGCTATGGGAGTTCCGTCGTCGTTCGATGTTGGCACCACACCTCCATGCCTGTCATACTCTGCATATGTGTCACAACGTGACAGGTGTGAGTCTAGGCACATTCCCGCTGCGAAGTAAAGGAGGCCACGTGCCTCACGGCCTGTTGCACGGACAATCATCGAATGCCCAGAGGTAAGGGGCCGACGCTCACCGAGCGTCGCGCTGAAGAATTGCGGCTCGATATCGCCAGGACCGCATGCGATATCTTCATCGCCGACGGAGATACCACGGCGACCGTGGAGCGCATCTGCGCCGAGGTGGGCATCGCGACGCGTACGTTCTACCGCCACTTCCCGGTCAAAGAAGACGTCCTGGGGCCATTGTTCCGGCGAAGCGAGAACAATATGCGCGGTCTATTGTCCTGCGCTGCAGCGGATTCGGACCCGGTAGACGTGCTCGTCGATATGTTCACAGTCGAAGTCCGGCACCGGCAGTCGGCCGGCGCCCAGCATCGGCAGTCGGTAGAGACCGCTCGGAAACTGATGGCGCTCGTTGCCGAGACACCGCAGTACCGCTTGCGATGGATGGAATGGAGCGAGAACCTTGCCGACGCCATCACCGAGTTCCTGGCGCGGCACTTCGATTTGGGTGACGACGCGTTCATGCGCGCACTGCCGAGCAGGTTGATCGTCCACGTCAGCAGTAACGCGTACATCTGGTGGACCGACGCCAAGGAACCGCACGAACTTGACGAGCTCATCGCGGCGCACCGGTCTGGCATCGGCATGGTGCTGGCCGGTCTCCAGCGGTTGGACGTCAGTCGCCTCGTGTCAGGAACGTCGTAACCACCGACTCGAAGGCGGATTTCGCCTCGATCATGGCCCAGTGCCCGCAGTTCGGAAACACATGAAGTTCCGCGTTGGGGATCGTGCGCATCGGAATCAGGGCCATGTCAAGAGGACTCACGCGATCGTCGCGTCCCCACGTCAACAACGTCGGCGCCGCCACCTTGTGCATCCTGGCCCATGGCATGGGCAGATCCGAAGCCGCCATGGCCGCCGTCATCGCCGCGAACGCGGCCTTGCCGTACATTCGACGCGCGGCGGCCAACGTCTCGGGATCGGTCGCCAGGGTCCAGCGCTCCTCGATGAGTTCATCGGTGACCAGCGACTGGTCATAGACCATGGACCGCAACCAGGCGACCAGGCGCGCACGCGTCGGGTCCTCGGTGAACTCCTGGAGTAGGCGGATACCCTCGCTGGGACCGGGGGAGAAGATCGTCGTGCCGATCCCGCCGATCGTCACCAGGCGACCGACCCGGTCCGGCGAGTCGATCGCTGTATTGATACCGACACCGCCGCCCATGGAATTGCCGACGATGTCCACTCGTTCGACCCCGAGGGCATCGAGGAACGGCGTGACCGCTCCCTGCGCAGTGACCATGGGGTGTCCGCCCCAGTCATCGGAGACGCCGAAGCCGGGGAATTCCAGAACCAGACACCGGAAGTTCTCGGCGAACGTCGGCAGCACGCCGCGGAAGTTGCGCCATCCCGTGACGCCAGGACCCGAACCGTGCAGGAACAGCACGGTCGGACCAGTGCCGACGTCGTAGTAATGAAGTGCGCCCGCGCTCGTCCGGACCTCGCGTAAGGCGTCGGGCGCACAGGTGTGATGGGTGACCGAAGCAGATTGCGACACGGATCTTCTTTCGTCTCGATGGCTCGACACCTCGAGGCTCACACGTGGTCTACGGGTGGGCAACGACGTGTTCCGCTCACCGGTGACCAGCGAGAAATTACCGCCGAAAGGTTGTTTTCCCGGTGGGCGGGACAGCCGATGGTGGACCCAGAAATTAACTGCGATTGTTCCCGGTCGAGACGAGTGGTCTGGGTCATACCAACCCCCCTCGTGTGAGCTATACAGAACGGAGACCCGATGCTGCAGCGACAGCTCGCCGGCCCACTCGAGGGGGTGGGTGGGTTGTTCGCCATGTCGGTGGATGCCGCCAGATTCGTGGTGCGCAGACCCTTCCAATGGCGCGAATTTCTGGACCAATCCTGGTTCGTGGCACGGGTGTCCATGGCGCCGACACTGCTGGTGGCGATCCCGTTCACTGTGCTGGTGTCGTTCACCTTGAACATCCTGCTTCGCGAACTCGGTGCGGCGGACCTTTCCGGGGCGGGTGCGGCCTTCGGCGCCGTCACCCAGGTCGGACCGATGGTGACCGTGCTGATCGTCGCCGGCGCCGGCGCCACCGCGATGTGTGCCGACCTCGGGTCGCGCACCGTCCGCGAAGAGATCGACGCCATGGAGGTGCTGGGCATCAACCCGATCCAGCGGTTGGTCACCCCGCGGATGCTGGCGTCCGGACTCGTGGCGCTGTTGCTCAACAGCGTCGTCGTGATCATCGGAATCCTTGGCGGATACCTGTTCTCGGTGTTCGTCCAAGACGTCAACCCCGGTGCGTTCGCCGCCGGTATCACCCTGCTCACCGGCATTCCGGAGGTCGTCATCTCCTGTGTCAAAGCGGCCTTGTTCGGCCTGATCGCCGGCCTGGTCGCGTGCTATCGCGGTCTGACCGTCTCGGGTGGAGGCGCCAAGGCAGTGGGCAATGCCGTCAACGAGACGGTGGTCTACGCCTTCATGGCGTTGTTCGTGGTCAACGTGGTGGTCACCGCCATCGGCATCCAGATGACGACCCGATGACCGCGACCACGGCGGTACTCCAGTCGGCCTACCCGCGCCTGTCCCGTGCCGTGCGCCGGCCCGGGGCCGTGCTCGGAGGCATCGGTGACCATGTCCTGTTCTACGGCCGGGCCCTGGCGGGCATGCCCCACGCGGCAATGCACTACCGCAAGGAAGTCATTCGGTTGGTTGCCGAAATCAGCATGGGCGCAGGCACATTGGCGATGATCGGCGGAACCGTCGTGATCGTGGGGTTCCTGACGCTGGCCACCGGCGGGGTCCTGGCGATCCAGGGTTACAGCTCGTTGGGCAACATCGGCATCGAAGCGCTGACCGGGTTCCTGGCCGCCTTCATCAACGTACGGATCTCGGCGCCCATCGTCGCCGGCATCGGCCTGGCTGCCACCTTCGGCGCCGGTGTCACCGCGCAGCTCGGGGCGATGCGGATCAACGAGGAGATCGACGCCCTGGAATCGATGGCGATCCGGCCGGTCGAGTACTTGGTGTCCAGCCGCATCGTGGCCGGGATGATCGCGATTACGCCGCTGTACTCGATCGCGGTGATCCTGTCGTTCCTGGCCAGCCAGTTCACCACCGTCGTGCTGCTCGGGCAGTCGGGTGGGCTGTACGGCCACTACTTCAGTACGTTCCTCAACCCGATCGATCTGCTCTGGTCATTCCTGCAGGCGCTGCTGATGGCCCTGGCGATCCTGCTGGTGCACACCTACTACGGCTTCTTCGCCACCGGTGGTCCCGCCGGCGTGGGCGTGGCGGTCGGCAACGCGGTGCGGACCTCGCTGATCGTCGTCGTGTCGATCACGCTGCTGGTCTCCCTGGCCGTCTACGGCTCCAACGGCAACTTCAACCTCTCCGGCTAGAGAAGGTATCTGATGTCGCGTGACGCTAAACGTCAACTGAGCGGACTGATCACGGTCCTCGTGATCGCCGCGATCGTGGTCGGGGCCATCGTGCTGTTCCGCGGAGGGGTCGCGCCCACCGCGTCGGTGACCGTGATCTCGCCGCGCGCCGGCCTGGTAATGAACCCCGATGCCAAGGTCAAACTGCACGGTGCGCAGGTCGGCAAGGTCGTGGCGATCGAGACCCTGCCCGATGGGCAGGCCGCGCTCAAGCTGGCGATGAATCCCGATGATCTGCAGCTGATTCCGGAGAACACCGGTGTCGAGATCGCCTCGACCACCGTGTTCGGCGCCAAGTTCGTCCAACTCGTCCCGCCGGCCGATCCATCGCCGAAGACGATGTACGCCGGCCAGGTCCTGGACGCGACGCACACCACCGTCGAGATCAACACGGTGTTCGAGCAACTTGTTTCGGTGCTGGCGCAGATTCAGCCGGAGAAGCTGAACGAGACGCTGGGCGCGATGGCCCAAGCGATCGACGGCCGCGGCGACAAGATGGGCCAGACGATGGTCGATCTGGATGCCCTGCTGGCCAAGATCGCCCCCAGCCTTCCGACGATGAGCCATGAGATCGCCGTCGCACCACAGGTGTTCAACGCCTACGCAGATATTGCGCCCGAGTTGATGGACACCGTTCGCAACGCGACCACCATCAGTGACACGGTGTTCGATCGGCAAAACGATCTCGATGCGGCGCTCCTCAGCGCGATCGGCCTGGCCGATATCGGCAACGATGTGATCGCGACGAACAGCGCCGGGATGACCGACGCCATGCGCCTGCTGGTGCCGACCACGAATCTCACCAATCAGTACAACGCGGCACTCAACTGCGCGCTCAAAGGCATGGAGCCATTGGCGCTCGGCCCGCCGCAGCCGCTGCCGGGCGTCATGCTCCTGGACTCTTTCCTGCTGGGTACCGAGCGTTACCGCTACCCGAGCAACCTGCCGAAGGTGGCCGCCACCGGCGGGCCGCAGTGCCAGGGCCTGCCCGAGGTCGGTTTCGAAAAGCGGCCGCCGTTCATCGTCACCGATATCGATGCCAACCCGGCGCAGTACGGCAATCAGGGCATCCTGCTGAACTCCGACGCACTCAAGCAAGCGCTGTACGGCCCACTCGACGGCCCGCCGCGCAACACCACCCAGATAGGACAACCGGGATGACGCGCACCCGAGGGACCGCAGTCAAGTTCGGCGTGTTCGGAGTGATCATGCTGCTCCTGACCGGAGCACTGTTCGCGATCATGGGCCAGTACCGGACAGGGGCGACCAACGGCTATTCGGCCGTGTTCAGCGACGCGTCCAGTCTCAAGGCCGGCGATTCGGTGCGGGTAGCGGGCATCCGCGTCGGCACCGTCAATGACGTTGCGCTGCAACCCGACAACACGGTGTTGGTGCACTTCGACTCGGACCGTGAAGTCGTCATGACGACTGCCACCAAGGTCGCGGTGCGGTACCTGGACCTGGTCGGCAACCGCTACCTGGAGCTGCTCGACAGCCCGGGATCGACCAAGCTCCAGCCGCCGGGCTCGCAGATCCCGGTGGAGCGCACCGAGCCGGCGTTGGACCTCGACCTGCTCCTCGGCGGCCTCAAGCCCGTCATCCAGGGGCTCAACGCCCAGAATGTCAACGCCCTGACGAACTCGCTGATCCAGATCCTGCAGGGCCAGAGCGGCACAGTGGAATCGCTGTTGTCCCATACGACTTCGTTCACCCAGGCGCTCGCTGACAACGGGCAGACCGTGCAACAGCTGATCGACAACCTGAAAACCACCGTGGCAACAGTGGCCAAGGACGGAGACAAGTTCTCCGGCGCCGTCGAGCAACTGCAACAGCTCATCACCGGTCTGTCGCAGGAACGCGATCCCATCGGAGAAGCCATCAACGCCCTCGACAACGGCACCGGCTCGCTGGCGGACCTGATGACCCAGGCGCGACCGCCGCTGTCGGGTACCGTCGATCAGCTCACCAGGCTGGCGCCGTTGCTCTCCAATGAGGACGACATGGCGCGTCTGGACCTGTCGCTGCAGAACGCGCCCAAGAACTACCGCAAGCTGGTCCGGTTGGGTGCCTACGGCAGCTTCATCAACCAGTACGTGTGCGGCATGAACGTCAGAGTCACTGACCTGCAGGGGCGCACGGCGTACTTCCCGTGGATCATGCAGAACTCCGGACGCTGTGGGGAGCCCTGATGCTGAAATACCGTGGATCGCACCTCATTCGGAGCGGACTCATCGGCATCGTGCTGATCGCGATGATCATCGCGGTCGGGCTCCAGCCGCAGGCGCTGTGGTCGTGGGCCACCTCGGTCAAGTACAACGCGTTGTTCGCCGAGGCGGGCGGGCTCACCACCGGTAACGACGTCAAGATCTCCGGGGTCACCAAGGGTCTGGTCACCGATGTCAGCCTGAGCCACGGCAAGGCCCTGGTGACCTTCACCCTCGACAGCAAGGTGCGGCTCGGCTCCGACACCACCGCGCACATCCGCACCGGGACCATGCTCGGTGCCCGGATGCTGACTCTGGAACCGGCAGGCGCCGGCACGATGCGTGCCTCGGACACGATCCCCATCACCAGGACGGCGTCGCCGTATTCGTTGACCAACGCCGTAGGCGATTTCACCAACAACACCGCCGGCACGGACACGGCCGCGCTCACGCAGTCCCTGGATACGTTGTCGGACACCATCGACCGGATGGCACCCCAGCTGGGGCCGACGTTCGAAGGCCTGTCCCGGTTGTCGGAGACACTCAACAGCCGCAACGAGTCGCTGTCCAACCTGCTCAAGAGTGCCGCTGACGTGACCGGCATCCTGTCGAAGCGCAGTGAACAGGTCAACACGCTTCTGCTCGACGCGAACGCGCTGACCGGCGTGCTCGACCAACGCCGGTACGCGATCGTCAACCTGCTGGCCAACACGTCGGCACTGTCGCAGCAGCTGTCCGGACTCGTCCACGACAACGAGGAAGAGCTAGCCCCCACCCTGAAGCAGCTCAACGCGGTGACGGCGATGCTGGAGAAGAACCGCGACAACATCGCCGGAGCTCTGGCGGGTCTGGCCAAATACCAGGTCACCCAAGGTGAATCGGTGAACAACGGCTTCTACTACAACGCCTTTGTCGCGAACCTCAATCCAGCGCAGACCATCCAGCCGTTCCTGGACTACGCATTCGGGTTCCGCCGCGGCACCAACGCCGGCCAACCGCCGGACAATGCCGGCCCACGCGCCGAATTCCCGTGGCCCCACAACGGCATTCCCGGAGGAAGTCGATGATCGCCCGTAATCGCAAGCGGATCAGCAGCGCCGCGCTGGTGCTGCTGACCGTGCTGGCCCTGGCCGGCACGGTGATGATCGTCCGGCTGACCGCCTTCAAGCCCACCACCATCACCGCGTACTTCACCTCGGCCACTGCGATCTACCCGGGTGACGAGGTTCGTGTCGCCGGGGTTAAGGTCGGCTCGATCAAGAGCATCGAACCGGTCGGCGGGCAGGCACGGATCACCCTCGCCGTCGATCACGGTGTGAAGATCCCGGCCGACGCCAAGGCAATCCTCATGGCGCAGAACCTCGTTGCCGCCCGGTACGTCCAGCTGGCCCCTGCCTACGAAGACTCAGGCCCGACGATGGCCGACGGTGCGCAGATCGGGGTTGAGCGCACGGCGGTGCCCGTCGAGTGGGACCAGGTGAAGGATCAGCTGATGCGGTTGGCCTCCGATCTGGGGCCGATCAACGGAGCGTCGGCCACCTCGCTGAGCCGGTTCGTCGACAGCGCCGCCGCGGCGATGGACGGTAACGGCGAGAAGCTGCACGAGGCGATCAGCCAGTTATCCGGTGTCGCAAAGATCCTGGGCCAGGGGAGCGGCGACGTCGTCGGCATCATCAAGAACCTGCAGGTCTTCGTGACCGCACTGCGCGACAGCAACGCCCAGATCGTGGAATTTCAGGGGCGATTGGCCAACGTCACCAGTGTTGTCGACGAGAGCCGCTCCGATCTGGACGGCGCCCTGACCAACCTTGCGGACGCCGTCGGCAACGTTCGGCGGTTCGTGGCGGGCAGCCGCGACCAGACCGCCGAGCAACTGGAGCGGCTGAACAGCGTCACCCAGAATCTGGTGGACAACAAGATCAAGCTCGAGAACGTCCTGCACGTGGCGCCCAATGCAATCGCAAACGGTTACAACATCTACAACCCCGACAGCGGCACCGCCGTCGGTGCGTTCGCACTGGCGAACTTCTCCGACCCGTTGTCGGTGGTGTGCTCGGCGATCGGGGCGGTCAAGAATGCGACAGCGGCGGAATCATCCAAGCTGTGCGCCCAATATCTCGGGCCGGCCCTGTCGCTACTCAACTTCAACCATATGCCGATGCCGTTCAACGCCTATCTGAGGAAGTCGCCGAGTCCGGAGAATCTGGTGTACACCGATCCCAACCTGGCTCCCGGCGGGGCGGGTGGGCGTCCGCAGCCCTACCAGGATCTGCCGCCCGCCGTGTCGGCCTACACCGGTGCCAATGACGTGCCGCCGCCGGCCGGATGGGGTGCGCCCCCGGGGGCACCAGGTGCATACGCGCCCAACGGTTTGCCCGCGAACACCTCACCCGCGGCGTACCCCGGATCTCCGGTCGTCTCGGATCCACCGGTGCAAGCGCCAAAGACGTTGCACGACATGCTGCTACCCGCAGAAGCCGCACCGATCCCGGCACCGCCGGCCCCAGGAGGCACCCCATGATCCCTCGGCGGTCGCTGACCCGCCTGACCGCGGTCGCCGCCTGTGCGGCGGCGACCCTGACCGGCTGTGCGTTCCACGGACTGAACTCGCTGCCACTGCCCGGCACGGTGGGGCGCGGTGCCGACGCCACGACCTATCACGTGGAACTCGCCAACATCGGTACGCTGGAAGCCAATTCGCCGGTCATGATGAGCGACGTCATCGTCGGCAGTGTCTCCCGCATGGTGGTGAAGGGCTGGCATGCCGACGTGGAGGTCTCGGTCAAGCCCGACGTCGTCATTCCGGCCAACGCGGTCGCCACAGTCGGGCAGACCAGCTTGCTGGGCTCCATGCACATCGCGCTCGATCCGCCGCTGGGACAAGCGCCATCCGGGCGGCTGTCCCCGGGAGCGACCCTCGAGCTCAACCAGACTTCGACATATCCGTCGACCGAACAGACCCTGTCGTCGCTGTCTGTACTCGTCAACGGGGGCGGGCTGGGCAAGATCGGTGACCTGGTAAGCGAATTCAACGCAGCGCTCAACGGCCGTGAAGACCAGATCCGGGACCTGCTCACCCGCCTCGATGACATCGTCGGGATGTTCGCCAACCAACGCGACGACATCAATGCCTCCATCACGGCGCTGAACCGCCTGGCCGGCACCCTGTCCGGACAGCAAGAAGTGATCACCACGGCGCTGCAGCGGATACCACCGGCACTCGACGTCCTGGTGAAGGAACGTCCCCGCATCACCACCGCGTTGGAGAAGTTCGGGAAGTTCAGCGAGACCGCGACCAACCTCGTCAATGCGACGCGCGAGGACCTGCTGACCAACCTGCGCAACCTCGAACCGACGGTCAAGGCGCTGGCCGACGTCGGCCCGAATTTGGGCACCGTGCTGGCCTACGCGCCGACATACCCCTACCCGCAGAACTTCATCGACCGGGCGATCCGCGGTGATTACCTCAACCAGTTCATCACCTTCGACTTCACCATTCCGAGGCTGAAGCGAGGGTTGTTCCTCGGCACCCGGTGGGGCCAGGAGGGTCTACCCCTCACCCCAGCTCCGGGTGATCCCTGGTACGCCAACTACACGAAGGACCCGCTTGGCATGCCGCTGAATCCACCGCCGCCTGATTCGGTGGCCACGATGCCGCCGCTGATCGACCCGGCTCCGGCCGATGGTGAACCGGCACCGGCGGCCCCGGTTGCGCAGTCAGGTGAGACGGCACCGGCGGACCCGGCGGCGTCGCCCGCACCGGAACCGCAGCCCAGTTCTCCTGTGCCAGTGGTGCCTTCTGACCCTGCAGCGCCGAACGAAGGTGGCAACTGATGCTCACACGATTTGTTCGAATCCAGCTGGCCATCTTCGCGGTGGCCTCGGTGATCGGCATGGCCCTGATGGGCATCGTGTACCTGCAGGCCCCCACGCTGCTGGGCATCGGGCGGATGACGGTGACCCTGCAACTGCCGGGAACCGGTGGGCTATACCAGTTCTCGAACGTGACGTACCGCGGTGTACAGATGGGGAAGGTCACCGAGGTGCGGCCCACCCGTGACGGGGCGGAAGCCACCCTGTCGCTGAACACGTCACCCAAGATTCCCGCCGACCTGCACGCCGCGGTGCTGAGTGTGTCGGCAGTGGGCGAGCAATACGTCGACCTGCAGCCCCGCAACGACTCGGGACCGTATCTGCATGACGGGTCGGTCATCCCGGCATCCAGCACGTCGATCCCGCAAGCCGTCGGGCCGATGCTCGATCAGGTCAGTTCACTCATGGGCAGCATCCCCAAGGACAAGATCAGCCCGCTGCTCGACGAGACCTTCAAAGCCTTCAACGGCACTGGAAACGACATGGGGGCATTGCTGGACTCCTCGTCGAGGCTGATCGCCGAGGCCAACGCGGCCTCCGATCAGTCGCGCGCGCTCATCGACGACGGAGCGCCGCTCCTCGACGGTCAGGCTGAGTCGGTCGAAGCGATCCGGACATGGGCCCGCAGCATGGCCGGCGTGACCAAGCAGGTCGCCGACAACGACCAGCACGTGCGCACTCTGCTCAAGGAAGGGTCGGGCGCAGCTGACGAAGCATCCCGTTTGTTCAATCAGGTCAAGCCGACCCTGCCGCTGCTGCTGGCGAACCTCACCAGTCTGGGTCAGGTCGGGGTGACGTACCATCCCTCGCTGGAGCAGCTCCTGGTCCTGCTGCCACCGTCCATCGCATCGACGCAGTCATACGGTGCGCCGAAGAACAATCCGATCGGGATGTCCTTGGGCGACTTCACACTTACGATGGGCGATCCACCGGCATGCACCGTCGGATTCCTGCCGCCGTCATCGTGGCGGTCGCCGGAGGACACCAGCGACATCGACACCCCCGACGGGCTGTATTGCAAGCTTCCGCAGGATTCGGCGATCGGTGTCCGCGGCGCGCGCAACTACCCGTGCATGGGGAAGCCCGGCAAGCGCGCTCCCACCGTCGAAATCTGCAACAGCGACCAACCTTACGAGCCGTTGGCGATGCGTCAGCACGCCCTGGGTCCGTACCCGATCGATCCCAACCTGCTCGCGCAGGGGATCGCGCCGGATTCCCGCGTCGATCATGACAAGTTCATCCACGGTCCCGTCGAGGGCACCCCGCGTCCGCCGGAAGCCGCACCTGCTGCGCCGCCGGCCGAGGCGCCTGCCGCACCCCCGCCGGGTGAGGCGCCACCGGTCCCGGATGCGCCGGTGATGGCGCCGAGTGCGTTTGCCCCCAACGAATCTGACGGCCCGTCGGTGGCGATCGCCACCTACGATCCGAGGACCGGACGCTACGCAACGCCGGACGGCAAGGTGTTCCGGCAGACCGACCTGGTGCCGCGCACCGGTGACCAGACCTGGCAGGACTTGTTCACCACCTGAGCCAGAAGACCCCCGCGACGGAACCTTGGACGCCATCGCGGGGGTCGGACCGGCCTGACCGGGCAGCTGAGAAGCTGTCCGGTCAGGCGGTTTTCACGAGTTTGAACGGCATGGTGATGAATACGACCTTGCTGCTGCCGCACGAGCCGCTGACGCCGGTGGTCGAATCCTCGCCCAGCAGCGTCGTCGACGCCGGATCGACCGCGGTGGCGTGCTCGTTCGAGGGGAAGAAGCGGTAAACCTGCAGACCGGGGCCGGCGGTGCCATCGCCGCACGGTTGCCAGTTGTCCACCGTCTTCTTGACGTACCAGACGCCGCTCTTCTTGTAGATCGGTGCGCTCCAACCCCAGTCGGTGTCGACCGTGCCGGTGCACTCGCTCGGATAGCTGCACGTCGTCGAGATCGTCCACGTGCCACGGATACTGGCCTCGTCGTGGAAGATGTCATTCGTTTTGGCCCACTCCCCGTTGGACGTGGCGACGTAGGTGCCGTTCAGGCCCCAATTACTCGGGGATGCCTCGGCCACGGGACTGCACAAGCCACCCACCGCAGCGGCGGTGACCACCCCTGCGCCGATGAACGCTTTCGACACCCGCATGACCAAACTCCTCTGTACACGGGCCACCGGCGGTCGCCGCGGCTGTGCTAACTGTGCTACTTCTGTCGTTTTTTGACGAACAATGTCCCACCTAGTGGGCCATGGGCCGGCAACCGGATTCAGCCGTGCCACAGTGTCGTACGTGCGGATACCGGTGGCAGTAACGGCAGGGTTGCTCGTCGCGGCGGCGATGACCGCCCCAGCCTCTGCGGGCGCAGAACCTCTCGGGTGTAGTGAACCGTCGTGCGTACCCGGGATCGCCGGCGGCGTCGTGCTCGGCGCCCCCTGTGGGGACACGGCGTACTACGTCTTCGGCACCACCTCGTGGGGCCGGCTGGTCTTCTGCGGATCACCGCGCCGCTACGAGCCGCGCTACTTCCGGTCACCGCCGTTGAAGGGTATTCGTGAGGAGAATTCGCCGTGCCAAGGTTTCGAGAACACCGTCGCGCAGGCGCCCGACGGACTCTTTCTGAGCTGTGTGGCCAGTGACGGAACGGCGAGGTGGCTCCGTGGCGACCTCTGAGCGAGCGGTCGCGGTGAGTGCATTGGTCGCGGCCCTCGGTGCGGGTATTGCGTTGGCGACACCGGCGCACGCCGACGAGGCCCCCATGATGCACCGCGTGACCTACACGGTCACCGCCGAGCAGCCCACGACCGTCGGCATCTATTTCCGCGAGGTCGATCCGCCGACATGGGCGGATTACAGCCACAATCCGTACGAATTCAGCCCCAAGGACGATCTGACGCTGGAACCGGGCAAGCCCTGGGTCCGCGAGACCATGCTCGCCGACCCGATGAAGTGGGCCATGGTCACCGTCACCACCGCCGGACTCGCCCCGCAAACTCCGGCGACGCTGACGTGTGAAATGGCCATCGACGGAATCGTCGTCGACCGCGCTGCCGGGTCCAAAGGGGCGTTGTGTTCGCTGCGGAACTGGTGAGGAAGCAGCCCACCAGACGCGGATCTGTCCGCTGGGTGGGACATCGGGCCGGGCACGCATTGCTGCCGCGCTACCGTGTGGCAGCAGTCACATCGGTCATGCGGCGCGCGCAGTAATCGGCGCCATGCGCGACGGGCCGATACCAACCGGAGGTGCACTATGCGGTTACTCAGCCGCTCCGACCTGGAAACTGACCAGGAAACTGAGCCAGCCGTGCTCGACGAGGCCGTCGACGTCACGTCGTCGGCCAGTGACGACGACCCGGAGGTGTCGGATCAGGCGGACGCCGAAACCGATACCGACGATTCCGAGGACGCCGACGAGGCGCCGCGTGAAAAACGAAGCTGGCGCCCGAGACTCGCGCCGTTGCTCGCCGGCGTCGCCATCCTGGTCAGCGGCGCGCTGATCGCGGCAGGCGGATACGTGATCTGGTACCACCAGCAAGCCGACCGCGAACAGCAGCGTCGCGCGGAGTTCGCGGCCGCGGCCTCGCAAGCCGCGGTCACCTTGATGTCGATCGACAGCGCCACGGCCCAGGACAACGTCCGGCAGATCCTCGACAACTCGACCGGACAGTTCAAGGCGGACATCGAGTCCTCCTCCGAAGACCTGGTGAAAGCGGCGCAGGATTCGAAGGCGACGACGAAGGCCACGGTCGGAGCCTCGGCGGTGCAATCGATGGACGGGGACTCCGCCGTCGTCCTCGTCAGTACGTCGACCACGGTGAGCAATTCGGCCGGGGCGAATCAGCAGCCACGCAATTGGCGCCTGAGCGTGACCATGGTCAGAGACGGGGAACAGATCAAGATGTCGAAAGTGGAGTTCGTCCCGTGAGCACAGCCACAGCAGAAGACACCGCAGAAGCCACACCAGAAGCCGAAGTCGATGTCGTCGAAGACATCTCGGACGGTGACGCCGTCGCCGAGGAGACTTCTCAGCCCCAGGAGCGGTGGATCCAGCGGGTGAGTCGGCGCTGGCGTCCGATCGCGGTCGTCGTCCTGCTGCTGGCCTCGGCGAGCTCAGCGGCAGCACTCTATTTCGGCATGTACCGCGTCGACCACGGCATCG
Source organism: Mycolicibacterium porcinum (assembly GCA_001942045.1). Taxonomy (GTDB): domain Bacteria; phylum Actinomycetota; class Actinomycetes; order Mycobacteriales; family Mycobacteriaceae; genus Mycobacterium; species Mycobacterium porcinum_A. The sequence goes on from MSTD01000007.1 coordinate 105,296, forward strand.
CCGGTTCGTCCACGACTTTGATCGACGCGGCGTCCGAAGGTTCGGTGGCGCTGTTGTCTTATGCGCCAGACAGTTTGGACAAGGACTTCGCCGACGCACGATCCCGGTTGACGGGTGATTTCCTGACGTACTACAGCGAGTTCGCCGACAAGTTCGTCGCGCCCGCCGCAAAACAGAAGGACATCCGCGCCACCGCCACGGTCGTTCGCGCCGCGCCGATCACCGTGCAGGCCGACACCGCGGAGGTCCTGGTCTACCTGAACCAGGCAACGACCAGCCGCGACAACCCCGAACCGGCGCAAGCCGCCAGCGCGGTGAAAGTGGGACTCACGAAACTCGACGGGAAGTGGCTGATCTCGTCGTTCAACCCGATCTAGTCCCCGAACGGTAGGGTCGCGGCGAGGAGGTGACCCCGTGTCTGAGGTGGACGCGCTTGCCGCGAACCGGGCCAACTGGGACGACCGGGCCGATGTCCATGCCCGGTCCCAGATGTACGACGTAGCCGGGTTTCTGGCCGATCCCAGCGAGATCTCTCGGGTCGTGCGCAACGACCTGGAGGTGCTCGCGCCGCATCTGCCGGACACCGGCATGACGGGTCGGTCGTTGCTGCACCTGCAATGCCACATCGGCACCGACACGGTGTCCTGGGCCAGGCTGGGTGCCCGCGACGTACACGGAGTCGACCTGTCGCCGAACTCCCTGCGGCATGCGGCCCGGATCGCCGAGGCTGACGGCCGTGAGATCACCTGGGTCGAGGGCGATGCGCGATTCGCGTCGACCTTGATCCAGCGGCGCTTCGAGACCGTGGTGACCAGCACCGGAACCATCGTGTGGCTACCGGAACTCGCCAACTGGGCCCGGTCCATCCACGACCTGCTGGAGCCGGGCGGGGTGTTCCTGATCCGCGACGACCATCCGATCCTGAGCGCGATGGACTTCGAGCCGTGGGATGTCACCGACGACTACCTCAGCGGCGGTGGCGCCCGAACCTACGACGACGCCGGGACGTACACCGAGAACTCTGACGGCCTGATCACGCACGTGCGCAACCACGAATGGCGCCATGATCTGTCCGAAGTAGTCACGTCCCTGCTGCGGGCCGGGCTCGTCATCGAGGCACTCGAGGAACTGCCGTACATGGACTGGCAGCCTTTCCCGGCGCTCGTGCCGTGCACCGAAGGCTGGGCCCTGCCACCGGGGACGCCGCGGATCCCGCTGAACTTCGCCGTCGTCGCTCGTCGTCCCCGCTGACTCACCGGTTCGTTGTATCCGAGATACAACCGCGCTCCAAGAGTTGGTGACGTGGACATATCGGCATGAGGCTGCCCGCTCCGTAGTTTTCCCTCACATACCTGTGAGCGAGGAGAGATATGAGCGCGCCCATCAGCGATAACCACCGCGACGTGCTGCGGGCACTGGCCGACGCGATTGTGCCGTCGATACAGCGCGACGAGGACCCGACCGGATTCTGGGCGCTGTCGGGCAGCGCCCTGCATGCCGATGCCGGGGTCGAGATGGCGCTCATGGCCATGCCGGAGGCGCAGCGTGCGGCACTGCTCGGTCTGCTCGACGCGCTGCACGGCCAGGGGTTCGTCACCGAATCCCCCGCCGTGCGTGAGCAGATCCTCGCCGGAGTGGCGCAGCTCGGGCTGCCGGCCGCCGCGGCGGTCAACGCGCTCGAGTCGCTGACCCTGGCTTTCGCCTACGCCGGCCCTGACCCGCAGACCGGCAGCAATCCCATGTGGGCCGAATTCGGTTATCCCGGTGCACCGGCCGTGACGCCTGGTGGCGACGGCGGATTCGCATCGTTCGTTCCCGACGGCCCGGTCCTCGAGGCCGACGGGTGTGTGGTGGGATCGGGTGGGGGTGGAGGCCTGATCGCCGGGGTGCTGGCCGGTGCGGGCCTGAACGTCGTGGTGCTCGAGGCCGGCGGCAACTTCCACGAAGCCGACTTCACCGGACTCGAACTGCCCTCGTTCCAGCAGCTGTTCTGGCACGGGGGCCCCACGCCCAGCGCAGATTTCAATGTTTCGCTGCTGGCCGGTTCCACGCTCGGCGGCGGACCGACCGTCAACTGGTCCAACTGCTTGAAGACACCCGATCACGTGCGTGAGCAGTGGGCGCGCGAATTCGGCATGGAAGGCGTCGACGGCCCCGACTTCGACAAGCATCTCGACGCCGTGTGGACCCGGCTCGGCGTCAATCCGGACTGCTCGGACCTCAACGGACCGCACGAGCGCATGCGCGACGGCGCAGCCGAACTCGGGTGGTCGTTCACCGAGCTGACCCGCAACGCGGATCCTGCCGCATACTCGCCGGACACCGCAGGCTACATCGGTCTGGGCGACCGTTCGGGCGCGAAACTCGACGTGCGGCGCACGTACCTGGCCGACGCGGTCGCCGCGGGCGCCCGGGTGATCGTGCGATGCAATGCCCAGCGCGTGCTCACCGAGCACGGCCGCGCGGCGGGGGTGGCGGCGACATACCTCGACCCGCGCACCGGCACGGCGACCGATCTGCAGGTCCGCGCCCCACGCGTCGTGGTGTCCTGTGGCTCTCTGGAATCGCCTGCGCTGCTGTTGCGTTCGGGCATCGGCGGCCCGGCCGTGGGAGAGAATCTGCATCTGCATCCGGTGGTGGCGACCCTTGCCTTGCACGACGAACCGCAGCGCGGCTGGTGGGGTGCGCCCATGACGGCGATGGTCGACGAGTTCGCCGACGCGGAGGACGGATACGGCATCCTGATCCAGGGTGTGCAGTGGTCGAACTCGATCATCGCCGGTGGCATGTCGCGTTCCTCCGCGCAGGAACTCAAGGAGACGATGGCCCAGCTGGAGAATGCCTCCTGGTTCGTCGGCATCGTGCGCGACCGCGGCCACGGTCGGGTGACCATCGACGACGAGGGCAACTCGGTGATCACCTATGACGTGACCGATGACGTCGACATCCGTAATGAGCAGCGGTCTCTGGAAGCCCAGATCCGGCTGCACGCCGCGAGTGGGGCCCGCGAGATCGTGCCGTTCGCCGCCACCACAACCCGCTGGCGCCGCGGCGAGGACCTCGACGCCTTCATCGAGACCATGAAGAACGTCCCGTTCCGGGC
>MSTD01000007.1:108408-173477 GCA_001942045.1 Mycolicibacterium porcinum
GGTGGGCACCGGGTGTTCTCGGCGCACCAGATGAGCAGTTGCCGGATGGGATCGGATCCCGCGACCTCCGTCGCGAACCCGTGGGGCGAATTACACGACACCCCAGGGGTTTACATCGGCGACGCGAGCGCCTTGCCGACCGCGACCGGGGTGAACCCGATGATCTCGACGATGGCTGTCGCGCACCGCACCGCCGAGTACGTGCTTAGTCAGCGGTGACAGCGGCCGAGAACCAGTGACACAGCAGTAATGCGAGCTCGACGTCGAGCCGGTCGGTACTCGTTATCGGCCGGCCCCGTCGATCTTCGGCCCGCTGGACGCGGTACCGCACGGTGTTGAAGTGCATGCACAGCTGCGCCGCGGCGGCTTTGTAGCTCGAGCCGTTCTGAAGGAACACCCGCAGCGTATCGCGCAGCCGCTCATCGGATTCGGTTGCCGAGGCCAATGGTCCGAGTACCTCGCCGACCCAAACCTTGGCGGCAGCAAGGTTTTCGGTGTGCAGTGCGACTGCCGACAGGCCCGGGTCGCCGTAGGCGATGACGCGCTGTGCGCCTGGCCCCGCGGCGACCACCGCACGGGCGTCAAGGGCCTGGCGGTGGGAGCGCCGGAAGCCGTCGACCCCGGGCAGCGGATCGCCCAGGGACAGGAATGGTGATTGCTTGTTCCCCTCGGCGAACCGGCGGGCCCGCAGTACGGCGTCGCTATCGGCCGGAACCGGAATCCACGCCCAGCCGGTCATCCGATCCCCGGCGATGAACAGCGGCGCACCTTGGCTGTCAAGGGATTCGGCGAGCGCACGGACGAAGCGCTCCAGCCGTGCCAGCTCGTCACCCTGCGCGGCGCCGCTGTACGACACCACAACCGCCAGGTGGGTACGGCGCAGTGCGTAGCCGATATCGGTACCGGCCTCGTCGATGTCCACCGGACCGGGATCGAGCAGTTCCCGAACCCGCATCGCGCGGGCGGTGTTCTGCGTCGCCAGACAGAGTTCCCGTTCCACCTGATAGGCCGCGGTGACCTGTTGGGAGATGTGGTCGATGTACCGGAAAGTGACGGCGGTGATCGCCTGGAACACGTCGAGTGTGCTCGCGGTATCGAGCTCCATCACCCGAATCTCGTCCAGCACGATCCCGAGCAGGGTCTGTTGCCCGAGCCGGTAGGCGCGGATGAGTGCGTTGGCCGGCGCGCCGTGCCGGGCCAGCTGCCGCGCGTACTCCACGGCGGTCGGTGGCGGCCTGACGTCGTCGATCGCGATGTCGTGCTGGATCGCGGAGAACACGGTTTCGATGTTGTGCGCGACGCTGTCGCGCAGGAGGGTGAGCAACTGCGGGTGCTCGCGCAGTTCGGGGATCGACGACAACAGGTATTGCTGAATCGAATCGCTGACCGCATCGATCCGGTCGCTCAGCCGCGTGACGATCAACGCGGCTGAGTCGGCAGCAGACGGGACACGCTGCTTCATGTAGGCAAGGGTAGGCCCCGGCCGCTCGGCCGGGGCCTACATTCGCTCAGCGGTTGATCAGGCGCAGCAACCGTCCGAGCAGGTTGGTGCGCCGCGCGGCGTACGGGTACATGTGCAGGTCGCGCTTGGGATTGAAGCGCGAGACCAGCAGCGACTGCTGGCGGCAGTACTTGCGGATGCCGCCGGGCCCGTGCCGGTGCCCGACGCCGGAGCCCGGTTTTGCCCCGCCCATCGGCAACTCGAGTGCGGTGTAGTTCACCAGCGCGTCGTTGATCGTGACGGCACCTGAATTCACCCTTCGAGCAACCGATTCAGCACGTTTCAGATTGCGGGAGAACACTGCGGCGCTCAGTCCGTAGTCCGAGTCGTTGGCCAGCCGGATCGCTTCCTCGGCGTCGGCCACCTTCATGATCGGCAGGGTGGGGCCGAAGGTCTCCTCGCGCATGCAGGCCATGTCGTGGTCCACGTCGACCAGTACGGTCGGCTCGTACCAGTAGCCCTTACCGTCACCCCGGCGGCCGCCGGTCAGCACGTTTGCCCCGCGTGCGCGGGCGTCGTCGACGTGGCGGGCGACGGTGTCCACCTGCGGCGGGAAGGTCAGCGATCCGACGTCCACACTGCCAGGGCCGGTCGGGACGCCCTGGCGGAGCGCCCGCACCTTCTCGACAACCCGGTTCACGAACTCGTCGTAGATCGGCGCTTCCACGTAACAGCGTTCGATCGAGATACAGGTCTGGCCGCAGTTGAACATCGACCAGTAGGCCGCGTGGTTGGCGGCCCGTTCGACGTCGGCGTCGGCGAGCACGATCATCGGGTCCTTGCCGCCGAGCTCCAATGACGCGGGGATGAGTCGCTCGGCAGCCCCGGCCGCGACCTTGCGCCCGGTGGCGGTGGAACCGGTGAACATGACCATGTCGATTTCGGCCAGCAGCGCGGCACCGGCCGCGCCACGCCCGGTGGCGACGGCGAAAACGTCTGCGGGCAGTCCGCATTCGGTGAGTCCCTGGGCCAGCAGCAGAGATGTCAGCGGGGTGACCTCCGAAGGCTTGAGGATCACACTGTTACCCGCGGCCAGAGCAGGAATGCAGTCACCGAACGAGTTGGTCAGCGGGTAGTTCCATGGCCCGATCACGCCGACCAGGCCCATCGGGCGGTACCGCACGGCCAGCCGTTTGCCGAGGACGAAGACCGAGGACGACCGCACCCGCTCGTCGGCGAGGTACTTCGGCGCCTGCCTGGCCCAGAACCCGAATGCCGCGGCACCGTACGAGAGTTCGGCGATCTGGGCGTCCTCGTAGGTCTTTCCCGTTTCGGCGCAGATCGTGTTGATCACCTGCTCGGCGTTGTCCATCAGCCAACGCTGCATACGCTTGAGAACCCGGGCACGTCCCTCGAAGCCCATTGCTTCCCAAGTTGGTTGCGCGGCACGGCCTCGGCGGGCCAGCTCGGCGATATCGGCCGCGGTCATATCGGGCACATGCCCGATCACCTCACCCGTCGCGGGATTCTCGACCGCGATCTGCGCGGTGGTGGTGCTTGTCATCTGATGTCCTTACGGTCGTTCGCCGGAATAGTCGAGGAAGGAATCGATCACCGGCGCGAGTTCGGCGGCGTTGGTGACCAGGTCGATGTGCCCGCCGGAATGCAGATGCAGGTGGGGGCGGCCCAGGAGGCGATTCATGATGTGGGCGTTGGCGACCGGGATGATCGGGTCGTCGGTGCCGGCCACCACGAGGGCCGGTTGGCGGATGGCCGGCAGGGCGAACAGGCTGGTCCACACCGATCCGGCGAGCAGTTGATGCACATAGCCCACCTTGGATCCGGCGTGCAGCTGGCTGCCGAAGATCTTGGCCACGTCGTATCCGTGCTCGCGCACGGTACCGCCGTACAGCTCGCCGGCCATCGTGGCGATGTAGTCCGGATCGGTGAAACGCTTGGGCGTCAACATCTTCGCCAGGATCCGCGGGTGCGCCGGCACCATGATCGCCCCCGTTCCGGTGGCGACCAGGACGAGCCTGCGGCACCGGCGCGGATTCTGGAACGCGAACTGCTGGGCCAATGCCCCGCCCCAGGACAGGCCGAGCACGTCGACCACACTGAAGCCGAGCTTGGTCAGGACCCGGCCCAGCACCCACGCCAGGTACGGAAACCCGTACGGCAGCATCGAGGTGGGGGAGCCGCCAGTTCCAGGGACGTCGAACCGGATCACGGTTCGGTCCGGGTCCAGGTGCTGCACAAGCGGTTCGAGCACCTCGAGGCTGGCGCCGATGCCGTTACACAGCACGAGCGGCACGCCGGTGCCCCGCCGGACGTCGACGCGGATGCGTTGCCCGCCGGCGGCCACATATGTCTCTGCCACGGGATCAGCTCTCGAGGACGTAGGTGCCGGGAGCGGGGCACAGCGGCGGGAAGCCCTGTCCGCCGAGCGCCGTAGGCGCGTCGACCTGTCCGCCGCTGCGCTCGGCCAGCCAGGCCGAGTAGTGCGGCCACCAGGAGTCCTTCTGCGGTTCGTTGTCGGCAGCCCAGTCGTTGGGTTCGGTCTCGTCGACCGCCGCCGCGCGGAACGTGGCCTTCGGGTTGCCCGGCGGGTTGACCAGCGCCGCGATGTGTCCGCTGGTGGACAGCACGTAGGTGTTGTCCTTGCTACCCACCAGCTGGGCGCTGCGGTAGGTGGCCTGCCAGGGGCAGATGTGGTCGGCCAGGCCGCCGATCACGTAGGCGTCGTTGGTGATCTTGCCGAGGTCGATCTTGCTACCGAGCATGCTCACCGATCCCGGCTTGGTCAGCGAGTTGTGAACGCCCATCATCACCATGTCCCGGTGCAGTGCGGCGGTCATGCGGGTGGTGTCGGCGTTCCAGAACAGCACGTCGAAGGCTGCGGGGGAGCGGCCCTGGACGTAGTTGTTCACCCAGTACCGCCACACCAGGTCGGTCGGACGCAGCCAGGCGAACATCTCGGCCATCGCGCGCCCGTCGAGGTAACCCTGCCGCCCGGAGGCGCGGATCGCAGCGTGGGCAGCGCGCTCGCTCATGGCGGCGGAGGCGAAGCCGGCCTGATCCTGGTCGAGCACCGTGACGCCCAGCGTCAGCCCGGCGATCTTGTCGCCCTGGCCGATATCGGCCAGATGCGCTGCCACCATCGAGGCCAGGATCCCGCCCGAGCAGCTCGCGAACAGGTGGGCGCTGTCGGTATCGGCGATGGTGCGGACCGCATCGAGCGCCTCGACGATGGCGGATCCGTAGGCGTCGAAGCCCCAATCCTTGTGCCGGGCAGCGGGATTACGCCACGAGATCGTGAAGACCTGGTGACCTTGCTTGACGAAGTACTCGATCATGCTGCGGCCGGGCGCGATGTCCATGATGTAGTACTTGTTGATCACCGGCGGCACCATGAGCAACGGAATCTTGTGCACCGTCGGGGTCTGGGGCGCATAGTGGATCAGCTCGAACATCCGGGTCTTGAGCACCACGGCGCCGTTGGTGACGGCGACCGTCTCGCCGACCGCGAACGCGTCCGGATCGACCATCGCGGGCACCCGCGGCTTCGACGCCATGTCACGGGCCAGAGCCTTGAGCCCACGCACCGCGGACAAGCCGCCGGTGTCGACCAGTGCCTTCCAGCCGAGCGGGCTGAGCACCGGGTTGTTGCTCGGGGAGAGCCCCTCGATCAGATTGTCCAATACGAACCGCATCTTGTCGCGGTCACGCCAGTCCAGATCGGCTGCGGCGAAAAGCTTCTCAGCCGCGTCGGCCGACGCCAGGTAGGACTGCATGGTGCGGCGCATCATCGGATTGCCTTGCCACGCCGGGTCGCTGAAGCGTTTGTCGGCGCGGGCCGGCGAACGGTCAGAGTCGCCCGCGGCGATCGAGACGAGCTCGCGGGCCAGCAGGCCCACGTGGCCGACCACCGTACGCGGTTTGCCGGCCAGGCTGCGGCCCATCCGGGCCCACGACGCGTTGGGCATCATGCGCCCGGCGAAGCTGCGGGTCGAGTTGATCAGCAACAGGTCGAGCGGCGCGGCGAGTTCGTCGAATCGGGTTGTCTCGGCCATGATGTCACTTGCTTTCTGTGGTGGGGACGGTGATGTCGCGGCGCTGGATCTTGCCGGTGGGTCCCTTGGGCAGGGCGTCGACGATCCAGACGCGGCGCGGGTACTTGTAGGCGGCGACCTGTCGCTTGACGAAGTCGCGCAGGTCCTCCGGTTTGGCCTCGGTGCCGCTCTTGAGGGCGACGGCCGCACCGACTTCCTCTCCGAGGGTGTCGTGGGGGATGCCGATGACGGCGGCCTCGGCGACCGCCGGGTGTTCGTAGAGAACTTCCTCGATCTCGCGCGGATAGACGTTGAGCCCACCGCGAATGATCAGCTGCTTCTTGCGGTCGACGATGTAGAACAGGCCGTCGGCATCGGTCTTGCCGATGTCGCCGGTGGAGAACCAGCCGTCGGCCGAGATCGCCTCGGCGGTCGCCTCGGGCAGGTCCCAGTAGCCCTTCATGACGTTGTGGCCGCGGACCTGGACTTCCCCGGCTTCGCCCGGGGGCAGTTCGTGGCCCGCATCGTCGACGACACGCATCTCGACGCCTTCGATCGGCGTGCCGATCGAACCCGGCTTGCGGATCTTGTCGGGATGGTTGAAGCAGGCCACCGGAGAGGTCTCGGACAGGCCGTAGCCCTCCAGAACCTGGCAGCCGAACCGCTTTTCGAAGTCGGCCAGCACCTGCACCGGCAGGGCGGCGCCGCCGGAGGCGCAGACGCGCAGCGTGGAGGTGGCCGCCTCGGAGTATTTCGGTGCCACTGCGAGCAGTGCCGAATACATCGTGGGCACCCCTTCGAAGACGGTGACCCCGAAGCGCTCGATCATCTGCACCGCGGCGTCCGGGTCGAATCGGGGGATCAGCGCCAGCGTCGCGCCGGCCAGCACCGAACATTGCAGACCGCAGGTCAGTCCGAAGACGTGGAACAGCGGCAGCGCACCCATCACCACGTCGTGTGAGTCGATCCGGATCAGCGTGCGCATGGTGATCTCGGCATTGCGGTGCAGCCCGCCGTGGGTGAGTTCGGCGCCCTTGGGTTTGCCAGTGGTGCCGGAGGTGTGCAGTACGACGGCGGTGTCGTCGTCCGCGCGGGAAACCGGTGCGGCCTGCTCGGGCAGTTCAGCGATGAGTTCGGTCAGTGAGGCGTCGTCGACCAGCCAGGGCTTCGCGCCGGCGGCAGCCGCCGCGGCGGTGGCCTCCTGGGCGAAGGCAGGCGTCGCGAATATCGCCTTGGCGCCGGTGTTGGCCAGGTAGAACTCGATCTCGCGGGCTTTGAGCAGCGGGTTCATCGGCACGGCGACGGCGCCCCGGCTCAGGATGCCGTAGAACACCACCGCGAAAGCCGGGGTATTCGGGAGCATGATGCCCACCCGGTCACCGGGAGCGATGCCGGCCCGGTCGAGAAACGTCGCCACCCGGGCGGCGGCACTCGCGAACTGGGCGTAGCTCAAGGTGGTCTCCCCGCACCGCAGTGCGGGGTCCTGCGGTGCCCGTTGCGCGGCGGCCACGAGATTCAGGCTGAGGTTGGACAAAGCTGGCTCCGTTGATCTGGGGTTTCCGATAGATCAAGCGTGGTGCCGGCGAGGTTCGAACTCCATGGGGCCGGCCACAACGTTGAGGTCGTTGTGGTGTGAGTGCCCACATCACCGGGGCCGGTGGACTTATCGTGACGTTATGGCTGTGCCGCTCGATCCGCACATCGCGCTGCTCGTCAAGACCATGGTGGCGCGGGCCGACGAACTGGCCGACGCGATGGTGGAGGCCATCCGTGAAGCGGTCGGTTTCTACGGGACGAACACCGGGATGGTGACCGCCGACGAGTTGCACCGCAGTTGCCTCTCGCACATGTCCTACATGCTGGACGCACTGGTCGGCGACGGCGACCCCGATGTTTCTGTCGCCGAGGACGTGGGCGTACAACGCGCGGTGACCGGCGTGCCGTTGGTCGCGGTGATGTCGGCCTATCGGGTGGGCTTCCGGTCTCTCTGGGAATCGTCACTGACCGAGGCGAAAAAGCTCGGCATCCCGGCCGAGTCCATCCTGGCCACCACCTCCCAGATCCTCGTCGCCCAGGACACCTTCACCCAGGCGATGACCGGTGCCTACCGCCAGGAGGTCACCCGGCAGGTGCTGGGTAAGGAGGAGGAACGCTCGGCATTGGTAGAGGCGATCCTGATGGGCCGGATCACCGACACCCAGAATCTCTGGGACGCCGCCGACGTCCTGCGGCTTCCGACAGTCGGGCCGTATGTCGTTGTGGCGGCACAGGTTCCGAGCATCGGCCGGACCGGGCTGCCCGAGATCGAGAACCGCCTGGACGCCCGCGACATCAAGTCGGCCTGGCGGCTGCTGCCGGACCTGCAAGTGGGCATCGTGCACCTGCGCAAGCCGTCCGCACACGATGACCTGCTCGAGGTGCTGCGTGGACTCGCGTCGGCACGGGTCGGGGTGAGCCCGCAGTTTCGTGACCTGTCGGAGACGGGGGAGGCGCTGCGATTCGCCCGGTTGGCCATCGCGGGCAAGGTATCCGACGACGACCTGGTCCGGGTTTTCGACGATTCGCCGCTGGCCGTGGCAGCGGTCGCCGCCCCCGATGTCATGCAGCGCATCAGCCGCGACATGCTCGGCGCGCTCGATGACCTGCCCGCCGACGAGCGGGACATGCTCGTCGGCGCCTTCGAGGCGTGGCTGGAGGCCGGCGGCTCCACGAACGACACTGCCGCAAAGCTTTTCGTCCACCCCAACACCGTGCGGCACCGGCTGCACCGCATCGAAGAACACACCGGCCGATCGCTGACCCGACCCCGGGACATCGCCGAACTGTGCCTGGCCTTCGAGGTGTACCGCCGGCTGCCGTGAGCCGTTGCTTCCTGGCGAGAAAAGTCAGCGCCCGGGCAGCTTCTGCACCGCCCGGATCATCGGGGTGAGCGCCTTCTGCCAGAACGTTTGCGAAATGCCCAGCGGGGGATCGAGATTGATCACCCGTGCGGTCGAGACGGTCTGCGACTCGGTGTATTTGAGGATGCCGTCGGCGCCGTGCCTGCGCCCGACCCCGGAGGCCTTCATCCCGCCCATCGGGGCTGCGGTGCTGCCCCAGGCCAGGGCGTAGCCCTCGTCCACGTTGACCGTGCCGGCCTGGATCCGGGCCGCGATCGCCTCGCCTTCGGCTTTACTGCCTGCCCACACACTGGCGTTCAGGCCGTACTCGGTGTCGTTGGCCTTCGCGATGGCCTCCTCCACGGAGTCGACGGGATAGATCGACACCAGCGGGCCGAACGTCTCGTTGCGTGCGCATTCCATCTCGTCGGTGACACCGGTCAGTACCGTCGGCTCGAAGAAGAGCGGGCCGATGTCGGGGCGCGGGTTACCGCCGGCAACCACGGTGGCGCCCTTGACCTTTGCATCGTCGACGTGACCGGAGACGGTCTTGACCTGATCTTCGGAGATCAGACTGCCCATGTCGGCGGTGAAGTCGTAGCCGGCCGCCAGGTTCATGTTGCGTACCTGCTCACCGAACTTGGCGGTGAACTCGTCGGCGACCTCCCGCTCGACGTAGATCCGCTCGATCGAGATGCACAGCTGCCCGGCGTTGGAGTAGCAGGCCCGGGTCGCGGCCTTGGCGGCCACGTCGAGGTTGGCCCCCTTGGTGATGATCATCGGGTTCTTGCCGCCGAGTTCGGCCGAGAAGCCGATCAGCCGTCGCCCGCACTGCTCGGCCAGGGACCGGCCGGTGGCGGTGGAGCCGGTGAACATCAGGTAGTCGCAGTTCTCGACGATCGCGGTGCCGACCACCGACCCCGGTCCGGGAACCACTGCGAACACATCGCGCGGCAGGCCTGCCTGGTACAGCAGTTCGGCATTGGCCAGCGTGCAGTACGGAGTCTGGCTGTCGGGCTTGACCACCACCGCGTTTCCGGCCAGCAGGGCCGGGATGGAGTCCGAGATCGACAGGGCCATCGGGTAATTCCACGGCGAGATGACCCCGATGACGCCCTTAGGGTGATGGTTGACCACGGTCTTGACGATGCCGGGCAGCAGGCCCTGCACCCGTTTCGGGGAGAGCAGTTTCGTCGCCTCGCGCGCGTAGTAGCGCGAGTTGAGGATCATGTCGACGATCTCTTCCTGCGCGGCCGAGCGGGCCTTGCCGGTCTCGGCCTGGGCCACGTCCATCAGGAAGTCCCGATTGCGGGCCACCAGTTCGCCGAAGCGCTCGATGACGGCGGCGCGTTCCTTGACCGGGCGCTTGGCCCACTGTGCCTGGGCGGCGCGCGCTTTGGCGAAGGCAGCAGTCACGTCCTCGGCGGTGCCGACCGGGATGGTGGTCAGCTCCTTGCCGGTGAACACCTCTTCGATCGACTTGGACTGCCGGGCGTCAGCGTCGTCGATGGCGACGAGCGCGCGCAGGCGGGCGAAGTCAGCGGCGGACGGAGCGGGCATCGGGGACTCCCTACTGGCAAGTAACAAACAGTCAGGCTCAACCTACTCGGTACCGGCAGTCCGACAAAGGCACACCTTGTCCGATCTGTTCACGACTGAGCGGGGTTCAGCGTCCTAACCTGCGGATATGGCATTGAACCTGAACTCGGCGGTCATCGAGATCGTCACCGGAGATCTTCCGCGCGCCCTGGATTTCTATCGGCTGCTGGGGCTGGTGGTTCCGCAGCCGGACGGGCCGCACGTCGAGGTCGCGTTGCCCGGAGGAAGCCGTCTCGCGTTCGACACCGAGGAGGTGATTGCCGGAATGCATCCCGGCTGGACACCTCCGACCGGACCTGGGCGGGTCGCGCTGGCCTTCGGGCTCGACGCACCTGCCGATGTCGACGCGCTCTATGAGCGGCTCACCACCGCCGGGCATGCGGGGATACTCAAGCCGTTCGACGCGCCATGGGGGCAGCGCTACGCCACCGTCGAGGATCCTGACGGCACCTCGGTGGACCTGTTCGCGGCCCTGGGCAGTTGACGGAGCTGGCGTAATCCGACCCCGGTCAGGGCCCGGACCTCGCGGTGCAGGTGCGGCTGGTCGGCGTAGCCGGCCCGCGCCGCGACCGCGCCGGCGCTCAGCCCGGTGCCGAACAGCCCGACCGCACGACGGAACCGGAGAATGCGCCGCAACGTCGCCGGCCCGTACCCGTAGACCGCCGCGCACTGTCGCTGCAGCGTCCGGTTCGACCAGCCGACCCCGCGTGCCGTCGCGGCGACCGATTCACCGGCGGCCAGCCGGCGCGTGACGTCGTGCAGTGCCGGCAACGGCCACGGCGCGGTCTCGGTGCGCGGTCTCTGGGATGCCATCTTCTCGGCCAACTCGTCGAGTGAGTCACCGTCGACCCGGCACAGCTCACTCAGGTCGACCCTGGTGTTGCACAGTTCGGAGGCAGGCACGCCGAGCAGGCGCGGCAGTACTCCGGGCCGAAACCGCAACCCCTGTAACGGATCACGGCTGCCCGCGGCGATGAACGATGTGGTGTCGGGGCCTGCGACGACGATCCTGCCGTCCATCTGGATCAGGTCCATGCACCCGTCGGGCAGAACCCGGCCGGGTCCGGCCGGGCCGGTGCGCCGCCACCGGCATTCCACGAGGTCTTCGAGATGCGGTGGGGGTTGGTATTCGCGGTAGCCCACGTCCCCGACGCTACCCGCGCTGCCATGCGGTTGAATCGGGGAATGGCCGGGCGACCACGCGACACGTCGATCGACGAGCGCGTGCTCGCGGCCACGCGCGAACTGCTGGTCGAGGTGGGTTGGGACGACCTGAGCATTCGGCTGGTCGCGGCGCGCTGCGGGGTGGGCCGGTCCAGCCTGAACCGGCGGTGGGCGTCGAAGGCCGAACTGGTGCTGCACGCGATACTCGGCGAATCACCCGACATGTCACCGTTTTCCGGAACCGACCTGGCCGGCTGGATCGAGTGGGTGGTTCGCGGCAGTCACCAGCTGTTCGTCCGGCCCGATGTGAGCGAGGCGGTGCCCGGGCTGCTGCTGGCCTTGCGGGAGAACGCCGCGCTGCGGAAGGCGCTGTGGGACGGATTCAGTGGCCCGGCGATCGAGATGTTCGCGGCCAGGGGCTACGGATCGGAGTCCGAAGCCAGGGCGGCACTGTCCATGGCGGCCGGTGCGGCGCTGTTCACCACCACGGTGGCGATCGACGACGATTCGCCCGAGCTGCGGCAGCAGCTGGTGCGGTTGCTCAGTCAGGCGCTCGGGGCGTCACCGTCCGAATGACGCGAGTATGGCGTCCTGGGGTGAACGCCACGCGTCGATGCCCAGCTCGACGAGAGTGCTCTTGTCGTCCGTCGGGGTGGCGGCGGTGAGCAGCAGCGCCGCCTCATGGCTGATGCCGTCGCCGAGCGGAAGTACCCCGCCGAGCAGGTCCGAGCACCAGCCGATGCCACGGAAAACGCTACCCGGCAAAGGGATTCGCCGGATCGTGCGCCCGGTGCCCTGCTCCAGCGCATCGATCATCTCGTTGAACGACACCATCACTCCGCCGCAGACGTAGCGCTTGGGGCCACGCCCGGGAACCATCAGCCGCTCGTGCACCAGCGCGACGTCGCGCACGTCGATCATCTGCATGCCGCCGGTCATCCGGGGCGCCAGCCCGGCCTTGGCGATGGGCGCCCAGCCGCGCTCGGTGACCCCGGCGGCGGTGAAGTAGGCGGGCCCCACCACGCTCGACGGATAGGTGACCACGACCGGGGCTCCGGCATCCTGCAAGCGTCGGGCCACGCGGTCGGCGTAGGCCTTGGTCTGCGCGTACGGGCTGCGGCCCGGCGCCGGCGGGGTGTCGGCGGAGATGACCCCGTTCGGCGGCGGGAACAGCGAGCTGTAGCTGCTGACCGACACGATCGGATCGAGCCCGGCCTCGACGGCCCGGTTCAGCACCGCCTCGGTAGCGTGCGCGTTGATCTCCCACATCAGCTGCTCGCGCCGGCGATCGGTCCCGACGATGCCCGCCGCGTGGATCAGGGCGTCGCACCCCGACAGGAGGGACTCGACGGTGCCGTCATCGCGGATGTCGCCCTCGAGCACGGACATCTCGCCGAGGCCGGCGAGGTGACCGATCACCTCGTCGTCACCGCAGCCGGGCGCGACCAACAGCCGGATCCGATGACCCGCGGCCAGCAGGCCTCGAACGGTGTGGGCACCGAGATAGCCGGTGCCTCCGGTCACTGCGATGTGCATGCCGTCACCTCCCATGTTTCGATGCCGATGGTATCGAAATGGGTGACGCGGCTGTCGCGGCGGGTGCCGGCTAGCGGGAGATCGGCCAGACCGGGTCGGCGCAGTCGATGCCGTCCGCCGACAACTGTCGCTTGATCACCTTGAACGTCTCGGTTCGCGGCAACCCTGGGCCGACCCGGACGTACGACGGCCACTGCTTGGGCCCCAGATCGGACTGTTCGGCCAGGAAGGCCCTGAACTTGTCTGCGTCGAACGGGGTGCCGGCTGTCAGCACCAGTGCGGCCATCACCTGATCGCCCACGTCGGGATCAGGGATCGGATACACCGCGACCTCGGCAACATCGGGGTGGCGCAACAGGATTCGCTCGATCGGCGCGGTGCCCAGGTTCTCTCCGTCGACGCGCATCCAGTCGCCTAGGCGGCCGGCGAAGTGCGCGTAGCCGTCCTCGTCGACGTAGGCCAGATCGCCGGTGTGGTAGACGCCGCCGGCCATGCGCTCCGCCTCGGCGTCGGGATCGTTGTAGTAGCCGCGGAACCAGCCGGCGCCGGTCGGGTTCACCAGCTCGCCGACCACCCCGGGCGGGCACGGTTCACCGGTTTCCACGTCGACGATCGCCACCTGGTCGGTGAGCGGGCCGAGGGCGCCCTCAGGGGTGTCGGGGGTGCGGGCGATCGCGACACCGCCCTCGCTGGAACCGAATCCGTCGACCACCGTCACGCCGAACCGCTCGGCGAACCGGCGGAGATCCCGCGGTGCACCCTCGTTGCCGTAGAGGATCCGCAACGGATTGTCGGCGTCATCGGGCGCCGGATCGGTGGCCAGGATGTAGGAGAGCGGTTTGCCGACGTAGTTGGCGTAGGTGGCGCCATAGCGCCGGATGTCGGGCATGAACCCGGATGCGGAGAACTTGCGCCGCAACGCAATCGACGCACCGGCGGCGGCCGCGACCGCCCAGCCGGCCATGATCGCGTTCGAGTGGAACAGCGGCATCGACAGGTACACGGTGTCGGTGGGGCCGAGCCCGAACCGGTCGGCCAGCATCCGGCCCGGGAACGCTACCTTGTCGTGGGTGACCCGCACGGCCTTGGGGTCGCCGCTGGTTCCCGAGGTGAAGATGAGCATGAACAGGTCGTCGGCCGTCAGCTCGGCGAACCTCACCGGGGTGCCCCGGTGCGACGCGAGTTCGGTTGCCCAGTCGGCAGATTCGACGTCGATGAAATCCACCCCGGGTGGGACCGCGTCGGGATTGTCGGTCAGCACCAGCTGACAATCGGCCTTGGCGATGTCGCGGGCCAGCGCCTCGCCGCAGCGGGTCTGGTTGAGCCCGACGGGTACCAGCCCGTCCAGGCCCGCAGCCACCAGCAGACTGGAGAAAAACGTGGTGTTGCCCAGCAGTGCCCCGATGTGTGGCGGCTGGGAGGGGGCCAACCGTGCCCGCAACGCCGCGGCCAGTTGTGCACCGGCGGCGATGTGGTCGGCCCAGCTGACGAATGAATCCTCTTGGTAGACACCGCGGTCGGTGACATCGGCCAGCGGAGCCAGCAGCTGGGTGACGGTTGGACCCCCCATCCGCTAGACCGGCGTGTCGGCGAGTTCGCGGCCGATGCGCAGCAGCTGCCCGGTTGCCCCGCCGACGCCGAACTCGGTCTGCTTGGCGGCCAGGAAGTACCGGTGCACCGGGTGGTCCATGTCGATGCCGACGCCGCCGTGCACGTGCACCGCGGTGTGCGCGACACGGTGGCCGGCCTCGGCGGCCCAGAACGCCGCACTGGCGACGTCGATGTCGGCGGGCAGATCCTCGGCCAACCGCCACGCGGCCTGGGTCAGCGTCAGCCGCAGACCCTTGACGTCGATGTAGCCGTCGGCCAGCCGTGACGAGACGGCCTGGAAGCTGCCGATCGGCCGGTCGAACTGCTCGCGCTCGCGGGCGTACTCGGAGGTGAGCTCCAGGGCCCGCTCCAGCACGCCGAGCTGGAAGGCGCTGTGGCCCAAGGCCGAATGCGTGGTGAGCCACTGCGCGACCTCGGCGCCGCCGACGACGCGTGCGGCGTCCACCGTCGTGCCCTGCAGTTCGAGATGGGCGACGCTGCCCTTGCCGGTGGTGCTCAGCACGCTGACCGTCACCCCGGGATCATCGCCGGAGACCAGGAAAACGCTGATACCGGACTCGGTTTCGGCCGGAACCAGGAACGCGTCGGCGATCGGCCCGTAGTTCACCTGGGTGCGGGTGCCGGTGAGCTTGTAGCTCGAGCCGTCGGCTTGAGCCTGCACCGGGCCCTGACCCATTTCGCCGTCGAGGGCCACCGCGAGGATCTTCTCACCGGCCACAGCGGGCTGAGCCCACTCGGTGCGCAGCTCCTCGGACCCGAACGCGGCCAGCGCACCCGCGCCCAGCACCACGGAATCCAGGTAGGGCACGGCGGCCAGCTGGCGGCCCAGCGCGGTCAGCACGGCGGCCTGCTCGAGCACGCCCAGACCACCGCCGCCCACCGACTCGGGAGCCGCTGCCGACAGCACGTCGGCCTCGACCAGCTTGGCCCACAGATTGGAGTCGAAACGTTGCTCCAGGCCGTCGAGCTCACGCTGACGTTCTGGCGTGCACACCGATTCGGTGATCGTGCGCACCAGGCCACCCAGGTCGGCGGCCTCTTCGGTCGTCTTGAAATCCATTGGTGTGCCGTCCTTACCGGTTCACTCGGGGCAGGCCGAGCGCGACCATGCCGATGATGTCACGCTGAATCTCGTTGGTGCCGCCGCCGAAGGTCAGGATCAGCGCCGAGCGGTGGAACCGCTCGATGCGACCGCGCAGCAGCGCGCCCTTGCTGTCCGGGCGCAGCGTCGCCGAGGTGCCGAGCACCTCCATCAGCAGGCGGTAGGCCTCGGTGGCCAGCTCGGTGCCGTACACCTTGGCCGCCGACGCGTCCGCGGGGGAGGGGGAGCCGTCGGAAGAGGCCAGCTCCCAGTTGATGAGCTTGAGCACCTCGGCCTTGGCGTGCACCCGGGCCAGGTTGAGCTGCACCCACTCGGAGTCGATGATCCGCTTGCCGTGCACGTCCTTGGTGTTCTGGGCCCACTCGCGGACCCCGTCCAGCGCGACGTAGATCGGCTGCGACGACACCAGCGCGACACGCTCATGGTTGAGCTGGTTGGTCACGAGCTTCCAACCGGCGTTCTCCTCGCCGACCAGGTTCGTGGCCGGGATGCGCACGTCCTGGTAGTAGGTGGCGCTGGTGTCGACACCGGACATGGTGTGCACCGGCGTCCAGGAGAAGCCCTCGGCGGTGGTCGGCATGATCAGCATCGAGATGCCGCGGTGCTTCTTGGCCTCGGGGTTGGTGCGCACGGCCAGCCACACGTAGTCGGCGTAGGCGATCAGCGACGTCCACATCTTCTGGCCGTTGACCACGTAGTCGTCGCCGTCACGCACCGCGGTGGTCCGCAGCGCAGCCAGGTCGGTGCCCGCGCCGGGCTCGGAGTAGCCGATCGAGAAGTGCAGCTCACCCGCGGCGATCTTGGGCAGGAAGAACTTCTTCTGCTCCTCGGTGCCGAAGTGCATGATCGTCGGCGCGACGCTGTTGATCGTCAGGAACGGCACCGGGGCGCCGGCGATCGCCGCCTCATCGGTGAAGATCAGGCCATCCATCGGCGGACGCTCCTGCCCGCCGAACTCCTTGGGCCAGCTCAGCGTCAGCCAGCCGTCCTTGCCCATCTGCGCGACGGTCTCGCGGTAGACGTTGCCGCGTCCCATCTCGCCCTCGGACGAGCTGAGGGCCTCTACCCGTTCGGGCGTCATCAGCTTGGAGAAGTACGCGCGCAATTCGCGACGCAGCTCCTCCTGCTCGGGGGTGTAACCGATCCGCATTGTGCTGCATCCTCACTGCTTGATAGACCTGAGTTCTCACCTGGTTGTAACACGTTCTAGTCTTAGGATCCAGGCCGGTGCCGGACTGGTATCCGTCAGGTGTGGTCGTATTCTGTGGCTGCGCGCACGCAGCCCGGTGCGTACACACGTCGTGAGGAGGTCGCCATGCGAGTAGAAGTTGACCGTGATCGCTGCGAAGGCAATGCGGTCTGCGTGGGTATTGCCCCTGATTTGTTCGATCTTGACGACGACGACTACGCCGTGGTCAAGGCCGATCCGGTGCCTGCCGACCAGGAAGGTCTGGCCGAGCGGTCCATCGCCGAATGCCCCCGGGCAGCCCTGATCCGAAAAGACTAGAGGCATTCATAAATATGCCGCGCACGCGAGGAGCGAAATGACAACCGACGACGCTCAGATCGATCTGTCCGGCAAGGTGGCCGTGGTCACCGGCGCCGCCGCGGGCCTGGGCCGCGCCGAAGCCATCGGTCTGGCCAAGGCCGGCGCCACCGTGGTGGTCAACGACATGGCCGGCGCGCTGGACGCCTCTGACGTCCTCGATGAGATCGCGGCCGCCGGGTCCAAGGGCGTCGCCGTGGCCGGCGACATCAGCGCGCGCACCACCGCCGACGAGCTGGTCGCCACCGCCGACGGTCTGGGCGGCCTGGACATCGTCGTCAACAACGCGGGCATCACCCGCGACCGCATCCTCTTCAACATGAGCGATGAGGAGTGGGACGCGGTCATCGCGGTGCACCTGCGCGGCCACTTCCTGCTCACCCGCAACGCCGCCGTCTACTGGCGCAACAAGGCCAAGGCGGGCGACGGAACCGTCTACGGCCGGATCATCAACACGTCGTCGGAGGCCGGACTGTCGGGCCCCGTCGGCCAGCCCAACTACGGCGCCGCGAAGGCCGGTATCACCGCGCTCACGGTGTCGGCGGCCCGCGCCCTGGAGCGCTTCGGCGTCCGGGCCAACGCGATCGCACCGCGGGCCCGTACGGCCATGACCGCCGGGGTGTTCGGCGACGCGCCGGACGTGGCCGACGGACAGGTGGATCCGCTGTCGACCGAGCATGTCGTCACTCTCGTCCGATTCCTGGCCTCGCCGGCGTCCGAAGCTGTCAACGCTCAGCTGTTCATCGTCTATGGTCCAACTGTCACGTTGGTCGCGCCCCCGACAGCGGAGAAGCACTTCACTGCGGACTCCGATGCCTGGAACCCGGCAGACCTGAGCGGGACACTGCACGATTACTTTGCTGATCGTGACTCGGGACGTGGATTCTCGGCGACGGAGCTGATGGATTCACGAGACTGACGGTCTCGTTGACCGTCACTCAACGGAAGTAGAACGTGTTCTAACTAAGGGTTGGGTCGGTACGCTCTGAGCTGCAAAAACGGCGTCCGACATGAGGATTTTGAATTCTTTGACACTGCGAACATGTTCTAGTTAGTATGATCCGGCTCACTAAGAGCACCGTAAGACCAAGGGGTGGGAGAACGGCCACGTCATGTGGCCGTCAAACTTTCGCTAACGCGAGTTTCCGCGGAATTTCCCCCACCCGAGTACCCCGAGAACGGAGCCCAGGTTGATCGAACAGCTTGCGGTTCCGGCCCGGGCCGTGGGCGGCTTCGTCGAGATGTCCTTGGACACCTTCGCCAAGATCTTCCGTCGACCGTTCCAGTTCAAAGAGTTCCTGGATCAGACCTGGATGATTGCCCGGGTCTCGTTGGTGCCGACACTGTTGGTCGCCATCCCCTTCACGGTCCTGGTCGCATTTACCCTCAACATCCTCCTTCGTGAGATCGGTGCCGCCGACCTGTCCGGCGCGGGCACCGCCTTCGGCACCATCACCCAGCTCGGCCCGGTGGTGACCGTGCTGGTGGTGGCCGGCGCCGGCGCCACGGCGATCTGCGCCGACCTGGGCGCCCGCACCATCCGCGAAGAGATCGATGCCATGCGCGTGCTTGGCATCGATCCGATCCAACGCCTGGTCGTGCCCCGCGTGCTGGCCTCGACGTTCGTGGCGCTGCTGCTCAACGGTCTGGTCTGCGCCATCGGCCTGGCCGGCGGCTATGTCTTCTCCGTGTTCCTGCAGGGCGTGAACCCGGGTTCGTTCATCAACGGCCTGACCGTGCTGACCGGGCTCGGCGAGCTCGTGCTCGCCGAGATCAAGGCGCTGCTGTTCGGCGTGGTAGCCGGCCTGGTCGGGTGCTACCGCGGCTTGACCGTAAAGGGAGGCCCGAAGGGTGTCGGTAACGCTGTGAACGAAACGGTGGTCTACGCCTTCATCTGCCTGTTCGTGATCAACGTGATCATGACGGCCATCGGGGTCCGGGTGCTTGTTCGATGAGCTACGACGCCACACTTCGCTTCCGCCGGCTGTTCCGCGGCGTACCCAAGGTCGTCGACAACATCGGCGAGCAGGCACTGTTCTACGGCGAGACCATTCGGTACCTGCCCAACGCGCTCAACCGGTACCGCAAGGAGACCATCCGGCTCGTTGCCGAGATGACCATGGGTGCGGGTGCCCTGGTGATGATCGGCGGCACAGTGGGCGTCGCGGCATTCCTCACCCTGGCTTCCGGCGGTGTCATTGCTGTGCAGGGTTATTCGTCCCTGGGCAACATCGGCATCGAGGCCCTGACGGGCTTTCTGTCGGCCTTCCTCAACGTGCGCATCGTGGCCCCGGTGATCGCCGGTATCGCCCTGGCCGCCACGATCGGCGCGGGCGCCACCGCCCAACTCGGCGCCATGCGGGTGGCCGAGGAGGTCGACGCCGTCGAAGCGATGGCCGTGCACGCGGTGTCCTACCTGGTCTCCACCCGGTTGCTGGCCGGCCTGATCGCAATCGTGCCGCTGTACTCGCTGTCGGTGCTGGCCGCCTTCTTCGCCGCGAGGTTTACCACGGTGTTCATCAACGGTCAGTCGGCCGGCCTGTACGACCACTACTTCAACACCTTCCTGATACCCAGCGACCTCCTGTGGTCCTTCCTTCAGGCAATCGTGATGGCGATCGCGGTGATGCTCGTACACACCTACTACGGCTACAACGCCTCCGGTGGCCCGGTCGGCGTCGGTGTGGCAGTCGGCCAGGCCGTGCGCACCTCGCTGATCGTCGTCGTCACCATCACGCTGTTCATCTCCCTGGCCGTCTACGGCGCGTCCGGCAACTTCAACCTTTCCGGGTAGGTGGCAGGAATCTCTATGTCTGACGGAAACTCCAAGCATCGCCGCCATGTCAGGATCGCGGCCGCGATCCTGGCCGCGATCGTGGCGGCCGCGGTGGTCTTCACCTATCTGTCCTACACAGCTGCTTTCGTGCCGACCGACACCGTCAACCTGACCGCGCCGCGGGCCGGTCTGGTGATGGAGCGCGACGCCAAGGTGAAATACCGGGGCATTCAGATCGGCAAGGTCAGCGACATCGCGTACGCCGGTAACGAGGCGAAGCTGACGCTGTCCATCAAGCGCGGCGAGATGCGGTACATCCCGTCCAACGCCACCGTGCGGATCGCCGGCAACACGATCTTCGGTGCGAAGTCGGTGGAGTTCCTGCCGCCCGACAAGCCGCAGGCGACGTCGCTGCGCCCGGGTAGCACCGTGGCCGCCAAGGACGTGCAGCTCGAGGTCAACACCCTGTTCCAGACGCTGTCGGATGTGCTCAACAAGATCGACCCGGTCAGCCTCAACGCCACGCTGACCGCGCTCGGCGAGGGTCTGCGCGGCCATGGGGACGACCTCGGTGCGGCCATCACGGGCCTCAACGGCTATCTCGCCCAGATCAATCCGAAGCTTCCGACCCTGCAGGACGACTTCGCCAAGGCCGCCGCGGTGGCCAACATCTACGGTGACGCCGGGCCGAACCTGGCCCAGGTGGTCGACAACGTGCCGGCGCTGAACAAGACCATCATCGACGAGAAGGACAACCTCAACGCCACCCTGCTGGCCGCGACCGGTCTGGCCAACAACGGCACCGCGACCCTGCAGCCGGCCGCCGACGACTACATCGCCGCCATTCAGCGACTGCGCGCCCCGTTGAAGGTGGCCGGCGACTACTCGCCGGAGTTCGGCTGCGTGTTGAAGGGCACCTCGGTTGCGGTGGACCGGTTCGCGCCGATCATCGGCGGTATCCGACCCGGCCTGTTCGTGTCGTCGAACTTCCTGCCCGGCTCTCCCGCCTACACCTATCCGGAGAGCCTGCCGATCGTGAACGCGTCGGGTGGCCCCAACTGCCGTGGCTTGCCGAACATTCCGTCGAAGCAATACGGCGGTAGCTGGTACCACTCGCCGTTCCTGGTGACCGACAACGCCTATGTGCCGTTCCAACCGAACACCGAGGTGCAGTTCGACGCTCCGGCGACGCTGCAGTTCTTGTTCAATGGTGCGTTCGCGGAGAGGGATCGCTTCTGATGAGCAGTTTGCGCCGCGATGAGCGCTCGCGCGAAGAGCCGATGCGTAAGGACAGAGAGCACTGATGGCGTCCAGTGCGCGTCCTGACCGGACCATGCTCAAAGTCAGCATCTTCACCATCGCGATGCTGTTGGTGGCGGCGATGCTGGTCGTGGTGTTCGGCGAATTCCGGTTCGCCTCGGAGAACGGTTACCACGCCACGTTCAGCCAGGCGTCCCGGCTGAAGGCCGGCCAGGATGTCCGCATCGCGGGCGTGCCGGTCGGCACGGTCAAGGGCGTCAAGCTCAACCCGGACAACACCGTCGACGTCAGATTCCTGGTCAACAAGCGCTACCAGCTGTACACGTCGAGCCAGGCGAAGGTCCGCTATGAGAACCTCGTCGGCGACCGGTATCTGGAGATCACGTCGGGCCCGGGCGAGCTGCGCAAGCTCCCGCCCGGCGCGACCATCCCGCAGCAGAACACCCAGCCGGCGCTGGACCTCGACGCACTGCTGGGCGGGTTGCGCCCGGTGCTCAAGGGCCTCGACGGCAACAAGGTCAACGAGATCTCCAACGCCGTGATCGAGATGCTGCAGGGCCAGGGTGGGGCGCTGGCCAACATGCTGACCAGTACGAGCGCGTTCACCCAGAACCTGGCCGCCCGCGATCAGCTGATCGGTGACGTGATCACCAACCTCAACACGGTGCTCGGCACGGTGGACGAGAAGGGCGCGCAGTTCGACGCCAGCGTCGACGAGTTGCAGAAGCTGATCTCCGGCCTGTCGGAGGGGCGTGACCCGATCGCCGGTGCGATCGGACCACTCGCCTCGGCCGAGAACGATCTGACCGACATGCTGGAGAAGTCACGTCGCCCGCTGCAGGGCGTGATCGAGAACGCCCGCCCACTGGCGCAGCGCCTTGACGAACGCAAGGCCGACGTCAACAAGGTCATCGAACCGCTCGCGGAGAACTACCTGCGGCTCAACGGGCTCGGTGCCTACGGTTCGTTCTTCAACATCTACTACTGCTCGATCCGGATGAAGGTCAACGGTCCGGCAGGCAGCGACATTCTGATTCCGTTCGGCGGCCCGCCGGACCCGTCGAAGGGGAGGTGTTCGGACAATGGCTAAGCGCGACGGCGACACAGCACTACGCACCGGGATCTTCGGGATCGCCCTGGTGGTGTGCGTGGTGCTGGTGTCCTTCGGCTACACCGGGCTGCCTTTCTTCCCGCAAGGCAAGAAGTACGAGGCGTATTTCAGCGACGCCGGCGGGATCGACCCGGGCAACGACGTCAACGTCTCCGGCATCGCGGTCGGAAAGGTGACCGACGTGGCGTTGGCCGGCGACACCGCCAAGGTCAGCTTCACGGTGGACCGCAACATCAAGATCGGCGATCAATCGCTGGTGGCGATCAAGACGGAAACGGTGCTCGGGCAGAAGTCACTGTCGGTGACGCCGAAGGGCAGCGGAACGTCGACGGTTATCCCGTTGGGACGCACCACGACTCCCTACACGCTCAACACGGCGTTGCAGGATCTCGGCCAGAACGTCTCCGAATTGGACAAGCCGAAGTTCGAGCAGGCCCTCCAGACATTGACCGACACGCTGCGCGATGCCACGCCGCAGTTGCGGGGTGCGCTGGACGGTGTCGCCAACCTGTCGCGCAGCATCAACAAGCGCGATGAGGCCCTTGAGGGATTGCTGGCCCACGCCAAGCGGGTTTCGGATCTGCTGGCCGCGCGGGCCGGGCAGGTCAACCAACTGGTCACCGACGGCAACCAGCTGTTCGCCGCGCTCGACGAGCGCAGGCAGGCGCTGAGCAACCTGATCGCCGGTATCGACGATGTGTCCAAACAACTTTCGGGATTCGTCGCGGACAACCGCAAGGAGTTCAAGCCCGCGCTCGAGAAGCTCAACCTGGTGATGGACAACCTGCTGGAGCGCAAAGAGCACATCGGCGAGGCACTGCGCCGCCTGCCGCCGTACGCGACCACGCTCGCCGAGGTGGTCGGCAACGGTCCGGGCTTCAACATCAACCTGTACGGCCTGCCGCCGGCGTCGATGTCCGAGGTTCTGCTCGATACCTACTTCCAGCCCGGGAAGCTGCCTGACAGCCTCGCCGACATGCTGCGTGGCTATATCTCCGAACGCACGATCGTTAGGCCGAAATCGCCATGACACAAGAGAGTTCAGTGTCCGGTCGCAACCGGTGGCTGCGGATCGGGCTGGCCGCGTTACTGCTGGCCGTCCTCGCCGTCGGTGTGTACCAGGTGTGGCCGTCGCGGACCGGCCCCAAGCTCACGGCGTACTTCACCAACGCGGTCGGGCTGTACCCGGGCGACGAGGTGCGGATCGTCGGTGTGCCGGTGGGCACGATCGATTCGATCGAACCGCGGCCCTCCGACGTCAAGATCGAGATGACGCTGGACCGGGGCATCAAGGTTCCGGCCAATGCCAAGGCGTTGATCCTGTCGCCGAACCTGGTGTCGGCCAGGTTCATTCAGTTGACACCGGCCTACACCGAGGGCGACGTGATGGCCGACGGCGCGTCGATCGGCCTGGACCGCACCGGCGTCCCCGTCGAGTGGGACGAGGTCAAAGAGCAACTGACCCAGCTGAGTTCGCAACTCGGGCCGCAGGCCGGCTCGGTCCAGGGCCCGATTGCCGCGTTCGTCGACCAGGCCGCCACAACGTTCGACGGCAATGGCGACTCGTTCCGCAACGCACTGCGTGAGTTGTCCCAGACCGCGGGCCGGCTGGGTGACTCGCGCACCGACCTGTTCGGCACGGTGAAGAATCTGCAGGTTCTGGTCAATGCGCTGGCCAACAGCAACGAGCAGATCGTGCAGTTCACCAATCACGTGTCGTCCGTCTCGCAGGTGCTGGCCGACAGCTCCAGCGGGCTCGATCAGACCCTGGCCACGCTGAACCAGGCCCTGGGCGACGTGCGCGGATTCTTGAACGAAAACAACGACGCGCTGATCGCCCAGGTCGGCAAGCTCGCGGACTTCACGCAGATCCTCACCGATCACAGCGACGACATCGAGCAGGTCCTGCACGTCACGCCCAACGGCCTGGCGAACTTCTACAACATCTACAACCCGGCCCAGGGCACCGTCGGTGGTCTGCTGTCGCTGCCAAACTTCGCCAACCCGACGCAGTTCATCTGTGGTGGCACGTTCGACATCGGCGCCAACCCGGACAACTACAAGCGCGCCGAGATCTGCCGGCAGCGCATGGGTCCGGTGCTGCGCCGTATCACGATGAACTACCCGCCGGTGCTGTTCCACCCGGTCAACAGCATCACGGCCTACAAGGGGCAGATCATCTACGACACCCCGCAGACCGAGGCGAAGTCGGAGACGCCGGTGCCGTACCTGCAGTGGCAGAACAACCCGGGCGTGACGCCGCCGCAGATCCCGCATGACGCGACGCTGAGTTCGTTGATCCTGCCGCCAGACGCACCCGCACCCGCACCTGGAACAGGAGTCGGTCCTGCGCCCGGACCTGCGGCCGCGCCTGCCGCGCCGGCACCAGGGCCCGAGGCCGCGCCCGCGCCTGCTCCTGCTGAGGCTGGTGCCGGCGGATGACGAGGGGTAAAGCATTGAGGCGTAAGGCATCCCGGTTCGGCGGACGCACGCTGGCGATCGGCAGTGGGGCGATGCTGCTGGCCGGCTGCCAGTTCGGTGGGCTCAACTCGCTCAACATGCCCGGCACCGCCGGCCACGGCAAGGGGTCCTACACGGTGACCGTGGAGTTGCCCGATGTGGCGACCCTGCCGCAGAACTCACCGGTGATGGTCGACGACGTCACGGTGGGCAGCGTGTCCGGTCTGGACGCCATGCAGCGCCCGGACGGAACCTTCTATGCGGCGGTCCAGCTGTCGCTGGACGGTGACGTCAAGCTCCCGGCGAATGCCGTTGCGCGCGTTGCGCAGACGTCTCTTCTGGGTTCTCAGCACGTGCAGCTCTCAGAGCCGGTCGACGAGCCTCCACAGGGGCAGTTGCGCGAGGGGTCCAGCCTCTCGCTGTCGAAGGTCAGCCGCTACCCGACCACCGAGGAAGTGCTGTCCTCGTTGGGCATGGTGGTGAACAAGGGCAATCTCGGTGCGCTGCAGGACATCACCGATGAGGCATATGCCGCGGTGGCCGGACGGGCCGGAAGCTTCGCCGAGCTGATCCCGCGCCTGGCCGAGCTGACCTCGTCGTTGGATCAGCAGACCAACGACATCATCGCCGCGGCCGACGGGCTGAACCGCTTCGCGTCGATCCTGGCCCGCAGCAAGGACAACCTGGGTCGCACACTCGACACGCTGCCCGGGGCGCTGAAGGTGCTCAACGACAACCGGTCCAACATCGTCGAGGCGTTCACCGCGCTGCGCGGCTTCGCCGAGGTGGGCTCGCGCATCCTGTCTGAGACGAAGGACGATTTCGCGGCCGACATGAAGGACCTCTACCCGGTGATCAAGGCGTTCAACGACAACGCCGACGATTTCATCAAGGACCTGGAGTTCCTGCCGACCTTCCCGTTCCACTACAAGTACCTGCGCAACGCGGTCCGCGGTGACTACCTGAACGTGTTCGTCACCTTCGACCTGACACTGCGCCGGTTCGGTGAGTCGATCTTCACCACCGGCGGGTTCGACCCGAACATGAAACACCTCAACGAGGTGATCAACCCGCCGGACTGGCTGATCGGAGACATGGCCAACCTGTCCGGACAGGCCGCCGATCCGTTCAAGATCCCCGCCGGAACTGCCACCCAGCACGAGGAGAAGCCGCAATGATCGACCGGCTGACCCGTATGCAGTTGATGATCTTCGGGGTCGTCACCGTCCTCACCGTCAGTGCGATTTCGCTGTTCTATCTGCATCTGCCTGCTGCGGTGGGGATCGGCACGTATCACGTCAACGCCAACTTCGTCACCGGCGGCGGGATCTACCAGAACGCCAACGTCACCTACCGCGGTGTCACGGTCGGCCGGGTGGATTCGGTGGGCCTGGCTCCCGACGGCGTGGTCGCCAGAATGCAGCTCAACAGCAGCACGGCCATTCCGGAGAACGTCACCGCGACGGTCAAGAGTGTGTCGGCCGTCGGTGAGCAGTACATCGACCTGATTCCGCCGGAATCCCCTTCGGCCGACAAGCTGCGCAACGGCGCGACCATCGATCAGCAGAACACCCGCGTGGGCCAGGACATCGCCGGCATGCTGCACGAGGCCGACACTCTGGTCAACAGCATCGGAAACAGTCGGCTTCAGGATCTGCTGCGCGAGACGTTCAAGGCGTTCAACGGATCCGGGCCGGAATTGGCGCGGCTCATCGAGTCGTCGCGCCTGCTGATCGATGAGGCCAATGCCAGCTCCGGTGAGACCACCCAGCTGATCGATCAGGCCGGGCCGTTCCTGGAAGCCCAGATGCGCAGCGGTGACAACATCCGCTCGCTGGCCGACGGGCTGGCTCGGTTCACCGGTGAGGTCAACAAGGCCGACCCGCAGCTGCGCACCACGCTGAAGACCGTTCCCGGCACCACCGAAGCGGCCAACACCGCGTTCAGCGGTATCCGCCCGACGTTCCCGGTGCTGGCGGCCAACCTGGCCAACTTCGGCCGGATCGGCGTGATCTACAGCAAGTCGCTCGAGCAGGCGCTGGTGATCTTCCCGGCCTTGATGGCCGCGCTGAACACCGTGGCTGGCGGCGTGCCCTCTGACGAGGGCGGCAAGCTGGACTTCAAGGTCGACCTTGGCGACGCACCGCCGTGCTTGACGGGCTTCCTGCCGCCGACCCAGACCCGGTCTCCGGCTGATCTGACCCTGCGGGATCTGCCGACCGACATGTACTGCAAGACCGCGCAGAACGATCCTGCCGTCGTGCGTGGCGCGCGTAACTACCCGTGCCAGGAGTTCCCGGGCAAGCGGGCTCCGACGATTCAGTTGTGCCGCGACCCCAAGGGCTACATCCCGGTGGGCACCAACCCGTGGCGTGGCCCGCCGGTGCCGTACGGAACCCCCATCGAGGACGGGCGCAACATCCTGCCGCCCAACAAGTTCCCGATGATCCCGCCACAGGTCGATCCGGATCCGGGCCCGCCGGTGGTGCAACTGCCGCCGGGTGTGGAACCGGGGCCGGGCCCGGCGCCGCACGCGCCGTTCCCGCTGCCGGTGCCGCCGAACAAGCCGGGCCCGCAGCCCCCGCCGTGGCCGTACTTCGCGCCGCCGGACCAGCTCGTGCCGCCGTACGGCCGGACGCCTCCGGGCGCACCCGAACCGGCTCCGGCACCGGAAGCTCCGGCGCCGGCTCCGGATGCACCGTTGCCGGCCGAGGCACCACCTCTGGCCAGCGCACCCGCAACGGGCACCTACGATCAGCACAGTGGGGTCTTCGCTGACGCCGATGGCGGCACCGGTGTGTATGCAGCCGGCGCCGACAATCTGCACCCCGCGGAGACCTGGGTAGACCTGATGCTGGATCCAAGGCAGGCTTGATGACGGAAGAAACGGCCTCGAACAAGAGGCCGGCGCGTAGGCGCGCGTCCAGGGCGGCCGGCCCGACCGGGGCCGCGACCGCCGTGGAGGTGACCTCACCCGCGGTGGTGGTCGATTCGTCGACCACCACGGCGGCCCGAGCGCCGAAGCTCACCCCGCTGAAGGCGCCGCCGCGCCGACGTGCCCACAGCCGGATCGTCGCGGTGGTGGCGGTCCTGGTGCTGGCGGTGGCCACCGCCGCGCTGGGCACGCTGGCTTACGTCATGAGCGATCAGCAGCGCGGTGTCGAGAATGCGCAGGCCCGCAACGAACGCTTCGTCGACACCGGCAAGCAGACCGTGATCAACATGTTCACCTACACGCAGAACACCATCGATGAGAGCGTGAAGCGCTTCATCGACGGGACCAGCGGGCCGCTGCGCGACATGATGAGTCAGGGCAACAACGCCGACAATCTCAAGGCGTTGTTCCGTGACACCCAGGCCAGCTCGGAAGCCGTGGTCAACGGCGCGGCGCTGGAGAAGGTCGATGAGATCGCCGGTAATGCCTCGGTGCTGGTGGCGGTGCGCGTCACGGTCAGCGACATGGACGGGGTCAATTCCCCGACCCGTCCGTACCGGCTGCGGGTGATCGTTCACGAGGACGACAACGGGCACATGACCGGATACGACCTCAAGTACCCAGACGGTGGAAACTGATGCGTTCTAAGTTCGTTGGTCTGCTGATCGGCCTCCTCACGGTGGCCTTCGTCGCGCTCGGCGCGGTCGGCGGATCGTTGTACTGGAACCGCGTGGTGCAACGCGGCCAGGAGATCGCCCGGGCCGAGTTGCCGGCCGTGGCGGCCGAACAGATCCCGAAGGTGTTCGGGTACGACTACCAGACCGTCGAGCGCAGCTTGACCGAGACCTATCCGCTGCTCGCCCCGGACTTCCGGCAGAAGTTCGAGCAGGACGCCACCGCCAAGGTGATTCCCGAGGCGCGCAAGCGTCAGCTCGTCGTCCAGATCAGTGTCGTCGGTGTCGGTGTGATGACCGCCGAACGCGAGTCGGGATCGGTGCTGGTGTACATGAACCGCACGGTGACCGACCAGTCCCGCCAGCCGTTGTACGACGGCAGCCGGTTGCGGGTCGACTACCGCAAGATCGGCGGGAACTGGCTGATCAACGCGATCAGCCCGATTTAGTCCGGTTCAGGCTCACTTGGATTGGGTCAGAGCGTCCAAGAACGCCCGGGCCCAGCGGTCGACGTCATGGGCCAGCACCTGCCGGCGCAGGGCCCGCATCCGCCGCTTGCCCTCTTCAGGGCTCTGCTCCAGCGCCGCCTCGATGGCATCCTTGACGCCCTCGAGGTGGTGCGGATTGATCAGGTAGGCCTGACGCAGCTCGGCGGCCGCACCGGTGAACTCGGACAGCACCAACGCCCCGCCCAGGTCGCTGCGGCAGGCGACGTACTCCTTGGCGACCAGGTTCATGCCATCGCGCAGCGGGGTGACCAGCATGACGTCGGCCGCGACGAAGAATGCGATGAGCTCGTCGCGCGGCACCGGACGGTGCACGTAGTGCACGACGGGGTGCCCGACCTCGCCGAACTCGCCGTTGATGTGCCCGACCTGGCGTTCGATGTCCTCGCGCATCGCCTTGTAGCTCTCGACCCGCTCGCGGCTGGGTGTGGCCAGCTGGACCAGCACGGTGTCGTCGCGTTTGACCCGCTGCTCTTCGAGCAGCTCGGAGAACGCGCGCAGCCGCACGTCGATGCCCTTGGTGTAGTCGAGCCGGTCGACGCCGAGCAGGATCTTGCGCGGGTTGCCGAGCTCGGCCCGGATCTGGCGGGCGCGTTGCCGGATCGTCCGGTTGCGCGCCTTGGCGTCCAGATCGGCCGAGTCGATCGAGATGGGGAAGGCTCCGACCCTGACGGTGCGGAAGCCGTAGGAGATCTCGCCGAAGCGGGAACGCACGCCGATCGAGGCGCGTGTGGTGTTGGCCCCGATCAGGCGGCGGGCCAGGACCAGGAAGTTCTGTGCGCCGCCGGCCAGGTGGAATCCGACCAGGTCGGCCCCGAGCAGTCCTTCCACGATCTCGCTGCGCCACGGCATCTGCATGAACAGCTCGACCGGCGGAAACGGAATATGCAGGAAGAAGCCGATGGTGAGGTCGGGGCGCAGCATGCGCAGCATCTTGGGGACGAGCTGCAGCTGATAGTCCTGGACCCAGACCGTGGCGTTGGGCGCGGCGGCGCGGGCCGTGGCCTCGGCGAAGCGCCGGTTCACGTCGACGTAGGCGTCCCACCACTTGCGGTGGTATACGGGTTTGACGATGAGATCGTGGTACAGCGGCCACAGGGTGGCGTTGGAGAATCCCTCGTAATAGTCCGCCACGTCCTGTGCGGACAGTTCCACCGGGAAGAGCTGCAGGTCTTCCTCGACGATGGGCTCCTCGCCGCTGTCGGGGATACCGGCCCAGCCGATCCACGCCCCGCGGCGCTTACGCAGCAGCGGCTCGAGCGCGGTCACCAACCCGCCCGGGCTGCGCTTCCATGTTGTGCTGCCATCCGGCAACCGCTCCATGTCGATGGGCAGCCGGTTGGCCACCACGACAAAGTCGGAGCTACCGGAGGCGGCCTTGGGGCCGCCATCCGGACTCATTTACGCCTCGGTTTTCGAGGGCCCAATGCCGAGCATGGACAGGAACATCCGGCACTCGTCAGCGTCGGCGGCGTAGGTTGCGACGACGCGGCGGGCCTGGCTGGCGGTGCTGTCGGCGAGAGGCTCGACGTCGTCGATCTCGGCGGTTTCAGATTTCGCAGGCATGACACAACTGTATGCGACCGGGAGAACCCCGGTCGCGCCACGCCATCAGCCGATGGAACCGTGCACTGTCGGGCTGCTGCCGACGGTGGACTCCGGGACCGGCTGCGGCCCCTCCGACTGTGCTTCCTCGGCCAGACCGATGCACTCCCCGGAGTTGGCGCCGGTGCAGGGGATGGAGCCGCCGCCACCGGGCACGTTCACCGAGGGCAGGTCCGGGTTGGCGGGGGTGGCGCTGAATGCGCCGGGAGAGTTCGGCACGGTGTGCGGGACGCACACGCCGCTGTAGAGGTCTTCCTCTTCACCGGACGGGCAGGCCAGCGCCGGGCCGGACGACATGGGTACGGCGAGGGCTGCGATCGCCGGGGCGGTGGCTGCGGCGACCGCAAATCCACCGGCAAAGATCAGTCGTCGCATCGAGATCGGGAACGTGGCCATCGTCATTGCTTTCTCTAGGTATTCGATTGTTGTGTTGGTGGGATTGTATGGAGACTGTGAAAGATCTGCATCAGATCTACGAGTTGGCTGGGAAACCGTCCCAAACTGCTACGGGCTGGCGCTGATTGTTGAGCGTGGAATGGGTTGCGGCCCTTCGGCCTCGTCCTCCTCGGCCAGTCCGATGCATTCGCCGGCATTGTGGCCAGTGCAAGGGATTGCTCCACCGCCGCCGGGGAGGGCCACCGCCGGCAAATCCGGATTGCCGGGTATCCCGCTGAACGGGGACGGTGAATTCGGCACCAGAAATGGTGTGCACGTGGTCGTGTAGACGTCTTCTTCCTCGCCGGACGTGCATGCCGCGTGTGCGGCCGGCGCTCCGAGCCACAGGGACAGGGCACAACCGGTGCCGGCGATGGACAGCGCGGCAGCCGCGACACGTGAATTCACCTCAGCAGTCTAGGACTGCTGAGGGTTCGCTGTGTGGCCTCTGCGGTGCGGCTGTGTCAGCCGATCGAACCGTGCACTGTCGGGCTGCTGCCGACCGTGGACTGCGGGACGGGTTCGGGGCCTTCGGCCTGCTGTTCCTCGCCCAACCCGATGCACTCGCCGGAGTTCGCGCCGGTGCACGGAATTGCGCCGCCACCGTCCGGTGCGTTCACCGCGGGCAGATCCGGATTGCCCGCGACGCTGCTGAAATTGCCGGGAGAGTTCGGCACGATGTCGGGAACGCACACGTTGGTGAAGGTGTCCTCGGTCTCCCCGCTGGGGCACGAAGCCAGTGACTGCGCGGGCGTCGACACCACCGTCAGGACGGGGGCCGCGGCGATGGCCGTGGCGATGCCTGCCGCGACGGCGAAGCGGCGGACGAAAAGCGGGGAGATGGCCATTGCCATGCTTTCTCTCGGGGGCCTTGAATGGTTTGCTGATTACCCGGCCGCGGTGGTTTGACGACGATCGACAATTCTGTCGTATGTCATTGATATCCTACGCTCTACAAGGGGAAATGGCCGTGAATTTCGTCGGCTCCGGCGCACGCTCGGTCGATACTGTGAAGCGCCTGCGCGATAGCTGTGATCCCGGTGTGAGCCCGGTTACGTGATACACGTAATGTGCAGTCTGTAACTTGCTTACCCTGCCTAAGAGGTGGTCCGAAATGGTCAGTTCCGACGACACAGCCCGCCAGGTCGACTACGAGACGCTCGACGACGGACGCATCGCCCGGATCTGGTTGAACCGCCCCGGTGCCCAGAACGCCCAGTCCCGGACGCTGCTGGTGCAACTGGACGAGGCGTTCGGCCGAGCCGAGGCCGATGATGCGGTCCGCGTGGTGATCCTGGCCGCCCGCGGTAAGAACTTCTCGGCGGGCCACGACCTCGGTTCCGAGGAGGCGCTGGCCGAGCGTCAGCCGGGGCCGACCCAGCACCCGACGTTCCGCTCCCACGGCGCCACCGCTGCCGGCGTGGCCGAACGAACCTATCTGCAGGAGTGGCACTTCTATTTCGAGAACACCCGGCGTTGGCGTGATCTGCGCAAGATCACCATCGCTCAGGTGCAGGGCAACGCGATCTCGGCGGCCCTGATGCTGATCTGGGCCTGCGACCTGATCGTGGCCGCCGATGATGCCAAGTTCAGCGACGTCGTCGGGGTGCGGATGGGGATGCCGGGCGTCGAGTATTACGCCCACCCGTGGGAGTTCGGCGCCCGCAAGGCCAAAGAGCTACTGCTGACCGGTGATTCGATCGATGCCGATGAGGCGTACCGGCTGGGCATGGTGTCCAAGGTGTTCGCGCGCGACGAACTCGAAGACAAGACACTGGAATTCGCGCGGCGTATCGCCGAGCGGCCGACCATGGCGGCCCTGCTGGTCAAGGATTCCGTCAACGCGGCCAGCGACGCGATGGGTTTCACCGAAGCGCTGCGTCATGCTTTCCACATTCACGAACTCGGGCACGCGCACTGGGCGTCGGCCAACGAGAACCGCTGGCCGGTGGGCATGCCGCCCGATGTTCCCGACTGGCGGACGCTCGGGGCTCCCAAGCCCGCTCGGCGTGATACACCATGACCATGCAGATTTCGTTAGAGGATCGAACTTATCTGGTCAGCGGTGGTGGTAGCGGCATCGGCAAGGGTGCCGCGGCCGCCATCGTCGCCGCCGGCGGTAACGCCCTGCTGATCGGGCGTAACGCTGACAAGCTGAGCGCCGCGGCCGACGAGCTCAACGCCCAGGGGCCCGGATCGGTGCGTTACGAGCCTGCCGACGTCACCAACGAGGACGAGGTCCGCCGCGCGGTCGACGTGGCCACCGCATGGAACGGCCAACTGAACGGTGTGGTGCACAGTGCCGGTGGGTCGCTGACGATCGGTCCGATCACCCAGATCGACTCCGAACTGTGGCGCCAGACCGTCGATCTCAACGTCAACGGAACCATGTATCTGATCAAGCACGCGGGCCGGGAGATGGTCCGGGCCGGCGGCGGCTCGTTCGTCGGCATCTCGTCGATCGCCTCGACCAACACCCACCGCTGGTTCGGTGCTTATGGCGTCAGCAAGGCCGCATTCGACCATCTGCTCAAACTGGCCGCCGACGAGATGGGACCGTCCTCGGTGCGGTTCAACAGCATTCGGCCCGGACTGACCAGGACCGAGATGGTCGGCCCGGTCTTCGAGTTGCCGGCAGCCAGCGACGACTACAAGGCCTGCACCCCGATGCCGCGGTTCGGCGAGGTCGAGGACATCGCCAACCTCGCGGTGTTCCTGCTCAGCGACGCCGCCGGCTGGATCACCGGTCAGTCCATCGGTGTCGACGGTGGACACAGCCTGCGCCGCGGCCCCGACATCTCCGGAATGCTGGAGCCGCTGTACGGCGTCGACGGCCTCCGCGGCGTCGTCCCGAGCGAGTAATCGTGTGCTAGGCCGGGTGGTTTCCCCCGGCCTCCCACGCGCTCAGCGCACCCGCCGCCGACCAATCCAGATCGCCGCCGCCCGTGGCGAGCAGCGTGAGGAAGCGGTCCCGCAGCAGACTCCCGACGAATCCGATCTTCATACCTCCACTCTGACCGACTACGTTGACGACGGGAGGCGTGATGAAGTTCTCGACAGTGATGTTCCAGGACGGCAACAACACCGGCATCGAAGTTCCCGCCGACGTGGTGGAGGCACTGGCCGCGGGCAAACGCCCGGCCGTGGTGGTCGATGTGAACGGGTACCGGTACCGCTCGACGATCGCGCCGATGGGCGGCAAGTTCCTGATCCCGTTCAGCGCCGAGCGCCGCAGTGAATCGGGTATCGGCGGTGGCGATGCTATCGACGTGGAACTGACCGTCGACACCGAGCCGCGCACCGTGACGGTGCCCGACGATCTGCGGGCCGCTATCGACCGATCACCGGGCGCTGCCGCCCAGTGGGAACGCCTGTCCTACAGCAAGCAGAAGGCGCACGTCACGTCGGTGGAAGGGGCCAAGGCCGCCGAGACCCGGGCCCGACGCATCGCGAAAGTCATTGCTGAGCTAGGGGCTTGAGCTCAGCGCTGTCCTCGGCGCGGTCACAAACCCGGCGCACGGCGTTCACGATGCCCTGGTAGCCGGTGCAGCGACAGAAGTTGCCCGAGAGCCCCTCGCGGATCTCCTCGTCGGTGGGGCTCGGGTTGTCACGCAGCAGTGCGGTGATCGAGGTGACGAATCCCGGTGTGCAGAAACCGCATTGCAGGCCGTGGCACTCCT
The DNA here is from genome assembly GCA_001942045.1 of Mycolicibacterium porcinum. GTDB lineage: Bacteria > Actinomycetota > Actinomycetes > Mycobacteriales > Mycobacteriaceae > Mycobacterium > Mycobacterium porcinum_A. The sequence goes on from MSTD01000007.1 coordinate 142,781, forward strand.
TGAGCGCGGTCTGGACCGGGGACAGCTCGCCGTCCGGGCCCGCGATGCCCTCGACCGTCGTCACTTCCTGACCGTCCACCTGAACCGCGAACACCAGACACGACCGGACTGCCTGTCCGTCCAGCATGACGGTGCAGGCACCGCAGGCGCCGTGCTCGCACCCGAGGTGGGTGCCGGTGAGGCCACAGTTGTCCCGGAGGAAGTCGGCCAGCGTGACCCGGGGTTCGACCACGCCCTGGTAATCCCGCCCGTTGACCGAAACCGCAACTGGCAGTTCATGCATTGAGGGCCTCCTCGGCGTGCGTGGTTGCCTGGGTCCAGGCGCGGGAAACCATGGCGGCTCCGACCCGGGCCCGGTACGAGGCCGAGCCCTGCAGATCGGAGGGAATGTCGTTGAGCTTGGACATCGCCAGCCGGCCGATCTCGTCGGCGGTGATGGCGCCGATCGGCGTGCCGATCACCGCCGATTCGGCGGGGGTGGCGCGCAGCGGGGTGGAGCCCAGGCCGAGCAGGCCGATGCCACAGCGGGTGATCCGGTCGTCGTCATCGAGTTCGAATCCGACCACGGCACCGGCGATGGCGAAATCGCCGTGACGACGGGCGAATTCGGCGATCCCGAAACCGCTGCGGCCCGACGTCACCGGGAAGCGCACCGCGGTCAGGATCTCGTCGGGCGCCAGCTCGGTCTCCCACAGCCCGGTGAAGAACTCGGCGGCCGGAATGGTGCGGGTGCCTCGAGCCGAGGTCGCCTCGATGGTCGCGTCGAGGGCCAGCGCGACGGCCGCGTACTCGGCGGCCGGATCGGCGTGCGCGATCGCGCCGCCGAGGGTGCCGCGGCTGCGGATCTGAAAGTGGCCGATGTGGGGCGTGACCAAGGTCAGCAGTGGCACCGAGTCGGCGACCTCGTCGTCCAATCCGACCATGGCGTGCGGGGTGGCGGCTCCGATGCGAACCTCGTTGCCCTGCAACGCGATATCGTTCAACTCCGGCACTCGCGAGATATCGATCAGGTTGTCGAAGTGGGTGAGCCGCATGGCCAGCATCGGCACCAGGCTCTGCCCGCCGGCCAGAATCTTGGCGTCCTCGCCGTACTCGCCGAGCATGGCCGCTGCCTCGGCGACCGTGGCGGGCCGGTGGTAGGCGAAGGGGGCGGGCTTCATGACACCAACCGCAGCAGCGCGGCCTGCAGGTCCTCGGTGCTCAGCCCAGTGTTCTTCTTGCCGCGACCCGCTCGCCCGATCAGGAAGCCGAGCACGCCGGCGGCCGCGACCGCGCCGATGGCCGGGGCGAAACGCTTGGCCATCGGCACCGCCATCACCTTGGCCAGGGCGAGCGCGTTGATCGGTGCGGCTTCCTGGGGCGCCTGGTCGGCTCCGGTTGCGGCGGAGCCGGTTTCAGCAGGCTTCGTCTCGCCGAGGAGTTCGGCTTCCAGGCTCTTGGCGAACTGGTCGATCAGGCTGCCGGCCACGTCGGCGAGCACCCCGCGGCCGAACTGGGCGGCCTTGCCGGAGATGGCCAGATCGGTGGTCACCACCACCGTCGTAGATTCAGCGGAGTCTTCCTTCAGTTGGGCCGTCACGATCGCCGAGGCGGTGCCGTTGCCGCGGGTCTCCTTACCGTTGGCCTTGAGCACCACCCGCTGCGCCGCCGCGTCCTTCTCCTGGAACGTGGCATCGCCCTTATAGGCCACCGTGATCGGGCCAACCTTCACCTTGACCGCACCGGTGAAATCGTCACCGTCGACGCTGAGCAGGGTGGCGCCGGGCAGACAGGGTGCGACACGTTCGACGTCGGTCAGCACCTCCCAGGTTTTCGCCGCAGGTACCGCGACCCGGAATTCGTTGTTGAGCTCCACGGTTCAGTGGTCCCTTCCTTGTTGTTCCTGCGAGCGTTCGATGGCGTCGACGATGGCCGCCGGGGTGGCCGGCAGTGTGGTCAGGGTGACGCCGAGCGGAGCCAGCGCGTCGTTCACGGCGTTGATCACCGCGGGCGTCGAGCCGATGGCGCCGCCCTCACCCGCACCCTTGTATCCACCGACACCGGGGCCGGGGATCTCGACATGGCCGTACTCGATCGTCGGGACCTCAGTGGCAGTGGGCAGCAGATAGTCGACAAACGTTGAGGACAACGGGTTTCCGGCGTCGTCGTAGGACAGTTTCTCCAGCAGAGCCCCGCCGATGCCCTGCACGGTGCCGCCTGCGATCTGGCCCTCGACCACGTTGGGGTTGATCATCGGGCCGACATCCTCACTGACGATGTAGCGGCTGAGGGTGACGTGCCCGGTGACGACGTCGACCTCACACGTGCAGGCGTGGGTGGCGTTGGCCCAGTGGATCGGGGCGGTCGGCGGTGCGGTGTAGCGGGCGGTGGCCTCCAAGTTCGCCGACATGCCCGGCGGCAACATCTGCGGCTCGTAGTACGCGCGGTAAGCCAGGTCGGCGAAGCTGACACTCTTTTCGGGATCGCTGCGCACAACGGCCTTCGAGCCACCGAGCTCGATCTCGGACTCCTCCGCCTCGAGCCGGGCCGCGGCCATCGCGACGAGTTGTCTGCGCAGGATGCTGCCGGCTTCGTTGACCGCACCCGCGGTCATCGGGGCGCTGCGGCTGCCTTGGGTGCCGGCGCCGTACGGGGTCACCGCGGTGTCGCCTTGGATGGTGGCGACGTCGTCGATGTCGGCACCCAAGGCGTCGGCGGTGAGCTGGATGACGGTGGTTTCCAAGCTGTTTCCGGTGGACCCGCCGTTGACGTATACGTTGATCTTGCCGGTCGGCTCCATCCGGATCGTGCAGCCCTCGCTGGCCAGGTGACCGGTGGCCGCGCCGGTCGGTTCGATGTACGCCGAGAAGCCCAGCCCGAGGTAACGGCCCTGGGCCAGCGCCTCGGCCTGCTCCTTGCGGAAGCCCTCATGGTCGAGGATCTTCACGGCCTGCTCGAACGTCTCGATCGGGGCGACGTGGTCATAGGGCATGCCGTTGGGGTTGAAGTACGGCATCTCGTCGCGGCGGAGCAGATTCTTGCGCCGCAACTCGACGGGGTCCAGGCCCATCTTTCGTGCGGCGATGTCGAGAAGGATTTCGCGGGTGAGGGTTTCGTACTGCCACGGGCCGCGGTAGGCATGCAGGCCCGCGGTGTTGGAGAACACCGTCTTGTAGTTGAAGCTGGCTTTGGGCACCCGGTACGGGCCGGGAAAGAACATGCCGATGGCCGCGGTGGTGAGTACCGGATATGGGGTCGGGTACGAGCCGACATCCTGGATGAAGTCGATGTCGGCGGCCAGGATGGAGCCGTCGTCATCGAAGGCCATGCGGACGTCGCCGTCGACATGGCGGGACTGGCCGGCCGACATCAGGTTCTCGCGGCGGTCCTCGATCCACTTCAGCGCGGCCGGTACGTGGCGGGCGGCCAGCATGATGCACATGTCCTCCCGCATCGGGACGACCTTCTGGCCGAAGCCGCCGCCGGTGTCGCGCATGATGACCCGCACGTGTTGGGCCGGGATCCCGAGCAGCCGGGCCGCGAAAGCCCGCAGCTCGTGCGGAGTCTGGGTGGAGGCCCAGATTGTCAGCTCACCCGAGGTCGCCGACCATTCGGTGACCATGCCGCGGCACTCGATCGGCACCGGCACGTGCATCTGTTGGTAGATGTGCTCTTTGACGACGTGGGCCGCCGAGCCGAAGACCTCTTCGTCGGGCGGCATTCCGGCCATACCGCCGGCGTTGTTGTCCGGGAAGGCTTCGTGGACCGATACCTCGGACGTGAGAGCCTGGCGGAAGTCGGCGATCGCGGGCAGCGGTTCGTAGTCGACGTCGACCAGGTCGACGGCGTCTTCGGCGACATAGCGACTCTCGGCGATGACGAGGGCCACCGGATCCCCGACGAACTTCACCTCCCCCTCGGCCAGGGGTGGCCGTGGGGTGTCGGGGACGTCCTTGCCGGCGACGGCATGCCAGGCCTCTTTGACCTCGGGGTTGAGGTCGGTGGCGGTCAGCACCGCATGCACCCCGGGAAGGGCCAGGGCTGCGGCGGCGTCGACGGCGGTGAACTTGGCGTGCGCGTAGGGGCTGCGGACGAAGCAGGCATGCAGCATTCCGGGCCGGGTGATGTCGTCGACGTAGGTGCCGCGTCCGGTGAGCAAGCGGGTGTCCTCGACCCGCTCGACCCGTCTGCCGGCATAGCGGGTTGCGACGGTTTCCGGTACGGCTGACGCCATAGGATCGCTCCAATCCGTCGGTTACTTCTGCGCGTAAGTCAGGGGCCGTCGGAGGCTCCGACGCCGTATCAAGAGTGTGGTTATCGTACATCGGAAAGCAATATGCCTGAAGAAGAGAGTGTCATTTCCGCAGGAACCAGGCTGGTGGCGGCCACGGTACTGACGGCTGCGGCCGTCGCCGTTCCGGTGGTCACCGCGCCCGCGGCTTTCGCCAGGCCGGCGGCCGAAGCCGGGCTGGTCGACGTGCGCACCGTGGTCCCCGACGCGGTGATCGACCTGCGGTATGCCACCGCCGACAACTTCGTCGGCCGGCCGCTCTATCCGGCTGGCGCTCCCTGCCTGGTGCACGAGTCGATGGCTCCCGGCCTGGCCGCCGCTGCGGCCGCTCTGCGGCCCGACAAGCTGGTCTTCTGGGACTGCTATCGACCGCACGAGGTTCAGGTCACGATGTTCGAGGTGGTGTCGAATCCCAACTGGGTGGCCCGGCCGTCGGCGTTTGCGCGCAGCCATGAGGCCGGCCGATCGGTGGACGTGACAATCGCAGGCGCGGACATGGGCACCGGGTTCGACGACTTCACGCCGCGCAGCCTGGCCTACGCGACCGACGGGATCAGCCCGGCGGCCCAGGCCAACCGGGCACGGTTGCGCGATGCAATGAGTGCAGGCGGACTGAGGGTGTACTCGGGGGAGTGGTGGCATTTCGACGGACCGGGTGCGGCCGATCCGCGGCCCTTCCTGGACGTACCGCTGGCATAGTTACGTCGGTAACCAAACAGGCTGTGTCCGGGTTTGGAATGTGACAGCATGGGGAACCGTAACGTTCGTCACGATCCGGTAGGCGTGGAGTCGAAATGAACGTCTTCAAATTGTTCCAGGGCGCGGTGCTGCTCGCCGCCTGCGCCGCTCCGATCGCACCTATGCCCGCCGCGTCGGCGCAGCCGTGCCCCGACGTCGAGGTGGTGTTCGCGCGCGGCACCTACGAACCGCCGGGGGTCGGCGGTCCTGGCCAGTCCTTCGTCGACGCGCTGCGGGCACGGACCGGGGAGCGGTCGGTCGAGGTGTACCCGGTGAACTACGAAGCCAGCGGAAACTTCGGCGACCGGATCGAGTTCGCCAGGACCGTTGTCGACGGGATCCGGGATGCGTCCGACCACATCAAGGCGACGGCCAGGGATTGCCCCAAGACCAAGGTGGTGCTGGGCGGCTACTCTCAGGGCGCGGTAGTAGCCGGCTACACGACTGCGGCCACCATTCCCGACGGCATCCCGGCTGAGTACAAGCAGTTCATCCCTCAGCCGATGGCGCCCGAGGTCGCCGACCACGTGGCCTCGGTGGTGTTGTTGGGGACACCGTCCGACGAGTTCATGCGTGACATCGGCGCACCGCCGATGGTGATCGGTCCGCGCTACAAGGACAAGACCATCGAGCTGTGCGAGCCCGGTGACACCATCTGCGACGGCACCCCCGCCGGTGTTCCCAACTTCGCGCACACGGCATATGTGCTCAACGGGATGCCGGGCCAGGCCGCTGACTTCACGGTGGGCCGGCTCTGACGGTGCCGAGTTGATAACGATCTGAAACCTCAATGGTTGCAATGTCATCCGCGGCCGAGGGTTCTTTGCTGAGCCACACTATGTTCATTAAGTGCACCGTCGAACGGCCCTCAAGATCCCGCTGGTACTGGCAGCAGCAGCGGCACTACCCCAGGTACTGGTCCCACTTCCGGTGATCCCGCGCGCCAGCGCGGCACCCGGGCAATGGCCGGTAGAGCGCGCCAATGCGTGGTACCAGGCGCAGGGCTGGCTGGTCGGCACCAACTTCATCACGTCGAACGCGATCAACCAGATCGAGATGTTCTCGCCGGGCACCTACGATGCGCGGCGCATCGACAGTGAGCTCGGGGCGTGCCGACTGCTCGGGTTCAACACCGTCCGGGTCTTCCTGCACGATCTGCTGTGGGCGCAAGACCGTGCCGGATTCCAAAGCAGGCTGGCCAATTTCGTCGGCATCGCGGCCCGTCAAGGGATCAAGCCGCTGTTCGTGTTCTTCGATTCGTGCTGGGATCCCAACCCGCAGCTCGGCGCGCAACGAGCCCCGACGCCCGGCGTGCACAACTCGGGCTGGGTGCAGAGCCCGGGAGCGCAGCGTATCGACGACCCGCGCTACCGCCCCGTCCTGCGCGATTACGTGGTCGGCGTGATGAGCCAGTTCCGCAACGACAACCGGGTCCTGGGCTGGGACCTGTGGAACGAGCCGGACAACCCCGCAAAGCAATACCGCAAGGTCGAACGCAAGGACAAGATCGACGCCGTGGGCGGTCTACTGCCGCAGGTGTTCGCCTGGGCGCGTTCGGTCAATGCGGTGCAGCCCCTCACCAGTGGCGTGTGGCAGGGCAGCTGGGATCGTGGTAGCCGCAGCGAGATGGACAACTTCCAACTCGACAACTCCGATGTCATCTCGTTCCACTCATATGCCGGTCCCGCCGAATTCGAGGCTCGCATAGCCGAACTCGCGCCTCTGGGCCGGCCGATCCTGTGCACCGAGTACCTCGCCCGCGACCAGGGCAGCACCGTCGAGGGTGTGCTGCCCGTTGCCAAGCGGCACAATGTCGGCGCCTACAGCTGGGGGCTGGTGGCCGGCAAGACCCAGACCTACTTCCCGTGGGACTCCTGGGACAAGCCGTACACCAAGGTGCCGAATGTGTGGTTCAGCGACCTGCTGCAACCCGATGGGCGGCCGTACAAGCAGAGCGAGTACCAGGCGTTCCGGAAGCTCACCACCAGGGTGTGACCGGTGCGGGCGACTGGGGTAGCGGATTACCCCAGCGTCACACCAGCGCTGCGGTCAGCCTGGGTTGGTGGCACTCGCCGCGGGCAGCGGGGAAGGGCTGCTCGCCGCCGCCGTGGCCCAGCGGCTGGCGGACGAATGCCACGGTGCACTCACGCCCGCACTGCGTGCCGTGGCGACGCCACAACCGTTCACCGGCCGCCAACGCGAGGTCACCTCCCTTGCCGCGCAAGGGTTGTCGAACAAGGCGATCGCCGATCGGTTGACGATGTCGGTCCGTCCGCTCGGTCGAAGGGCACCTGTTCCGGGCGTCCCAGCGGGTGGGGGCCAACGGCCGTGAGCAGCTGATCGCGATCCTGCGGCGAAGCTCAGCGCATTTTTGAATTTCGTCTCTTACCACTCCAGACGATCCGGCAAAGCACTTCGTGACGGCGGCGCGCGCTGTCACAACCGGGCGCTGTCCCTCGTCAACGGTCTAGACAACCAAGACAGAAGGGATACGACCATGAACATCGCGTTATGGAGCGCCCAACTGGTGCTGGCCGCGGTATTCGCCGTCTCCGGCACCGCGAAACTCACGGTGGCGCGGCAGCGCCTGCTGGACACCGGTCAAACCGGCGTGGCCATGTTCTCCATGCCCGTCGTCCGTTTCACCGCCGCGATGGAGCTTCTGGCGGTGATCGGGCTGATTGTGCCCGGGCTTACCGGTATCGGTCCGGCGCTCACCCCATTGGCGGCCGCTGGATTGTGCGTCGTGATGGTCGGCGCCGCCTGGGCGCACAGCCGGTTACACGAACCGCGCAGCGTCCTGATCAACACCGTCCTGTTTGCCCTGGCGGCGTTCGTGATGATCGGCCGGGGACTGGCCTGAGTCCGATCACCGGCCGTCGCCGTCGGGTTTCGCCGCGCGGCCCTCCCGGTACTGGACGAGCGCCAAGAAGAACACCGCAAAACCGAAGTAGTAGAACTGGTTTGCCGTGCCCGCGTGGTTCTGAATGAGTCGCAGTCCGAATCCCAACATCGCGAATGCGGTGGCGCTGAGGAACAGTGTCAGCTTGAAGAACGGCAGCGACGCGCCCGGCAGAAACTCCCGGCGAATCAGGCTGATGACCGCACCGGCGACGATGATGAGCTCAAGCACACCCATCGACGTGATCAGGACGTTGGTCAGGTTCAGTCGATTCAGGATGGAATCTTCGAACACGCCGGCGTAATACGGGACCGTGCGATCGCGATCGAACAACTTCTCGTAGCCGGGCAGCCAGAACGTGTAGATGATGACGGCGTAGAGCGGCAAGAGCGCGACGACCTCGAGCAGCTTGTTGATTCGCTGAGCTAACAAAGTTCGGCACCTTTCGTCGGGTCGGTGTCGGCAACCTCCCCGCTGCGCTAGGCATTCCCCGCGCGCAGAGTGGCACTCAGAACGATTGCCCGTTGGCGTAACGCTCGCGGCGGTAGAAGCGGCCGCTGCCCCGGTTGCGGCTCTTGTACGTCGGGAGCTGCGAGTCGCAGTTCGGGCAGACCAGGCGCAGGTTCTCGCGTCGGTTGTTCGTCGGGTTTCCATCGATGTGGTCCATGACCAACGTCAGAGGAAGGTCCTGCCAGACGCTCGTTGCGCCGCAGATCGCGCAGCAGCCTGATTGGGCGTCGGCGATGTATTCCCGGATGTAGTGATTCTGGCGGCTGTCGACCCACGCTTCGCCGGATTCGAGCCAACGTTTGGTGCTAGCGTCGCGACGGGCTGCTGCCTGACATGCGTTACTGCAGTAGACCTTCTGATTGCGCTTCTCCAGTGGTGAACCGCAACCGCGACAGAGCCTCATGGATTGAAGCTACGGGCAGGCACCGACAAGTGGCCGATACGAAAGTTGGAGCCCCCTATCGGGATTGAACCGATGGCCTACATATTACAAGTATGTTGCTCTACCACTGAGCTAAGGGGGCCTGCGGGCAGCAGTCTAGCGGGTCAGTCGTCGGCGTCGATAACTCGCTGGGAAGTGACCGGTCGCGGAGAGCTCCGCCGGGACGAACGGCGCGGCAGCGGGATGCGGTCGGCGATGTTGCTCAACGGGTTGACCACCTGGCTCAGCGTGATGACTGCATCGTGCAGCGCGTCGATGGTGGGGGCCAGGGCCTCCAGCCCGGGCGCGAGCCGGTTGAGGGTGTCGGCCACGTCGGCGAGCTTGAGTAGCGGGCCGTCGGGATCGGTCAGGGTATCCAGCAGGCCGCCCTCGGCCAGCAGGCGGTCGGCCACCCCGTCTTCACGCAGCACCCGCTCGAACAGGCCGTCGTTGGCCAGCAGTTGATCGGCGAGTCCGCCGGGCGCGATCACCCTCGACAACGCACCGTCCTCGGTGGTCAGCCGGTCCAGCAGGCCGCCCTCCATGGTGACCTGGTCGACCAGGCCGCCGGGGGCGACTGCCCGGGCCACGGCGCCGTTTTCCGCGGTCAGCCGGTCCATCAGCCCACCCTCGGCGGTCAGTTGGTCGATGATCCCGCCGGGCCGCAGCAAACGGTTGATCGGCCCTTCGGGGGCCAGGGCCCGACCGAGCGGCGCGTCGTCGTCAAGCAGTCGCGCCAAGCGGTTCGCGCGTTCGACCGCATCGTCGATGCCGAACAGTGAGGCCATCGATGACCTGCCGTTGAGTGGGTTCGCGTCGGTGATGCCGCGCTGCACCGCATTGAGCGTCTCGTTGGCGATGCCGAGTCCGGCGTCGGCCACGGCCAACCCGATGCGTACGGGCGCGGTAGCAACCTGGACCAGCGTCTTGCCGAGGTTCATGGGCGTCAGTGTAGTTACCCGCGTCACAGCTAAACTCACAGGAAGTGCACAGCGTGCATGCAGGTTGAGTTCAACAGGCACGATCAACATCAGGGAATGGCCATGCCTGCAGTTCCTGAGAGCGTCCCCGAAGCCCGAATCCTCGTCGTCGACGACGAGGCCAACATCGTGGAGCTGCTGTCCGTCAGCCTCAAGTTCCAGGGCTTCGAGGTGCACACCGCCTCCAACGGCGCCGCCGCGCTGGACAAGGCGAGGGAAGTACGGCCCGATGCGGTGATTCTCGACGTGATGATGCCCGGCATGGACGGCTTCGGGCTGCTGCGCCGGCTGCGCGCCGACGGCATCGAAGCGCCCGCGCTGTTCCTCACCGCTCGCGACAGCCTGCAGGACAAGATCGCCGGGCTCACCCTGGGCGGCGACGACTACGTGACCAAGCCGTTCAGCCTCGAAGAGGTGGTGGCCCGGCTGCGGGTGATCCTGCGCCGGTCCGGCCGGGGCGTCGAGGAACCCCGCAGCGCCAAGCTGTCCTTCGCCGACATCGAGCTCGACGAGGACACCCACGAGGTGTGGAAGGCCGGCGAGCCGGTATCGCTGTCGCCGACCGAGTTCACCTTGCTGCGCTACTTCATCATCAACGCGGGCACGGTGCTGTCGAAGCCGAAGATCCTCGACCACGTCTGGCGCTACGACTTCGGCGGCGACGTCAACGTCGTCGAGTCCTACGTGTCCTACCTACGCCGCAAGATCGACACCGGAGACAAGCGCCTGCTGCACACCCTGCGCGGTGTGGGCTACGTTTTGCGCGAGCCGCGCTGACGCTCCCGCGTTCAGCGGCATACTTTTCCCAGTGTTAGACCGGGTAGAACGGCGCGGTGTGCCGTTGCGCATCAGCCTGGTGGCGGTGGCCCTCGTCCTGGTGGCGGGCGGGCTGCTCGCCTCCGGCGTCGCGGTGACCTCGATCATGCGGCACACCGAGGTGAGCCGCATCGATCAGACGCTGCTCGACGCCGCGGGGAGCTGGGCCCAGGAGCCGCGTCAACTGCCCTCGACGCCCCTGGAGGGTCCGAATCCGGCCCGACCGCCGTCGAACTTCTACGTCCGCGGTGTCGATCAGGACGGCCGGACCTGGATCGCGATCAATGACCGTGAGGCAGAGCCGTCGCTGCCTGACGACAACGACGTCGGCCCCGTCCCGGTGACCGTCGAATCCGTCGGCGAATCCAATGTGCAGTGGCGGGCGATGACCGTTCAGGGCCCGAACGGTGAACGGACCACGGTCGCGATCGACCTGTCCGACGTCCAGTCGTCGGTACGTGCATTGATCTGGTCGCAGGTGGGCATCGGCACGGTGGTGCTGCTGGTCCTCGGCATCGTCGGCTACGCCGTTGTGCACCGCAGTTTGCGTCCGCTGGTCGAAGTGGAACAAACCGCGGCCGCGATCGCCGCCGGACAGTTGGATCGCCGTGTCCCCGAACGGGATCCGCGTACCGAGGTGGGGCGGTTGTCGTCGGCCCTCAACGGCATGCTGGCTCAGATCCAACGGGCGGTGGCGTCCTCGGATGCCTCGGCCGAGCAGGCGCGCACCTCCGAGGAACGGATGCGCCGATTCATCACCGACGCCAGCCACGAGCTGCGGACCCCGCTCACCACCATCCGCGGATTCGCCGAGTTGTACCGCCAGGGCGCCGCCCGCGACGTCGAGATGTTGATGGGACGCATCGAGAGCGAGTCGCGTCGGATGGGCCTGCTGGTCGAGGACCTGCTGCTGCTGGCCCGGCTGGATGCCCAGCGGCCGCTGGACCAGCATCGCGTCGACCTGCTGACCCTGGCCACCGACGCCGTGCACGACACCCAGTCGATCGCGCCGAAACGCCGGGTGCGCATGGAGGTGTTCGACGGTCCCGGAACTCCAGAGGTCCTCGGCGACGAGGCCCGGCTACGTCAGGTGCTGAGCAACCTGGTCGCCAACGCGGTGCAGCACACCCCCGAAACCGCGGGGATCACGGTGCGGGTCGGCACGGACGACGACCACGCGATCATCGAGGTGTGCGACGAAGGCCCGGGTATGAGCCAGGACGACGCGCGCCGGGTGTTCGAACGGTTCTACCGCGCCGACACCTCACGTGCCCGCGCCAGCGGCGGCACCGGTCTGGGCCTGTCGATCGTGCATTCCCTGGTGCTGGCCCACGGCGGCACCGTCAAGGTCACCACCGGGCCCGGTCAGGGCTGCCGGTTCACCGTCAGCTTGCCGAGGATTGCAGATCTGCCAGCGCAGCTTTGATCTTGGCCTGCGCGGCGTCGAGGGATTCGGCCGACGGATTGTGATCGACGTGGGCGAAGCCGAAGTCAGCCAGGTTGTAGGCCGGGAACACGTGCACATGCAGGTGCGGTACCTCAAGGCCGGCGATGATCACCCCGGCACGTTGCGCGCCGAACGCCTGGCAGACAGCCTTGCCGATCAGCTGTGACACTTCCATCACCCGGCCGAACACCGCGGGCTCGACGTCCTGCCAGTTGTCGATCTCCGCTCGGGGAACCACCAGCGTGTGGCCCTGCGTCATCGGCGCGATGGTCAGGAACGCGACGATGTCATCGTCTTCGTAGACGAATCGCCCGGGCAGTTCTCCGTTGATGATCTTCGTGAAGACGGACGCCATGTTCGCAAGCATAGTGAGCCCGCGATCCGGGCCCGCTGAGCGCTCGGACCGGCACGTGGAATCGTCGATATTGCCGACCGTGTTGTCGAGAACTTCCGGATGCCGGGGCAGGGGATGCCGGACTTCCGCCGCAACGGGGTGCTGATGGCCAAGCGCGGGATCTACGATCTGCGTCAGCACCTCGAAGAGGTCGTGATGGCGAACCTGCGCAAGTGGCGGATCTTCGAACGCGCCGATGTCAGTCCCGTCGGTGAGGCCCGCCGTGACCAGCTGTCGGCGTTCCTGGAGGACCTGCAGACGAAAGTGGTCAAGTTCGAGGAGCAGCGTGACCGCCTGCTGGCCCGCGAGGCTGCCAAGCGCGAGCGCGAAGCGTCCTGACCCGGTCGACCCGTTACGTCCCGGAGATGGTCGCGTGCAGTTCCTCGACCGTCCACGGCGGCGTGCTGCGATGGTCGCGGTAGGCGATGAAACCCGTTGAGGGTCGGGCGAATTCGCCGACGAACCCGCCGGCGGCGATGAAGATGCGGCCGGTCACGTCCTTGGCCAAGTTGCTGACCAGGTAGGCATACGTCGGGGCGACATATTCAGGTGGTGCGGCGTCCAGCGCGCCCTGCGTGCTGACGTCGTCGAGCAGGCCGCGGCGGTTGAGGTCGGCGATGTGCTGCTCATAGTCCGATCCGGTGGACAGCCGCGTGCGGGCGCCCGGGCACACCACGTTGGCCCGCACGCCGTGTTCCTTGAGTTCGGCAGCGATGGCCAGGGTCAGCCCGTTGACCGCACCCTTGCCCGCCGGGTACCCACTGCCGCCGTAATCGCCCAGGAACGCAAAGGAACTGGTGTTGACGATGGCGCCGCCGCCTTGGGCCACCATCTTCGGCGCCACCGCGCGGCAGGTTTCGAACACCGTGCCCAGGTGTGCGTCGAGCAGGTCGTGAAACTGGGCACTGGTGACGTTCAGAATGGACGATCCGACCGGTTCGGCGGTGCCGGCACAGTTGACCAGGATGTCGACCCGGCCGAACTCGGCCACGCAGGTGTCGACGAGCGCGTCGGCGACCTTCGGGTCGGCAGGCGAACCGGCATGGGCGACACCGGAAATCCGCGCTGCGGCAGAGGCGGCGGCGTCGGCGTCACGGCCGTTGACCACCACACCCGCGCCCTGGGCGGCCAGCAGTTGGGCGACTGCCAGCCCGATGCCGCGGGTGCCGCCGACCACGATCGCGCCGCGGCCGGCGAGCGGGCCGCCGGTCAGTTCTCTTCTTCCTGCCCGAACTGCATGGCCTCCAGGTTCCAGTAGCCGCGCAGGTTGGTGATGAGACCTTCGTCGTTCACCTTGTAGGTGAAGACGCCACGCACGGTAGCGGTGAACCCGTTCGGAAACTTGGTGCGCAGCACCAGGATGTAGGCGATCTCGTTCGGCGAGCTGGACGGGAACGTCTCCTCGCACGTGACGGTCAGCTCGTTGGGACCGATGTTGGCGTCGTAGAACGCGCCGAGGGCTTCCTTGCCACGCACGCCGGTGCCGTCGGGGTTGGTGACGGCCTCGCCGATCGGGTCCTCGACGACGACGTCGTCGGCCATGAGGGCCAGCCAGCCCTCGCGGTCACCGGACTGTACGCACCGCCAGGACGACCGCGAGGCGGCGACTACGGGTGTCTCGGTTTGTGTTTCGCTCACAACTCTCCTCCGTATATGCCGAAACTGCATTCCGGCAGGTGGCCACTCGACCTATTCCTGCCGGAATGCAGTTTCGCGGGCGAACTGATCAGCGGTCGGCGTCCGTGTAGCGGATGACGCCGCGGATGTTGCGACCCTCGAGCATGTCGGCGTAGCCGTCGTTGATCTGCTCGAGCTTGTACTGCCGGGTGACCATGTCGTCGAGGTTCAACCGGCCTGCCTTGTACATGCTCAGCAGCTGCGGGATGTCGTGGTGCGGGTTGCCGCCGCCGAAGATGGTGCCCTGCAGGCGCTTCTGCAGCAGCGTCAGCATCGACAGGTTGAGCTTCACGTCGTTGCTGGCCATGTTGGCGACGGCAGTGGCCACCACCGTGCCGCCCTTGGCGGTGATGTTCATGTAGTGGTCGATGTCCTCACCCTTGAGCTCACCGACGGTGACGATCGTCTTGTGCGCCATCCGGCCCTGGGTGACCTCGGCGACGCCGGCCATCGCGGAGAAGATGTCCGGGTAGGCGTGGGTGGCACCGAACTTCAGCGCGTTGTCCCGTTTGAACTCAACGGGATCCACCGCGAAGACGTTGCGTGCGCCTGCGGCCAGCGCACCCTGCAGCGCGCCGGTGCCGACACCGCCGACGCCGACGATGACGACGTCGTCGCCGGGCCGGACGTCACCGCTGCGCACGGCCGAGCCGTAGCCGGTGGTGACACCGCAGCCCACGAGGCAGGCCACCTCGAACGGGATGGACGGATCGATCTTCACGACCGAGCTCTTGTGCACCACCATGTACGGGCTGAAGGTGCCCAGCAGGGTCATCGGGATGACGGGCTGGCCGTTCTTGACCGCATGGATGCGATGGGTGCCGTCGGAGACGGCGGTGCCGGCCAGCAGGCCCGCGCCGAGGTCGCACAGGTTACGCAGGCCTTCCTGGCACGCCGGACATTCACCGCAGGACGGAATGAACGACAGCACGACGTGGTCTCCGGGCTGGATGTGGTCGACGCCGGGGCCGACCTCGGTCACGATGCCGGCGCCTTCGTGGCCGCCGAGCACCGGGAAGCCCGCCATCGGGATGTCACCGGTCACCAGGTGGTGGTCCGAATGGCACATACCCGAGGCTTCCATCTGGATCTTGACCTCGTCCTTGACGGGGTCACCGATCTCGATCTCCTCGATCGTCCAAGGTTGGTTGAACTCCCAGATGAGAGCGCCTTTGGTCTTCATCACGTGTGCCTTCCACTAGAGCCGTTGACCACAGACTAGAGCCATTAGTTGCGTGGGTCACACCCACCCCCAAGCAACTGCTTGGCCGGGAACTACCAGATCTTCACCGGGGCTTCGCCGAGCGGGTAGTAGCCCGGCAGCTTCTCGCCGGCCAGGCTGCGCTCGATGCGTTTCTGCATGGTGGGGGTGAGGTCACCGGACTCGATGAGCTTCAGGAATGCCTTCTGCACATGGCCGAAATCGAAGAAGTCCCGCTGCCACTCGATGAGCAACTGATCGTTGAGCCGGAACCAGCTGCCGCCGATGCCGTAGATCTCATCGCGGCTGCCGTCGCTCTTGTTGGCGATCTGCTTCCAGAAGCCGACGATCTCGTTCTGCTTCTCGTCGATCAGCACCCGCTGGTACTCATAGACCCAGTTCTCCAGGCCTTCCATCTCCAGACCCAGCGCCACGTCGCGGATTTCGTCGCGCCCGACGCACATCACGTCTTCCTTGGGCCCGATGTTCCAGCCGTACGTCGCATCTTCGGTGTAGAAGTCGGCCAGCGGCTTCCAGTCACCGGCCTTCTCGGCCTCCTGGTTGGCCTTGAGCCAGCGGTCGGACCAGGCTTCCAGTTCTTCGCGTGACGCCATTGTCATTCC
Source organism: Mycolicibacterium porcinum (assembly GCA_001942045.1). GTDB lineage: Bacteria > Actinomycetota > Actinomycetes > Mycobacteriales > Mycobacteriaceae > Mycobacterium > Mycobacterium porcinum_A. The sequence continues at coordinate 158,760 of MSTD01000007.1, forward strand.
TTCTCTGTGATGGATAGCGCTCGGGTGGGACACATTTCGACGGCCATCTCCACGGCATCGCGGAGCTCGTCGGGCGGTTCAGAATCGAGGATCTCGACGACGCCACGCTTGGGGACCCGGAACACGTCCGGAGCCTCCAACTCGCACATGGCGTGGCCCTGGCAGAGGTCCTCGTCGAGTTCAACGCGGTAGCAGCCCATTTGGGGTCAGTCCTGCACGCGCTTGCGGTAGCGGACCTTCGCTGGCCGGGCCAACTGCACGACCATCTTCGAATGGTCGTTCTGGTAGGTCTCGGGCGGCTGTGCCATCTCGAACTCGTACTCGCGCAACAGGACCGAGAAGATCGCCTTGATCTGCATCTGGGCGAACGCGGCCCCGACGCAGCGATGCTTGCCGGCCCCGAACGGGATCCAGGTCCACCGGTTGATCAGGTCTTCCTGCCGCGGCTTCTCGTACCGGTCGGGGTGGAAGGCGTCGGGGTCGGGGAAGTCCTCGGGGATCCGATTTGAGATCGCCGGGGAGGCCGCCACCATCTGGCCTTTGTGGATCGGGTGGCCGGCCACCTCGAACTCGTCCTGAGCCACCCGCATCAGGATGATCAGCGGTGGATGCAGGCGCAGGGTCTCCTTGAGCGCGTTGTCCAGGTTCGGAATCTGGCGCAGCGCATGGAAACTCACCTCCTGCCCGTCGGCGTAGAGGTCGTCGAGCTCCTGCTGGACCTTGGCGTAGAAATCGGGATGGCGCAGCAGTTCGATGAGTGTCCAGGAGGACGTTCCCGAGCTGGTGTGGTGCCCGGCGAACATCAGCGAGATGAACATGCCCGTGACCTCGTTGGCCGAGAACCGCGGGTTGCCCTCCTCATCCTTGATGGACACCAGCACGTCGAGCAGGTCGCGATCGCTCTTGTCGGTCGGCGGGTTGGCGATCCGGCCGTTCATCACCTCCTGGACCAGCTCGACCAGGTTGGCCCTGGCCTCGTCGCGGACCCGGAAACTCTCGATGTCCAGGTACGGGTCGACGTAGCAGAGCGGATCGGTGCCGCGTTCGAGCAGGTGGTAGTAGTTGGCGAACCGCGAATCGAGCTGGTTGCGGAACTTCTCGCCGATCAGGCAGGCCGTCGAGGTATAGATGGTCAGCTCGGCGAAGAAGTCGAGTAGGTCGATTTCGCCGCTCTCGCCCCAGTTCTCGATCATCCCGCGGACCTGCCGCTCGATCGTCGCGGCGTGCCCCTTCATCTGCTCACCGCGCAGTGCGGTGTTGTGCAGCATCTCGGCCCGGCGCTCGGGGTCGGCGTCGAACACCACGCCTTCGCCGAAGATCGGGGTCATGAAGGGGTAGGCCTCGGCCTGGTTGAGGTCAGAGTCGCTGGAGCGGAAGAAGAACTCGTTGGCCTCCGCGCCGCTCAGCAGCACCACCTGCTTGCCGGCCAGCTGAAACCAACCCACGTCGCCGCATTCGTCGCGGATGCGCTGCATCAGGCCGATCGGGTCGGTGCGGAATTCCTCCAGGTGGCCGTGTTCTTCTTCGCCACCGGAGACGCGCTGTACTTCTTTGAGTTCGGAAGTCGTCATCTGGCTCTCCTAGCTTTCCACTCGCAGCTTCTGGCGATCCTTGACGTCGGCCAGCGGTGCCTCGGGCTGAATCTCCAGCTCGGCGATGAAGCCGCCACGGGGGGTCTCCGCGACGAAGGTGATGGCCCGCGCGAGATCGGCCGCGCGCAGGAAGTAGTCGTGCCGGGCCTGACCCCACTTGGCCCAGTCCTCCAGCATCTCGCCGACCTTGTCCATCGGCGCGCTCCAGCCCATGGCGGTTTTGGTGGGCCCGGGATGGACGACGGAGGCGCGCACGCCGGTGCCCTCCAGTTCCATCTGCAGGGTCTTGGCCATGCCCAGCAGGCCGGCCTTGGCGGCGCCGTAGCCGCCCATGTACGGCCGCGGCCGCAGCGACACATCGGAGCCGACGAAGATGATGTCACCGCGGCGGCGCTCGACCATGCCCGGAAGCACCGCCGTGGCAAGGCGATTGGCGCCGATGAGGTGGATCTGGACTTGATTCTCGAATTCGTCGGTGCTGATCTCGTGGAGCTGGCCGAAGAACGTGTCACCGGCCCCGGCCACGAGCAGTTCGATATCGCCGAGCGCCTCGGTGGCGCTGTGCACGAACGACTTGACCGACTCGGCATCGGTGACGTCGAGCGGCAGTGCGACCGCCTCGCCGCCGGCAGCCGTGATCTGATCGACGATCTCCTGGCATTTCTCGACGCGCCGAGCGCCGAGGGCGACCGGGAAGCCGTGCGCGGCCAGTTCGGTCGCGGTGGCGGCGCCGATGCCAGACGACGCGCCGGCGACGATGGCGGGTCGGCGGTCGGGATGGGGTTCGAAACGGGCCATTTAGCGTGCCTTTACTGTCATCGGAAGGTGCGCGAATCCACGGACACTGCTGGAATGCACCCGCACAGCCCCGGATTCATCTATTTCGTATCCGCGGATTCGCTTGAACAACTCGGTCAACGCCACCCGGGCCTCCATGCGGGCCAGGTGTGCGCCCAGGCAGAAGTGGGCGCCGCTGCCGAAACTCACCAGTTTGGGACCGATCTCGCGATCGATCCGGTACTCGTCGGGATTCTCGAAGACGCGTTCGTCGCGGTTCGCCGAGCCGATCAGCAGTACCAGGACGTCCCCGGCGGGAACCGTGGTGTCGTAGTACGTCAGGTCCTCGGTGACCAGCCGGGCCAGGATCTGGCTGGAGGCGTCATAGCGCAAGGTCTCCTCGACCCACGGCACCACCAAGTCGTGGTTGTCGAACACCGGAGCCAGCTGGTCGGGGTTCTTGTAGCCCCAATATGCGGCATTGGCAAGAAGTTTGGTGGTCGTCTCGTTACCGGCAACCACCATGAGGAACAGGAACGCCATGATCTCGTCGTCGGTGAGGCGGTCGCCGTCGATCTCCGCCTCCACCAGTGCCGACGTCAGATCGTCGCTGCGGTTCTTGCGGCGCTGCTTGACCATGTCGGCGTAATAGACGAGCAGTTCGCCGGAGGCGGCGATCGCGGATTCGGGGACATCGGCGACACCGTCTTCGCGGTGCATGACACCGTCGGCCAGCGCCCGGATCCGGACCCGGTCCACTTCGGGCACACCCATCAGTTCGGAGATGACGTCCATCGGCAGCTTGCCCGCGAAATCATCGACGAAGTCGAATGTGGTGCTCTGCAGGGCGGTGTCCAGATGCTGGTGGGCGATCTCGGTGACCCGGCCCTCCAGTTCGCGGATGCGCCGCGGGGTGAAGCCCTTGGACACCAGCGTGCGCAATCTGAGGTGACCGGGATCGTCGAGCGCCAGGAAAGACATGACGCGATGCGCTTCGTCGTTGCGTGAGATCGGGTCGAGAGACACCCCGTGCCGGTTGGACAGGGTGACGCTGTTGCGAAAGCCGGCGACTACGTCCTTGTGCCGGGACAGCGCCCAGAACTTGAGTTCTTCGTTGTGATAGATCGGGGCCTCGTCCCGCAACCGCTTGTAGTACGGGTACGGATCTTCGTGGAAGTCATAGTCGTACGGGTCGAAGATCGGCTCGACGGCGTTCAAGGTCATTTGTCCTCTCCCAGGCTCAGGCTCATTTGTCCTCCCCGAGGCTCAAATTCATTTGTCCTCTCCGAGGACGAGTCCGACCACGTAGGTCAATCGGTCGGCGATCTGGTGGTAGGTGAAGGCGCCGCTGCCGGCGTTGACCAGCGCGCCGAAGAACGTCATCTCCAGTGCGGAGACGACCCGCGAATCGGCGTCGGGCCCGACGGCGGAACGGATGCGCTTGTGGATCTCGGCGCCGATGCGGTCACGCACCTTGCGCACCGCCGGATCGGTGCCGCCGCCCAGCAGGGCTGTGGTGCAGGCAGCGGCCACCTCGGGCTCGTCGGCGACAACGAGCGTCAGCGCCCGCAACGCCTTGTCGACGCGCGTGGTCATGGAGTCGTTCACGTCGGTGAAGTACGGGCACTGGCTGACGAGATCCAGGTACATCTCGGCGATCAGGTGGTTCTTCGACGAGAAGTAGGTGTAGGCCGTGGCCGGCGCGACGCCGGCGCGCGCGGCGACCGCGCGCACCGTCAGATCGGCATACGACGATTCGCGCAACATCTCGGTTCCGGCGGTCAGGACCTTGCGGAAGGTCTCTTCCTGCCGGCGGTTGCGCGGGGCCTCCCTGTCTGGCTCCGGAGTTGGTTCTGTGACTGCGGACACCGCATCGCTGGACACATGTCCAAGTTATCCGACGATATCGCCGTTGAGCAAGTGTGGATCGCGAAAGGCGGCGGTGAACTGCATATTTTGCCAGTCGAGTACTCCCTGATGGGTGCGCCCTTGCGGGTGTACATCGTCTGCGGCTATCGTTCGACACGAGACAGCCGGACAGTTGTCCAGAATCTTCTGAAGTGGAGTCCACCGATGCCGGTACTGGCCGATCGCCAGAGTCAACTGCTCATCGACGGCAAGCTCGTCGCCGGTGGCGGCGGAGTGTTCGAGACCGTCAATCCCGCCACCGAGGAGGTGCTCGGCGTCGCCGCCGACGCGAACGCCGAGGACATGGGCAACGCCATCGAGGCGGCCCGCCGCGCGTTTGATGACACCGACTGGTCGACGAATCACGCGCTGCGGGTGCGCTGCCTGCGGCAGCTGCGTGATGCGTTGCGCGAAAATGTCGAGGAATTACGGGAATTGACGATCGCCGAGGTGGGTGCCCCGCGCATGCTCACCGCCGGCGCGCAGCTGGAAGGCCCGATCGACGATCTCGCCTTCTCGGCCGACACCGCCGAGAACTACGAGTGGACAACCGATCTCGGCCACGCCACCCCGCAGGGCATCCCGACCAACCGTAAGATCGCCCGGGAGGCGGTCGGTGTCGTCGGTGCCATCACCCCGTGGAACTTCCCGCACCAGATCAACCTGGCCAAGGTCGGCCCGGCCCTGGCCGCGGGGAACACCCTGATCCTCAAGCCGGCCCCGGACACCCCGTGGGCGGCCGCGGCCGTCGGCCAGATCATCGCCGAGCAGACCGACTTCCCGGCCGGCGTGATCAACATCGTCACCTCCAACGATCACTCGGTGGGCGCGCTGCTGTCCAAAGACCCTCGGGTGGACATGGTTTCGTTCACCGGGTCGACCGCGACCGGACGCGCGGTGATGACCGATGCGGCGCTCACGCTCAAGAAGGTGTTCCTGGAGCTGGGCGGCAAGTCGGCTTTCCTGGTGCTCGACGACGCCGACCTGGCCGGGGCCTGCTCGATGGCGGCGTTCACGGTGGCCATGCACGCCGGGCAGGGTTGCGCGATCACCACGCGCCTGGTGGTGCCGCGGGCGCGCTATGACGAGGCCGTCGAGGCGGCCGCCGCCACGCTGGGTGGTATCAAGCCCGGCGATCCCAATTCCAAGCGCACCGTGTGCGGCCCGCTGATCTCGGCCCGCCAGCGTGACCGGGTGCAGTCCTACCTGGATCTGGCGCTGCAGGAGGGCGGCCGATTCGCTTGCGGCGGTGGGCGTCCCGCGGACCTGGACGCCGGGTTCTTCATCGAGCCGACCGTGATCGCCGGCCTGGACAACAGCGCCCGGGTGGCGCGCGAGGAGATCTTCGGGCCGGTGCTGACCGTGATCGCCCACGACGGGGACGACGACGCGGTGCGCATCGCCAACGACTCGCCGTACGGGCTGTCCGGCACGGTGTTCTCCGGCGACGACGCCCGCGCGCAGGCCGTCGCTTCGCGGATGCGCGTCGGCACCGTGAACGTCAACGGCGGCATCTGGTACTCGGCCGATGCCCCGTTCGGCGGGTACAAGCAGTCCGGAGTCGGCCGCGAGATGGGCCTGGCCGGCTTCGAGGAATACACCGAAATCAAGTGCGTCGCGACGCTCGCCAACTAGGACGGTGTCGAGTGGCCAGTTATGACCCGCAATCTCGCGGATACCGTGCAGCAACTGGCCATTCGGCGGGAAAGGAATAGACATGGGACAGTTCGACAACAAGGTGGCGATCGTCACCGGAGCCGGTGGCGGGATCGGCCAGGCCTACGCCGAGGCGCTGGCACGTGAGGGCGCGGCCGTTGTGGTGGCCGACATCAACACCGAAGGCGCGCAGAAGGTCGCCGACGGCATCAAGGGCGAGGGCGGCAACGCGCTGGCAGTGCGGGTCGACGTCTCCGACATCGACTCGGCCAAGGACATGGCGGCGCAGACACTTTCGGAGTTCGGTGGCATCGACTACCTGGTCAACAACGCGGCGATCTTCGGCGGCATGAAGCTGGACTTCCTGCTCACCGTCGACTGGGACTACTACAAGAAGTTCATGAGCGTGAACCTCGACGGCGCGCTCGTGTGCACCCGCGCGGTGTACCGCAAGATGGCCAAGCGTGGCGGCGGCGCGATCGTCAACCAGTCCTCGACCGCGGCCTGGCTGTACGCCAACTACTACGGCCTGGCCAAGGTCGGCATCAACGGCCTGACCCAGCAGCTGTCGCGTGAGCTTGGCGGGCAGAACATCCGGATCAACGCCATCGCGCCAGGCCCGATCGACACCGAGGCCAACCGCACCACCACGCCCAAGGAGATGGTGGACGACATCGTCAAGGGAATCCCGTTGTCCCGCATGGGTCAGCCGGAGGATCTGGTCGGCATGTGCCTGTTCCTGCTGAGCGATCAGGCCAAGTGGATCACCGGCCAGATCTTCAACGTCGACGGCGGACAGATCATCCGCTCATGAAATACGGATACATCGGGCTGGGCAACATGGGTGCCCCGATGGCCAAGCGCCTGGCGGAATGGCCGGGCGGGTTCGTCGTGTACGACGTGCGGGCCGAATCCATGGCGCCTTTCGAGGAACTCGGCGCGACGTTGGCGGACGACGTCACCGGGGTTGCTGATGCCGACATCATCAGCATCACGGTGCTCAACGACGATCAGGTGCGTTCGGTGATCGCGGATCTGGCGCCAAAGGTCAAGCCGGACACCGTGATCGTGATCCACTCGACGATCAGCGACACCACCGCGGTCGAGCTTGCTGAGCAGTACAAGCCGCAAGGTATCCACATCGTCGACGCCCCGGTCAGCGGCGGCGGCGCGGCGGCCGAGAAGGGCGAGCTGGCGATCATGGTCGGCGCCGAGCGGCCCGTCTACGAGCGAATCAAGCCAGCGCTCAAGCAGTTCGGCTCGATGGTCATCCATGCCGGTGAGCCGGGTGCCGGCACCCGGATGAAGCTGGCTCGCAACATGCTGACCTTCACCTCGTATGCCGCGGCATGTGAGGCGATGAAGCTGGCCGAGGCGGCCGGGCTGGACCTGGGTGCGCTGGGCCGCGTGGTGCGTCACACCGATGCGCTGACCAGCGGTCCGGGCGCCATCATCGTGCGCGAGAACATGACCGAACTGACCCCGGATCATTGGCTCTACGACGCGTTCACCCACACCAGGGGGCTCGGCGAGAAGGACCTGAGCCTGGCGCTCGGTCTGGGTGAGGTGGTGGGAGTGGACCTTCCGTTGGCCCAGGTGGCCCTGCAGCGGCTCGCTGAGGGTCTCGGCGTACCGCACGAGAACGAATAGGAGAACTTTCGATGGACGAGTTGCGCGCCAAGGGTCTGGCCAAGATGAACGAGGTCTACGGCTGGGAGATGCCCAACATCGAAGGCGATCCGTACTTCGACCTCACCGTCGACCACCTGTTCGGCACGATCTGGAGCGGGTCGAGCTTGTCGATGCGGGAGAAGCGCATCATGACGCTCGCCTGCGTCACTGCGGTGGGACGCCAGGACCTGGCCGAGATTCAGATCAATGCGGCGTTGCTCAACGAAGAGCTCGACGCGACTGAACTCAAGGACATCGCGGTGTTCCTGACCCAGTACCTCGGCTTCCCTCTCGGCTCTGGCCTCAACGGATCTGTCGACAAGGTCGTGAACAAGCGCCGCAAGGCCGCCGAGCAGGGTTTGGCAGAGGACCGCAAGGCCAATGTCAATGCCGCGGTCAAGATGAGCAGCGGTAGGACGCTCGATGACAAGTAGGTATGCCTCGCTGACCCGCGACGAGCTGGTCAAGTTGGTCCCGGAGCTGCTGCTCATGGGGCAGATGATCGACCGCTCCGGGATGGCCTGGTGCATCAGCAATTTCGGCAGGCCCGAGATGTTGCAGATCGCCATCGAGGAGTGGGCCGCGTCCAGCCCGATCTACACCAGGCGGATGCAGAAGGCGCTCAAGTACGAGGGCGTCGACGTCATCACCATCTTCAAGGGGCTGCAGCTCGACATCGGCGCCCCGCCGCAGTTCATGGATTTCCGCTACACGATCCATGATCGCTGGCACGGCGAGTTCCATCTCGATCACTGCGGTGCCCTGCTCGACGTCGAGCCGATGGGCGAGGACTATGTGCGCGGCATGTGCCACGACATCGAGGATCCGACCTTTGACGCCACCGCCCTGGCCACGAACCGCAAATGTCAGGTGCGTCCCATTCACCGGCCACCCCGGACCCCGGCGGACCGCCAGCCGCACTGCGCCTGGACCGTCATCATCGACGAGTCCTACCCGGAAGTCGATGACATCCCGGCGCTCGAGGTGATCGGCCGGACCCGGGCAGCCCAAACCGTGTTGGATCCGATCGACCCCTCCGATGAGGGGGCGGCCGATTACTCGGGACCGTTGTTGTCGGACTTCGACTTCGCAGCGTTCTCGCACTCGGCGCTGGTCCGCATCGCCGACGAGGTGTGCCTGCAGATGCACCTGCTCAACCTGTCGTTCATCCTGGCGGTGGGGGCCCGGGCCGGGGCGAATACCGAGCTGGCCACCGAGATCTGCACCAAGCAGCTGATCGGCGTGGCCGGGCTGGGTGCCGAGCGCATTCACCGGGCGCTGGGCCTGCCGGGCGGAATCGAAGGAGCGGTGCGGGTCCTCGAATTGCATCCGATGTTCAATCCGTCGGCGTACGTCGACGCCGAGTTCGGTCCCGACACGGTGTCGGTGCGGCGTTCTCCGGCCCACGAGGATGGTTCCTGGGTGGCGCTGACCGGCCCGGCAGAGACCCGTCCACTGCGGGCCATCGTCGCCGCCGTCAACCCGCATCTGTCGGTCGAGGTCATCGGTTCCGACACGGAATGGACCGCACGGGTGATCGAAACGGAGACCGCGGCCAAGGAATTCGACGAGGTCGCGGTGACCAAGTTCAGCGGCGGTGCGTCGTTCGTGTTCGAGCCGCGGAAGTCGCTGCCATTGACCGTGGTGTAATTCGTCCGTATCCGGCTACGTGGTGAACATGCTCAGGTGGACGAAGCGGGTATCCGGTTCGCGCTCGTCAACGATGACGTCGCGATATCGCGATTTCCCTTCGGCATTGCGATAGCGATCCTGAGCGCCCAGCACCGACGGAGAACTAGCAAGAGGCGGACCGGCGATGATCGGGTCAAATGGGGGATGAGCTCGGGTGAGTGCCGCGTTGAAATGTGATCCGGAGAGCAGTGTCTGCAGGTCGGCCGACGACATCTTGAGCGCCAGGCGATACCTGGTATCGATCGCGCCGTCCACGCTGGCTTGCAGCACCACTGCTCCCGCCGGAATCACGATGCCACCGAAATCGCTTGCCTCCTTGATCAACTCGGGACTGGTCGAGGTCTCGGCACGGGAACCGAGCGTACGGCCGACCGGGTCGTCAGCTGGGGCACAGGCCGTTGCGAACAACGCCACGACGACAAGTCCGAGCAGCGATCGACGTTTCGCCCGCACGAGGTTCATCGAGGTCTCCTAACTTGCCGGCACGGCCAGCATGAGAATGCCACCGCCCGAGGGCTTCAGAAACACGTTGGCCGGGAACGTCACCCGATGGTCTTCGCCACGTAGGTAATCGGCACTCACTCCGGCCGCTTTGACGGGCTTGCCGTGGTTCTCGAATACCAGCAGGCTGGCTTTGGACTGAAAGAAGCTGCTCTTGATGACGGGTGCACCGACGGTTTCTTCGATGAATTCGCGATCGCTCCATTCGTGGAACAGGTGCACCTCGTCCCAGTCCCAGCTGGTGAAGTCGCTGAGTCGGCCTGACTTCTTCTCGTGTAGAAGGCGTGTCAGGCCGCTATTGAGCTTGTGATCGTTGTAGTCGACATCCATCGACGGCCTCATCGCCTGTCGGACCAGCCCGCAGCCGGACCCGGACAATCCCAGGAGCAGCAGGCCGAGAGCGAGGGACACTGCCCTGAGGCCGGTCACCGCTGCGTTTGTCCGAGGGCGTCGAGAACATCCGCCGCCACGCGCCGGCTGTCGGGCAGCCCGAGTGCAGTTGTGGTGAGCAGCCTGCTTCCGGATATCCGATATGTGGTGAACGGGCCGCTCGCCGTATCGCTGTTGAGCAGCAACGTATCTGGTTGCGGGCTCTTCACGGTGCGGCGGTGGTATCCGGTACCTGCCAAGGTGCACGCGGGTACCGACGCAGTGAGTCGGTCGAACCGGGCCTGGGCTGTGGCCCGGTCCGGGTAGACGGCCACGGCCTGACGAACATCGGCCACGCTCGGGAGTGCCGCCGTATCAATTTCTGCGATGTACCCCGCGGCGCGGAACTGTTTCCAGTCGTCGCCGAATACCGTGGGCGGGTCGAACAGTCCGCGACATCCGGCAGGTGTATTCGGAATCGCAAGCGGTGCGGTGACATCCAGCTCGGGTAACCCGTGAAATCCAGTCACGCCCGCGATGGCCTGGACGTCCTCGACGGAAAGTACTTCGGCTGCAACCGGCTTCGTGCGCGTGATGGGGAGGTTGATCCCGCAGCCCGACAACAGCGACACGCAACAGCAGATCGCCACGGCACAGGCGCGAACCACGGCCGACGCACCTCTGGTACGCATGCGCCACCCCCCAGTCGAATCGAGGGTTCAAGTCTAAAACTCGGCCGGGGCCCGCCCGGACGCCAAATTTTCCGCATCGGCGCTCACCGAGGATCTACGCGTTCTGCGACCTACAGTGGCGGGGTGGGCATTGCAACCGTCCGGGTATGTGCCCTGGTGGTGGTCCTGTGCACCGGGGGCACGACGGGTTGTGCCGGTGGTGCACCGGAATCGGGGCGGGCACCGGAAACCATCTCCGCCTCACCGCAGAATCCGCAGCCCAGCGCGGAGCCGGAGCGCCGCGCGCGGGTTCAGCCGGTGGACGCGGCGGCACTGGGCGCCGGCTGGCGGCCGGGATGCCCGGTTCCGCCCATTGAGCTCCGCCGAATCACCCTGTCATACATAGGCTTTGACGGGCGTGCGCACCGCGGCGACTTGGTGGTGCACCGCGACGTGGTCGGCGAGGTGATCGCGATCTTCGCGGACCTGTACTCGGCGCGATTCCCGGTCGAGAAGATGCGCACTGTCGACCACTATCCCGGCGCGGTCGACGAACTCTCCATGCAGGACAACAACACCTCGGCGTTCAATTGCCGGCCGCTGCGAAGTGGAGCGTGGTCATTGCATGCCTACGGACGTGCGGTCGATATCAACCCGCTGGTCAACCCGTACATCTCGGCGTCTGGTGACTTGCAGCCGGTCACCGCGCGGGCATATCTGGACCGCACCCGCGCCGACCAGGGAATGATCCGCGACGGCGACGTTGTGGTGCGGACCTTCGCCCGGCGGGGCTGGCGGTGGGGTGGGCATTGGCACGACCCGATCGACTACCAACATTTCGAACGGCGCTGAGGTACCAACGCCCTAAACCCCGGCCGACGGCCTTTCGGAGGCGACATGTCCGCTTGCCACCGCCGAGCCGACCCAGCGTGTGAGGTAATCGCGCAGGGCCTGTCCGGTGCGCGGCGGCCGGCCCGGGTCGATGACGAACGACTGGATGATGCGAAGTACGTGCTCGGCGAGCTCGTCGAGTTCGGCCTCGGTGTAGCCGACCTCGGCCCAGTCGACGTCCATCTTGTGCAGCATGGCGCGGGCAAAGTCGACCGCCACATCCGAGGTCACCGACTCGGTGTGGGCGTTCGCCCGTCCGGGAGCCACGAGCAAACCGATGTGCTTGTCCTCGGGCAGCCAGGCCAGGGACGTCGCGATGGACTCGGTGACCGCCTCCACCGGATCGGTCATGCCCTTGATATGGGCGGCCAACCGGTCCAGGAAGTCGCTGGCCGCATGTACCGCGGCGGCTACCAGCAGGGCTTCGGTGCTCGGAAAATAGCGGTACACGGTTTGACGGGTGACGCCGAGGGTGCGGGCCACGTCGGCGATCGAGAAGTCCGCACCCCGCTCATCGATGGCCTTCCCGGCCGCGGCCAGGATGCGGGCAATCGCCTCTTCGTCGGTGGCCGGGGCCGAGCCGGACCACCCGTGCGTTCGCATGGGCGAATCCTAGAACAACGGGCCGATCACACCGCCGGTCAGCCGTGGTAGGAGACCGGCAGATCCTTGACGCCGTTGATCCACCCGGACCGGAGGCGTTGCGGCTCACCCAGTTTGGTGATGTCCGGGATCTGATCGGCGATCTCGTTGAACATCAGCTTGATCTCCATCCGCGCCAGGTTGGCGCCGATGCAGTAATGCGCGCCGTTGCCGCCGAACGCCAGGTGCGGGTTGGGATTGCGCAGGATGTTGAACGTGAAGGGCGACTCGAAGACTTCCTCGTCGTAGTTGGCCGAGCTGTAGAACAAGCCGGCGCGCTGCCCGGCCTTCACGGTGGCGTCACCGACCTGGGTGTCGACCAGGGCGGTGCGCTGGAAGCAGTGCACCGGGGTGGCCCAGCGGATGATCTCGTCGACCGCGGTCTCGGGGCGCTCGCGTTTGAAAAGCTCCCACTGGTCTGGATTTTCGAGGAACGCGTTCATGCCGTGCGTCATGGCGTTGCGGGTGGTCTCGTTGCCGGCCACGGCCAGCAGGATCACGAAGAACGCGAACTCCACCTCGCCCAGCGAGTCACCATCGACGTCGGCCTGAACCAGGCGCGTCACGATGTCGTCGGCCGGGCACTTCCGGCGCTGTTCGGCCATGTTGTACGCGTAGCCCATGAGCTCCGCGTTGGCCATCGTCGGGTCGGCATCGAAGTCCGGGTCGTCGGTGTTCATGATGGCGTTGGTCCAGTGGAAGAGCTTCTCGCGGTCTTCCTCGGGCACGCCGATCAGGTCGGCGATGGCCAGCAGCGGGAGGCTCATCGCGATGTCGTCGACGAAATTGCCGCTGTCCTTCTTGGCCGCCGCGGCCACGATCTCCCGGGCCGCCACCGCGAGCTTCTCTTCCAGCGTGGCCACCGAACGCGGTGTGAACAGTCGCGACACCAGCTTGCGCAACCGGGTGTGCTCGGGGGCGTCGTGGTTGATCAGCAGTGCCTTGGTGAGGTCGAGTTGTTCTGAGGTGACGCCTTCGGGGAGCCGCATGACGGCCCCCTTGGCGTTGGTCGACCACACTGTGCCGCCGTCGCGGGAGATGGTCTTGATGTCCTCATGGCGAGTGATCACCCAATAACCGCCGTCATTGAAGATCGACTCTTCCTGCGCGTTCCACCACACCGGCGCGGTCTGGCGCAGTTGGGCGAACTCGTCGACGGGAATCCCGCGGAGCAGGACGTCGGGATCGGTGAAGTCGTACCCCGCGCCGAATGGGCAGGCGCTCATGGTGGTCAAGCCGGATCATCTCCTCGTGTGACGGCGAGCACATTCCTGCTGTCGACCATACACTGCGGCGTCAAGTGTATGCCCGCAGGTTTCCCGCTACGCTACGACCGTGCGCGTCCTCGTTATCGGATCCGGTGCCCGTGAACACGCCCTGCTGCTGGCCCTGCGCCGCGATCCGCAGGTGGAGGAGTTGGCGGTGGCGCCGGGCAATGCCGGCACCCAGACCATCGCCGATCAGTACGACGTCGACGTCACCTCCGGTGAGGCCGTGGTGAAGTTGGCCAAGCGCCTGGAGAGCGACCTGGTGGTGATCGGTCCCGAGGTTCCCCTGGTGCTCGGCGTGGCCGACGCTGTCCGGGCCGCGGGCATCGCCTGCTTCGGCGCCAGTAAGGACGCCGCGCGCATCGAAGGCTCGAAGGCCTTCGCCAAGGACGTCATGGCCAAGGCCGGGGTGCGCACCGCGAGCAGCGAGATCGTCGACAACCCGGCTCACCTGGACGCCGCACTCGATCGCTTCGGCCCGCCCGCCGGTCAGGCCGCCTGGGTGGTCAAGGACGACGGCCTGGCCGCAGGCAAGGGCGTGGTGGTCAGCGCCGATCGCGACGCCGCCCGGGCACACGCCGCGAGCCTGCTCGACTCCGGGCACCCGGTGCTGCTGGAGTCGTTCCTCGACGGCCCCGAGGTGTCACTGTTCTGCGTGGTCGACGGCGCCACCGTCGTGCCGCTGCTGCCCGCGCAGGATTTCAAGCGCGTCGGCGACGGCGACACCGGTCCGAACACCGGTGGCATGGGTGCCTATGCGCCGTTGCCCTGGCTGCCCGACTCGGTGAAGACGCAGATTGTCGACGAGGTCGTCAAACCCGTTGCCGCAGAACTGGTTGCACGCGGCAGCTCGTTCTCGGGTCTGCTCTACGCCGGTTTGGCGATCACCTCGAACGGCCCGGCGGTGGTGGAGTTCAACTGCCGCTTCGGTGATCCGGAAACGCAATCCGTTCTGGCGCTGCTCGATTCGCCGCTGGGGCAACTGCTGAACGCCGCTGCCACCGGTGAACTCGCCTCGTTCGGCGACCTGCAGTGGCGCGACGGCTACGCCGTGACCGTCGTGGTCGCCGCGGAAAACTA
>MSTD01000008.1 GCA_001942045.1 Mycolicibacterium porcinum
GCACATCAATCGACGACAAAGACCGCCCCGGATCAGCAACCATCGCCACCAACACCCGACGCAACCGCTCAACCAAGGTCACGGCACTGGCACCCGCGAGCGGCGTCGCGCCTGCGGTACTCAAAAGGAGTTTGTCTCCGGCAGTGGAGAAGACGAACCCAAAGCTACCTACCGGGCCAACGTTGGTATAAGAGGCGGTAGCTGTCGCGCCACCGAACGACAGTGTGAAAGACGATGGGAGGAAGTTGATTCCTACACGCTTGACCGGCTGACCCGGATTGCTATGCAGCACTTTGCGTTCCAGCTCTCGCACGGGAAACCGCTGGTGCTGTAGCGCCTCCTTTATCCGCGCATCGACGTGTTCACAGAAAGCAGTGACCGACGATGTCGGGGATACGGTAAGGACCAGCGGCACGACCCCGGACACCATCCCGGGTAGCGTCTTCAACTCAGGGTGAATGCGTCTGCTGACAGGGAAATCAAGCACAACGTGTGTGCCTTCGTCATCCCACCCCCTTACCAGGAGTGCGCATGCGGCAGTGATGATCGAGGACCTAGGCATGCTCCAAGTGCTGGATAACTCATCGACTTGGCTGATCACACGCACATCCAGCTCAGCCGACGCTGAGTGGCTGTACCGATCGCTTCCAATCCCGAATTCGA
This sequence comes from Mycolicibacterium porcinum, assembly GCA_001942045.1. Taxonomy (GTDB): domain Bacteria; phylum Actinomycetota; class Actinomycetes; order Mycobacteriales; family Mycobacteriaceae; genus Mycobacterium; species Mycobacterium porcinum_A. The sequence continues at coordinate 664 of MSTD01000008.1, forward strand.
GCGAGGGGTAACTCCCGCTGTCATCGGCGGGAAGGTTCGCCTCCCAGTACTTTTGGTCCGCTATGTAGTCATCGGACGCTTCATAATCCAGTTCGCGCTCGATCAGCGTGTCCAGAGAGCCGAACAGTGCCTCGGGAATCGCCGAGCCGAAAACAAGCGCAGAGTAGACAGATGCAATTCGCTGGCCCGCCAACCCCAGAGCGAATCCATCGATCACTATGTGGTGGCAGCATGCGAAGAGTCGGTATTCATCGGCACCTGTTTGGAACAGCGCAAACTTGAACAGCGGACCGGTCAGCGACATGGGGGTGCGTCGGATCGATGAAGCGATCGCAGTCGCCTCGGCCGCAGGGTCAGCCGATTCAGTCAAATCGAAGAAGGGCAACTCGACACTCGGCAGTTCGAGAACCCGCTGGAAGATCTGGCCACTCGCCTCGTAGAACGTCGCTCTACCTGGTTCGACTTCTTGCACTACCCGATTGATCGCCCATTCAAGAGCATCACGATCTACTACGCCTTCGATTGTCACGAAGAGTCCGAGCTGCCACTCGTTACTGGTGCCCTCTGCCTCCTGTGCCAACCAAATGTCGAGTTGCCCTCGTGTCAGCGGCAGCGCACGATCAACTGACTCCATCCGAGCCCCCAAACTCCCCGACCTGGTTGATAGCGCTTTCTATGCGTCGGGACCTCGGCCCGCCCCTAACCTGTCGCGCAGACTTTTAGGCCGAATGTCCGGCCAGTGCTGGTCGATGTACTCAAGACATGCCGCGCGCTCCGCCTCGCCGTAGACCACGCGCCACCCGGCCGGCACGTCGGCGAAAGCCGGCCACAAACTGTGTTGCTCCTCGTCGTTCACCAAGACAAGGAAGCTGGCGTTGTCGTCATCGAAAGGATTGATACTCACGCGTCCCCCCATCGGGATCAATATGGGCTGATGTGGTCGCGACCATACTCCCCCCAAGGCCCGTTGATTTGAGGTTTCGGGATGTTCTGGCGAACACCATAGCCGTTTTCAACATTCCTCCCAGTAACTTCAAGATCGATATTGATTTTCCGTTTTCAAAGAACTCCACCTACTGCGCGGGGCAACGGATCAGCCTTGCAGGCTGGACTACTCGCGCAAACCAGCCTCTTCGGAAGAGGGCACTAAATGCGCGAAATGAGCAAACAATCCAGCGCCTCTTCGGTTTTTGAACCGCAAATCGCAATGACGCACGATGATTAGAGGTCCACCACGCGGTGACCCGCGGACAGACAAAGCCTCCCGGACCAAATCAGGTGCGCAAGGCCGAATCGTGGAGCGCCTGGCGTGAGGTCTCCGACTATCAGCAGATATGGATGCCGCACGAGACGATCCACCCACCAGTTGCGTGTCAGGCAGAAATCGTCAGCCTCGACGCCACCTGGCGAACACCGCGGATATTCCTATACCCCGCCTGTCGGCGCCGTTAAACCCACCCGAGATCAGCACAACGAGCGGCGCCATCGACGAACTACGTCCACCTACTCCGAGCCAGGTGGCGCAAGGGCACGTCGCAACAACCGCACGATTCACGCACAGCGCCGCAAACGCGAGGGTGCAGAGGTACCGCAGCCTGACACACCGATAGGCACAGTGCCCACATTAAACGTGAGCGTCGTTCGCTTCGCGCCGTCAGTAGTTGTTGCAGGTATTGAAGATCTGTTGAATAGTCCCGATATAAGGCTGATTCGACGGAACACTCGCGATTTGCTCGGCCATCTGTCGCCTCTCGGCCGGCGGCGATGCGATGAACTGACGCAAACCAGCCTCCTGCTGCGGCGATGCGATGAATGCCGCAGCGAGCGGACTCTCCGCGTTCGCGGCGGATACGACCTGTTCGTAGGTACATGTCGTGTTCACGATCGCGTCGAGGCCAGGGTCGGCTGACGCGGCCGCAGCTAGACCACACAACAACAGTGGGACACCGGCGACAACGATGGCAGCTCCGCGCGATAACGACCTGAGCATCACTCCGACCGCCCCCTCTGTCGCCCTCATCATCTAGTGCCCATCAACTGTAATCGCTCTGGCAAGACAATGAAGTTCGTCTTCGGAACAAACTTCAATCGAGCGCCGGCGACAACATCCTGACCGGCTATGCGATGGGCTTTGGAATCTCGGAAGTAGGACTGTCATCGGGTCGCCCGTCGACACCCAATAGTGAACGCACCCAAGGGCGAGCGCCGTAAGGACGCAAAAGTGCGCTAGCAGGGCGTGGCCGCACCCTCTGCGGCCACCAGAACCACCTTCCGAGAAGCGCAGCAACAGATGGCGTCATGAATGAACGAACGATCATTGTGTCGAACAACAATCCCAGACCGATCGTCGTACCGATCTGACCGATGATGCGAAGATCGCTGACGACCATCGAGGCCATGGTGGCTGCGAATACCAGTCCTGCCGTAGTCACGACCTTGCCGGTTCCGCCCATCGCACGGATGATGCCGGTGTTGATACCGCCACGCACCTCTTCCTTGATCCTGGACACCAGGAGCAAGTTGTAGTCAGAGCCAACGGCCAACAGGATGATGACAGACATCGCCAGCACCATCCAGTGCAGATCAATCCCCAGAATGTACTGCCAGAGCAACACCGCGAGTCCGAACGACGCACCCAGCGAGAGCACCACGGTTCCGACAATTACCAGCGCAGCGATGAAGCTACGCGTGACGATGAGCATGATGATGAAAATCAGGCCCATCGCGGCTATCCCAGCAATGAGCAGATCAATCCTAGAGCCGTCGCGCCAGTCCTTGGCCGTCGAGGCCGCCCCGGCAACGAAGATCTCGGCATTCGACAAAGGAGTCCCCTTGAGCGACTCTTCGGCCGCAAGTCTGACCTTCTCGATACGAGCGATTCCTTCGTCCGTCGCCGGGTCGCCGTTGTGAGTGATGATGAACCTGGCTGATTTTCCGTCTGGAGAAATGAACGAAGCCAAAGCTCGTTTGAAATCCGGGTTGTCGAACACTTCCGGAGGAAGGAAGAACGTGTCGTCATTCTTAGCAGCGTCGAAAGCCCGGCCCATCGCACTGACATCTGCGCTCTGTTCATTCATCTGAGCGGACATACCCGACATCGTTGCGTACATGGTGAGCGTCATTGAACGCATCGTCTTCATGATCTCGATCAACGTCGGGAACTGCTTGAGTAGCTGCGGCAGAATGGAATTCAACTTGTCCATATCAGTGATGAGTCCAGTCAGCTTATCGTTGATCATGGACGCGCCGTCAATAGCGTCGAAGGCCGATCGAATAGCCCAACAGATCGGGATGTTATAGCAGTGCGGCTCCCAGTGGAAGTAATTGCGAATCGGCCTGACGAAGTCTTCGAAGTCCGCTAAACCTGTCCTCAAGTCTCCGGTGATGCGTTGAATCTCGCGTGTATTTTCCACCATCCGACCGGTGAGTGCGCTGAGCCTTTTGAGCAATTCGTACTGCTTCTGCATCATGCCAATTAGCATGCGCATGTCTTCGGCCTGCTTTGGCATGTCGTTGTAGCGTTCTTCTTGAAACTTCTGAATCTGCACCTGGGTGGCGTTCTGCAGGCTCAGCAAGAAGGGGATCGACGTGTTAGCAATCGGCGTTCCCTCGGGCCGGGTAATTCCCTGGACTCGCGAAATACCATGCACTCTGAAGATGGCCTTGGCCAGTCGGTTCAACGTAATGAGGTCAGTCGGGTTTCGCAGGTCGCGATCGGTTTGGATCATGAGCACATCCGGCATCAGGCGCGCTTGCGAGAAGTGGCGCTCTGCCGCGGCATACCCCTTATTTGCGGCGATATCCGGAGAAATATAGGCACGGTCGCTATAGCTGGTTTTGTAACCCGGCAATGCCAGCAGGCCTACGAGCGCAGCCGCGAGCGAAGCGACGAGAATTGGCCCGGGCCATCGCACAATGGCCGTGCCGACCCCTCGCCATCGACGCGATTTCAACCGCCGTTTGGGCTCAAGCAGACCGAATCGGCTGGAAAGCGCGATGCCAGCCGGGACCAACGTCACGGCGACAGCTACGGCTACGAGCATGCCGATGGCACACGGGACACCCATCGTGTGGAAGTACGGCAGGCGGGTGAAGCTGAGTGAGAATATGGCCCCGGCAATTGTGAGTCCGGACGCAACGACAACCGGAGCTGTGCCCCGGTATGTCGTGTAGTAGGCCGTTTCTCGGTCTTCACCGGCTTGTCTCGCCTCTTGATATCGACCGAAGAAGAAAATGCCATAGTCAGTACCCGCCGCGATGGCAAGGAACACAAGCATATTGACTGCGAAAGTAGAAAGAACAAACGAGCCGTTTGCGCCCAAGAAGGCTACGATGCCGCGGGCCGCTGCCAACTCGATTCCGACCATGATGAGTAGCAAGCTAACGGTGATGATCGACCGGTACACGAGAAGCAACATCGTGAAGATGATCACCACCGTCACGAGCGTTATCTTCAAAATTGAGTCATTGCCACCGCGCTGCATGTCTGAGGCCAGCGGCGCCGCACCCGTAACGTAGACCGTTACGCCGGTGGGGGGAGTGGAGCGGTCCACGAGTTCGCGGACGGCCGCCACCGATTCATCCCCGAGTGGCGTGCCTTGGTCGCCGGCGAGATTCAACTGCACATACACAGCCTTGCCGTCCGGACTTTGCACACTCGACGATGTGAGCCGATCCCCCCAGAGATCCTGCACATGCTGCACGTGTACCGGATCGTCTCTGAGGCTTCGTACCAAACTCGCGTAGTACCGACGGGCGTCTTCTCCGAGCGGCTGCTGTCCCTCCAGGACGATCATCGCCGAACTGTCCGAGTCTGACTCTTCAAACGCCCGGCCCATGCGGGCCATGCCCTGCGCAGATGGTGCTTCCTTCGGCATCATCGACACGGAATTTTTCTCGGCGACGCGCTCCAACGACGGAATGACCGACCGCCAATCGCCACCTACCGATGAGAACGTGGTGAACGCGATCACGGCTAACCATGCCAGGACGATGACTGGCGAGAATCTGCGAATCGTCCCAGCGATGAAAGGCGCGCGAGAGCTTTCAGTGCCCATGTGCGGTTAATCCCGTAGCAGCAGTGAGCGGACCAACGCACGAGGTCCTGTGGGCCGCAACATCGAGCTTGCGGGGCGTGGACGCACCTGCTGCGGCCACCAGAACCAACGGCCCAGCAATGCGGCAATCGAGGGCATCATCAGCGCCCGCACCACCAACGTGTCAAACAACAGACCCAGACCGATGGTCGTACCCACCTGACCGATGGTGAGCAGATCGCTCACGATCATCGAGCTCATAGTGGCAGCGAACACCAGACCAGCCGCGGTCACGACCTTTCCGGTACCTCCCATCGCCCGAATGATTCCGGTGTTGATGCCGGCACCCACTTCTTCCTTCATACGCATCACGAGCAGCAAGTTGTAGTCGGATCCCACAGCGAGTAGGACGATGACGGACATCGCCAACACGACCCAGTTGATCTGCACGCCGAGCAGGTGCTGCCACACGAGCACCGAAAGACCGAATGATGCTCCCAGCGAAAGTGCGACCGTACCAACGATGATGAGCGCAGCGATCAGACTCCTGGTCATGATGACCATGACCAGGAAGATGAGGCAGAGGGCCGATATTCCGGCGATCAATAGGTCGATCTTCGATCCGTCGACCAGGTCCTTCACACCGGCCGCAGTGCCGGCCAGGTAGATCCTCGAGGTTTCAAGCGGTGTGCCCTTCAAGGCCTCCTCGGCCGCAACGCGAACCGGGTCTACGACGGCGATCCCTTCCGGCGATGCCGGATCTCCCTTCTGCGAGATCAGAAGGCGCGCTGCTCTTCCGTCCGGCGACATGAAGATTTCCATGACCCGTTTGAAATCCTCGTTGTCGAAAACGTCGGGCGGCAGATAGAACGAGTCATCGTTGTTGGCGTCATCGAAGGCCCTACCCATGGCCATCGAGTTCTCGTTCGATTCATCCATCTGCGAGAAGATGCCGGACATCGTGCTGTGCATCGTCAATAGCATCGTGCGGGTGCTACGCAGCGTGCCAATCATCGCTGGGAATTGCGCAACCATTTGTGGCATGAGCGCATCGAGTTGGGCGACGTCGTCGGTCAGCGCCTCCATTTTCTCCGTCAGTTGATCGACACCGTCAAGGGCGTCGAAAACTCCCCTGAAACTCCAGCAAATCGGGATGTTGAAGCAGTGCGGTTCCCAGTAGAAGTAGTTACGAATCGGCCGGAAGAAGTCATCGAAATCTGCAATGCTGTCTCGCAGTTCCTTCGTGACCTCGTTGATCTCATTGGTGGTGCCGACCAGGCGGTGAGTCGTTGCGACCATCTGCGACATCAACTCGTACATGCGTTGCATCACGTTGATGGTTTGGGTCATCTGGTCTGCCTGCTTGAGCATGTCCTCCATTCGGTCCCGCTGGAACGGCAGGGAGAGTTTGGAACTCGCATTGCTCATACTGAGGATGAAGGGAATCGAAGCGTGCGCGATCTGCGTTCCCTCGGGCCTCGTAACGGACTGCACGTTCGCAACGCCCGGCACAGCGAATACCGACTTCGCCAGCTTGTTGAGCACCAGTAGGTCCGTCGAGTTCCGCATGTCGTGATCGGACTCGACGATCAAGAGGTCAGGCGTGGTCATCCGCGACGCAGGGAAGTGTCGCGCCGCTGCCGCGAAGCCCTGATTGGCGGGGATGTCCTGCGGGAGAAACTTCTGGTCGTTGTAGCTGGGGTTGTATCCCGGCAGCGTCAGCAACCCGATCAGCGAAATTGCCACGGTGGCAACAAGTATCGGACCGGGCCACCGAACTATCGCGGTACCGACTCGGCGCCATCGACGGGTCGCCACAGCGCGTTTGGGATCGAATACACCGAAGCGGGAACCGGCCGCGATACAAGCAGGCACAAGGGTCAGGGCGACTGCGACGGCAACCAAGATGCCTATCGCACCGGGGATGCCCAACGGTTGAAAGAATGGCAATCGGGTAAAGCTCAGGCACGCAATCGCTCCGGAGATAGTGACACCAGAAGCGAGTACAACCTTCGCCACGCTTCGATACGTAGTGAAGAAGGCTTCCTCGCGGTCCTCGCCGGCTTGCCGAGCTTCCTGGAACCTACCTACGAAGAAGATCGCGTAGTCCGTACCCGCCGCGATCCCGACCGAAACCAAGAGGTTCACGACGTAGGTGGTCAACCCGACGTAGCCGTGCATACCGAGAAACGCGACGACTCCACGGGCTACCTGCAGTTCGATGGCGACAGTGAACAAAACCGCGATGACGACCAGAATCGACCGGTACAGCAGAAGCAGCATCAAGAAGATCACGCCAACGGTCACCAGGGTGATCAGAAGTACCGTGCGGTTGCCGCTCTCGCCCATATCCGTGACGATCGCGGCAGGACCGGTCAGGTATGTCGACACGCCTTCGGGTGCCACTGTCCTGTTGAGCACGTCGCGGACAGCATTAACAGATTCGCTCGCCTCGGCCTGCCCGACGGTTCCGGCGAGATCCATCTGGACGTAGACAGCTTTCCCGTCACTACTTTGTGCCGCACCGGCAGTGAGCGGGTCACCCCAGAAATCTTGAATGTGCTGGACGTGTTCCGGATCTTCCTTCAACTGGCGAATGATCTCGGCGTAATACCTGTGCGCGTCATCGCCGAGTGGTTCTTTCCCCTCGAGGACGATCACCGCCACGCTGCCACCCGTGGTGGACTCCTGGAAGAGCTGACCCATGCGCTCCGCAGCCTTTACTGACGGCGCATCAGGGGGACTCAGTGAAACTGAATGCTCTCGTTCGACCACTTCAAGCGGCGGAACCGTAACTGACAGCAACACGGTGACCGCCAGCCACCCGATGATGATCAGGGGCGAAAAGCTTCGGATGAACGAGGCGATTCGTGGTCGGTGAGTGCGTTGCTCATCCAGCGCTGCGTTGCTCATGCTGCCTTCAAAAGGCAGGACGTGAACGCATTCACGTTGTGGGAGGTCTTCTCTGCCTTCACCTCACCATCGACTGTGATGCGACAACCTATGCTGTCGCTATCCCCCTGCGCCATGAGGCTCCCGACTGCGGTGGCCTTGCCGATGTCGAACTGCAACACCCAGGGCAGGTGCACACCCTCGATGTACCGAGGCTCGGTCGTTTCGTCAAAGTAGCTGATGTTAGCCACCGCCCCCGGCGGCCCGAATACTTCGTACACCAATACCTTGGGATTGAATGGTTTCGAGTCGGCAACTTTCGTGTCCGCATACGTAGGGCGACGTTCGGAGCCGAAGATGCCGTGAAGCCGAGACACAGCAAACCCCGCGCTAGCGACCACCACGACCACGAGCAGAGGAATCCACAGCCGCTTCAACAGTCTGAGAATCGTTTGCCTCCTCCCCTTTCACCCTCCTCCGCACCATGCTGGGACCAGGCCCCAATGTAGCCAAATGCCCCTTCCCCGACAGCACAATCCGGTCGGAGAAGAGTAGCGCATGTTTGAAATGTGCATAGCCTTGTGCGGCTAAGTGATACGAGATCGGGACACGGATCTTTCCAGCCATCCGAAGGCTCAAGACGTTGCCATCGCAACGGGTTTGCCGAACACCGCCCCGGCGACACGGCGGCGCCTCCCCGTATCCAGCACAAAGCCGCCTCTGAGTAACCGAGCAATACGAACTGCCATCCGTAATGATGTTGATATTCTTGAGGACTCGCCTATGACCGCACGCGAATTTCCCGACTGTTTGATTTCAATTTCCCACCTGCGGGCAATTTTCGCTCGATGCGGATCTGACCGGCATTCTCCTGCCCCTCAGCTCACGCTTGCCAGCACGAACGGCAATACCTCGATCGCGCCAGCTTCCCGCAGCATTCGAGCCGCCATGGTCAGCGTCCAGCCGGTGTCGGCCATGTCATCGACGAGCAGCACGGGCCCCTTCGAATCCAGTCGTGGCGGCTCCCAGGCACCGTCCAACGCGGCCACTCGATAGGCCGAATTCGCTGCGGTGACAGGCCGGTGCTCGGGGGTGTAGGTGAGGGTGCCCAGGTTCGTCAGCCGCCCGATCTCAGCCAACCGCTGCACCGTCGAGGAGATCAGAATCGGATGTGTCTGGGAGTCCAGACCCATCACCGCCGTCGGCCGGTGCTCCCAATCCCATGCCTTGAGCACCTCGACCGCCGCGGCCACGACGTCGTCGGGCACCGCGCCGTCGGGCTCGGCCAGCAGACGCCGAAGCCGTGCTCCCCAGCCGAGATCGGTCAGTCTGCCGATCGCCCGGCCGGGTGCCGCGCCCTCGGATATCCGACCCGACAGCGGCACACCCAGTGCCGCGAGCCCCGACGGCCACTGCTTGCGCGGCGTAACGAGGACACCTGGCCTGGACAACCGTTGCGCGGTGTCGCTGACGATGTCCTGCGCCACGGTGGCCTCGTAACGCCGGCCGGTGCAGTTGTCACATCGCCCGCACTGCGCTCCCGGGATCAGGTCGGGATCGTCGAGTTGGCCGCGCAGGAACGCCATGCGGCACCCGGCGGTGGCTTGATAGTCGAGCATCGCCTGCTGCTCTCGGCGCCGGGCCTCGTCCAGTGCCCGGTAGCGGGCTTCGTCGTAACTCCAGGGCACACCGGTGCCGATCCAGCCGCCCTTCACCCGTCGGACCGCACCGTCCACGTCGAGCACCTTGAGCACCATCTCCAGGCGCGACCGGTTGAGATCCACCAATGGCTCCAGCGCCTGGGTGGACTGCGCTCGGTCGGTCTCCAGCGCGCCGATGACGTTGCGCACCATGGCTTCCGACGGAAACGCCACCGAGGCGAAGTACCGCCAGACGTCTTGATCCTCGGTGCCCGGCAGCAGAATCACCTCGGCACTCTCGGTGGCCCGCCCGGCACGGCCGACCTGCTGGTAGTAGGCGATCGGGGACGACGGTGCGCCCAGGTGGACCACGAATCCCAGGTCGGGTTTGTCGAAGCCCATCCCCAACGCCGACGTCGCCACCAGCGCCTTGACCTGGTTGTCGAGCAGATCGGCTTCCAGCTGTTCGCGTTCGCCTGTGTCAGTGGAGCCGGTGTAGGCGGCGACCTTGTGGCCCCGCTCGGCCAACAGTGCGGCCACATCGTGCGCCTGAGCCACCGTCAACGTGTAGATGATGCCGGAGCCGGGCAGGGAATCGAGGTGCGCTGCGATCCAGGCTGCGCGTTGTGCGGGCGTGCCCACCTGTACGACCGACAATCGCAACGACTCGCGGTCGAGGCCGCCGCGCAGCACCAGCGTGTCCGATCCCCCGACACCCAGTTGGGCCGCCACGTCACCCACCACGCGGTCGTTCGCCGTCGCGGTAGTGGCGAGAACCGGTACCTGCGAACCCAATTCGCCGATCAACGTGCGAATCCGGCGGTAGTCCGGGCGGAAGTCATGGCCCCAGTCCGAAACGCAGTGCGCCTCGTCGACCACCACCAGACCGGCATCGGCAGCCAGCGCCGGTAGGACATTGTCGCGGAAGTCGGGATTGTTGAGCCGCTCGGGGCTGACGAGCAGCACGTCGAGTTGTCCGTCCGCGACCTGCTGGTGAATGGCGTCCCACTCGGTGACGTTGCCGGAGTTGATCGTGGCGGCCCGAACCCCGGCCCGTTCGGCAGCGGCCACCTGGTTGCGCATCAGCGCCAGCAGCGGCGAGACGATGACCGTGGGCCCACGACCGGAAGCACGCAGCAGCTTGGCCGCGATGAAGTAGACCGCGGACTTGCCCCACCCGGTGCGCTGCACCACCAGCGCGCGGCGGCGCTGGACTACGAGGGCCTCGATGGCCGCCCACTGGTCGTCGCGCAGTCGCGCCGCGGGGCCGGCCAATTGTTCGAGGATCGTCTGGGCCTGCTCGCGGGTTGCCATGGCCCCCATGATGCCGGGCGCGGCTGACACCCCCACAAAGCACACTGGGCCCTCCGATCCCGGAGGGCCCAGCGCGTCAGTGCTTACGAAGTCAGGCCTTCGCGGCCTCGGCTTCCTGCTCGCGCTTGATCTCCAGCGCGATGTCGATCAGCTGGTCTTCCTGACCGCCGATCAGCTTGCGCTGCCCGGCCCGGTGCAGCAGCTCGTGGGCTGGCACACCGTAGCGTTCGCCTTGTCGCACAGCGTGCTTGAGGAAGCTCGAGTAGACGCCCGAGTACCCCATGACCAGCGCATTGCGGTCCAGCAGGCATTCGGCGGGCATCGCCGGACGCACCACGTCCTCGGCGGCATCGGCGATGTCGAAGAAGTCGATGCCGGTCTTGACGCCGATCTTGTCGAACACCCCGATCAATGCCTCGACCGGCGCATTTCCGGCACCGGCACCGAACCGGCGGACCGACCCGTCGATCTGCTTGGCCCCGGCCCGCACGGCCTCGACACTGTTGGCCACACCCAGCCCAAGGTTCTCATGCCCGTGGAAGCCCACCTGCGCGTCGTCGCCGAGCTCGGCGACCAGCGCCGACACCCGGTCGCGCACGCCCTCGAGGACCAGCGCACCGGCCGAGTCGACGACATAGACGCACTGGCAACCGGCGTCGGCCATGATGCGGGCCTGCTTGGCCAGCTTCTCCGGCGGGATCGTGTGGCTCATCATCAGGAACCCGACGGTCTCCAGGCCGAGCTCCCGGGCCAGGCCGAAGTGCTGGATCGAGACGTCGGCCTCGGTGCAGTGGGTCGCGATGCGGCAGATCGACCCGCCGTTGTCCTGGGCTTCCTTGATGTCTTCCTTGGTGCCCACCCCGGGCAGCATCAGGAAGGCAATCTTGGCTTCCTTGGCCGTCTCGGCGGCCAGCTTGATCAGCTCCTGCTCCGGGGTCTTGGAGAACCCGTAGTTGAAGCTCGACCCACCCAAGCCGTCGCCGTGGGTCACCTCGATGACCGGGACGCCGGCAGCATCGAGGGCAGCCACGATCGAGCTGACCTCGTCCTTGCTGAACTGATGCCGCTTGTGGTGCGACCCGTCGCGCAGCGACGTATCCGTGATCCGGATGTCCCACACAGGGTTGAAGAAAATGTCACTCATGCTTGTGCACCTCCGGTAACCGCTGAAGCCAGGTCCTTGGCGATCTCTTCGCCGACCTTGGTCGCCGCGGCCGTCATGATGTCCAGATTTCCAGCGTAGGGCGGCAGGTAGTCACCGGCACCCTCCACTTCCACGAACACGGTGACCAGGTGGTTTCCACCGTTGACCACCGACGGTTCGTCGAACTGCGGTTCGTTGAGCAGCCGGTAGCCCGGCACATAGGTCTGCACCTCGGCCACCACGTCCTTGATCGACTGCGTGATCGCGGCGTGGTCGGCGTCCTCGGGGATCGCGCAGAAGATGGTGTCGCGCATGATCATCGGCGGCTCGGCCGGGTTGAGGATGATGATCGCCTTGCCCTTTTGGGCGCCACCGATGTCACGCACACCGGCGCTCGTGGTCTTGGTGAACTCATCGATGTTGGCCCGGGTGCCCGGGCCGGCCGAGGCAGACGACACCGACGCCACGATCTCGGCGTAGGGAACATCCACCACGCGGCTCACCGCGTACACCATCGGGATGGTGGCCTGGCCACCGCAGGTGACCATGTTGACGTTCGGCGCATCGAGGTGAGCGCGCAGGTTGGCCGGCGGGATGACGCCGGGGCCGACGGCGGCCGGGGTCAGGTCGATGGCCCGGATGCCGGCCTCGGCGTAGCGCGGGGCCGCATCACGATGCACGTAGGCGCTGGTGGCCTCGAACACCAGATCCGGCTTTTCGCTCTGAGCCAGCAGCCAGTCCACCCCCTCGTGGGAGGTCTCGAGACCCAGCTTGCGAGCCCGGGCCAGACCTTCGGACTGCGGGTCGATGCCGATCATCCAGCGCGGCTCGAGCCACTCCGAGCGCAGCAACTTGTACAGCAGGTCGGTGCTGATGTTGCCCGACCCGACGATGGCAACTGATGCTTTCTCAGCCATAATTCGGCTCCCTTATTCGAAACTCAGTCTTACTGAACCTAACCCGGCGAAGTCAGCGACGAAATCGCTGCCGGGAGGTGCATCTATCGCACGCGTACACGAGCCCGGCAGCACGACGTCACCGGCCTTCAGACGCACCCCGAAGCTCTCCACCTTGCGGGCCAACCAGGCCACCGCGGTGACCGGATTTCCCAGCACCGCATCGCTGCGTCCCTCGGCCACGACCTCGCCGTGGTTGGTCAGGACCGCGTCGATGTTGCAGATGTCGATGTCCTTGGGCGAGACGCGCGCCTCACCCAGCACCCAGCCGGCGCTCGACGCGTTGTCCGCGATGGTGTCGCACAACTTGATCTGCCAGTTGGTGATGCGGGTGTCGATCAACTCGATCGCCGGGGCGAACGCGGCCGTCGCGGCGAGCACGTCCTCCTCGGTGCAGCCGGCGCCGGGCAGATCGTCGGCCAGGATGAACCCGACCTCGACCTCCACGCGCGGGTACAGGAAGTTCGACGACTTGACCGGGACGTTCTCGAACACCTCCATCTCGTCGAGGAGATGGCCGTAATCCGGCTCGTCGACACCCATCATGTCCTGCATGGCCTTGCTGGACAGCCCGACCTTGTGACCGATGATGCGCGCCCCCTCGGCGACCCGCTGCCTGATGTTGATCAGCTGGATCTCGTAGGCATCCACCACGTCGATGTCGCCGTACCGATCCGTCAGCGGCGTCATCGGGACCCGGCTCCGCTCGGCCTGAGCGAGATCGGCCGCGAGCTCGTCGCGTACCTCGACACTAAGCATTTTGGTGAATTCCCCTCGCTTCTTTGACCGGCGCAGTTGTCCACAGGCCCGGCAATTCTATAACGTGTTCTACATGACTGGACAGGAGTACGACGTTGTCGTGGTCGGCAGCGGCGCTGCCGGCATGGTCGCCGCCCTCACCGCAGCCCATCAGGGCCTCTCGACAGTAGTCGTAGAGAAGGCGCCGCACTATGGAGGTTCCACTGCGCGGTCAGGTGGTGGGGTGTGGATCCCGAACAACGAGATTCTCAAGCGTGACGGGGTGAAAGACACCCCCGAGGCGGCCCGCACCTACCTGCACAAGATCATCGGTGACGTGGTGCCCGCGGAGAAGATCGACACCTACCTCGACCGCTCGCCGGAGATGCTGTCGTTCGTCCTCAAGCACTCGCCGCTGAAGCTGTGCTGGGTGCCCGGGTACTCCGACTACTACCCCGAGACGCCGGGTGGCAAGCCCACCGGCCGCTCGGTGGAGCCCAAGCCGTTCAACGCCAAGAAGCTCGGAGTTGACGAGAAGGGCCTGGAGCCGCCGTACGGCAAGGTGCCGATGAACATGGTGGTCATGCAGCAGGACTACGTCCGGCTCAACCAGCTCAAGCGTCATCCCCGCGGCGTGCTGCGCAGCATCAAGGTCGGCGTCCGCTCCGTCTGGGCCAACGCCACCGGCAAGAACCTAGTCGGCATGGGCCGCGCGCTCATCGCCCCGCTGCGCATCGGCCTGCAGAAGGCCGGCGTCCCGGTTCTGCTGAACACCGCCCTGACCGACCTGTACGTCGAGGACGGTGTCGTCCGCGGCATCTACGTGGTCGACCCGCGCGACAGTTCCGCTGAGCCGCAACTGATCCGGGCCCGCCGCGGCGTGATCCTGGGCTCCGGCGGGTTCGAGCACAACGAGCAGATGCGGGTGAAGTACCAGCGCGCACCGATCACCACCGAGTGGACCGTGGGCGCGGCGGCCAACACCGGCGACGGCATCCTCGCCGCCGAAAAGCTCGGTGCCGCACTCGAATTCATGGAGGACTCGTGGTGGGGCCCGACGGTCCCGCTGGTCGATTCACCCTGGTTCGCGCTGTCCGAGCGCAACTCCCCCGGCTCGATCATCGTCAACATGGCCGGCAAGCGGTTCATGAACGAATCGATGCCGTACGTCGAGGCCGTGCACCACATGTACGGCGGCGAGTACGGCCAGGGTGCGGGCCCCGGCGAGAACATCCCGGCCTGGTTGATCTTCGACCAGCAGTACCGCGACCGCTTCATCTTCGCGGGTCTGCAGCCCGGACAACGCATTCCGAAGAAGTGGACGGAATCCGGCGTCATCGTCAAGGCCGACACCCTCGAGGAGCTGGCCGCCAAGACCGGCCTGCCCGCCGACGCGTTCGCCGCGACCATCGACCGGTTCAACGGCTTCGCCCGCTCCGGGGTGGACGAGGACTTCCACCGCGGCGACAGTGCCTACGACCGCTACTACGGCGATCCGACGAACAAGCCCAACCCCAACCTCGGTGAGATCAAGCACGGCCCGTTCTACGCGGCCAAGATGGTGCCCGGCGACCTCGGCACCAAGGGCGGTATCCGCACCGATCTGCAGGGCCGCGCGCTGCGCGACGACAACTCCGTGATCGAGGGTCTCTACGCCGCGGGTAACGTCAGCTCACCGGTGATGGGTCACACCTATCCCGGCCCCGGCGGCACCATCGGTCCCGCCATGACCTGGGGATATCTGGCCGCACTCGACATTGCAGGGAAGAAGTAGATGCCAATCGATCTCGACAAGGCGCTGGGCGCCGAGCTGGAACCCATCGAGTTCTCCTGGACCAGCAGCGACATCCAGCTGTACCACCTCGGACTCGGTGCCGGCGCGGACCCGATGGACCCGCGCGAGCTGCGCTACCTCGTCGACGACACCCCGCAGGTGCTGCCGACGTTCGGCAACGTCGCGGCCAGCTTCCACATGACCGAGCCGCCCAAGGTGCAGTTCCCGGGCATCGACATCGAACTGTCCAAGGTGCTGCACGCCAGCGAGGCCGTCAGCGTGCCCGGCCCGATTCCGACCAGCGGCACCGCCAAATCGGTGCAGCGCTTCACCGAGATCTGGGACAAGGGCAAGGCCGCCGTCATCGTCAGCGAATCCACGGTGACCGACGAGTCCGGCACAGTGCTGTGGACCACCAAGCGGTCGATCTTCGCCCGCGGCGAAGGCGGTTTCGGCGGCGAGCGTGGCCCGGCAACCTCGAACGAATTGCCCGATCGCGCACCGGATGTCGAAATCTCATTGCCGACGCTGCCGCAGCAGGCGCTGCTGTACCGGCTGTGCGGTGACCGCAACCCCCTGCACTCGGACCCGGCGTTCGCCGCGGCGGCAGGCTTCGAACGGCCGATCCTGCACGGGCTGTGCACCTACGGCATCGGCTGCAAGGCCATCGTCGACAACCTGCTCGACGGCGATGTCTCCCAGGTGGCGTCCTACGGCGCCCGGTTCGCCGGCGTGGTGATCCCCGGAGAAACCCTGCAGGCCAACATCTGGAAGGAAGACGGCAAGTTCATCGGCGTGCTCACCGCACCGTCGCGGGACAACGCCGTGGTGCTGTCCGGCGTGGAGCTCGTCCCGGCCTAGTCAGCACGAGAGGTTGTCGCCCGGGCCGACGCCCAGCAGATTGGTGATCCGGCGGTACTGGTTCACCCGGCTCTGCACTTGGTCCGGGCTTCGCCCATTGCACTCCTGCGCGCCGTTGATGGCGCGGATCGTGTCACCGAAATCGCCGCGCGGTACCCGATTGTCCCAGTACCACGCGGCCGTCTGCCAGGCCACGTCCGGGTCGCGGGCCACGCGACCCGGATCGTGCAGCAGGTCCAAGCCCAGCGCTTCACCTGCCGCCTCGTAGTTGTAATTCCAGCTCAACTGCATCGGACCGCGGCCGAAGTAGCTGTTCTTACCCGCGGGACAGCCATACGCCATGGACTCGTCGCAATAGACCGAGCGTCGGCCGACCTCCTCCTCGACGCGGGTGAGCCCCGCCGTCTCATGGGCGACATTGGCCAGAAACTGCGCGGCATCCTGTCGTGAGTCGAAGTGCGTGTGGGCGGCGAAGCCGTCGTAGTTGTAGAACGCGTTGTGGCCGGGGAAGATCCGCTCGAATTCCGCGCGGCTCACCGTGTCAGGCTGGCCGATCGAGGAGCCGCAGCCCACGCTCAGCGCCGATGCCAATCCCAACGACAGCAGCGACGCGGCGATCCAGGTACTCCTCAAGGTCATTCCTTCCCGCAGCATCCGCTGCGACGACGGTGTTGCGACGCTCCAACTTGTCCCAGGCCAAGACGGTCCCCTTGATGACCCGCCAGGTCGACGCGTAGAGCAGGTAGAACCGCAGCGGCTCGTAGATGAGCCGATAGACCGGCACTACCGCAAGATGCCACGCCTTCTCCCGCGCAATCAAAACGCCCGTCGTCGCAATGATGCCGTGTACCACCGCCACGAACGCGGCGAACAGCGCGATGCTGCGCCAGTTGCCCTCGGCCAGACTCAGACCGGCCACCACCAGAGTGAGCGGCAGGAACACGATCGGGAAGATGAGAGAGACGGCCGCGTACGGCAACGTCACCATGCCCAACATCCCGTACTTCGGCCTCAGCAGCATGCCCCGGTGTTTCCACAGCGCCTGAATGTTGCCGAACGTCCAGCGCTTCCGCTGCTTGGCGAGCGCCCGAATGGTCTCGGGAGCCTCGGTGTCACAGATCGCCTCGTTCTCGTTCACCACGGCATAGCCCAGCTTCTGCAGCGCCAACGTGGCGTCGGCATCCTCGGCCAGGGTGTCGTCACAGAACCCACCGATGCGCTCCAGCGCGGCGCGCCGCCACGCGCTGCACGCGCCGGGGGCGATGCTGATCGCGCCCATCGACATCTCGGCCATCCGGGTCACGCAGATGCCGGAGATGTACTCCAGGCTCTGCCAGGCGGTGATGATGTTGCGCCGGTTGCCCACCTTGACGTGACCGGCGACCGCGCCGACATTGTGGTGGCCGACGAAATGCCGGGCCAGGTTGCGGATCGTCGCCCGCCGGAACAGCGTGTCCGCGTCCATGGTCACGATCACCGTCGACCGCGCCATCGTGTGGTTGATGCCGTTGTTCAGCGCCGACGACTTCCCGCTGTTCTCCTGATGCACCACGGTCAGCCGAGACCACTCCAGCGCATAGACGTCCAGAATCTCGGCGGTGTCGTCCGTCGAGCCGTCGTTGACCGCCACCACCTCGTATCTCGAGGCCGGGTAGTCGCTGTCCCGCAGCACAGCCAAGGTCCGAGCGATCACATTCGCCTCGTTGTACGCGGCCAGTACGACGCTCACGTAGGGCAGGGCATCGTCGTCGAGCTCGGGCCAACATCGGTGGCGCTGCCGCCATTGCGTGAGCAGCGCCAGCAGCAGGTAGAGCCCTGACATGATCACCAACGATCCGCTGCCGAACCAGAACAACGCTCCCAGCAACCGGCCCGGAGCCACCCAGAGCGCGTATGCGAAGACCGCCGTCACCCGATCGCCGAGAACCGGCTGGATGTCCTTCTGCGGCAGATAGCGCTGCGGCAGCATCGGCGCCAGCGTGGTGAACGTGTAACCCTGAGCTCTGGCCTGCCGGATCAACTTCTCCAGCATGACCACCGTCGCCGAGCGGTCGCCTCCGGCGTCGTGCAGCAGGACCACGTGTCCACGGCCGTCCAAGGGCGGTACCGGCACGTCCTCTCCCGGCGGATGCCGCCAGTCGTCGGTATCCACATCCATGTCGACCTGCAGAAAGCCGAGCGACTGCGACTGCAGCTGGGCGAGACCGTTGTGGTCCGGGTCGCCTCTCGGTATCCGGAACACCGGCGAGGAGTAGCGACCCTCGGCCCGCATGATGCGGTCGGTCGCCACCAATTCCTCCTGATTGCGGAAGTCGCTCTGCTCGTCGAAGTCCAGATGCGACATCGTGTGGTTACCGACCATGTGACCCTCGCGGATCATCCGCCGGAAGATCTCCGGATACCGCGCCACATTGGCTCCGATCACGAAGAACGTGGCCGGAACGTGCTCGCGCGCCAAAACATCCAGAACCTGCGGTGTCCAGATCGGATCGGGCCCGTCGTCGAACGTCAGCATGAGCGTCTTGTCGGCCGGGCGGCCGAAATGCTCGATGGCATAGGGACTGTCGCCGATTCCCTCGCGTTCGAACTCGTCGGCGTCCCTGAGGTATTCCCCGGTCACCGCGTCGAGCAGCTTGAGCCGCGGCGTTGCTGTCCCTTGCTCCCACCAGCCCCAATAGCCGGCATCGAACGGCGCGGCCGGTCCGGGCGCCGCGCCCGTTCCCCGGTGCTCGCGGACGACCGAGACCATACGGGTCATCACACCGTCCTGGGTGTTCCCGACGGCGGGGATCTTCGACGGGTCACCGGCGGCCAAGTAGCGGCGGGCGAAGTGGTCGTCGGGCGAACCGACCCGGGTGGGCGCGATCGCAGCCGGGGCGAGATAGGCCGCCAACCCGACGAGTACGCCCAGCGCGGCGATAGTGACGATCACAAAACGATGCAGACGCTTCCCGCTCTGGTCGTAGAAGACCGGAAAGCCATCAGTCATCGCAGCCGGCCCAGCTGGCGACGGTCGTGCAGAACGCGCCGACGATCCAGACCGGTGGTGTTCCGTCAGTGTTGTAGACCTGCCACCAGCCGCTGTCGCCCGAAAGGACAAGCGCGGCCACGATTCTGCCGTCGACGGTGATCCGGTCGGCAGCGATGGTCGCGGGGCCGACAGGTTCCAGTACCCGCCGTGCCTCACCGATGCGCGAGATTCCCGCAATCATCTTGGCGACCAGATCGGCGGTGGCAATCCCCACGTCCAGCGGGGCATCTTCGAGTTGCGTCATGACCCATACCCCCGGCCTAGTTCTTAGCCACCCCCGACTTGTCAATCACTATGGGCGACCGAAAGCGGTTGGTACATAGACCATCCGAGCGATCTTGGGGTGAATCGCGGTCTAGATACCGAACTAGTTCCTGGCCGGTTCCGAGGCGTACGGCACAGCCCGGCTCAGCGCGGCCGCCTGGGCCCGGGTGCTGACGCCCAGCTTGGTCAGGAGATTGTGCACGTGGTTCTTGACCGTATGCACCGCGATGCACAGCTCGTCCGCGATCTCCTGGTTCGCAAGGCCTAGTTCCAGCATCCGCAGGATCTGGATCTCCCGGGCGGTAAGGACCAGTTCCTTCGCCACCGGGCGGCGTTGTGAGGCCAGCGCGGACAGATGCCGAAGCAGAACTGCTGAAACCTCTGGCGGACAGATGGATTCGCCCGCAGCGACCTTTCCGATCAGGATGACCAGCTCAGCGACCGAGTCGGTGCGCAGATGATAGCCGGCCGCTCCGGCCTCAGCGCACGCGACGATCGTGGATTCGTCATCACCGGATATCCCCAGAACGACGACCCGTACTTGCGACCCCAGTTCCATTGCGTAAGCCAACAGATTCGCACTGTCGCGTGTCTGCGTGTTCAGCAGAACCACCTGAGGCCGCACGGTCTCGTATGCCGAGGCCAATGACACCAGATCCCATGCGACGCCGGGCGAGCGGGCCCCATGCGAAGACAGGACACCGGCCAGCGAGTCACGGTAGAGCATGCAGTCGTCGATGATCAGAAGCCGCGCATCGCGGAGTAGCCCGTCGGCCTCTTCCTCATACCTCTCAACCCGCGCACCGGCCATCGCCGGCGGGGCCCAATTTACTGCCGCGTCAAGGCGATTCGAGACCGACCGGGTGTGTGACGAACGTCGACCAGGGCCTGGCGTATAGCGACGCGCCAACTCATTCCCGTCGCCGGTCGAGGAGGCCGCGGCTACCTCGTCGTGTGTGACGGCGGCCAGAGCCGCGGACCAGGCAGCCGCGTTCATCACAACGACCGGTTCGACGGACTGACACCGAGGCCCCGACCGACCGCATCTCTGGCCAGTACGTACACCTGCACCACACTCATCTCCGGCAACGGCCTTTCCCGCAGAGTTGGCATCACCCGGGCGTCCAGTCGCACCGTGAACAGATCGTATGCATTTGCCAGAAATGCAGTCAACGGCAACAAAATTAGCGCTCCCGCAAACTTTTTGTTCGCAAGTACTTGATCAGCGGTCGACCGACAATGCCAGACACTCCGCAGGTACTTGCGGCCCGCCGCAGGCGATTACGCCGCCGCCATCGACGTCGACACGCCAGCCCGCCGGCCTTGAGCTGACTCCGACATTCGGGCGATCAGGAGATCGGAATACCCAGTGCGACAAGCGAACTGAAACCGGCCCACCGCAGTCCGGATCAGCGGCCTCGGACACCCACTTTCGACACGCGCATGCAGATTTAGCAATCGTCGAACAGGTGATGTGATAACAGCCGAATATTTGCTGCTAACTGAATGCCGTTAACCAAATTCGCGTGCCGCCAGCCGGTGCTACATCCGCCTCCACAGATCATCCCCACCGGAATGACGCGGCGCCTCAGGTGCCACCGGAACCGGGCCGGGAGCCGGCTGGCTCGGGCTTGGCGCAGCAGCGGCGGGCGGCGCGGCCGCGGCGGGAGGAGCGGCGTGAGTGGCCGGAGGCGCAGAATGCGGAGCCGACGACGTGGCGCCGTCGGTACGGTCGTTCAGCTGGGTCTCACGAGCATCCAAGCCAGCTTCACGCCGATCCTGGGCGGCATCGCGGTCGTTCTGCGCGGTCTCCCGATCGTTCTGCTGCTTGTCCCGTTCGTTGAGCTTGGCCTCGCGCTCGTCCTGCTGCTGTTGCGGGGTCGGACCGCCGGGCCCAGCCGGACCGCCAGGCTGGCCGGCACCGGGCGCACCGTCTTTCCCGGCACCGTCGCCCTTGGCACCTTCCATGGCCTTCATCAACGGCTCCATCAGCGAGCCGAACTGTCCGCCCATCTGGCCTGCCATCTGGGCCGGCGCCCCGGCCATCTGGCCCATCTGGGTGAACTGTCCCAGCATCTGACCGAGCTGGCCGACCCCCTCGCCACTGCCTTGATCCGCCTTGTCATAGGCACCCTGGGCATCGGAAAGCTTGGCGTTGAACATGTTTTCTTTGGCTGACAGGGCCGTGACATTTGTGGTCAGCGACGCTGCCAAGGTCGGCAAGATCCCCGCGATGGTCATGCTCATGGCATCTTCGCCCGGCTGAATCGACGGCATCTCCGGCAGCTGCACCGAAGCGGCGTTCCAGCTCAGCGGCGCATCCGGAGTTGAGAGCACATCACCACTCACCGAATCCTCCTCGAGTCAGCTCACCAATCGTCATAGTCGTCATCGCCATCCCCCAACTCGTGTTCCAACGGCGCCGGAACGGCCAGACCCGTCGTCGTGCCGCCACCGCCCTCGCCGCCGCGTTGGCCCATCATGCCCATCGGAGCGCCGCCACCGCCCACCGCATTCGCAGCGGCTACCGGCGCGACACCCGCCATCACAGCACCGGCGGCGCCGGGATCGACGGCGACCGGCGCGGTATTGCCACCGACGAGCTTGGACAACAGCGGAGTTTGGGGGCTGCCACCGCCCGGGCCGCCCGGCAGCCCGGCCGCCTTGACCATGCCCGAACCGTTACTCGGGCCGGATCCACCGGCCAGCGGATGATTCGAGAACGACGAGAACGGGCTGGGGCCGGCGCCGGAGCCCTTACCACCCGACCCGAGCATGGACGTCAACTGCTGCAAAGGCTGCGACAGCTGCTGCAGCGGTTGGGACAGCTGCTGCGGAATCTGACCCAGCATCTGCGGGATCTGCCCGAGCATCTGTGGGAGCTGGCTGATCAGCTGCATCATCTGCTCGCCACCCTTTTGGGCCGCCTGCGTTGCCTGCGCTGTCGGGGGCGTGCCGACCTGCGGGAGGTTGGCGATCGTGCTGAGGCTGCTGGCCATCTCACCGCTCGCGGCCGAGACCGTCGCCGTGTTCTGCGCGAGCCCCGCCTTGATCCGGCTCTCGATCAGCTCCTGCTTGTTCTGGAGCGGCAACCCCTGCAGGATCGTGACCTCCTGCTGGACCTCTTGCGCCACCGCGTTCACCGCCGTCTTGGTCGCCACCACGGACGCTGCCATCTTGGTCAATGCGGTGGAGATGGCCTGAGCTTGGGCGGCGTTCGCCTCGTGGCCGCCGATCATCGTGTTCACCTCGCCCGCGGCGGCCAACGAACTGGCGCCCTTCCAGCCCTCGCCGAGCTTCGCGAGCTGACTGGTCTGCTCCGGCACGACGGAACCGCTGATCTGGAGCGCGACCTTGCTGTACGACGCCGCAGCAGCCGTCAGCTGCTCCTCATCGACGTTCGGCCAAGCCGGTCCCTGCAACGTCTGCGACCCGAACGGGCTGCTGTCGCGCGGCATCGCCATGCCACGGCCCCCTTCCACGCGTGATGCACATCCGGAGCAAACATTACCGTGCCGGTCAGGGGCGGCGGCGCACCTTTATCCGAGGATCAATCCGGAAGTCGGAACCCCGGTTCCCGCCGTGACCAGCACATGCTCGACGTTGTCGACCTGGTTCACCGAGGTGCCCCGCAACTGGCGCACTCCCTCGGCGATGCCGTTCATACCGTGGATGTAGGCCTCGCCCAGCTGCCCACCGTGGGTGTTGATCGGTAACCGGCCGCCGAGCTCGATGGCGCCGTTGGCGATGAAGTCCTTGGCCTCACCCTTGCCGCAGAAGCCGAGCTCCTCGAGCTGGATCAACGTGTACGGCGTGAAGTGGTCGTACAGGATCGCGGTCTGGATGTCGGTGGGCGACAGCCCGCTCTGCTCCCAGAGCTGACGGCCCACCAGGCCCATCTCCGGAAGCCCGAGCTCGTCGCGGTAGTACGAGTACATCGTGAACTGGTCGGTGCCGGCGCCCTGCGCGGCGGCCTCGATGATCGCCGGCCGGTGCTTGAGATCCTTGGCCCGCTCGGGTGTGGTGACGACGATGGCCACGCCACCGTCGCTCTCCTGGCAGCAGTCCAGCAGGCGCAGCGGTTCGGCGATCCACCGCGAGTTCTGGTGATCCTCGATGGTGATCGGCTTGCCGTAGAAGAAGGCCTTCGGATTGGTCGCGGCGTGCTTGCGGTCAGCGACCGACACCGCACCGAAATCCGCACTCGTGGCGCCATATTCGTGCATGTAGCGCTGGGCGATCATGGCCACCGACGCGGCCGGGGTGCTCAGCCCGTGCGGGTAGGACCAGCTGTACTCGACACCGCGCGAATCAGCGTTGACGGTGAGGCCGGTCATCACCTGGCCGAAGCGGAACTCCGAGCGCTCGTTGAATGCTCGGTATGCCACAACGACTTCCGCGACACCGGAGGCGACCGCGAGGGCGGCCTGCTGAACGGTTGCCGCCGCGGCGCCGCCGCCATAGCCGATCTGACTGAAGAACTTCAAGTCCCCGATCCCGGTGGAGCGGGCCACGGCGGTCTCCAGGTTGGAGTCCATCGTGAACGTCACCAGGCCGTCGACGTCCGAAGGCGCCAGACCCGCATCGTCGAGCGCATCGAGAACGGCCTCAGCGGCCAACCGCAGCTCACTGCGACCGGAGTTCTTGGAGAAGTCGGTGGCGCCGATGCCGGCGATGGCCGCCTTGCCCGAGATGCTCACTGTGCGCCTCCCATGGTCAACGTCGAGGTGGCGATAACGTGATCGCCAAGGCTGTTGCTGCCCACCACTTTCAGGGTCACCAACTCGCCGTCGATCGCCGTCACCTCCCCACGGAAGGTGATCGTGTCGTAGGCGTACCACGGCACCCCGAGACGCAACTTGATCGACTTGATGATGGCGTTCGGGCCGGCCCAGTCGGTCACGTAACGCCCCACCAGACCGGTGTCGGTCAGGATGTTGACGAAGATGTCCTTCGACCCCTTGGCCTGTGCCTTGTCCCGATCGTGGTGCACGTCCTGGTAGTCCCGCGTGGCGATGGCCGTCGAGACGATGAACGTGGGGTCGCCGTAGATCGAGAGCTCGGGCAGTTTAGTGCCCACGGTCGCGCTCAACGTGGCAGTCACTTCGCCGCCTCCCATGCGTACAGAGTCCACGCCGGACTGACCTCACTGTCCGGGAAGTCGATAAACGTTGCCTGGACCGGCATTCCGATCTTCACTTCGTCGTGTTCGACGCCGCGCAGCTCTCCGAGCATCCGCACGCCCTCTTCGAGCTCGACGAGTGCGATGACGAACGGCAGGCTGCGACCGGGCACCTTCGGCGCGTGGTGCACGACGTAGCTGAACACCGTGCCCTTGCCCGATGAGACGACGTAGTCCGCCGGCGCGTCCTTGTCGGCCCACACCGCGGGCACCGGCGGGTGCTGCAGCGAGCCGTCGGGACGGCGCTGGATCCGCAGTTCGTGGGCGTTGACGCCGTCCCAGAAGAACTTGGTGTCTCGCGACGACGCCGGGCGCATCAGCTTGTCAGGGTCCAGATCAGCTGGGATCGAACCACTTTCGGCAGCGTCGGCGCCCTGCTTGTTGGCCGGCAGGAACTTCATGATCCGCCAGTCCATATCGGCGACTTCCTCGTCACCGACATGCCACCGGATCTTCTGGTTGACGAAGTAGCCCTCGCCCAGCGCAGTCTGCTTCGGGCCCACCACATCGGTGACCTCGGCGCTGATGCTGACCCGCTCGCCTGGCTGCAGGTAGCGGTGGTAGGTCTGATCGCAGTTGGTGGCGACCACGCCGACATACCCGGCGTCGTCGAACAACTTCATGATCCGGGCCAGCGGGTCGTCCTCGGACCGCGTGCGGCCCAGGCCCATCATGGTCCAGACCTGAATCATGGCCGGCGGCGCCACGATGCCGGGGTGACCGGCGGCCTTGGCGGCTTCCTCGTCCACGTAGATCGGGTTCTTGTCGCCTATCGCATCGACCCAGTGGTGAATCATCGGCTGATTCACCGGATCCCGGCTCAAGGTCGGCTTGCTACGCCCGGTCGCGACGATCTCGTCGATACCCGCCTGCAGATCGCTCATCGGGTCACCCTCGGCACCCGCAGGCCCGACGCCGCGATCATCTCGCGCATGACCTCGTTGACGCCACCGCCGAAGGTGATCACCAGGTTGCGCTTGGTCATCTTGTCCAGCCACACCAGCAGTTCAGCCGTTTCCGGATCGGCCGGATTGCCGTAACCGCCGACGATCTCTTCGGCCAGCCGGCCGACCTCCTGAAGGCGTTCGGTGGAGAACACCTTCGTGGCGGCCGCGTCGGCCACGGCGATGGTCTCGCCGGAGGCCGCGACCTGCCAGTTCAGCAGCTCGTTGATCCGCCAGATCGACTTGATCTGTCCCAGAAGGCGTTTCACGGCATCCAGCTCGATCGGGGTGACACCGTCCGAACCGGGCTTCGACGCCCAGGTGTGCACCTGGTCGTAGATTCCGGCGATTCGGCCGGCCGGCCCGAGGCCGACCCGCTCGTGGTTGAGCTGGGTGGTGATGAGCTTCCAGCCGCCGTTCTCCTCACCGACGAGCATGTCGGCGGGCACCCGCACGTCGTTGTAGTACGTGGCGTTGGTGTGGTGCGCCCCGTCCGACAGGATGATCGGGGTCCAGGAGTAGCCGGGATCCTTCGTGTCGACGATCAGGATCGAGATGCCCTTGTGCTTGGCCGCGGTCGGATCGGTACGGCAGGCCAGCCAGATGTAGTCGGCGTCATGTGCGCCGGTGGTCCACATCTTTTGGCCGTTGACGATGTACTCGTCGCCGTGCCGCACCGCGGTGGTGCGCAGGGATGCCAGGTCGGTACCCGCGTCCGGCTCGGAGTAGCCGATGGCGAAATGCACTTCACCGGCGAGGATTCCGGGCAGGAACTTCTTCTTCTGTTCCTCGGTGCCCAGCGCCTGCAGGGTGGGGCCCACGGTCTGCAGCGTCACCATCGGCAGCGGGATGTCGGCCCGGTTCGCCTCGTTGATGAAGATCTGCTGCTCGACCGGACCGAAGCCCAGGCCGCCGTACTCCTTGGGCCAGCCGACACCGAGCTTGCCGTCACTGCCCATGCGCTTGATCACCGCACGGTAGGCCTCGTTGTGCCGGTCGGACTCCATCGCCGCGGCCTCTTCGGGCGTGATGAGAGTCGAGAAGTATTCGCGCAGTTCGGCTTGCAGCGCGCGCTGCTCCGGGGTCAGATCGATGAACATTACGCTCCCACCAAATCGAGGCGATGCGCTTGGCCGCCCAGCAGTCGGGTCAGATCCTTGATCGAGGAGTAATAGCGGTCCATCGGGTAGGTGATGTCCATACCCATACCGCCGTGCAGGTGGTGGCACAGCCGCATGGCCGGCGCGGCCTGCGAGGTGAGCCAGTAGCCCAGGATGTTGAGATCCTCGTCGGCGTCCAGGCCTTCGGACAGCCGCCACAACGCCGAGGTGGACACCAGCGAAATGGTCCGCGAGGCGATGTAGACCTCGGACAGCTGCGCCGCCACCGTCTGGAACGTCGACAGCGGGCGACCGAACTGCTCGCGGGTGGCGACGTAGTCGGCGGTCAGCCGCAGTGCGCCGGCCACCAGCCCGGCCGCGAACGCACCGGTGACGGCCAGCGCCAGCTGGTTGACCCGGTGCGCGCTCGCACCGTCGAGCACGTCTGCGGCGTCGACCGCGACGTCGGCGAACGTCACCACGTACTCGTCGGATCCGTTGGAGGTCGGGGTCTTGGTGACCGTCACACCGTCGGCGGCGGGCGAGACGACCACCACCGCGTTGTCGGCGGTGACCACCAGCCACTTGGCCGTCTCGGCATAGGGCACACCGACTTTGGTGCCGTTGAGCTTGCCCTCGGCAAAGTTGGTCGAGGGCCGCTCCGGCAGCGAGTGGCCGGGCTCGTTGAGCGCCGCCGAGAGCACCGCACCCGTGGCGACACCGGAGAGGTACCGGTCCTGCTGGGCGTCGGAGGCCAGGTCGAGCAGCGACACCAGACCGAGGCCCACGGTGGCCAGCGCCGGACCGGTGGTGCCGTGCCGACCGATCTCGGTCAACGCGGTCGACAGCTCGGGGAGGCCCAGGCCGTCACCGCCGAGTCGTTCCGGCACTCCCAGGGCCGCGACTCCACCGGAAACCAGTGCATCCCAGGTGTTGTCGCGTTCCAGAACAGAGGTCACCACGTCGGCGACAGCCTGCTGTTCCGGGTTCGGTGTGAAATCCACCCGAATCCTCCTTGATCCGTTAGGCGGTCAGTAGCTCAGTGTGCGACCGGGCACGCACCCGTGTAATCAACGGGCCAGTGCTTGATGCCGTTGAGCCATCCGGACTTTAGCCGCTCCGGATCGCCCACCGGCTTGAGGTCGGGCATGTGGTCGGCGACCGCGTTGAAGATCAGGTTGATCGTCAGGCGGGCCAGGTTGGCGCCGATGCAGTAGTGCGCCCCGGTGCCGCCGAAGCCGACGTGCGGGTTCGGATCGCGAAGGATGTTGAACGTGAACGGATCTTCGAACACGGTCTCGTCGAAGTTGGCCGAACGGTAGGACATCACCACGCGCTCGCCGGCCTTGATCTTGACGCCGGCGATCTCGGTGTCCTCGCTCGCCGTGCGCTGGAACGCCGAAACCGGTGTGGCCCAACGAATGATCTCGTCGACCGCGGTCTTCGGCCGCTCTTTCTTGAAAAGCTCCCACTGATCGGGATGCTGCGAGAACGCGATCATGCCGTGCGTGATGGAGTTACGGCTGGTCTCGTTGCCTGCGACGGCCAGCATGATGACGAAGAAGCCGAACTCGTCGTCGCTGAGCTTCTCGCCGTCGATGTCGGCCTGGATCAGCTTGGTGACGATGTCGTCGGTCGGGTTCTTGCCCCGCTCTTCGGCCATCTTCATGGCGTAGGAGATCAGCTCGAAGGAGGACATGGCCGGGTCGATGTCGGCGTACTCGGGGTCGTCGCCGGCGGTCATCTCGTTGGACCAGCGGAACAGCTTGTCGCGATCGTCCTGCGGCACACCGAGCAGTTCGGCGATGGCCTGCAGCGGCAGCTCGCAGGAGACCTGCTCGACGAAGTCGCCGGTGTTCGACGCGGCGGCGTTCTTGGCGATCTGCTGCGCACGCGAGTTCAGCTGGTCCTCCAGGCGCGAGAGGGCACGCGGGGTGAAACCACGGGAGATGATCTTGCGCAGGCGGGTGTGGTGCGGTGCGTCCATGTTGAGCAGGACCGCGCGCTGGAGGTCGACAGCCTCGCGGGTCATCTCCTGCGGCCAGACCGGGATGGCGCCGTTCATCGAGCTGGAGAACACGTCGCTACGCAGCGAGACGTCCTTGACGTCCTCGTGCCGGGTGACCAACCAGTAGCCCTTGTCGCCGAAGCCTCCGGTGCCACCGGGGACGTCGACCCAGCGAACCGGCTCGGCCTTACGGAGCTCGGCAAGCTCCTTGACCGGCAGACCCTTGAGGTTCAGCTCGGAATCGAGGAAGTCGAAATCCTTGGGGATGTTGGGGCAGCCCATGTGTCTAACTCCTAGTGTCTGTAGCAAGCCGTGCGCGTAGCCAGCAATGCTTGAAACAACGTGGTCTAGTACCAATTGAGACCATTGAAACACGGCTTGACCGCAGATCAAAGGTAGTGATGCATCCGCGCTTGTCAGAGTAATGAAACGTGTTCTAGCCTGACTTCATGGGTAACCCTGTCATCGTCGAAGCCACCCGCAGCCCCATCGGCAAGCGCAACGGCTGGTTGTCCGGCCTCCACGCCACCGAGCTCCTCGGAGCCGTCCAGAAGGCCCTCATCGAGAAGGCCGGAATCGACCCCGGCAGCGTCGAGCAGGTCATCGGCGGCTGCGTCACGCAGTACGGCGAGCAGGCCAACAACGTCACCCGCCAGTCCTGGCTCGTCGCCGGACTGCCCGAGCACGTCGGCGCGACCAGCGTCGACTGCCAGTGCGGCAGCGCCCAGCAGGCCAACCATCTGGTTGCCGGCCTGATCGCGACCGGCGCCATCGACATCGGCATCGCCTGCGGCATCGAGGCGATGAGCCGCGTCGGCCTGGGCGCCAACGGCGGCGGCGCCCGCGCCGCCTCCTGGGACATCGATCTGCCCAACCAGTTCGAGGCCGCAGAGCGGATCGCCAAGCGCCGTGGCATCACCCGCGCCGATGTGGACGCGCTGGGCCTGGCCTCACAAAACCGCGCCAAGCTGGCCTGGGCCGAGGGCCGGTTCGACCGGGAGATCTCCCCCATCGAGGCACCCGTCATCGACGAGAACAAGCAGCCGACCGCCGAATGGAACACGGTCAGCCGCGACCAGGGTCTGCGCGACACCACCGCCGAGGGCCTGGCCGCACTGAAGCCGGTGATGGAGGGCGGGATCCACACCGCCGGCACGTCGTCACAGATCTCCGACGGTGCCGCCGCGGTGCTGTGGATGGACGAGGACAAGGCCAAAGCCCTGGGCCTCAAGCCACGTGCCCGCATCATCAGCCAGGCCAACGTCGGCGCCGAGACCTACTACCACCTCGACGGTCCGGTGCAGTCCACCGCGCGGGTCCTCGAGAAGGCCGGCATGAAGATGGGCGACATCGACCTCGTCGAGATCAACGAGGCCTTCGCCTCGGTCGTGCTGTCCTGGGCCCAGGTGCACGGCGCCGACATGGACAAGGTCAACGTCAACGGCGGCGCCATCGCCCTCGGCCACCCGGTCGGCTCGACGGGTGCCCGCCTGATCACCACAGCCCTGCACGAGCTGGAGCGCACCGACAAGAGCACGGCGCTGATCACCATGTGCGCCGGCGGTGCACTGTCCACCGGCACGATCATCGAGCGCATCTAGTGACCTTCAGTGAAGCCGAGCGCATCGCGGCCGCACAGGCCTACATCGATGCGCTGGTGAGCCATCAGGCGGATGCGGTCCCGTTCGCACCGGACTGCATCCGCATCGAGATGGGCCTGAAGACCGGCCGCAACGGAGATCATCTGCGCCGGAGCTTGAACAACGGCCCGCAGTTCAAGCTGATCGAGAAGACGACGACGCCGGAGTTCAGCGTCGACGGCGATCATGTCCGAGCCAAGTTCGACGTGCTCACCAAGCCGCGCCTGTTCGGGCGGCGGGTCTGCTCGCACGTCGACGAGACGTTCCTAATCCCCGCATCGGACGGGAAGATCCACCACATCCGCGCGTCCCTGACCCCGTTCATCAGCCGCTAAGGTCCCCGCATGGCCAACACCCCTCGCCCGCTCAGCCCCAAACAGGTCGAGCGACTCAACGCGAAATCGACCGGCACCGCCATCAAGTGGATGTCGCGCGCCCAGACCTGGATCTTCAAGAAGTCCGGCGGGCGCATCGGCGACAAGTTCCTGCGCGGCGCCGAAGTGGGCATCCTGACCACCATCGGACGCAAGTCGGGCGAGGAGCGGGACAGCCCGCTGCTATTCCTTCAGGAAGGCAAGCGCATCGTGCTGGTCGCCTCGCAGGGCGGACGGGCCACGAACCCGATGTGGTACCTGAATCTGGTGGCCAACCCCCGGGTGAAGTTCCAGACCAAGCACGAGACCCTGGAGCTCACCGCGCGCGACGCCACCGACGCCGAGCGCGACGAGTACTGGCCCAAGCTGGACGCGATGTATCCCGACTTCGTGAACTACCGGTCCTACACCGACCGCAAGATCCCGATCGTGATCTGCGACCCGGCCTGATCTCCGATAACGGCAGTGCCCCCGACCTACAGGTCGGGGGCACTTTCTGTTTGTCAGATGACCTGGAGCTGGCCAATTACGCAACTCTTGGTAGCTGAATTGACGAGTGAACAGTTCTTTGATTATGTTCTGTGAGCGCGCACACAGTTAACGCCAGGTGAGCGGCAGCCCACATTTTCGTGAACCAACTGGAGACCCTATGCAACGACCCACCCGACGCCGGGCCGCCGGTGCCGCCGCCACCACCCTGACGGCGTGTTCTCTGTTCGCGGCAGCGACGCTGCCCGCTGCGGCCATGACCGTGACGTTCATCCGGCACGGGGAGTCTTACGGCAACTCGACCGGACACATCGACACTTCCGTGCCCGGCCCTAACCTGACGCCGACCGGTGAGGCCCAAGCCGACGCCGTCGCCGACTACCTGCAGTCGCCCGAATACACCTCCAAGTACGGCGAGGTCGACGCGATCTACGCCTCGACCATGGTGCGCACCCAGCAGACCGCCAAGCCGCTCTCCGACGCAACGGACATGCCGGTCACGATCATCGGCTACCCGAAGAACGACAACGCCGGGCAGAACATCGGTGTTCAGGAGATCAGCGCTGGCATCTTCGAGGGGCTACCCGAGAGCGAAGGCATCGGCCGCATCGGGTACATCCTCGCGCCGCTGGCCTGGACCATGGGCCTGCAGTTCGTCCCGATCCCCGGCGGCGAAACCGGTCTGGAGTTCAACGAGCGCATGACCAACGCGCTGACGCAGATCGAGGAAGACACTCCGGAGGGCGACGACCACGAGCAGAACGCTGCGGTGTTCTCACACGGGGCCACCATCATGATGTGGACGATGATGAACGTCGACAACCCCAATCTGCTTCTGATCGTGCAGCATCCGTTGAGCAACACCGATGTCGTGGTGGTGGAAAGCAACGGCGAGGGCGGTTGGACGCTGAAGAGCTGGGACGGTGAGGAAGTCGCTCCCGCCAACTACCCCACCCAGATGTTCGTCAACGTGCGTGACCTGATCGTGGCGCCGCAGAAGGCCCTCTACAACATGCGCATTCCGGTGCTGTCGCTCGACGCCGAGGGCATCGTCACCACCGGCGCGCAAGGCGTGCAGGACGTCGCCCAGGCTGGCGTGAAGTTCGTCAAGGACTCGATCACCGACACGGTCAACGCGATCACCGGCATCCCCGGATCGATCGGCCAGTCGACCACTCAGGTCTCCAAGCTCAGCACGGAGAAGTCCGCCGACAATGACACCGCGCCCGCCACGGATCTGGCGGCCGGAGCCCAGTCAGCCGTTGACGGCGCCAAGTCCGCCGTCGAGAACGTCGCCGAGGACGCCCAGGCGACTGTCGAGAAGGTGACTCAGCCCGTGCAGACCAAGGTCAGCACCGCCCGCGCGGCCACCGGCGCCACGAAGCTGGCCGATGGCAACAAGGCGGAGCCGGGCAAGGCTGTCTCCGCAGTGCGCGACCGGGTCAGGCAGGCTGCCGACGACGTGCGCGGCGAGGTCGAGTCCTCGGCAAAGCAAGCCCGCGACACCGTCAAGAAGCTGACCGGTACGGCCAAGAAGGACAAGTCCGACGACAGCAAGGCCAAGCCGAAGGCCAAGGATGCGGCGTGAAATAGGCCGTAGCGCAAGGTAATACCAGCCGGATCGGTCCCCTCTCCTCGCATGAGGAGAGGGGACCAAGCTGTATTCGGACCAGTTAGAACAGCGCCCGGATTTTGTCAAATACCCTCCCGCACAGTGGGATAACTGCTCGACTTGACAGCAGCTTGCCAGACAATTCAGATGGCCGGCCAGCGCAGTGTCACCGGCAGGTCACGTGAAATCCGTACAGCCACAATGGAGGAAACACATGAACCGCCGCAGAGGTGACGCGCCGGCGTCACGATATCGAAGTCTACTTGGGGGTGTCGCGCTGGCGTTCCTCGCCTTCTTCCTGGCGATGCCCGTCGCCCATGCCGCCGAGGTCATGCGCGTGACGTTCGTGCGCCATGCCGAATCGGAAGCCAACGCCAACCACAAAATCGATACCACCATCCCCGGACCCGGCCTCACCGATAAGGGCCGGCAGCAGTCAGAAGCGTTGGTGGACAAGCTCGGCGACAACAACTACGACGCCATCTACGCGTCGACCATGCTGCGCACGCAGCAGACCGCGACGCTGATGTCGCAGTACCTGGGTCTCCCGATCCAGGTGATCGACGGCATCTCGGAGATCCCGGCCGGTTCCCTGGAAGGCAAGGATCAGGACACCTACGGAACGGCGTACATCCTCGCGGCGCTGAAGTGGGCCGGCCTGGTCCCGACGTCGCCAGGTGAAGATCCGCTCGGCGCGACCCAGCCGGGCACCGACTTCGACGGCCATGATTTCAACAACGGCGTGAACAACGCCCTGAAGACCATGTACGACAAGGGCGATCGGAACGCGATCGTGTTCTCGCACGGCGGCACGATCATGTTCTGGACCATCATGAACGCGAAGAATCTCAGCCTGGCCCAGAAGGGCATGCTGCTGAGCCAGTACACGCTGGGCAACACGGATTACGTGGTCGTCGAGGGCAATCCGGAAGATGGCTGGACCCTGGTGGACTGGAACGGTCAGAAGTTCACACCGGAGCCGTCCTTCGAGCACGAGGTCGGCCTTCAGTTCCGGACCCTGACCCGGCAGCTGCAGCAGGCCGCGGACAGTGTGGCGCAGTCCTTCGCCTCGGGCAACCCGGCCACCATCGCCACCGCGATCAACCGTGGCATCGCCGACGCCGGTTTCTCGGTCCTCAAGTTCAATCGCGCGATCAACGCCGAGATCATCAAGCGGACGACCGACGCGATCCCGACCAGCACCGAGGATCTGCAGCAGAAGGTGTCCACCGAGGTGGAGAACGTGAAGGCCGCGGTGGATACCAATGTCGTCACGCGCAATCTCGCTGCGGCTCCGGACGCGGCCGACGAGACGTCAACCGGCACCGCGGTGAAGTCGAAGGTCGCCGATACGCTCGGCAGCATCGCCAAGCCTCGGGCCGCGACCGATCTCTCCGATGGCAACAAGGCGGTACCGGGTGTCGCGAAGTCGATCAGCCGGACCGGCGAGCAGGTCCGAACCGCAGTCAAAGATGCGCAGGACCAGGTGTCGTCGTCGATCAAGAAACTCGGCGACGCCGTCAAGAAGGCCACCGGCCAGACCGGCAAGACCGCCGGCGACAACGACGGTGCCGGCAGCGACACCGCCGGAAGCAAGGACGCCGCCTAACAAGTCGGCATTTTCAAGGGTGCCCCAGACCATTCGGTCTGGGGCACCTTTTACATTCGGACCAGCAATGGCAACGAATAATCCCAAACAACGAGACATCTCCACTTTTTCAATAAATTCAGCCATACGTTCATTTCGCTCCACCTGCACACAACGATTGGAGGAACGCAGCGAAATGAGTTATTTCAGGCGCTCGGGTATCCGGGCGACGATGGCCGGCATAGGAATGATGTTCCTGGCATTCCTTCTCGCCATTCCGGTCGCCCACGCCGCCGAAGTCATGCGGATCACGTTCATTCGCCACGGTGAGTCCACCGCGAACGCGGCGAACGTCGCCGACTCCTCGGTGCCGGGACCCGTCCTCACCGAGAAGGGGCAACAGCAGGCGCGTGACATCGTCAAAGTCTTGGGCGACAACAACTACGATGCGATCTACGCCTCGACCATGGTCCGGACCCAACTGACCGCGGCACCGATGGCGGAGTACCTCGGCCTCCCGATCCAGGTCGTTCCCGGCCTTCAGGAAATCGAGGCGGGAATCTACGAGGGAACTCCGGAATCCGATGCGGTCAAGGGCTATCTACAGGCTCCGTTGAAATGGCTCCAGGGTGATCTCGATGCCCGCATTCCCGGCTCGATCAATGGCCGGGAATTCGATGCCCGCATGGATGGCGCAATTCAGACCATGTACGACAACGGGGACCGGAATGTGGCGGCATTCTCGCATGGCGGCGCCATTATGTTCTGGGTTTTCCTGAATGCGGAAAATGCAGACCCGATGTGGTTGATGACCAACCCGCTGCGAAACACCGGCTACGTCGTGGTGGAGGGCAATCCCGAGGACGGCTGGCGCGTCGTCAATTGGAACGGCACCGAGATCGGGCCCGAAACCCCGTTCCGCGTTGAGGCCCTACGGCAGGTGCGGACGCTGTCGAGGCAGCTCAATGCCGCGGTCGAGCAGGTGACGGATGCCTTCGCCACCCGCGATCCGGCGACTATCGCCACCGCGATCAACCGCAGCATCGCCGACGCCAGCTTCTCCGTGACGAAGTTCAACCGCGCGATCAATGCCGAGATCATCGACCGGGTGAAGAAGGCAATCCCCAA
This sequence comes from Mycolicibacterium porcinum, assembly GCA_001942045.1. Classification (GTDB taxonomy): domain Bacteria; phylum Actinomycetota; class Actinomycetes; order Mycobacteriales; family Mycobacteriaceae; genus Mycobacterium; species Mycobacterium porcinum_A. Next base: position 36,379 of record MSTD01000008.1, read on the forward strand.
GAGCGAGAGTGAATTACGCGAGAAGGTGGAGTCCGGCATCGAGAGTGTCAAGACCGCTGTGGACAGCACATCGACCAAGCAAGCCGAATCGACTCCCGAGCCGACGGTCTCCGAAGTGCGGACCGTCGCCAAGTCAGGCACAGGCGCAACAGATCTCAAGGATGGGAACAAGGCGGTTCCCGGCCTGAAGAAGGCGGTGACCGAGTCGCGCGACAAGGTGCGCGCAGCCGTCGCGGACACTCGCGATCAGGTCTCATCCTCGGTGCGCCACATCAAGGACGCGGTCAAGAAGGCGACCGACCGGGCCGGGGGCCAGACCCGCGACAATGACACCTCCGCGAAGGATGCCGCCTAACGCCACGACCTGCGCCGTTCTAAGCACCAATCAGGACGACCGGATTGGCCCTTTCGCCGTGCGAAGGGGCCGATCTCCTTCTCCCGGTCCGCCCAGATCCCGGGGTCGATCGACGGCAACGAGTTCGATGCCCGCACGGACGGCGCCCTCAAGGCCGTGTACGACAGCGGCGCTCGCAATGCCGTCGTGTACTCCCACGGTGGCACGATCATGTTCTGGATGATGAATGAACGTCGACAACCCGGATCCGATGCTCATCCTGCAGCACCCACTCAGCAACACCGATACCGTTGTGGTTGAGGGCAATCCGGAAGACGGCTGGACCCTGGTGAACTGGAACGGGGGTCGAGGTGGCCAAGGAACCGGAACTGCCGACGAAGCTGCTGGTCGACGTGCGGGACGCGGTGGTCGTACCGCAGACCGCGGCTTACAACGTCGGGCAGGCGCTAAAGACCGGGGACCTGCCACGATCACCAAGGCCGCACAGGACGGGGTCGAGGACGTCGTCAACGCGCCGGTCAAGTTGGTCAAGGATGTCGCTGAGGACACCGGTGACGAACTCGCCAAGGCGAGCCGGCCGGCTGCGGTGGAACCAGCGAAGACTCCCCCGCAAGCGGGAGGCGCCCCCAGCTCAGACCCCCGAAATCCTTTGATTTCGGGGGTCTTTGCCTCTGCTCGGCGGCGAAACTCAGGCGCCGTAAACCGGGACGGCGGGACGGGCCTGGGCCAGCAGGTCCTTGACGACCGGGCCCAGCTCGGCGGGATCCCACTTCGCGCCCTTGTCGATCTGCGGGCCGTGGGCCCAGCCCTCGGCGATGCGGATCTTGCCGCCCTCGAGCTCGAACATCTTGCCGGTGACGTCCTTCGACTCGACGCTGCCCAGCCACACCACCAGCGGGGAGATGTTCTCCGCGGCCATGGCGTCGAAGGCCTGGTCCTGGGTGGCCATCATGTCGGCGAACACGGTCTCGGTCATCCGGGTCCGGGCCGAGGGCGCGATGGCGTTGGCGGTGACGCCGTAGCGGCCCATCTCGGCCGCGGCCACCAGGGTCAGCGCGGCGATGCCGGCCTTGGAGGCGCTGTAGGTGGCCTGACCGACGCTGCCCTGAAGCCCGGCGCCGGAGCTGGTGTTGATGATGCGGGCGTCAACGGTCTCGCCGGCTTTGGACTTGGCCCGCCAGTACGAGGCGGCGTGCTTCATGGTGGCGAAGTGCCCCTTGAGATGCACGGCGGTGACGGCGTCGAATTCTTCCTCAGTGGCGTTGGCGAACATCCGGTCACGCACGATGCCGGCGTTGTTGACCAGCACGTCCAGGGTGCCAAAGGTGTCGACCGCCTGCTGGATCAGCGCCTCGGCCTGGCCCCAGTCAGCAACGTTGGAACCGTTGGCAACGGCTTCGCCTCCGGCGGCGACGATCTCGTCGACCACGTTCTGTGCAGCGCTGCCACCACCGGCCGGTGATCCGTCCAGGCCGACGCCGATGTCGTTGACCACGACGCGGGCACCTTCGGCGGCGAACGCGAGCGCGTGCTCACGCCCGATGCCGCCACCGGCACCCGTCACGATGACCACGCGGCCGTCGAGCAATCCCATTGTGATGTCTCCTTTTTCGAGTTACTTGATGTCAGCGGTCGTGGTGGACAGGTAGTGCGGCGGCTCGCCGCCACCGTGCACCTCCAGCGTGGCCCCACTGATATATGAGGCGGCTGCGGACGACAAAAATGCTGTGGCCCAGCCGATATCGGCCGGCTTGGCAAGCCGCCCCAGTGGAACGTTGCGGGAGATCGCCGCGATGGACTCGGCGTCACCGTAGAACAGCTCGGACTGTTCGGTCTCGACCATCCCGACCACCACCGAGTTCACCCGCACCTTGGGCGCCCACTCGACGGCCAGTGTCGAGGTGAGGTTGTCGATACCGGCCTTGGCCGCGCCGTAGGCAGCCGTCCCCGGGGTGGGTCGGTGGCCGCTGACGCTGGAGATGTTGACGATCGTCCCGCCGGTCTCCTGCTTCTGCATCACCGCATTGGCATGGGTGGATACCGAGAGCGCGCCGATCAGGTTGAGTTCGATGATCTTTGTGCTGAACTTCGCCGACGCATCGGCGGCGAGCACATAGGGCGAGCCGCCGGCGTTGTTGATCACGACGTCCAGCCGGCCGTGCTTCTCGACAATGCTTTCGATGAGCGACTTCACGGAGTCGTCATCCCGGATGTCGCAGCTGTGGAATTCGTAGGGCAGCCCCTCGACCGGGCGGCGTGCGCAGGTCACCACGGTTGCGCCCTGACCGGCAAAAACCGCGCTGATCCCTGCGCCAACCCCTCGTACTCCACCGGTCACCAGGACCACCTTGTCGGTCAAACCCAAACTGATGGCGCCGACTTCTGGCGTAACTGTCACTGTGCTAGCGTACCAAGCAAGTGCTTGCTTAGGTAGCGACCCCTTCAGGAAGTGGATTGATGACGATCACCACCAAGACAGTCGAACCGGGCATCGTCTCGGTCACCGTCAACTACCCGCCCGTCAACGCCATCCCGTCGGCCGGCTGGTTCGAACTCGGCGATGCGATCACCGCAGCAGGCCGCGACCGCAGCACCCACGTGGTGATCCTGCGAGCCGAGGGCCGTGGCTTCAACGCCGGTGTGGACATCAAGGAGATGCAGAACACCGAGGGCTTCACCGCCCTGATCGACGCCAACCGTGGCTGCTACCACGCGTTCAAGTCCGTCTACGAGTGCGAGGTCCCCGTCGTCGCCGCCGTCAACGGCTTCTGTGTGGGCGGCGGCATCGGCCTCGTCGGCAACGCCGACGTGATCGTGGCCTCCGACGACGCCAAGTTCGGTCTGCCCGAGGTGGAGCGGGGCGCCCTCGGCGCCGCCACTCACCTGTCCCGGCTGGTCCCCCAGCACCTGATGCGCCGGCTGTTCTTCACCGCCGCAACGGTTCCCGCCGAGACGCTGCACCACTTCGGTTCCGTCCACGAGGTCGTCCCGCGCGAGGAACTCGACGAGGCCGCGCTGCGCGTCGCCCGCGACATCGCCAGCAAGGACACCCGGGTGATCCGGGCGGCCAAGGAAGCGCTGAACTTCATCGACGTGCAGCCCGTCAACGCGCGGTACCGCATGGAGCAGGGCTTCACCTTCGAACTCAACCTGTCCGGTGTGTCCGACGAACACCGCGACGCCTTCGCCGGCACTGACAAGGGATCCAAATAACATGGCAGACAAGAGGACAACTCTCGACGAGGCGGTCGCCTCGATCGAAAGCGGCATGACCATCGGCATCGGTGGGTGGGGTTCACGACGCAAGCCGATGGCCTTCGTCCGCGCCCTGCTGCGCACCGACGTCAAAGACCTGACGGTGGTCACCTACGGCGGCCCAGACCTGGGCCTGCTGTGCTCGGCGGGCAAGGTCAAGCGCGTCTACTACGGCTTCGTCTCGCTGGACTCGCCGCCGTTCTACGACCCGTGGTTCGCGCGCCGTCGCACCGAAGGCGCCATCGAGGCCCGCGAGATGGACGAGGGCATGCTGCGCTGCGGCCTGCAGGCTGCCGCCCAGCGGTTGCCGTTCCTGCCGATCCGCGCCGGACTCGGCAGCGACGTCCGCACCTTCTGGGGCGATGAGCTCAAGACTGTGAAGTCGCCGTACCCGACCGACGGCGCCCACGAGGAACTGATCGCGATGCCCGCGCTGAACCTCGACGCGGCGTTCGTGCACATGAATCTTGGTGACGCCCAGGGCAATGCGGCCTACACCGGCATCGACCCGTACTTCGATGACCTGTTCCTGATGTCGGCACAGCGCCGCTTCCTGTCGGTCGAGCGCGTGGTGTCCACCGAGGAACTCGTCAAAGCCGTTCCGACGCAGGCTCTTCTGATCAACCGGATGATGGTCGATTCCGTGGTGGAGGCCCCCAACGGCGCCCACTTCACCACCAACGAGCCCGATTACCGGCGCGACGAGAAGTTCCAGCGCCACTACGCAGAGGCCGCAGGTTCCGACGAGACCTGGGCCGAGTTCGTCAAGACGTATCTGTCCGGCAGCGAGGCCGATTACCAGGCCGCTGTGCGGAAATTCAAGGAAGATCAGGAGGCCGCCAAGTGAGTGCCGTGACCCGTGCCGAGGTGTGCGCCGTCGCCTGCGCCGAGTTGTTCCGCGACGCCGGTGAGATTATGGCCAGCCCGATGACCACCGTCGTCCAGATCGGTGCCCGGCTGGCCCGGCTGACCTTCTCCCCCGACATCGTGCTGACCGACGGCGAGGCCCGGATCCTGGCCGACACCCCGGCCATCGGCGCCCCCTTCACCGTCGAGGGCTGGATGCCGTTCAACCGGGTCTTCGAGACCTTGGCCTGGGGCAAGCGCCACGTGGTGATGGGCGCCAACCAGATCGACCGCTACGGCAACCAGAACCTGTCGGCGTTCGGCCCGATCCAGCACCCGACCCGGCAGATGTTCGGTGTCCGCGGCGCGCCCGGCAACAGCATCAACCACACCACCAGCTACTTCGTAGGCAACCACTCCAAGCGGGTGTTCTGCGAGTCGGTGGACATCGTGTCCGGAATCGGCTGGGACAAGGTCGATCCCGAGAACCCGGCCTACCGGTTCGCCAACATCTACCGCGTGGTGTCCAACCTGGGCGTGTTCGACTTCAACGGCCCCGACCATCAGATGCGCGCGGTGTCGCTGCACCCGGGCGTCGAGGCCCAGCAGGTCGCGGACAACACCTCGTTCGAGGTGCACGGCCTGGAAGAGGCCGACACCACCCGGCTGGCCACCGAGGAGGAGCTCAAGCTGCTCCGCGAGGTCATCGATCCGAAGTCGTTGCGCGACAAAGAAGTCAAGGCCTAAAGAATGGGCAAGCTCAAGACTCCGCTGACCGAACTGGTCGGCATCGAACATCCCGTCGTGCAGACGGGGATGGGCTGGGTGGCCGGTGCCCGACTGGTCGCTGCCACCTCCAATGCCGGCGGGCTCGGCATCCTGGCGTCGGCGACCATGACGCTCGAGGAACTGCAAACCGCCGTCACCAAGGTCAAGGCCGCCACCGACAAACCCTTCGGCATCAACATGCGTGCCGATGCGGGTGATGCCGGTGCGCGCGTCGACCTCCTGATCCGCGAAGGAGTCAAAGTCGCCTCCTTCGCTCTAGCTCCCAAGCCCGAGCTGATCGCCAAGCTGAAAGATGCGGGCGTCGTGGTGATCCCGTCGGTCGGTGCGGCCAAGCACGCCAAGAAGGTGGCCGGCTGGGGTGCCGACGCGGTGATCGTGCAGGGCGGTGAGGGCGGTGGCCACACGGGCCCCGTCGCCACCACGCTGCTGCTGCCCTCGGTGCTCGATGCCGTCAAGGACACCGGCATGCCGGTGATCGCCGCCGGTGGCTTCTTCGACGGACGTGGCCTTGCCGCGGCGCTGTCCTACGGCGCCGCTGGGGTTGCCATGGGAACGCGGTTCCTGCTGACCTCGGATTCCACCGTGCCCGACGCGGTCAAGGAGCGGTACCTGCAGGCCGCCCTGGACGGCACCGTCGTGTCCACCCGCGTCGACGGCATGCCGCACCGCGTGCTGCGCACCGGCCTGGTCGAAAAGCTGGAGAGCGGCTCGCGGGCACGCGGTTTCGCTGCCGCCGTCGGCAACGCCCAGAAGTTCAAGAAGCTCTCGGGGATGACCTGGCTGTCGATGGTCAAGGACGGCCTGGCGATGCGGCACGGCAAAGAGCTCACCTGGTCGCAGGTCGTGATGGCGGCCAACACCCCGATGCTGCTCAAAGCCGGCCTGGTGGAGGGCAATACCGACGCCGGCGTGCTGGCCTCGGGCCAGGTCGCCGGCATCATCAACGACCTGCCGTCGTGTGCTGAGCTGGTCGAGAAGATCGTCGACGACGCCGTAGCACACCTGCAGTCGGCATCGGGCTACATCCAGTAGCTTTCCTCCGCGAACAGACGTAAAACTGCCCCTTTTCCCGTGAAGAGGGGCAGTTTTGCGTCTGCTCGCGGTGGTTGTCGGCACTTGGCACAGTGGAGACATGGACATCCGTGGCGTCGAGCATCCACTGATCCGGCGGGCCGCCGAAGCCCTGCACAACTTCAACAGTCGGCACCCCTGGAGCCACAACGACCATTTCCACCGGTGGATCCTGGCGAACCTGCCGGCCCGCCGCGGAACCGCGATCGACATCGGCTGCGGTCAAGGCGCGTTGGTGGCCCAGCTGGCCGCGCAGTTCACACACGTCCGTGGCACGGATCTCGATCCGGGTATGCGCGCCGAAGCGGCCCGGCGCTGCGCCGACCTGACCAACGTCACGATCGACGACAGCCAACTCGCCCAACTCGACGGACCCGTCGACCTGGTCACCATGATCGCCGTGCTACACCATCTCGACGTCGAGCAGGCGCTGACCGACATCACGCGGCTATTGGCCCCAGGCGGACGGTTCCTGTGCGTCGGACTCGCCGCCCCTGCCTCGATCCGTGACACCGCATGGGATTTGGCGTCGGCGGTGACCAACCCGATCATCGGCCTGATCAAGCATCCGCGCCCGGTGCGCAGTGGGCCGCAACCTCCTCCGTTTCCGGTTCGGGATCCCCAGCTCAGCTTCGACGAGATGCGAGCGATCGTCGACCGCGTGATGCCGGGAGCCGAGATGCGGCACCGGCTGGCGTTCCGGCACACCATCCGCTGGACGAAACCCGGCGAGGCCACTCAGCGCAACGCGGCACCGAAGTAGTGGCACAGCAGCAGCGCCACCTCGACGTCGAGCCGGTCCGCGGTGATGGGACGTCCCCGCCGCTCCACGGCCTTGGCCACCCGGTACTTCACCGAATTAGTGTGCAGGTGCAGCTCTTCGGCGGCAGCCTTGTAACTTGAACCGGCATTGAGGAACGCGCGCAACGTCTCCCGCAACCGCTCATCGCTGTCGGTGTCCCCGGCGAGCGGCCCCAGCACCTCGCCCACCCAGCGCGACGCCGAGTCGATGTCGTCGCCCAGCAACGCCGCGACGGAAACCCCGCTGTCGCTGGCCGCGGTGAACCGATGCGCCGCCTCGCCCGCCGCGATCGCGACCGAGCGGGCATCGGCGGCCTGCCGGTGCGATTGACGGAACCCGTCGATATCGGGCAGTGGATTGCCGACCGCCAGATACGGCGCGTCGGCGAACACCCGCATCCGGTTCACCACATCGCCTGCCGCCTCGCGCGGGACCGCAATCCACACCCACGCCGTCACGCGGTCCACCGAGATGAACAGCGGGGCGTCCGGCGCACCGATCGATTCGGCGAAGCGGTTGGCGAATCGTTCCATGCCCGCCAATTCGTCGCCCTCGCCCGACTCGTCGCACCATGCGATCGCGGCCAGGTGGATCCGTCTCAGCGGGTAACGGATCGCCAACGCGGCGGCATCGACGTCAACCTCGGTTTCAGACGTCAGCAGGTCGCGCACCTTCGAGGCCCGCACGGTGTTGCGGGAGGCCAACCAGCGCTCGCGTTCGTCCTGATAGGCCTCCACCACCCGAAGTGAGATCTCGTCGATGTAGTCGAACGACACCGTCTCCATGAGCTCATACACGGCCAGGGCCAGCGTCGGCTCCAACTCGGACGCGCGGACCTCGTCGAGGACAAAGCGCAGCGCAGCGCGGTGCCCCAGCCGGTACGCCCGGGTCAGGGCGTTCGCCGACACCTCGCGCTGGGCCAGCCGCCGGGCGTATTCGAGTGCGGCGGTCGGGGGCTCGACGTGCTCGACGGAGATACCGTGCCGGACCGCCGCGAAGAACGTCTCGATGTTGCTCTCGACGGTGTCCCGCAACAGCTGCAGCAACTGCTCATCGCCACGCAGTTCCGAGATCGCGGCCACCACGGACTGCTGCACGGACGGGGTGATGACGGCCAGTTTGTCGACAAGTCGGCTGGTGATCCCGACGGCGGCTTTGGCGACGGTCGCCTCATCCGGCTGGCTGGTACCGGCCATCTCGAAACCGTAATCCACATTTGTCCTCCGGGGACATACCCGCGCCGATATTTGAGCTGCCGAGGACGTCGTTGCCGCCGCGGCGTCTCCGTAACGTTCTTCGCAACGCAGCAAAACGTCCTCTACCAGCTGCGACAGCCAAATCCTTCCGTCGAGAAAGCGAGATTCAGCGTGTCCGTATTCGGCTTCTTCCTCCTGTTCTTCATCGGCCTGTTCCCCGTCCTGGTCCCGGCCACCATGTCGACCGTGCGCGCCGTCGCCGGCTGGAGGACCCGCCGCCGCCTGGCCACCGCCCAGTAAGGAGTTCCGCCATGAGCACCGTGAGCGCAATCGATCTCGACAATGTCGACCTGGCCGATCCCGCCGTCTGGGAGGCCGGCCCGCCCTACGAGCTATTCGCCCGGATGCAACGCGAGGCACCCGTGCATTTCAGCGCGCAACGCAACGTCCCGGAGGAAGGTGGGTTCTGGTCGATCACCCGGTACGACGACGTCCGCGCCGTCAGCCGCGACCACCGCACCTTCTCCTCGGAGCGCCGCGGCATCTTCAACGTCGACGACATCGGAGTTCCGCTGGATGTGCAACGCCTGCAGCTGATCTCGATGGATCCGCCGCGACACGACCGGCTCAAGGCGCTGGTGATCAAGGCCTTCACCCCGGAACGGGTGGCTGCGCACGAAGAGGCGATCAAGCAGATCATCGCCGACGTGCTCGACAGCGTCGCCGACCGGGACCGGTTCGATCTGGTGACCGACGTCGCGCGTCCCGTCCCGGCCCGGGTGATCGGCTCGATGCTGGGCACCCCACCCGAGGACGACGAGCGTCTCGTGCACTGGACCAACGTGTTCAGCGCGTTCGAAGACCCGGAGATCCGGGCCCAGTGGGACGACGCCGGCGCGATCGTGCTGGAGATCATCGCCTACCTCAACGACCAGATGGAGCAACGGCGGGAAGCACCGCGTGACGACCTCATCACCGCGGTGATGAATGCCGAAGTCGACGGCGAAAAGCTCACCGAACTGGAGATGGCGACATTCTTCGCGCTGCTGATGACGGCCGGAAACGACTCGACGCGGGCCACCTACAGCGCCACCATGCTGGCCCTGATGCAAAACCCCGATCAGCTCACCCTGCTGCGGGAAAACCCCGAGCTGATCGACGCGACGGTCGAAGAAGGGTTGCGCTGCTTCCCGGCCTTCGCCTTCATGGCCCGCGCGGCCACCCAGGACTTCGAACTGCACGGCAAGACCATCAAAGAGAACGACCGGCTGCTGCTGTGGTACATCGCGTCCAACCGTGACGAGTCGGTGTTCACCGACCCCGGCAAGTTCGACATCACCCGGGAGGGACTCGCCGACCGGCATCAGGCCTTCGGCGGACGCGGCAGACACTTCTGCCTCGGCGCCAACCTGGCCCGCCTGGAGCTCAAGCTGTGGATCCAGGAGACGCTGCAGCGCTTCCCCGACCTCGCTCTCGACGGCGAACCGACGCGGGTGCAGGCGTTGTTCCTCAACCAGTACAAGTCGATCCCGGTCCGGCGGACATCATGACCAGGCCCGCCTACCGTGAGGTCGAGCTCGACCTGGAGGTCCGCCGGCGCGAGGACTCCGCCGACGGAGTCGTGACGCTGACGCTGGCCGACCCTGCTGGCGCCGAGCTACCGGAGTGGACGCCGGGCGCCCACATCGATCTGGTGATGACACCGGATCTGGTGCGCCAGTACTCCCTGTGCGGGGACACCACCAACCGGACCGAATGGCGGGTCGGTGTCCTGTTGGACCCGGCCAGCCGCGGCGGATCGGAGTTCGTGCACAACAAGCTGCATGAGGGCACCACCGTCCGGGTTCGCGGGCCGCGCAACCACTTCGGGTTGGCCGCGGCGCCGCGCTACCGGTTCATCGCCGGGGGTATCGGCATCACACCGATGCTGCCGATGATCGCGGCCGCAGAGGCCGTCGGCGCCGACTGGCAGCTGCTCTACGGTGGCCGCAGCCGGGCGTCGATGGCCTACCTCGACGAGCTCGCCGGTTACGGCGGCCGCGTGACGGTGTGTGCCCGCGATGACGGCGGTGCCTTCCGCAGCACGCTGGAAGGTGTTCTGGCCGAACCTGATCCGGAAACGCTGGTGTACTGCTGCGGCCCGGAAGGGCTGCTGGCTGCCGCCGAAGACGGCTGCAAGCACTGGCCCGCCGACAGTCTGCACATCGAGCGCTTCTCGGCCAAAGCAGTCGAGGACACCGACACCCTCGAGTCCTTCGAAGTCGAATGCCAACGCTCCGGCGTGACGTTGACTGTGCCGTCGGACAAGACGATCTATGCGGTGGCTGAAGACGCCGGTCTGGACGTGCTCGGCTCCTGCATGGAAGGTGTCTGCGGTACCTGCGAATGCGACGTCCTCGGCGGCGACCCCGACCATCGGGATTCCGTGCTGAGCGCGTCGGAACGCGCCGCGGGACAGTCGATCATGATCTGCGTATCACGTTCCCTCTCAAAACGATTGGTGCTGGACCTATGAGAACTCCGCGCATCAACTACCCATTCAACTGCTGGTACATCGCCGCCTTGGACGACGAAGTCGGGTCGAACCTGTTCGCCCGTCGTCTGCTCGGTGTCTCCGTCCTGCTCTACCGCCGCGGCGACGGTGCCGTGGTCGCGATGGAGGACCGCTGCGCCCACCGTCCTCATCCGCTGTCGGACGGCCGCCGCGACGGTGACCTGGTGCGGTGCCGGTATCACGGCCTCGCCTACGACGCCGACGGAGATCTCGTCGACGTGCCGTCCCAGGACAACGTGCCCCGCGGCATCCGGGTGCGCACATATCCGGTGGTGGCGCAGGGTCCGTTCATCTGGATCTGGCTGGGAGATCCCGGTGCGGCAGCATTGCGCACGCCGCCCCGCATCCCGTGGCTCGGCGACGGCTCCGGCTGGGCCAGCACTGTCGAGGTACTCGACATCGAGGCCAATTACCTTCTGCTGCACGAGCACTACCTCGACCTGACCAACGTCTTCACGCTGCACCCGGAAGCGGTGCCACCCGACATCGAGGTGCTCCCGCCGCTGGAGGAGGTGGAGGTATCCGAACGGTCGGTGGCCTATTTCCGGACCACTCCGCCCAGCAGGCTGGCCGGCTGGGAGACCGAGGCCACCGGGCTGCCCGCGGATACCTCCGGTGTCCGCCGCGAGGAGGGCATCTTCGTCTCCCCCGCACTGCACGTGCAGCGGTACGTGATCGAGCCGGCCGGGGACGCGCCCCGCCAGCTGTTGCGGATCCAGGGGTTCACGCCGGAATCTCCCGGTGCCACACACGTATTCCTGCAGATGGCCCGCGACTACGCGACCACCGACGAGGGGACCGGGAAGTTCCTGGCCGGTATGTTCCATGACTGGGCCGAGCGCGACGCCGAGATCCTGGAGACCATGCAGCGTCTGCTCGACGACGACCAGGTGCCGCGACGCGAGTTCAACGTGAAGGCCGACCGGGCCGCGGTGCGGGCGCGTCGTATCGCCCTCGACATGGTCGACGAGGAATCCGGCCGGCTCACCCGCAGCTGGCTGGCGACCACCTAGGGGGCTCCGATGACCATCACCGGCGGATTGGTCTTACTGGTGATCAGCCTGCTTCCAGTCCTGGCTCCGGCCGCCGCCACGTCCGTGGCACGCCGCATCAACAGACGACGCGGCCGTCCGGACTGAGCCTCATTTGTGTTCCGGATACAACACGGCGGCACGATTTGGGTTGCTCGGCACATCGTCACCACCACAGGGCGTTTGTAACGTTCATCACACGCAGCGACAAGCCTTCTACCAGCTGCGATGACACCTAAACCCCCTGACGGAAGTGAGTTCGGCATGTCTGCCCTCGGATTCTTCTCTCTCTTCTTCATCGGCCTGTTCCCGGTCCTCGTGCCCGCGACGCTGTCCACCGCACGCGCCATCAACGGCTGGCGGGGTCGTCGTCGCGCCACCGCCCAGTAAGGCCCGGATCCCCAGTGCTGCGGCGATAGGCAACTCCGATCGGCTCGTCGGAAACTCCGCTTTGACGAGAACATCGCGGTGGCGCAACCTCGATTACATGCGCACCGTTCGGGTGTATGCGCGGGTGCGCATCGCGATGACTCCGCCGCCGGGCGATCATCGCCCCGCCCTGCGGGTCGCCCTCGGCCTGGCCGTGCCCGGGGTGGCGCTGCTGTTCGCGGGGCGTCCCGACCTGATGATCTACGCGGTGTTCGGTGCCATCACCGGGATGTACGGCCGGGCTGAGCCCCGGCAACGCCGCGCCGTCCACCAGTCCCAGGCGGCAGCCATCCTGATCGCCGGCGTCGCCATCGGCGTCACCCTGGCGAACATGCGAGCGCACCCGTGGGCGCTGGTGGTCACCGCCGTCGCTTTCGTGACGGTGGGATCGGTGGTGACCGACCGCCTCGCGCTCAAACCAGAGGGGCCGTTCTACGGGGTGTTCGCCCTCGGCGCGGTCGCCACAGTCCCGGCCGGCCGGGTGTCACCGGTGGCGGCCGTGTCCATCTGCGCCACAACAGCTTTACTGTGCATTGCGCTCGGCATCCTCGATGCCTCCCGCGGACCGGCCGTCGCGCCACCCACCGCCGAAGTGCCCGCGCAGGATGTGATGGTCCACGCCACCCGCTACGCGGCGGCCGTCACGGCGGCGGGCACCGCGGGTCTGCTTCTCGGTGTGGACCATGCCAATTGGGCGATCGCGGCGGCGGCCGGCACGCTGGCCGCCGCCGACACCGGTGGCCGGGTGCGCCGCGGCGTGCACCGCTTGATCGGCACACTCATCGGCCTAGGGGTGGCCGCCCTGCTCCTGGTGCCCCATCCAAACGAGTACGTGCTGGCCATCTGCGTGATGGTGCTGTTGTTCCCCACTGAGCTGTTCATGGCGCACCATCACGCGATCGCGCTGGGATTCTTCACCCCGCTGATCATGCTGATGACCGATCTGGCCGAGCCGGCCGAGCCGATCGCGCTGCTCACCGACCGCGGCATCGACACCGTGATCGGCGTCGCCGCGGCGAACGGGGTGGCCCTGCTGCTGCCCGGCCCGGGCTTCGGCGGGCTCAGCTGGACACGATGCCGACGACAAGGTTGATCGTGGTCGCCAGGATCACCGTGCCGAACAGATACGACAGCAGGCAGTGCCGCAGCGCCACCGAACGGATGACGCCGTCGGTGACGCTGGTATCGGACACCTGATACGTCATGCCGAGGTTGTAGCTGAAGTAGAAGAAGTCACGGAACGCCGGCGGGTCGTCGGAGTTGAAGTCGATGCCGCCGACATCCGGTGAGTAGTAGAGGTTCGCATACCGCGCCGCGTACATCAGGTGCATACCCGCCCACGCCAGGAAGACCCCGGCCAGGGCGGCCGTCGCCGCGGTCGGATCACTGTGCGAACCGCCGTGCACGAGCATGAAGACGATGCTGACCAGGGCACCGACCGCGGCCGCGACGATCACGAGCTCCTCGACCACCGGGTTGAAGGCTTCCTGGTGTGCGTGATGGTGGGTGGCCTCGGCATCCATGGGCCACAACAAGATCCAGCCGGTGAGTACGAAAACCGCACCCGTGGCGGCAATCCCGACCAGCACGCCGAGCGGGGTGTCGGTCAGCGTGCCGGTGACGACGCCGGTGCCGACCCCGATGATCACCGAACCGCCGAGCCGGCCGGGCGCCGAGAGCAGCCTCGACCTGAGCATCAGGCCGAGCGTTCCACGGTCACCTTGACATTCTTCATGATCGGCTGGTCGCTCTGGGTGCTGTAATCGCCGATGGCGCACAACACGTTCATCTCGGGCATGTATCCGGCGGCGCAACCGCGCGGAATCCCGTAGGGGATCGCCTTGTATCGCCGCAGCGATCGGGTACTGCCGTCGCGCGCGGTGGCGACGATGTCGACGTCGTCGAACTCCTTGAGCCCGCGGTCGGCCATGTCCTGCGCATTCATGAAAATCAGGGTGCGCAGGTTCTTTACGCCGCGATACCGGTCGTTGTCGGAGTAGATGGTGGTGTTCCACTGATCGTGGGACCGCAGCGTCGCCAGGATCAGGGTGCCCGGCTCGGCGCTGTCGTCGGGCAGGTCGACCGCTGAGAACTCGGCGCGACCGGACGGGGTCAGGAAGATCAGCTCGCGCGCGGGCTGCTTGATCCGGAAGCCCAGCGGCAGGCGGACCCGTCGATTGAAGTCCTCGAAACCGTTGAGCACCTTGGCCATCGTGTCCCGGATCCGGTCGTAGTCCTCGACATACCAGCTCCAAGGCGTGGCACTGGCGGGCAGCGCGGCCGCCGCGATCCCGGCGATGATCGCCGGTTCCGACATCAGGTGTGGCGACGCGGGCTTCTTCATCCCGACCGACAGGTGCACCATGCTCATCGAGTCCTCGACCGAGGTGGACTGCACCCCGGCCTTCTGCTCGTCCTTCTCCGTCCGGCCCAGGCACGGCAGGATCAGGGCGCGACGGCCGTGGATCACGTGACTGCGGTTGAGTTTCGTGCTCACCTGAACCGTCAGATCGCACTTCTGCAGACCCGCGAACGTGTAGGCGGTGTCCGGGGCGGCGCTGGCGAAGTTTCCGCCCATCCCGACGAACACCTTGATCTCGTCGCGATGCATGGCCTCGATGGTGTGCACGGTGTCCATTCCGTGCTCGCGGGGCGGGTCGATACCGCACACCTCGGCGAGCCGGTCGAGGAAGGCCCCGGTCGGCCGGTGATCGATCCCGCAGGTGCGGTTGCCCTGCACGTTGCTGTGCCCCCGCACAGGTGACGGCCCGGCTCCTTCACGGCCCAGGTTGCCGCGCAGCAGAAGCAGATTGACGATCTCACGCACGCTGTCCACACCGTGTTCGTGCTGGGTGACCCCGAGACACCAGCTGATGATGCTGCGGTCGGCGTCGCGATAGATCTTGGCTGCCTTGCGGATATCGCGCTGCGACACCCCGGACTTGTATTCGATCTCCTCCCAGGAGGTGTCCTCGACGACCGACCGGTAGGCGTCGAACCAGGCGGTGTAGCGGGCGACGAACTCGGCGTCGATCGCCTTCGGATCCGTCTCCGCCTGTTCCAGAACGGCTTTCGCGATACCACGGATCAGCGCCATGTCCCCGCCGATCCGGGGCTGCAGGTTCAGGGTGCTGGTCTTGGTCGACTTGAACGTGGCCATCCGCAGAAAGTCGTGCGGGATGATGGTCTTGGTGGCGCCGGCCTCCACCAGCGGGTTGATGTGGACGATCTGCGCGCCGCGACGGTAGGCCTCCGACAGCGCCGTGAGCATGCGCGGGGCGTTGGAGGCGGCGTTGACCCCGATGATGAACAGCGCGTCGGCGGTCTCCCAGTCCTCGAGGTCGACGGTGCCCTTGCCCGTTCCCAACGCGGCCTGCAGTGCGCGCCCGCTCGCCTCGTGGCACATGTTGGAGCAGTCGGGCAGGTTGTTGGTGCCGAGTTCGCGGGCCATCAGCTGGTACAGGAACGTGGCCTCGTTGCCCAGCCGGCCGGAAGTGTAGAACGACGCCTGGTTGGGGTCGTCCAGATCCGCCAGGGCCTTCCCCACCAGGTCGAACGCGTCACGCCAACTGATCGGTTCGTAGTGATCGGTCTCGGCGTTGTACACCATCGGCTCGGTCAGCCGGCCCTGGTCCTCTAGGGCGAAATCGCTCCAGGTCGCCAACTCGGAGACGGTGTGCTGGGCGAAGAACTCCGGACCGCAACGCTTGTGCGTCATCTCCCACGTGACGTGTTTGATGCCGTTCTCACAGATGTCGAGTTTGAGGCCCTTCATGTCGTCGGGCCAGGCGCAGCCCGGGCAGTCGAAGCCACCGTCCTCGTGGTTCATCTTCATGATCGCGCGGGGCCCGTCGATGGGCTCGCGCTCGCGGATCAGAAACTTGGTGACGCTCTTCGCGGCGCCCCATCCCGCTGCGGGGTGGTGATAGGGGTGGAATTCCGGTTGGTCGTGCCCCTCGGCGTCGGTGCGCTGTTCGGTGCCCCGGTCTGTCATGAGTTAAGTCTGCGCGCTGGGAAACCGCCGCGTCCAAGGAATGTTTCCGACGATCTGATAAGCAGCGCCTATCGACCATGGTCGAATGTCTCATGCTGTTTCGCCAGCTCGAATACTTCGTCGCGCTCGCCCGTGAGAAGCACTTCGCCCGGGCCGCGGCCGCGTGCTACGTCTCGCAGCCGGCCCTGTCGGAAGCCATCCGCAAACTGGAGAACGAACTCAAGGTGCCCCTGGTGCGGCGCGGGCAGAGCTTCGAAGGCCTGACACCCGAAGGCGAGCGGTTGGTGTTGTGGGCGCGCCGGATCCTGGCCGATCACGATGCGCTCATCCACGAGGTCACCGCATTGCAGACCGGGCTGACCGGAGAGCTGCGGCTCGGCGTCATCCCCGCCGCCTCGAGCACCGTCGCTCTGCTCACCGACCCGTTCTGCGCCGAGCATCCGCTGGTGCGGGTGCAATTGGAGAGCAGTCAGCGTTCGGCAGGGGTCGTGGAGAGGCTGCGCCGATTCGAACTCGACGCGGGCATCATCTACCCGGACGGCGTCGACACCGCGGGCCTGACTGTCACACCGCTGTATGAGGAACGCCAAGTGTTGATCGCCAGCGGCGAGTTGCTGACGAGCCAGCCGGATCCGATCACCTGGACCGACGTACTGCAACTGCCGTTGTGCCTACTGAACACGGGCATGCGGGGCCGTCAACTGCTCGACGACACGCTGGCCGGCCAGGGTCTCACCCCGGCTCCGCGGTTGGAGGCCGATTCGGTGGTCTCCCTGCTGGCCCACGTCAGCACCGGCCGGTGGGCCAGCATCGTCGGCCAGACCTGGCTGAGCACGTTGCGCCCGCCGGAGGGGGTGCGGGTGGTGCCGTTGGACAACCCGTCGGTGACCGCGACGGTCGCCCTCGTCACCAGTGCGGCCGAGCCGGGCTCGGTGCTGGCCCGCGCGTTGGTCGAAACGGCGCTACAGGTACCAGTCGGGTAGCTGCTCGGGCCGCAGGTCCGTCGTGTCGCCCGGCCGCGTGAGCGTCAATACCGCGCGCACGATCTCAGGCCGACGCTGCAGTACGTCGGCGATCGCGTTGAGCCGTGCCGCGACGTCGGATTCGACGGCGTCACCGGTCAGGTCGACCGCGGCCACCAAGTAAATGCGATCAGCCCCAACCCATTCCATGTGCAGATAGCTCACGCGCTCGATGTCGGTGTGGTCGAGCAACGCCCGCAGCACGTTGTTGCGGGCGAGCGGGGTGGCGGCCTCCCCGGTCAGAAAGTCCATGTTGCGCCCGATGAGGAACAGAGCGACACCGCCCAGCAGCACGCCGACCAGGATCGAACCGATCGCATCCCAGACGGGGTTCCCGGTGAGCTGGTGGGCTACGATACCCGCCGCCGCGATCGTCAGGCCGATCAGGGCGGACAGGTCCTCGGCGAACACTGCGCGCAGCATCGGATTCGAGGTCACCCTGATGTAGCGCAGCGGGTGAACCCGCCGTTGCACCGCACCAGTTTTCGTCTGACGCAACGCCTGGGCGAACGACGTGCCTTCCAGCACGAAGGCGACGCCGAGCACCGCGTACGCCCACCCGTACGACGTCGCCTCCCCCGCCCCGCCGAGTGACGAGACGCCGTGCCAGATCGAGACCACCGAGCCGACGGTGAACAGGCCGAAGGCCGCGAACATCGACCAGATGTAGCCGGCCCAGCCGTACCCCAGCCGGTGCTCCGCGTCCGCGGGCTTCATCGACTTGCGGGTTCCGATCATCAGGAACACCTCGTTGCCGGTGTCCGCCCACGAGTGGGCGGCCTCGGCCAGCATCGAGGCGCTTCCGGTCACGGCGGCGGCCACCGTCTTGGCGAGCGCGATGAGGGCATTGGCACCGAGTGCGACGGCGACGGTGAGCACGCTCTCGTTGCCCGAATCGCTCATACCTGGACCCTAACGGCCCTCCCCTTTCCCTGACGAAAAGACGCGAAAACCCCCGAAATCCGTGGGAAATCGGGGGTTTTCGCGACTGTTCGGCGGAAAGATCAGAGGCGCTCGATGATCGTGACGTTGGCGGTGCCGCCACCCTCACACATGGTCTGCAGGCCGTAGCGGCCGCCGGTGCGCTCCAGGGTGTTGAGCATGGTGGCGAACAGCTTGGCACCGGTGGCACCCAGCGGGTGACCCAGGGCGATGGCGCCGCCGCTCGGGTTGACCTTGGCCGGATCGGCCTTGGTCTCCTTGAGCCAGGCCAGCACAACCGGCGCAAAGGCCTCGTTGATCTCGACGGTGTCGATGTCCTCGATCGACAGGCCGGTCTTCTCCAGTGCGTACTGGGTGGCCGGGATCGGGCCGGTCAGCATCATCACCGGATCGTCGCCACGCGCGCTGATGTGATGGATGCGAGCGCGGGGCTTCAGGTTGTACTTGTTGACGGCTTCCTCCGACGCCAGCAGCACCGCGGCCGCACCGTCGGAGATCTGGCTGGCCAGCGCGGCGGTCAGCCGGCCGCCCTCGACCAGCGGCTTGAGCGAGGCCAGCTTCTCCAGCGTCGACTCGCGCGGTCCCTCGTCGACGCCGAAGTCGCCGACCGGGATGATCTCGTTGTCGAAGTGCCCGGCCCGGATCGCGGCGAACGCCCGCTGGTGGCTGTTGTAGGCGAACTCCTCCATCTCCTCGCGGGAGATGTCCCACTTCTCGGCGATCATCTCCGAGCCGCGGAACTGCGAGATCTCCTGATCGCCGTAGCGGTGCAGCCAGCTCTTGGATTCGTTTGTGGGCGAGGTGAATCCGAACTCCTTGCCGACCACCATGGCCGACGAGATCGGGATCCAGCTCATGTTCTGCATGCCGCCGGCCAGGATCAGGTCGGCCGTGCCGGACATGATGGCCTGGGCGCCGAACGAGATGGCCTGCTGGCTGGAACCGCACTGCCGGTCGACGGTGACGCCGGGGACGGCCTCGGGGTACCCGGCGGCCAGCCAGGTCAGGCGGCCGATGTTGCCGGCCTGCCCACCGATGGCGTCGACACAGCCGACGATGACGTCGTCGACCGCACCCGGGTCGACGTCGTTGCGGTCGAAGATGGCGCGGAACGCGTGCACGCCCAGATCGATCGGATGAACCTCGGACAGCGAGCCGTTCTTCTTTCCGACCGGCGTACGCACGGCGTCGACGATGTAGGCCTCAGGCATTGTTGGTCTCCTTTGACAGCGTGATTCCGCCGAGAACTACGGCGAGGTATTGGCGGCCGACCTGCTCGGCCGTGAGGGGTCCACCCGGCTGGTACCAGCGGACCGAAACCCAGGTGGTGTCACGAATGAACCGGTACACCAGGTCGACGTCGAGGTCCGGGCGGAAGGAGCCGTCGGCAACGCCCTCGTGGAGGATGTCCACCCACATCTTGCGCTGCTCGCGGTTCCGCTCATCGACGAACGCGAACTGCGGCTGGGAGGACAGTCGCTTGGCCTCGTCCTGATAGATGACCACCTGCGCGTGCCGGTGCTCGATCGCCTCGAACGACGTCATGAAAAGGCCCGTCAACCGGCCCAACGGGCTGGTTTCGCGGTCCAGGATGTCCTCGTACCGCGCGAACAGCCAGTCCAGGAAGTCCTTGAGCACTTCCTCGACCATCTGCTCTTTGGACTTGAAGTGGTGGTAGAGGCTGCCTGACAGGATTCCCGCGGAGTCGGCGATATCGCGAACCGTCGTCGCCTTCAGTCCGCGTTCGGCGAACATCGTGGCGGCAAGGTCGAGAAGCTCATCGCGTCTGCTCGCCGGCTGGGCAGGGGTATCCGGCTCCATCGACACAGCATAGCAACCAAGCGCTTGCTAGGTCACTATCGGGCGTAGGTCGGCGACGAGCAGTACTCCGGCAGATCGGCGGTCGCCGGACGATCCGCCCGCCACCGCGACAGATTGAACTGGTACCACGGATCCGAATTCGAGCGGTCAGAGCCCACGCACGCGCGGACATGCTCGGGCAACCGGGCCAGGGCCGGGTCGATGTCCGACGACAAACCGGACAGGTACTCAGCGTCGAGCGCGCCGGTCTGCTCGAACCGGTCGATGTTGCGCTCGGCGATCAACCGCTCCGGGTTCAACGCCGCCAGACCGAGCAGTGCGAGCACACCCGCCACGAGGACTGCCCGGGGCAGCCACCGACCGGTCATCCGGATCCCGGCGATCGCGACGAGCACGAACACCACTCCCAGCCACACCTCGGTGGTGATGACCATCAGCCTCTCGGTGCTGAAGCCGTATGCCTGTTGGTACAGCCACATCCGGTGGATCGCCGAGATCACCACGACAATCGAAGTGGCACAAAGAATTCCGACCAGCATTCGCAGCATCCGACGATCGGCGGCGGTGACCCGACCCGCCACTCGGATGACCACGCTGAGCACCAGCAGCGTCAGCGCGGAAACCCACAGCAACTGCCAGAACCCCTGTCGGGCATATTCGGCATACGTCAGCCCCTCGGTCTCCAGCACGTGGGTATGCCCGCCGAACAGCACAGTCGCCTGCACCGCGACGAACGCGATGAACAACGCGTCGAGCACCCCCAGCGGCACCGCCCACTCCCACCGCGGGACCGGCTGCATCGGCGCCGGGGCCATCGCGTCCAGGCGCGGTGGGAACCGCACCAGGTAGGCACCGCCCAGCACGAACGTCACGACGATGCCGAAGACGACCGCCCGCGCCGCAAAGTCGACCCCGTCGAACGAGGGCACCAAGCTACCGGCAAGGTGCGCGAAGGCCGGGTCCGCGGCGGCGAACAGCGCGCCGAACACCACGACCAGGCCGACGGTGAGTCCGGCCACCGCGGCTACCCGCCCGAGGCTCGGCAGCCCCGAGCGACCTGGTGCCCGGGCCCTCACCGACTGCCCCGCCCAGCCGCGCAGTCGGCCGAACAACACCCATGGAAGGAATGGGCCGGTGAAGACCGCCGTCCAGGTACGGCCACCGACCAGCGTGCACCAGCCGACGATCCAGGCCGCCATCAGGCACAGGGCACCCATCCATTCGGCGGCCAGCACCGCCGGCACGGCCAACAGGGCCAGCGTCAGTCCGATGCCGACCCATTCGGAGCGGCTGGGGCGACGCGGTGCGGTGCCGTAGACAACTCCGAAGACCAGCAGGCCGACCACCAGGTATCCGATGCTGAGCACCGACACCCGCCACACCGCCGTGCCCATCAACCCAGCGACCAGGGCGGCCACCAGGACCCGGCGCGGAGCCGAGGCCAGCGGGGCGATCGGCCAAACCCGGCGCGACCACACTGTCCAACCCGGCTCCCCCTGGCGCGGTAACGCCGGCCCGATCAGCAGCGGCGGCACATCCGAAATCGTCGTCGTCATCGCGACCTCTCCCCCGTCCCGGGCTCAGGGATGCTGACCCTGATCCGACATCCCGACTCGGTGTCCATCACTTCGATGGCACCGCTGTGCAATTCGACTGCCCACCGCGCGATCGCCAGCCCCAGCCCGGTTCCGCCATCCGAGGTAGCGCCACGGGTGAACCGCTCGAAGACCCGCTCGCGTTCGGCAGGTGCGATGCCCGGTCCCTGATCGGTCACCTCGATCCGCAGGCCCGATGCCTCACGGGTGGCCAGCACCGTCACCCGGCCACCGGCCGGACTGTGTCGAATCGCGTTGTCCACCAGGTTCACCACGACCTGCCGCAGCCGGGCCGGGTCCGCCACCGCCTTCAGGTCCGGTGGCGACACCTTGAGCGTCACCGGCACTTCGGCGGCCGATACGGAGACGTGTTCGACGGCCTCACGCAGGAACTCGTCGACATCGAACCTGCTGATCTGCAACGGAATTGCGCCGCCTTCGAGGCGCGAGAGATCGAGCAGGTTGGTGACCAGCTCACCGAGGCGTTCGGTCTGCGACAGCGCCATCCGCATGGTCTCGGGATCGGGTTCGACGACGCCGTCCACCACGTTCTCCAGGACCGCCTGCAACGCGGTGATCGGGGTACGCAGCTCGTGCGACACATTGCCGATCAACCCGCGCCGGTACTCGTCGGCCGCACCGAGATCAGCCGCCATCTGGTTGAATGCCGTTGCCAATTGGCCGATTTCGTCGCGCGAGGTGGCACGAACCCGCAGGCTGTAGTCACCGCGGGCCATGGCCCGTGCCGCCGCCGTCATCTGCCGTAGCGGTGAGGTCATGCCGTGGGCGAGGAACTGCGTCAGGATCAGCGACGTGGCGAGCGCGGCCAGCAGCGCATATCGGAACTGCCAGCTGGCCCCGATCCAGAACGTGAAGGAGGCCAGCAGGATCGCCCCACCCACGAGCAGGCCGGTCTTGACCTTGAACGACGCGAACGGGTCCAGTGGTCGGGGTAGCCGGTCCCAGAACTCGGCGATGGCGCTCACCGCGGAACCTCCAAGGCATAACCGACGCCGTGCACCGTGCGGATCAATTCCGATCCCAGCTTGCGCCGCAGCGCCTTGACGTGGCTGTCCACCGTCCGGGTCTCCACCTCCGAGGCCCAACCCCAGACGTGTTCGAGCAGCGTCTCGCGGGGCACCGCAGCCCTGGGCCTCCCGGCCAAGAACGCCAGCAGGTCGAATTCGGTTCGGGTCAGGTGGATCTCCTGATCTCCCTGATGAACCCGGCGTTCGGTCAGGTCGATGCGGTAGTCGCCGACCGACAGCGGCTGATCACCGGCCGCCCGCTCCACGCGCCGCAACAACACCCGCACTCGTGCCACCAATTCACGCATGCTGAACGGCTTGGTCAGATAGTCGTCAGCACCGATACCCAGACCGATCAGCATGTCGGTCTCGTCGCTGCGCGCGGTCAGCATCAACACCGGCACCACCCGTTCCGCCTGGATCCGCCGGCACACCTCCAGCCCGTCGAAACCGGGCAGCATGACGTCGAGTACCACCAGGTCAGGCTGGGTCGCCGCGGCGGCCGCCACCGCCGAGGGTCCGTCGACGGCGGTCTCGACCTCGAACGCCTCGGCGCGCAGCCTGGTGGCCACCGCGGACAAGATTGTCGGCTCGTCGTCGACCACCAGGATTCGTTTCACAGATCTGAGCGTAAGCGCAGGTTGTGGCGCTTATCGGCAGTGATTGTGAAGATCCTGTGGAGACAATGCGGCCCCTGCCCGGAGTTCCGGACAGGGGCCGCATTGCAGAACCCCGATCAGGCGCGCTGGCTGGAAACCGAGATGACCTCGCCGGTCAGGTAGCTCGAGTAGTCACTGGCCAGATAGGCGATCGTGGTGGCGATCTCCCACGGCTCGGCCGCCCGGCCGAACGCCTCGTCGCTGGACAGCCGATCCAGGAGCGCCGCGTCGGCCGACTTCTCCAGGAACTTGTGCCGTGCGATGCTCGGTGACACCGCGTTGATCCGCACCCCGAACTCGACGGCTTCGATTGCGCTGCAACGGGTCAGCGCCATCACACCGGCCTTGGCGGCGGCGTAGTGCGACTGCGAGTGCTGCGCGCGCCAACCGAGAACACTGGCGTTGTTGACGATGACGCCGCCGTGCTCGACGCCACGGAAGTACCGCAGCGCAGCGCGCGTCGCCCGCATCACCGAGTTCAGCGTGACGTTGAGGACGCGGTCCCATTCGTCGTCGGTCATGTCGATCAGCGGGGTCTCGCCGCCAAGGCCGGCGTTGTTCACCAAAACGTCGAGGCGGCCCATCTTTTCGACCGTCCGGGCGATCAGCGCGTCGACCGCCTCGGTGGAGGTGACGTCGCAGACCACGGCCTCGACCTTGCCGAGGCCCAGATCGGCCAGCTGATCGCGGGTCTCGTTCAGGCGTCGCTCGTGGTAGTCGGACACCACGACGTCGGCACCTTCCAGCAGGGCGCGGCGTGCGGTGGACGAGCCGATGCCGGTACCGGCGGCGGCGGTCACCAGGACGACCTTGCCCTTGAGCAGGCCGTGACCCTCAACCTCTTTGGGGGCTACTGAAAGATTGCTCATCCCTTGGCCTCTCGGGGTAGGCCGAGCACCCGCTCGGCGATGATGTTGCGCTGGATTTCGTTGGACCCGCCGTAGATGGTGTCCGAACGCGAGAACAGGTACAGCCGCTGCCACTCGTCGAACTCACCCTCGGGCAACGTCAGCCCGGCCATGCCCTGCACGTCCATGGCGATCTCACCGAGCTCGCGATGCCAGTTGGCCCACAGCAGCTTGCTCACGTTGTCCTGCCCGGGCTGCTCGACGTCCATGGTCGCCAGCGCATAGGAACGCATGGCCTGCAGGCCGGTCCACGACTCGGTCAGCCTTTGGCGGATCAGCGGATCGTCAGCCGCACCGGTGCGCTTGGCCAGCTCGACCAGGTTCGAGTGCTCGCGGGCGTAACGGATCTGCTGGCCCAGCGTGGACACCCCGCGCTCGAAGGTCAGCGTGCCCATCGCCACCCGCCAGCCGTCACCGGGCTGACCGACCACCAGCGACGCCTCGGTGCGGGCGTCGTCGAAGAACACCTCGTTGAATTCGGAGTCTCCGGTCAGCTGGATGATCGGGCGGATCTCGACGCCCGGCTGATCCAACGGCACCAGCAGATAGGACAGCCCGGCATGCCGCTTGGAGCCCTTCTCGGTGCGCGCCACCACGAAGCACCACTGCGCCCAGTGCGCGAGCGACGTCCACACCTTCTGACCGTTGATCACCCATTCGTCGCCGACCAGGTCAGCCGTCGTCGCCACATTGGCCAGGTCACTGCCGGCGTTGGGCTCGGAGTAACCCTGGCTCCACAGCTCGGTGACGTCGAGGATCTTGGGCAGGAAACGCTTCTGCTGCTCGGGGGTGCCGTACTCGATGAGCGTCGGCCCGAGCAGCTCCTCGCCCAGGTGGTTGACCTTGTCCTGCGCTTTTGTGCGCGCGTACTCCTCGTAGAAGGCGACGCGGTGCGCGACCGACAGCCCGCGGCCGCCGTGCTCCACCGGCCAGCCGAGGCAGGTCAACCCCGCCGCGGCCAGATGCTGATTCCACGCCCGGCGCTCTTCGAAGGCTTCGTGTTCACGCCCCGGTCCACCCAGGCCCTTGAGCGCTGCGAATTCGCCTACGAGATTGTCTGCGAGCCACTGCCGGACCTCGGCCCGGAACTCCTGGACCTCTATCACCCCTGTAGGCTAACCTACCAAGCACTTGCTTTGTTAAGGGAGCATCGATGACGAGCGATCGCCGCACCGTGCCAGCGGTGCTGGACCGGGTTGCCGTGGAGTTTTCCGACCATGAAGCGCTGGTCAGTGACCATAAGCGCCTCACCTACTCGGAACTGCGCGGGCACGTACGCCAAGCCGCGGCGGCGATGATCGCGCTCGGTGTCCAGCCCGGCGACCGGGTGGCGATCTGGTCGCCCAACACCTGGCACTGGGTCGTGGCCTGCCTGGCCACCCACTACGCCGGCGCCGAGATGGTGCCGCTGAACACCCGCTACACCGCCAGCGAGGCCACCGACATCCTGGCCCGCACCGAGACCCCGCTGTTGATCGCCTCGGGTGAGTTCCTCGGCTCGGACCGCGCCGCCGAACTGGACCGCGACGCCCTGCCGGCCCTCAAGCACATCGTGCGGGTGCCCGTAGAAGACGGGGACGAAGCAGCCGTCGTTTCTTGGGACGAGTTCGTCGCCCGCGGCACTGATCTGGACTCCGTCGACGCCCGAGCCGCCGCGGTGCAACCCGACGACGTCTCCGACATCCTGTTCACCTCCGGCACCACAGGACGGAGCAAGGGTGTCCGGTGCGCACACCGCCAGTCGCTCGACGGATCGGCGGCCTGGGCCGAATGCGGCCAGGTCACCAGCACCGACCGCTACCTGTGCATCAACCCGTTCTTCCACAACTTCGGCTACAAGGCCGGCATCCTGGCCTGCCTGCAGACCGGTGCGACGCTGTACCCGGTCCTCACGTTCAAGCCCGAGCAGGTACTGAAAACCATTGCCGAACAGCGCATCACGGTGCTGCCCGGGCCGCCGACCATCTTCCAGACGCTGCTCGACCATCCCAACCGTGCCGACTACGACCTGTCTTCGCTGCGCTTCTCTGTGACAGGCGCGGCCGTCGTCCCGGTGGTCCTGATCGAGCGGATGCAGTCCGAACTCGACATCGACATCGTGCTGACCGCGTACGGGCTGACGGAGGCGGCCGGATTCGGCACCATGTGCAGCGCCGAAGACGATGCCGTGACCGTGGCCACCACGTGCGGCCGACCGATCGCCGATTTTGAACTGCGCCTGGATGATTCGGGCGAGGTTCTGCTGCGCGGCCCCAACGTCATGCTCGGCTACCTTGATGACCCGGAAGCCACCGCCGCGACCATCGACGCCGACGGCTGGTTACACACCGGCGATATCGGCACGCTCGACGCACGCGGCAACCTGACCATCACCGACCGCCTGAAGGACATGTACATCAGCGGCGGGTTCAACGTGTACCCGGCCGAGATCGAGCAGGTGCTGGCCCGCCTGGATGGCGTGTCCGAGTCTGCGGTGATCGGCGTTCCCGACGAGCGGCTCGGCGAAGTCGGCAAGGCCTATGTGGTGGTCAAGCCGGGCGTGACGCTGGACGAGGCCGCTGTGATCGCTTACGCACGTGAGCATCTGGCGAACTTCAAGGTGCCGCGATCAGTTGAGTTTTTGGATGTGCTGCCGCGAAATCCGGGCGGCAAGGTGATCAAGCCGGTGCTGCGGAGCAGAGGGACCCGAGAAGGGGTGCAATGGACCTGACATTCGACGACGAGACCGAGGCCTTTCGGGCCGAGGTCCGCGACTTCCTGGCGGCGAACCGGGAGCACTTCCCGACGAAGTCGTACGACACCCTTGAAGGTTTCGAACAGCATCGCCGTTGGGACAAGGTGCTTTTCGACGCAGGCCTGTCGGTGATCGCCTGGCCCAAGGAGTACGGCGGCCGTGACGCCACCCTGTTGCAGTGGGTGGTCTTCGAGGAGGAGTACTTCCACGCCGGCGCGCCCGGGCGGGCCAGCGCCAACGGCACCGCGATGCTGGCGCCGACCCTGTTCGCCCACGGCACCGAGGAGCAGCTCCAACGAGTGCTGCCGAAAATGGCCAGCGGCGAGGAGATCTGGGCCCAGGCTTGGTCCGAGCCCGAGTCGGGCAGCGACCTGGCCTCGCTGCGCTCGACGGCCACCAAGGTGGACGGCGGATGGAAGCTCAACGGACAGAAGATCTGGAGCTCCCGCGCACCGTTCGGTGAGCGCGGCTTCGGCCTGTTCCGCTCCGACCCGGAGGCGCAGCGTCACAAGGGTCTGACCTACTTCATGTTCGACCTCAAGGCGCCCGGGATCACCGTGCGCCCGATCGCCCAACTGGGCGGGGACACGGGCTTCGGCGAGATCTTCCTCGACGACGTGTTCGTGCCGGACAACGATGTGATCGGCGGGGTGCACGAAGGCTGGCGCGCCGCGATGAGCACGTCGAGCAACGAGCGCGGTATGTCGCTGCGCAGCCCGGCCCGCTTCCTCGCGCCTGCCGAACGTCTTGTCGCCCAGTGGCAGTCGAACCCCGATCCGGTCTTCACCGATCGCGTCGCCGATGCCTGGATCAAGGCCCAGGCCTACCGGCTGCACACCTTCGGCACCGTGACCCGGCTGGCCAACGGCGGTGAACTGGGCGCCGAGTCCTCGGTGACCAAGGTGTTCTGGTCCGACCTGGACGTCGCGCTGCACCAGACCGCCCTGGACATGCAGGGACCCGATGCCGAGCTGGTGGACCACTGGACCGAGGGGCTGCTGTTCGCGCTCGGCGGCCCGATCTACGCCGGCACCAACGAGATCCAGCGCAACATCATTGCCGAGCGCCTTCTTGGCCTGCCCCGGGAGCCGAAGTGAATTTCGAGATCGACGAACAGCAGCGCGACTTCGCGGCCAGCATCGACGCCGCACTGGGCGCCGCCGATGTCCCGGCTGCGGTACGAGCCTGGGGCGAGGGTGACACCGGGCCCGGCCGCAAGGTGTGGGCACAGCTCACCGACCTCGGGGTGACCGCTCTGCTGGTGCCCGAGAAGTACGACGGCATCGACGCCAGCCCCGTCGATCTCGTCGTCGCCTTGGAGCGGTTGGGCTACTGGGCGGTGCCCGGTCCGGTGACCGAGTCCATCGCCGTGGCACCCATCCTGCTCGCGAACGACGAGCGCTCGGCAGCCCTGGCCTCCGGCGAGCTCATCGCCACGGTCGCCATGCCGCCGCAGACACCGCGCGCCGTCAATGCCGATTTCGCGGGACTGACGCTGCTGGCCGCCGAAGGTCAGGTCGGCGACGCAACTGCGGGCGCCGCCCACGATTCGGTCGACCCGGCCCGGAAACTGTTCGACGTCACCGCCTCCGGTGACGCGCAGGCCGCTGACACCGCGCGGGCCTACGAGTTCGGGGTCCTGGCCACCGCCGCCCAGCTGGTGGGCGCCGGCCAGGCCATGCTGGACCAGTCCGTCGAATACGCCAAGCAGCGTGCGCAGTTCGGCCGGATCATCGGTTCGTATCAGGCCATCAAGCACAAGCTGGCCGACGTGCTCATCGCTGTCGAACTGGCCCGCCCCTTGGTGTACGGCGCAGCACTGTCACTGGCTGAGGGGTCGGCCGACACCGCCCGCGACATCAGCGCCGCCAAGGTGGCCGCCGCCGACGCCGCGCTGCTGGCCGCCCGGTCCGCGCTGCAGACCCACGGCGCCATCGGGTTCACCCAGGAACACGACCTGTCCCTGTCATTGCTGCGCGTGCAGGCGTTGCGCAGTGCCTGGGGCGATCCGACCGCACACCGTCGTCGACTGCTGGAGGCCCTCTCGTGAGTGAAGAACGGCAACTGCTGCGCGAAACCGTCGCCGCACTGGTTGACAAGCATGCCTCGCCCGGGGCCGTGCGCGCCGCGATGGAATCCGAACGCGGCTATGACGAGAAGCTGTGGACCCTGTTGTGCGAGCAGGTCGGCGCGGCCGCCCTGGTGGTCCCCGAGGAACTCGGCGGCGCCGGAGGCGAACTCGCCGATGCCGCAGTAGTTCTCGAAGAGCTCGGCAAGGCCCTGGTGCCGACCCCGCTGCTCGGCACCACACTGGCCGAACTCGCCCTGCTGGCGGTCGACGACCACGAGCCGCTCGAAGGTCTTGCCGAGGGCGCGTCCATCGGCACCGTCGCCTTCGACGCCGACTACGTGATCAACGGTGACGTCGCCGACGTCGTCATCGGTGCCGACGGCGAGAACCTGACCCGCTGGACCACTTTCACCGCCACCCCCAAATCCACCATGGATCTGACCCGTCGGCTGTCCGCGGTGATCCCCGGTGACACCGTCACCCTCGGCGCGGACCCTGGTCTGGCCGACACCGCGGCCCTGCTGCTGGCTGCCGAGCAGATCGGCGCCGCGTCACGCTGCCTGGACCTCACCGTCGCCTACACCAAGGACCGGGTGCAGTTCGGCCGCGCGATCGGCAGCTTCCAGGCGCTCAAGCACCGGATGGCCGACCTGTACGTCAAGGTGTCCTCGGCGCGCGCCGTCGTCAACGACGCCATCGCCGCCCCGTCACCCACGTCGGCTTCACTGGCCCGCTACTTCGCCAGTGAGGCGCTGTCCGCGGTGAGTGCCGAGGCCATCCAGCTGCACGGCGGTATCGCCATCACCTGGGAGAGCGACATCCAGCTGTACTTCAAGCGAGCCCACGGCAGCGCCCAGCTGCTCGGACCGCCGCGTCAGCATCTGCGCCGGCTCGAAGCGGAAGTGTTCTAGCCTGGCTCGGATGGACGTTTCGCTCAGAGCAGGGATCCCGCCCTTCCACGTCATGGACGTGTGGCTGGCCGCTGACGAACGCCAGCGCTCGCACGGCGACCTGGTCAACCTGTCCGCCGGCCAACCCAGCGCCGGGGCACCGACGGCAGTACGCGAGGCTGCCGTCGCTGCACTGAATCAGGGCTCGCTCGGCTACACCGTCGCCCTCGGACTCCCGGAGCTGCGGGCCGAGATCGCCGCGTCGTACCGCAAGTACGGCGTCGAGGTCAGCGTGGACGAAGTGGTGCTCACCACCGGGTCCTCGGGCGGGTTCCTGCTGACGTTCCTGGCCTGCCTCGACGTCGGCGACCGGGTGGCGATCGCCAGCCCGGGCTATCCCTGTTACCGCAACATCCTCACCGCGCTCGGTTGTGAGGTGGTGGAGATCCCGTGCGGCCCCGAGACCCGGTTCCAGCCGACGGTCGCGATGCTCGAGGCACTCGATCCCCCGGTGGCCGGCGTGATCGTCGCGAGCCCGGCCAACCCGACCGGCACCGTCATCCCGCCTGCCGAGCTGGCCGCGATCGCTCGCTGGTGTGACACGACGGGCGTGCGGTTGATCAGTGATGAGGTCTACCACGGCCTGGTCTACCCCGGCGCCCCCGAGACCAGCTGCGCATGGGAGACCTCACGGAATGCCGTGGTGGTCAACAGCTTCTCGAAGTACTTCGCGATGACCGGTTGGCGGCTGGGCTGGCTGCTGGTGCCCACCGAACTTCAGCGTGCGGTGGACCGGCTCACCGGCAACTTCACCATCTGCCCGCCCGCATTGGCCCAGCATGCCGCGGTGGCCGCGTTCACCCCGGAAGCGCTGGCCGAGGCCGACGGCCTGCTCTCGCATTACGCCGACAATCGCAGGCTGCTGCTCGACGGGCTGCGCGGTATCGGCATCGACCGCCTGGCCCCGACCGACGGCGCCTTCTACGTGTACGCCGATGTCAGCGATCACACCGACGACTCCCTGGCCTGGTGCTCGAAGCTGTTGGCCGACACCGGCGTCGCGATTGCCCCCGGCATCGACTTCGACACCGTGCGCGGGAACTCCTATGTCCGGCTGTCCTTCGCCGGGCCGACGAGCGACATCGAAGAGGCGTTGCGCCGCATCGGTGCCTGGTTGGGGTAGATCGATTCTGCAGTCAGGGCGTTGCCCACTCGCACTTTCACGCCCTGAATGCAGAGTCAGCTCTTTGGACGGATCGCCGCGTACCAGTCCAGCAGGTCCGGGTTGTCGACGGCGCTGCGCTCGACGACCTTGGCCGCGTCGGCGCCTTGGAACAGCTTCTTGATCGGGACCTCGAGCTTCTTGCCCGTGCGCGTGTGCGGGATGCCGGGGGCAACAAGGATGTCGTCGGGCACATGCCGGGGCGACACCTCGGTGCGGATGGTCTGAATGATCTTGTCCCGCACCGTATCGGTGAGATCGACGCCCTCGGCCAGCACCACGAACAGCGGCATCCAGTAGCCGCCATCGGGCTGCTCGGCCCCGATCACCAGGGCCTCGGCAATCTCGGGCAACCGTTCCACCGACTGGTAGATGTCGGCGCTGCCCATGCGGATGCCGTTGCGGTTCAGCGTGGAATCCGACCGGCCGTGCACGACGATGCTGTCGTGATCGGTGATGGTGATCCAGTCACCGTGACGCCACACGCCGGGGAACATCTCGAAATAGGCGGCGCGGTAGCGGGATCCGTCGGGGTCGTTCCAGAATGCGATGGGCATCGAAGGCAACGGCTTGGTGAGCACCAGCTCCCCGACCTCGCCGCGCACGGGCTTGCCCGACTCATCCCACGCGTCCACCGCCGCCCCGAGGTAGCGCGTCGACAACTCGCCCGGCCACACCGGCACCGTCGGCGCGCCGCCGATGAACGCCGAGACCACGTCGGTGCCGCCGCTGAGTGACGACACCTGAACCCGCTCGCCGACGTTGTCGCGCAACCACAACGCCGACGACGGCGGTAGCGACGACCCGGTGATGCCAACGGTTTTCAGCGCCGACAGATCATGGTCTTCGCGGGGTACCGCGCCGGCCTTGGCGCAGGCCAGCACGTAGCCGGGGCTGGTGCCCACTACCGTCGCGTGGACGGTGGCCGCGATGTGCCACAGGGCGTCGGCCGTCGGGTAGGTGGGGCTGCCCTCGTAGCAGACGATGGTGGCGCCGACCAGCAGGCCGGCCACCTGGAAGTTCCACATCATCCAGCTCGGGCTGGTGTACCAGAAGAAGGTGTCGTCCGGACCGATGTCCGATTGCAGCGCCACCGCCTTGAGGTGTTCGAGCAGCACTCCGCCGTGGCCGTGCATGATGCCCTTGGGGAGGCCGGTGGTGCCCGACGAGTACAACACCCACAGCGGGTGAGCGAAATCGACCGGTGTCGTGGTCAATTCGGCCCGGCCCGCAGTCGCGGAGTCCCAGTCCAGCCAATCCTCGCGGGCCGCTCCGAGCCGGGATACCAGCACCGAGGCCTTCAACGTAGGCAGGCCGTCGCGCACCGCGGCGATATCGGCACCCTTGTCGTGAGACTTGCCGCCGAACCAGTAGCCGTCGGCGGTCACCAACACGGTCGGCGCCAACTGGCCGAGCCGGTCCAGGGCCGCCTTGGCGGTGTAGTCCTGCCCGCAGGCACTCCAGATCGCGCCGATGCTCGCGGTCGCCAGGAACGCGATGATGGCCTCGGCGATGTTGGGCAGGTAGCCGACCACCCGGTCGCCCGGCTCCACTCCCAGCGATCGCAGGGTGTGCGCGAAAGCTCCGGTGCGGCGCAGCAATTCAGCCCAGGAGAGCTCGGTGACCGCGCCGCCCTCGGCGACGGTGAGGATGGCCGGCCGATCGGTGCGGGCCTGCCGAAGGACCTGGTCGACGTAGTTGAGCCGGGCGCCGGGGAACCACTGCACGCCGGGCATCGTGTCGCCGACAAGGACCTGCTCCGGCGGCTCGCCCAATTCGAAGTAGTCCCACACCGCGCCCCAGAACGCCGCCGGGTCGTCGACCGACCACTGCCACAGGCTCTGATAGTCCGGTGTGGTGACGCCGAGGCGGGACTCGACGAACCGGGCGAAGTCGGTGACCCTGGCAGCCTCGATGCGCTCGGGCGTCGGCTCCCACTGCGGTTGATTCATCGTGCGCTCCACCCACCATCCATCGTGTACGACGCGCCGGTCACCATCCGGGCACTCGGCGACGCCAGCCAACCTACCAACGCGCCGACCTCTTCCGGTTCCACCAGTTGCTTGACGGCGCTCTCCTTCAGCAGCACCTCGGCCAGCACGTCCTGCTCGGGAATGCCGTGAATGCGGGCCTGGTCGGCAATCTGCTTGGTCACCAACGGAGTGCGTACATAACCGGGGTTGACGCAGTTGCTCGTCACCCCGTGCGGTCCGCCCTCAAGCGCGGTCACCTTCGACAGCCCTTCCAGCCCATGCTTGGCGGTGACGTAGCCGGACTTGAACTCCGAGGCCCGCAGGCCGTGCACCGAAGAGATGTTGATGACGCGGCCGAACCCCTGCGCGTACATATGCGGCAGGGCGGCGCGGATCAGCAGGAACGGCACCTCGACCATCAACGCCAGCAGCATCCGGAACTGCTCGGGTGGGAATTCCTGGATCGGGTGAATGCTCTGCACCCCGGCGTTGTTCACCAGGATGTCGCAGTCCAGCTGCAGCGTCTCCAGCGCCGACACGTCGAGAAGGTCTACCGCCCAGGGCTTTCCGCCGATCTCGTTCGCGACGGAAGCCGCGGCGGTCCCGTTGATGTCGGCCACCGTGACCACCGCCCCGCGGGACGCCAGCTCACGCGCGCAGGCTGCCCCGATCCCGCTGCCGGCCCCGGTGACCAGGGCGGTAAGTCCGGCCAGATCACTCATGCCGCGGCCCGCTGCAGGTCGGCGGCGTCGATATCGGCCAGGTCCACACCCTTGGTCTCGCGGGTGAACGCCAGCGCGATCAGCGTCACCAACGCCGCGAGGGCGAGGTACACCGCGATCGGCACCGAGGACGCATACGTCTTCAACAACCACACCGCGATGATCGGCGCCAACGATCCGGCGGCGATCGAGGTGACCTGATAGCCAAGGGAGACACCGGAATAGCGCATCCGGGTCGGGAACATCTCCGACATCAGCGCGGGCTGCGGCGCGTACATCAGGGCATGGATCACCAGGCCCAGCGAGATGGCCCCGATCACCGGCCCGTATTGGCCGCTGTCCATCATCGGGTAGGCGAAGAAGCCCCATGCGGCTGCGCCGACGGCTCCGAGGAAGTACACCGAACGGCGGCCATAGCGGTCCGACAGCGCTCCGACCACCGGGATGGCCACAAGGTGCACGGTGTGTGCGATGAGCAGCCACCACAGGATGTCGCTGGTGTCGGAGTGCACGTGCTCCTTGAGATAGGTGATCGAGAACGTGACCACCAGGTAGTACATGATGTTCTCGCCGAAACGCAGACCCATCGCGGTGAACACTCCGCGCGGGTAGCGCTTGAGCACCTCGATCGCGCTGAACGAGCTGGCCTTGATCTGCTCGGCCTCCTGTTGGGCCGCAACGAAAATCGGCGCATCGGTGACCTTGGTGCGGATGTAGTAGCCGATCAGCACCACCACGGCCGACAGCCAGAACGCCACGCGCCAACCCCAGGACAGGAACGCATCGGCACTGAGCAGCCCGTTGAGCACCAGCAGAACCACGGTGGCCAGCATGTTGCCCACCGGCACGCCGGCCTGTGGCCAGCTGGCCCAGAATCCACGCGACCGGTTCGGGCTGTGCTCGGCGACCAACAGCACCGCGCCGCCCCACTCGCCACCGACGGCGAAGCCCTGCACGAAACGCAGGACCACCAGGAGGATGGGAGCCAGGTAACCGATCTGGCCGAAGGTCGGCAGGCAACCCATCAGGAACGTGGCCAGGCCGACGAGGATCAGGCTGAACTGCAGCAGCTTCTTACGGCCGAACTTGTCGCCGTAATGACCGAACACGATGCCGCCGAGCGGGCGGGCCAGGAAGCCGATGGCGTACGTGCCAAAGGCCGCCATGATGGCGTCGAGATCGTTGCCGCCCGCAGGAAAGAACAGCTTGTTGAACACCAGGGTGGCGGCGGTTCCGTAGAGGAAAAACTCGTACCACTCGACCACCGTGCCTGCCATTGAGGCGGCGACGACGCGGCGCAGGCCGGTCGTATTGGGCACGCTCATCCGCGGCTCCTCTTCTGGAGTTGATATGACCCGGACCACAATCCTTCGTGAGTATTCATGCACGCCGAACCTGCCGCAATGGGTAAAACCGCACGAAGAGTCTGCAAAAATGCAGACATGGACGGTGCGCAGAGGCCGGGCCGCCCCAGCGCGGACGATCTACTCGTCCTGCTGGCCGTCGGCCGGTCGGGCCGCTACACCGCCGCGGCCGATGAGCTGGGAATCAACCACACCACGATTTCGCGTCGCATCGCCGCGCTCGAGCAGGCCATCGGGGGCCGGGTGCTGACCCGGGCCGGCGGTGGATGGGAACTGACCGACCTCGGTCGCGAGGCCCTCGCCGCCGCCGAAGCCGTGGAGTCCGCGGTGTCCTCCCTGGGCGCCACCGGAACCAGGCAACTCGAGGGCGTGGTGCGGATCTCGGCGACCGACGGTTTCAGCGCCTACATCGCCGCGCCGGCGGCGGCCCAGGTGCAGCGTCGTCACCCGCACCTGGCGGTCGAGATCGTGACCGCCACCCGACGCGCCTCCCAGCAGCGATCGAGCCTGGACCTCGAGATCGTCGTGGGCGCACCGCAAGTTCGACGGGCCGAGGCGATCCGCCTCGGCGACTACTGCCTGGGCCTGTACGGCGCCCGGTCCTATCTCACCGAGCACGGCACCCCGGACGACGTCGCAGACCTGGACCGGTATCCCCTGGTCTACTTCATCGACTCGATGCTGCAGGTCGACGAGCTCGACATGGCCACCAGCTTCGCGCCGGCCATGCGCGAATCGGTGACCTCCACCAACGTGTTTGTCCATGTCGAAGCCACCCGGGCCGCGGCCGGGCTGGGCCTGCTGCCGTGTTTCATGGCCGACCGGCACGAAGATCTGGTCCGGGTACTGCCCGCGGAACTGTCCATTCGCCTGAGTTACTGGCTGGTGGCCCGGGCCGAGACCTTGCGCCGGCCGGTGGTCGCGGCCGTCGTCGAGGCGATTCAGGACCAGATGGCCGACCAGCACGAAGTACTGTTGGGGACATCGACGCATCATGATGCGTCGAACTGATGTTATGATGCATACGTGCGTACCACGGTCAATATCGACGACGCCCTGCTGGCTGAGGCGAAGGTCGTGGCGGCGCGCACGTCGCGGTCTCTTGGCGCCGTGGTCGAGGACGCGCTGCGCGAGATGCTGAGTCGCGTGGCCGACGAGAACCGAACACCGGAATTTCGATTGCCGACCCACGGCAGCGGTGGTCTGCGACCAGGAGTCGACCTCGACGACAAAGAAGCCCTCGCCGAACTGTTGGGCGACAATGATTCTCCCTGACGTGAACGTCTTGATCTACGCCGTCCGCGAGGACAGCCACGAGCATGAGCAGTACGCCACCTGGCTTTCGAGTGCCCTCACCGCAGACGAACCGGTTGGCATCAGCGATCTGGTGCTGTCCGGCGTAATTCGACTCCTGACCAACCACCGGGTCTTCCGTGAACCGAGTTCGACTGTTCAGGCGCTCGAGGCTTGCCGGGCAATCCGGTCGGCACCATCGGCGGTTCCGCTTCGCCCCGGGTCACGCCACTGGGCCATCTTCGACTCGCTCTGCGTCGATGTCGGGGCGAAGGCGAATGCCGTTCCGGACGCGTACCACGCCGCGCTCGCCATCGAGAACGGCGCCACCTGGATCACCACCGACCGCGCCTTCGCGCGCTTTCCCGGATTGCGCTGGCGACCACCGTTCGACTGATGCGCCTTACTGCAGCAAGATCGCGGTATGCCATTCATCGAGCACGAACGCGGGCGGGCCTACTACCGGCACTGGGCCGCACCGGAGGCCCGCGCAGCCGTCG
The DNA here is from genome assembly GCA_001942045.1 of Mycolicibacterium porcinum. Classification (GTDB taxonomy): domain Bacteria; phylum Actinomycetota; class Actinomycetes; order Mycobacteriales; family Mycobacteriaceae; genus Mycobacterium; species Mycobacterium porcinum_A. Next base: position 73,445 of record MSTD01000008.1, read on the forward strand.
TCTTCCTGCACGGGTTTGGTGAACATACCGGCGTCTACCACCGCTACGGATTCGCGCTCAACGCCGCGGGCATCGACCTGTGGGCGGTCGATCAGTTCGGGCACGGCCTGACCCCGGGTACCCGGGGCGACTTCGGTTCGATCGAGGACAGCTCGTCCCTGGCCGATGCCCTGTCCAGCCTCGCCGAGCACGAGACTCCCGGCATACCGCTGGTGGCACAAGGACATTCGTTCGGTTCGGTGGTGACGCTGTTCCGGCTACTCGGCGAACCCGACCGGTACCGGGCCGGCATCATCTCCGGGGCCCCACTGGTGCCTATCCCCGAAATGCTGGACACGAATACCGAATTGGACCTTGACCCGAACTGGCTCTCGTCCGATCCGTTCTACCTCGACGCCATGGAGAACGACCCGCTGGCGTTCGTCGACGCCGACGGGACCGCACTCACCCGCGAGCTGGACCGGGCCTGGGACCGGTTCGGCGCGGAGCTGCCCAAGCTCGCGGTACCCACCCTGGCGCTGCACGGTTCGGCCGATGTGATCGCCCCGGCCGACGCGGTCAAGGCCTACGCCGAGCAGGTAGAGCCGTTGCAGTTCAAGGAGTTTCCGGGCCGACGCCACGACATCCTCAACGAGGATGTGCATCGCGAGGTGGCCGCCGACATCGTGACGTTCATCGGCGCGCACATCGGCTAGCGCCGCGCCTCGTACCCCGCGGTGAGCCAATAGACGGCCCGGTCGAGGTTGGGCAGGATGTCGGTGATGGCGATCTCGCCTGCGGTGAACCGGCCGACCAGCCCGAACACCAGGTTCATCAATATGTTGTCGAGGTCGTGCACGAACTCCTCGTCGACCCCGGCCAGGATCGACAGCCCCGCGGGAACCACCGCGTCGAGACCACGACGCTCCAAACGGTCCCCGCCCGGCGCCGCCCTGGCCCGCGAGAAGGCCCGGAGCATGTCGGGGTGCTTTTCCCACGGCTCGAAGATCGTGCGGAACAGCCGCATCAGCGCCTCGTACAGCGTCTCTCCCGGCTCGCGCACCTGACCGGCCACGCCCGAATACCGGTGCTCGGCCGTCCACGAATCCAGCGCGGTCAGGATCAACTCGTCGCGGGTCGAGTAGCGCTTATAGATAGTGGCCAGCGAGGTCTTGGCCCGGCGCGCCACCTCACGGAGTTGCACCGCCTCGTAGCCCTCGGTTTCGAGGAGCTCGACGACGATGTCGAGGATCCGATCGCGCTCTTCTGTCACTGTTGAGAACACCCTTGCCGCCGGAGAGTAACCACGTTACCGTACCGCTGTAACACGGTTACAGCCATTCGGCAGAGCGAGGATCAATGGGAAATCTGGACGGAAAAGTCGCCTTCATCACCGGGGTAGCCCGAGGTCAGGGCCGCAGTCACGCGGTGACGCTCGCTAGTGAGGGCGCGGCCATCATCGGCGTGGACATCTGCGCCGACATCCCGTCGAACGGCTACCCGATGGCCAGTCGCGAGGAACTCGACGAGACCGTCGCGCTCGTCGAGGCCGCGGGCGGAAAGATGGTCGCCTCGGTCGCCGACGTCCGCGACTTCCACGCGTTGAAAGCCGCGCTCGACGCGGGCGTGGAGCAGTTCGGGCGGCTGGACATCGTGCTCGCCAATGCGGGCATCGCCACGATGGCGTTCCGCGAGCTGACCATCGAAGAAGATCTCGAGATGTGGAACGACGTGCTCGACGTCAACCTGGTCGGTTCGTTCCACACCGCCAAGGCCGCCATTCCGCACCTGGTCGACGGTGGACGCGGCGGGTCGATCGTCTTCACCAGTTCGACTGCCGGGCTGCGCGGCTTCGGCGGACTGCAGGGCGGCGGCCTGGGTTATGCGGCATCCAAGCACGGCATCGTCGGGCTCATGCGCACCCTGGCCAATGCCCTTGCCCCACACAGCATCCGGGTCAACACCGTGCATCCCACCGCGGTCAACACCATGATGGCGGTCAACCCGGCGATGACGGCGTTCCTGGAGAACTATCCCGACGGCGGGCCGCATTTGCAGAACCCGATGCCGGTGTCACTGCTGGAACCGCAGGACATCAGCGCGGCCATCAGCTATTTGGTGTCCGATGCCGCCAAGTACGTCACCGGGGTCACCCTCCCCGTCGACGCCGGCTTCACGAACAAGCTCTGATGGGGCGCGTCACCGGCAAGCGCGTGCTGATCACCGGCGCAGCACGCGGGATGGGCCGAAGCCACGCGGTACGCCTGGCCGAGGAAGGCGCCGACGTCATCCTCGTCGACATCTGCGAATCGCTGCCGGCGGTGGAGTATCCCCTGGCCACCCGCGAGGATCTCGACGAGACCGCGCGCCTGGTCGAGAAGCACGGACGGCGCGCGCTGACGTATGTGGTCGACGTGCGCGACGGCGCGGCCTTGAACGCGGCGGTCGCCGATGGCGTGGCAGAGCTCGGCGGGCTGGACGCCTCGGTCGCCAATGCCGGGGTGCTGACCGCGGGCACCTGGGACACCACCACCGCCGAGCAATGGCGCACCGTCGTCGACGTGAACCTGATCGGCACCTGGAACACCTGTGCGGCCGCACTGCCTCATCTGGTGGAACGCGGCGGCAGCCTGATCAACGTCAGTTCGGTTGCCGGGCTCAAGGGCTCACCGCTGCACACGCCCTACACGGCATCCAAACACGGGGTGGTCGGCCTCAGCCGTGCACTGGCCAATGAGCTTGCCGCAGTGAATGTTCGGGTCAACACTGTGCATCCCACCGGCGTCGCCACCGGGCTGCAACCCGAAACCCTGCACACGCTGATCCACGAGACCCGTCAAGACCTCGGGCCGATTTTCCAGAACGCACTGCCGATCCAGATGACCGACGCGCTCGACATCAGCAATGCGGTGCTGTTCCTGATCTCCGACGAAGCCCGGCACGTCACCGGGTTGGAGTTCAAGGTCGACGCCGGGGCCACGATCCGATGACCGCATCCGACACCCGAACCGAGCGCGGCAGGCGGGAATTCGCCGAGGTGATGACGTTCGCGGCACCCGCCGACGATCAGAGCCCGGCGACCGCCAACCTCATCGACTTCGTGTTCGCCGAGGTGTGGCCGCGCACTGCCTTGAGCCGACGGGACCGTCGATTCGTCACGCTGCCGTGCGTGGCGGCGGCCGACGCCGACGGACCACTGCGCGACCACGTGTACGCCGCACTGAACAGCGGTGACGTGTCCATCGTCGAAATGCGGGAAACTGTCCTGCATTTCGCGGTGTACGCCGGATGGCCGAAGGCCTCGCGATTCAACGGCGTGGTGGACGAGCAGTGGGAGCGCATCCACCGCGAACGAGGGCAGACGCCGCCGGCACCGGAGCCGCTGCTTCCGCTGCACACACCGAGCGACCCGGAGGAACGGCTGGTCTGCGGCGAGCAGTCCTTCCGGGACATCAACTGCATCCCGTTCGCCCCGACCCGCGACAACCCGTACTCCGGGGCCGGCATCCTCAACTTCGTGTTCGGCGAGATGTGGCTGCGGCCCGGACTGGGCATGAAAGAACGACGGCTGGTGACGGTGGCCTGCGTGGCGTTCCAGGACGCGCCGCTGCCGATCCTGAGCCACGTCTATGCCGCGCTGAAGAGCCGCGACGTCTCGTTCGAGGAAATGGACGAGCTGGCACTGCATTTCGCGGCCTACTACGGCTGGCCCAAGGCCGCGAACCTCAACCAGGTGATCGGCGAACAGAAGCAGCGGGTATCGCAAGAATGGGAAGCCGAGGCGTGATCTTCGAGCACATCTACCCGGCAACCGGCCGGCCGAACGGCACCGTGGAGCTGGCCGGCGCGGCCGAGATCGACAATGCGGTCCGGGCGGCAGCCAAGGCGCAACGCGAATGGGTGGCGCTTACCGTCGACCGGCGACGCGACCTGCTGATCGGCCTGGCCGACGTGGTGCACGAGCACCTCGACGAGCTCGCGAAACTCAACGTGGCGGACTACGCGGTACCGATCTCGTTCGCCGGCACCGCAATGCTGCTCGAACGGTTCCTGCGACATTTCGCGGGCTACGCCGACAAACCGCACGGAGTGACGACACCGGTCAACGGGTCGTTCGACATCAACCTCGTCGAACGCGAACCGTACGGGGTGGTCGGTGTCATCACGCCGTGGAATGGCGCGCTGGTCGTCACCGGGTCGTGCGTCGCCCCGGCACTGGCGGCCGGCAATGCCGTCGTCCTCAAACCGTCGGAGCTCGCGCCGTTCGCGGCACTGCGCTTCGGCGAGTTGTGCCTGGAGGCGGGACTGCCCGAGGGGCTGGTCACCGTCGTCCCCGCCGACGCCGAAGGTGGCGACGCCCTGGTCCGTCATCCCGGCATCGGCAAGATCGCCTTCACCGGCGGCGGCGCTACGGCGCGCAAGGTATTACAAGCCGCCGCAACCAATCTCACTCCGGTGGTCACCGAGCTGGGCGGCAAATCGGCCAACCTCATCTTCGCCGACGCCGATCTCGATCTGGCCGCATCGCTGTCGGCCCATCAGGGCCCGCTCATGCAATCGGGGCAGAGCTGCGCGTGCGCGAGCCGGATACTGGTCCACGACGCGATCTATGACAAATTCCTGGAGAAGTTCCTCGGCGTCATCGGCTCGGCGAGAATCGGTGACCCGATGAATCCGGCGACCACGTTCGGGCCGGTGATCAGCCAAGCCGCGGCCGACCGGATCCTGTCCGCCGTCGACACCGCGGTGTCCAGCGGGGCCGGGGAGTTGTTGTTGGGCGGCAAGCGGATCGATGGTGAGCTCGCCGACGGTTACTACATCGAACCGACCGTGTTCGGTGGCGTGGACAACGCCTCGGAACTCGCGCAACTGGAGACCTTCGGGCCGGTGGTGTCGGTGATGCGATTCCGTGACGAGGATGAGGCCGTGCGGATCGCCAACGACACCCCGTACGGCCTCAACGCCTTCGTCCAGACGACGGATCTCAACCGGGCACATCGCGTGGCTCGTCAGCTGGAATCCGGGTCGGTGTGGATCAACCAGTTCAGCGACATCTCCCCGCAGGGTCCCTACGGCGGATACAAACAGAGCGGCGCCGGGCGCACCGGCGGCGTCGATGGTCTCCACGAGTTCCAGCAGGTGAAGAACATCCGGATCGCTGTGCGCTGATTTTCCAGTTCCGGTTGACGTGAGCCAGGCAACACCCCACAATAACCGTCATGAACGGTCAGAAATCCACATTGACGGTCAGCCGTGCTGCCGGTTGAGCGTCATGAGGCGATCGTCGAGGCGGTAGGCACCGCTCAAGCCGTCAGCACGGACGAACTGGTCCGCCGCCTCGGGGTATCAGCCGAGACCGTGCGCCGCGACCTGGCGTTTCTCGAAGAACGCGGCGCCCTGCGCCGGGTCCACGGCGGCGCCGCCGCGGTCGCCGACCACCGCCCGATCGAACCGTCGTACTCCGAGCGGACGATGATCCGCCATCAGGCGAAAGCCCAGCTGGCCCGGGTGGCCGCAGGACTCCTCGAAAACGGGCAGACCGTGATCATCGACATCGGGACCACGGCCGTCGCCGTGGCCCAGGCCATCCCCCGCGCGTTCACCGGCACCGTGATCACCCCGTCCCTGCCGGTGGCGGTGGAACTCGCTGACCGCCCGGGAATCGAGCTGCTGCTGGCCGGCGGACGGGTCCGCGCCGGCGACCTGGCCTGCTCGAACGCACACACCAAGGCCTTCTTCAGCGACATCTACGCCGATATCGCCCTGCTCGGGTCCGGCGGGGTGGACGCGGCAGCCGGTCTCACCGACTTCCACCTCGACGAGATCGACGTCCGCCGAACGATCATCGCCAACAGCGCGCGCAGCTACATCCTGGCCGACTCCTCCAAGCTCGGGCAGGTGGCGCCGTACCGAGTGTGTGATCTGAGCGCCGTCAACGGACTGATCACTGACCAGAACACCGACCCGGCCGTGGCCGCGGCACTCGAGGAGACGGGAGGTGTGGTCATGCCGGCGCGGCCGGCAAGCGCCTGAAACGGGTGCGGGCGACGTTGCAGCGTCGCCCGCGGACCGAGCAATTCCTTCGCGAAACAGTCAATTCCCCTCAGAAAGCCCGATCAGTGACAAATTCTTCCACATCGCCATACGGCTACACCGAAACCCTGGAACGCGGCACCGGCAAATTCGCGTCGTTCGCCGTGGCCTTCGCGTTCGTCTCGATCGCCACCGGGATCTTCACCACCTACGGCAGCGTCCTCAACAGCTCGGGCCCGCTGGGCATCTGGACCTGGCCGTTCGTCATCGTCGGCCAGGTCGCGGTCGCGCTCCTGCTTGGCTCGCTGGCCGCCCGCATCCCGGTCACCGGCTACGCCTACCAGTGGGTGTCACGGCTGGCCAATCCGATCCTCGGCTGGATCACCGGCTGGATCTCGTTCACCTTCCTCGCGATCGTCGTGGTCGCAGTGGATTACACCGTGGCCGCCACCGTGGTGCCCGCACTGTTCGACTTCACCGGAACCGCGCTGACGTCATTCGAGATCACCGCCGCGGTGCTGTTCCTGCAGGCATTGCTCGTCGGGCTGTCCACCAAGTGGACCGAGCGGGTCAACAACTTCGCGGTCACCGCGGAGCTGATCGGCATGGTCGCCCTCGTGGTCCTGCTGTTCATCGTCGGCGTCATCGCGCACAAGCTGTCGGTCGGAAACCTGTTCTCCCGCGGCGACATCCCGGCCGAGGGGTACTGGAGCTTCGGCACCGCCACCTCGGTGGGACCGTGGATGCTCGGCTTCCTGCTCGGCGCCTTCACCATCGTCGGCTTCGAGTCCGCCGCCAACCTGGCCGAGGAAACCAAGAAGCCCGAAATCGTTGTGCCACGCGCCATGTGGCAGGCAGTGCTGGCCTCCGGCATCCTGGGCTTCCTGTTCCTGCTGGTGGTCACCGCCGCCGTCAACGACCCGACCACGCTGGCCCAGTCGGGCACCCCGATCGCCGACGTGATCCGCGACATTCTCGGCTCCTTCGTCGGCACCGCACTGCTCGTGCTGGTGGCCATCGCGATCTTCGCCTGCGGACTGGTGATCCTGATGAGCGGCGTGCGGCTGGTCTGGGCGATGTCGCGCGATCAGCGCTTCCCGGGGTGGCAGGTGCTGCACAAGGTTTCGCCTCGGTTCCGCACCCCGGCCAACGCCACCGTGTTCATGGCAGCCACTTCGGCGGTGATCCTGGGGATCTTCTCGACCAGCACCGATGCGCTGTTCAAGCTGTTCTCGGCGGCCACCCTGCTGCCCGCCTCGATCTACGCCATCACCATCGTGCTCTACATCGCGACCCGCAAGAAGCTGCCCGCCAGCGCAGGATTCAGCCTGGGCCGCTGGGAGATTCCGGTGCTGGTGGTCGCAGTGGTCTGGCTGGTGTTCGAGCTCGCCCTGTTCCGCGACGCGTCCTTCAAGGATCCATGGCTCTACGTTCTGGCCATGGTCGCGATCGGCGCGGTGTACCTCGGCTACCTGCTGGTCACCCGAGGCAAAGATGGTCTCAAGATGCCCGAGATGGCCTCGATCGACGCTGAACTCGATGAGGTCGCAGGCACCGAGGAAACTGTGAAATGACCGTACTGGCCATCGACCAAGGCACCTCGGGGACCAAGGCGATCGTCGTCGACCCCGAACAGGGTGTGGTCGGGTTGGCCGAGGTTCCGGTGCACCCGCGTTACCTCGACGGCGGCGGCGTCGAGCAGGACCCGGCAGAGCTGCTGGAGTCCGTGCTCGGCGCCGGCCGCGCCGCCCTTGAACAGGCCGCTCGGCCGGTGGAGGCGGTGTCGCTGGCGAATCAGGGCGAGACCGTGCTGGCCTGGGATCCGGCGACCGGCAAGCCGCTGACCCAGGCCCTGGTTTGGCAGGATCGCCGGGCCGAAGCCCTGTGCGCAGAGCTCGGCGCGCATGCCGAGATGATCGCCGCCCGAACAGGATTGGTGCTCGACCCGTACTTCTCGGCACCGAAGATGGCATGGCTGCGCCGCCATGTCGAGTCGACCGGCGTCGTGACGACCTCGGATACCTGGCTGCTGCACCAGCTCACCGGTGAGTTCGTCACCGATGCCTCGACGGCCAGCCGGTCGGCCGCCGTGGACCTCGGCACCCACGACTGGAGTCCCGACCTGTTGGCGCTGTTCGGCCTGGACGGCGAACGTCTGCCACGGATCGCGGCGAATGACGAGATCGTCGGCACCACATCGGCGTTCGGGCCCGACGTCCCGGTCGGTGGGATCGTGGTGGACCAGCAGGCCGCGCTGTTGGCTGAGGCGTGCCTCGAATCCGGCATGGCCAAGTGCACTTTCGGTACCGGCGCCTTCCTGCTGTCGAACACCGGGACCACCCCGGTGCGTTCGACCACGGGCCTGACGTCGTCGGTGGCCTGGCGGGTCGGCGGCGTCGATTCGTTCTGCATCGACGGCCAGGTCTACACCGCGGCGTCGGCCGTCAAATGGCTGACCTCGCTCGGTGTGATCAGCGGTGCCGCCGAGATGGACGCGATCGCCGAAGCCGACAACGCCGGTGTGCTGTGCGTGCCCGCGCTAGCCGGCCTGGCCGCGCCGTGGTGGAAATCCCAAGCCACCGCGACGATCTCGGGGATGACCCTGTCGACCGGGCGCGGACATATCGTGTTGGCGGTCCTCCAGGGCATCGCCGCGCAGGTCGCCGAGCTGGTCTCGGCGATCGACGCCGACGCAGCGCCGTTGACCCGGCTGCGCGCCGACGGCGGGCTCACCCAGTCCACTGTGCTGATGCAGGCCTGCGCCGACGTCCTGCAAGTGCCCGTCGACGTCTATCCCTCGGCGCATGCCACCGCACTGGGCGCCGCCGCGCTGGCCCGGCTCAGCCTGGCGCCCGACAAATCGGTGTCCGACGTCGTCGCGGACTGGACGCCCTCGGCGCGTTACGAACCCCGGTGGAGCCCGGTACGCGCCGCCGAATTCCGTTCGGCCTGGCGCGAACTGGCCGAGACCACGTACAAACAGGAGATTTCATGAACACCCCGACCTCCGACGTGTTCGACGTCGTGGTCATCGGCGCCGGCATCGTCGGCTCGGCCATCGCCCGCGAGCTGTGCGGCCACCAACTGTCGGTCGCCCTGCTCGAAGCCCGCGACGACGTCGGCGACGGCACCAGCAAGGCCAACACCGCGATCCTGCACACCGGATTCGACGCCAAGCCAGGAACGCTGGAATCCACCATGGTCAGCCGCGGTTATCAGCTGCTGTCCGACTACGCGGCCCGCACCGGCATCCCCGTCGAGCACACCGGCGCGATCCTGGTGGCCTGGGACGACGAACAACTTGACGCCCTACCGGGTTTGAAGGAGAAGGCCGAGGCCAACGGGTATCACCGGTGCGAGCTCGTCGATTCCACGGCCGTCTACGCCGCGGTCCCCGCTCTGGGGCCGGGCGCACTCGGTGGGCTCACTGTGCCCGACGAATCCATCATCTGCACCTGGACGGTGAACCTCGCGCTGGCCACCGACGCCGTCAACCGCGGCGCCACCCTGCTGACCGATCACCGGGTGGAACGCGTCGAGATTGGTGACGCGGTCACCACACTGCACACGTCCGCCGGCGCGGTGCGCACCCGGTGGGTGGTCAATGCGGCCGGCCTGGGAGCCGACGTCATCGACAACCTGTTCGGCTACTCGCGTTTCACCGTGACCCCGCGCCGCGGCGAGCTGATCGTCTACGACAAGCTGGCTCGGCCACTGGTCGACAAGATCGTGCTGCCGGTTCCGACATCGCGGGGCAAGGGTGTTCTGGTCAGCCCCACCATCTATGGCAACGTCATGCTCGGCCCGACTTCCGAGGACCTCACCGACCGCACTGCCACCGGTACCTCCGAGAGTGGATTCGAGTTCCTCCTGGAAAAGGGTCGCGCGTTGATGCCCCGGCTGTTGACCGAGGAGGTCACCGCGACCTATGCGGGACTGCGCGCCGCGATCGACCACGGCGATTACCTGATCGAGGCCGATCCGGCGCAGCATTACCTTCTGGTCGGCGGGATCCGCTCCACCGGCCTGACCGCGGGCATGGCCATTGCCGAATACGCCCGCGATCAACTGATCGCGGCCGGCCTTCAGCTGAGCCCGGCCGACGAACTGCCGGACCCGCCACAGATGCCCAACCTCGGCGAGGCATTCCCCCGCCCCTATCAGCAGGCCGAGAAGATCGCCGCCGACCCCGCCTACGGCCGGATCGTGTGCTTCTGCGAACGCGTCACCGAAGGCGAACTGCGCGATGCCTGTCATTCCGTCATCCCACCCACCGCCCTGGAAGGCCTGCGCCGACGTACCCGTGTGATGAACGGCCGCTGCCAGGCCTTCTTCTGCGGCGCCGAGGTGCAGGGAATCTTCGAGCGGGAATCTCAGGAGAACCACCAGTGAGTACCTACGACGTCGCGATCATCGGCGGCGGGCCCGCGGGCCTGACCGCCGCAGCCGAACTGGCCGGCAGTACCGGGCTGAATGTGGTTGTGCTGGAACGCGAATCCGAGGCTGGAGGTATTCCACGGCATAGCGACCACCCAGGCTACGGCATCCGGGACATGAAGACGTTCATCAGCGGGCCGGCATATGCACGACGCCTGGTCCGCGAGGCCACCGCCGCCGGGGCCGAGATCCGCACCTCCACCATGGTCACCGGCTGGGCCGGCGACAGATCTCTGGAAGTCACCTCACCGTCGGGCCGCGAAATCCTCGACGCACGCGCCGTCATCCTGGCCACCGGCGCCCGCGAACGGGCCCGCCCGGCCCGGATGATCCCGGGTGACCGGCCCGCCGGGGTCTACACCACCGGCCAACTGCAGAACACCGTGCACCTTCAGCACCGCAGCGTCGGCAGGCGCGCCGTCGTGGTGGGCGCCGAACTGGTCAGCTACTCGGCGGTGCTCACCCTCAAACACGCCGGATGCGAAACCGTCCTGATGACAAGCGAATACCCGTCGCCCGAGTCGTACGCGGTATTCAACATCGCCGGCCGCACCCCGTTGATGGGCGTCGACATCGCCACCACGACTCGGGTGACCCGCATCATCGGCAAGGGCGTCGTCGTCGGCGTCGAAGTCGAGAACACCCGCACCGGACAGCGCCGCATCGTGGCCTGCGACACCGTGGTGTTCACCGGGGACTGGATTCCCGACCACGAACTGGCCCGCTCGGCCGGGCTCGACATGGACCCCAAGAGCCTGGGGCCCGTCGTGGACACCGCGCTACGGACCAGCCGGGACGGCGTGTTCGCGATCGGCAATCTGCTGCACCCGGTGGACACCGCCGACATCGCCGCGCTCGACGGCCGCCACGTGGCCGCCCAGGTGCGCCGCTACCTGAACGGCACACCCACCCCGGACGGCGCGGTCCGCATCGAGGCCGCGGCACCGCTGCGCTGGGTCGCCCCCGGCCTGGTGCGGCCCGGTGACCCCGCGCCGGCCCGGAACCGCCTGCTGCTGTGGACCGACACCCTGGTGCGGATCCCGAAAGTGGTTGCCCGCCAGGATGGCAAGGTCATCGGTCGCAAATCCCTGCCGTGGCCGGCCTCACCGGGCCGGGTGTTCCGGGTGCCGTCGAGCATCCTCGATGCCGTGGACCACCGCGGCGGTCCGGTCAGCCTTTCGCTGGGGTGAACGTGATGTTCAGCTCGGTAAGGCCCCGCAGCAGAAACGTCGGCTCATACGTGTAGTTCCGCGCTCCGGCCGGACCGTGGGCAGATTCGTCGATTCCGATGTCCCGCATGCGGTCCAGCAGGCGGCGGACGGTGATCTGGCCCTCGACGCGGGCCAGCGGTGCACCGGCGCAAGTGTGGATGCCGCGGCCGAACGCGATGTGCTCGCGGACGTTCTTGCGATCCGGCCGGAACTCGTGCGGATCGTCGAACTTGCGGGGATCGCGGTTGGCCGCGCCGAGGCACAGCATCACGATGGTCCCCGCCTGCAGCGGTACGCCGCCGAGTGTGGTGCTCTTGCGGACGAGCCGGAAGTCGACCTTCGTCGGAGAATGCATCCGTAGCGCTTCCTCGATGAAAGTCGGTATACCGTCCGGGTTTTCGCGCAACGTCTGCTGAAACTCCGGGTAGTCGCCCAACACCTGGACGGCGGCGGTGAGCAGCTTGGTGACGGTCTCCTGGCCGGCGGCGAACAGGAATGTCGCCGGCTTGACCACCTCCAGGAGCTCCGGCGTCGAGCCGTCGGGATAAGTGGCGGTGGCCATGCCGGAGAGCACGTCACCGCGCGGCTCGCGCCGGCGCTCCGCGAGATATCCGGCGAACTTGTCGTCCAGGTACTGCAGTGGGTCCAGCCCCACCGGCTCGCCGTCGAGCGCGCCGACCCGGTTGCCCTCCGGCCGCTCGGCGCCCAGCGCGGCAAGGAATTCGGGGCGGTCCTCCTCAGGAACACCCAGCAGGTCGATGATCGCGGAGGTGGCGAACGGCTTGGCGTACTCCGACAGGAACTCGCATCTGCCGTTGTCGAGGAACCGGTCGAGCTGGCGGTCGACCAGCTGCCACATGTAGTCCTCGTTCTCCTTGAGCCGGCGCGGCGTCAGCAGCTTGCTCAGCAGCGAGCGGGCCCGCTCATGCTGCGGCGGGTCCATCACCACCATGTGCTCGTGGATCGGGAACAAGTGGCGGTGTGCCTCGATCTGCTCGCTGATGTCATCGCCCTCGGGCACGAAGGGCAGCGGCGGGAACAGGCCGCCGATCGCGTTCACCGCAGAGAACGAGCCGTGGTCTTTGAAGGCGGCCATCACTTCCTGATAGCCCGTCACGGCGACCACGCCGTGGTGCGGTTCGGCGAAGACCGGCCCATTACTGCGCAGGTACTCGTAATAGTCGTACGGGTCCTGGGCGACCGCCGGGTCGGCGAAGTAGTCGACGGAGGCGAGATCGGTCATGGCTCACTGGCCTTTCGTGCTGGTGTTGAGCAGGCTGATCGCCTGGCGCGGGCAGGCGTCGACGGCAGATTTGACGTTGTCCCAGGTACCTTGATCCCACTGCCCGGTCACCGGGGCAGCACTGGCCACCTCGTCGTCGGACAGGTCGAACACCTCAGGGGCAAGTTGGATGCACAGGGCATGGCCTTCGCACAGACCGGCGTCCACCCGGACCCGGGTCGTGCTCATGTCGTGGAGCATCTGTTTCCTCAGTTCTAAATTTGATCAGTCGATCAAACCGTTAGGATGGCTCATGCTTACCACCCCCGGCCTTCGGCGGTCAAGGTTCTCTGCGAGAACGAAATACCTGTTGTCGGGCAATGATTTTCGGAGGGTGCAGTGATGGTGGCAGCACGGGCGGCCAAGGAGAAGGACGCGGGCACCCGCAAGCGGCTGATCGAGGCGACCGCCCAGGTCATCCGGGACGAGGGCTACGCCGCAGCCACCACCCGGCGCATCGCCGCCGTGGCCGGTGTCCGCTCGGCGCTCGTCTACTACTACTTCGACACCCTCGACGACCTGTACATCGCGGTACTGCGCAGCGGCGCCGACGCGGCCCTGGCCCGGCTGCGCGAGGCCATCACCACCGACGATCCGCTCCGGGCCCTGTGGCTGATCAACTCCGACTCGCGGGTGACCGGGCTGAACACCGAGTTCATGGCGCTGGCCAATCACCGCAAGGCGATCGGCGTCGAACTCAAGACGTACTCCGAGCGGGTCCGCGACATCGAGGCCACCGCCATGGCCGGCGTCCTCCGCGCCCACGGTGTGGACATGGAGGAGTTCCCGCCGGTGGTGATGTCGATGCTGCTCACCCAGTCCGCCCGCAGCCTGTGCAACGAAGAGGCGGTCGGCGTGACCGAGGGCCACGCCGAGTTCCGCGCCTTCGTCGAACGATTCCTGCGCCGGTTCGGCACCGCGTCCGCTACTTGAGCATGCTGCCCGCGTCGACCGTGACCGGCAGGCCGGTGATGTAGCGGGCCTCGTCGGAGGCCAGGAACAGCACCGCGTTGCTGATGTCGACGGGCTCCACCCAGCCGACGGGGAGCACGTGCATCAACTGGGCGACCACCGCCATGTCGTCGGGACCCGGATTCTCGAGGTCGGGACGGAACAGCCTCATCGTCCCCTCGTTCATGAACATCGGGGTGTTCACGTTGGTCGGGCACACCGAGTTCACCCGGATCGAATGCTGGCCCAACTCCACCGCGAAGCTGCGCATCAGGCCGATTACGCCGTGCTTGGCCGCGATGTAGTGACCGGTGTTCGGGTAGGCCTTGAGCCCGCCGACCGAGCTGGTCAGTACGATCGAGCCACCCCGTCCACCGGAAATCAGGTGTGGTACTGCGGCTTTCACGGTTTTCCAGACGCCAGACAGGTTGACGCCGATCATGTCGTCCCAGTCGGATTCCTTGGTCTCGTGCAGCACGTCGCCACCGTTGCCGATACCGGCGTTGGCGACCACGATGTCGAGCCGGCCGAACTGCTCGACACCGCCGTCGACGGCCTCCTTGAGCGCATCGAAATCACGCACGTCCAGCTCCGCGGTGACGATGCGGCGATCCAGCCCCTTGACCAGATCCGCGGTCTCGGCCAGATCATCGGGGGTCGAGGCCGGGATCGCGCTGGTGTCGGTAACCGGGCGGCAGACGTCGACGGCGATGATGTCGGCACCTTCTTGCGCCAATCGCAACGCGTGGCTGCGCCCCTGCCCGCGTGCCGCCCCGGTTACCAGAGCAACCTTGCCCTCGACTCTGCCTGCCATTGGCTATCCTTTCGATGATTTGATCAGTCGATCAAACCGTTACATTTGGCTGGCTATTTGTCAATGGATGTTCTGATCAATCGGTCAGCGGGATGGCACGTGACCGATACGAAACTGGGCCCCACCCTCACGGATGGGGCCCAGCTACGCAGCTTTCAATTACTCGGACGAGCCCGAGCTGCCCTTGGAGTCGCCGGCACCCTTGGAATCGGCCTTGGTCTCCTTGGTCTTGGTTTCCTTGACCTTGGCTGCCTTGGTTTCCTTGGCCTCCTTGGCCTTGGCCTGCCGGGCTTCCTTGGCCTCGTTGATCTTGGCCTTGATCCGGTCGGCCACCTTCGTCTTGCCCGTGGTCTTGGCATCGGTGGTCACCGACTTGTCAGCGGCGGGCGTCGCAGCGGGTTCGGCGGCAACCTCATCCGTCGTGGTCGCAGCGGCAGTCGCGGCCGGCGCCTCCACCTTCACGGACTCGACAGCCGGGGTTTCAGCCTTCACCGACTCGACCGCATTCTTCGCGGACTCGACAGCCGGGCTCTCAGGCTTCGCGGCCTCGACGGCGGCCTCATCCTTCGGAGCCTCGACGACCGCGTCGGTCAACGCCGCCTCGGGCGTAACCGCGGACACCAGCTGAGCGGTGACGCTCGTCGGCACCGCCGACGGGGCCGGCTCCTCCGGGGTGTTGTCAATGGCCTCGGCGAACTTCTTGGGGAGGTTGACCAGAAGGTTCTGCAGCAACCCCGGGACGGTCCTGGCGCCGCCCTGCTCGTCCGGCTCGGCGAACGTAAGCAACGCCGGCCACTCGGTGTAGTTCACGGAGCCCGAGTCGGGATCGGCATCGGAGTAGTCGAATCCGTTGAGCGCGGCGTTGACCAGAATTCCCGGCGTGTTGACCACGGCGTTGAAGGCCCCCTGGGCATCGCCCGCGGCCACGCTGGTGCTGATCGCCTCGGCAACGCGGGCGAGCTCGAACGCCGGGCCACTGACCGTGGCGAAGGCACCCTGGAACAGGGCGCTCACGACGACGCTCGACGTGAAGGTCGCGGCGATCAGATTGGTGAAGTTCTGCGCCATCTGCTCCGGAATGCCGGTCAGATACTCCGTCCCGTTGCGCGGAATGCCCGACAGAATGAAGCCAGGAGCGATCAACGAGCCGAAGGCCCCCTGGAACGCGTACAGCATCGAGTGGTTGAACCACCGGTACGCCTCGCCGATATCGCCGGCCTCGAGTGCGGCTTGCGCCTGCGCCAGCTTTTCCTTCCCGTTGGCGCCGTTGTACCAGTTCTGCAGGTTGGTGGGAATGGCTGTGAATGCCTCGCCGAACTTCGCTGCGTAACCCTGCTGGTTCTCGAACACCTGGCTCAGGAACGGCGCGGGATTGTCAGCGATCGCGGCACCGAGCAGCTCGAGGTTGCCGACCGTGTTGCCGAGCAGCGACCCGTAGACATCGACCGGGGAGGCGGTGGCATCCATCGAGGCCGTCAGGTCGTAGGCAAAGCTCTGCGCCTGCTGAATGACCGCCGTGTTCTGGGCGACCGGTGTTACCGCGATGGCACCGGCAGTCACCATTGCGGCGCCGGCGATAAGGAACTTGTCCTTGCGACTCGCCGCCACGGTATGGCCGGACGACAGGGCAGGTTGGGGCACGAAAACTCCTGAAAGCTGATAGTTGACTGAGGAACGACCAAAAATTAGCTTAGGTTTCCCTAAATATCAATAGGTATGCCTACCCTGAATTCCGCCAGCGTAAATATGTGCTGAAACACGAACTGGGCCCCCTCCCGAAGGAGAGGGCCCAGTCGGTGTCAACGACGAAAAGTCAGAGCCAGGTGTCGGACGTGGTGGTCGTGAGGAACGCTTCCAGATCGTCACGCCACTGCGCCGGAGTGTTCTTGTCCGGCTCGATACCGGTGTACTCGCCGCGGTAGAACAGCAGCGGCCGAGGCTTACGCTTGGGAACCTCGGACAACGAGTGCACCGCACCGAACACCACGAAATGGTCGCCACCGTCGTGTACGGAGTGCACGTTGCAGTCGATGTGGGCGAGGCTGCCGTCGATCACCGGAGAACCGAGTTCCGATGGCGTCCAGTCGATTCCGGCGAACTTGTCCGGAGCCTTGGAGCCGAACTGCGCGGACACATGCTGCTGCTTCTCGTGCAGCATGTTCACGCAGAACTTCCCACTGGCCTCGATGGCCTGCCATGCCCTCGACTGCTTGGTGGGGCAGAACAACACCAGCGGCGGGTCGAGCGACAACGCGGCGAACGACTGGCAGGCAAAGCCGATCGGCACGTCGTCGTGCAGGGTCGTGATGACCGTGACGCCAGTGCAGAACTGGCCGAGCACATTTCGGAAGGTGCGCGGATCGATCGGCTGAGCCTGTGTCATAGGAAACCCTGCGTCACTTGAACCCGACGGAGAAATCGTGGCCCCAGAGGCTGATGCCCACACTCTCGCGGGCGATCCAGCTCTCGTCCTCGACTTCCAGTCCCTCACAACCGAATTCCATGTCGAACCCACCCGGGGTCTTCATGTAGAAGGACAGCATCTTGTCGTTGATGTGCCGGCCCAGCGTCGCCGACATCTTCACGTTCCGTCGGTTGGCGCGATCCAGGCACAAGCCGACATCGTCGGAGTTCTCCACCTCGACCATCAGGTGCACGATGCCGGTCGGGTTGGGCATCGGCATGAAGGCCAGCGCGTGGTGACGCGGGTTGCAGCCGTAGAAGCGCAGCCACACCGGATCACCGTCGGCCGGGCGACCCGCCAGCTGCGGGGGCAGGCTCATCGAATCGCGCAGCCGGAAGCCCAGCACGTCCTGGTAGAACGCCTGAGCTGCGGCGTCGTCGTCACACGTCAGCACCACGTGTCCCAGGCCCTGTTCGGCAGTGACGAACTTGTGGCCATAGGGGCTGACGAAGCGCCGGCCCAGGTACTGCGCGCCGTGGAAGGCTTCGAGCACATTGCCCGCGGGATCGGAGAACCGGATGAAGCCCTCGACTCGACGCTCGCGGATCTCGTCCTTGGTGCCCTCGGTGAAATCGACACCGGCCTTGGCCAGGGTCTCGCGCAAGCTCTGCAGCGCGGGCGCGTCGGCGACCTCCCAGCCGGAGACCAACAGCCGGTCCTGCTCGCCCGGCACGATCACCAGGCGGGCTGCGAAGTCGTCCATCCGCAGGTAGAGCGCGCCCGGGATGGCACCCTCGCCCTCCACCATGCCCAGGACCTTCAGCCCGAATTCACGCCAGGCCGCGACATCGGTGGCCTCGATGCGCATGTAGCCGAGTGCCTTGATGCTCATCTGCTAACCCCCAAGGAAATCGATGGTGAGTTTGTTGAACTCGTCGAACTTCTCGACCTGAGCCCAGTGTCCACACTGCCCGAAGACGTGGAGCTGCACCCGCGGAATCTGCTTGACCGCGACCAGCGCCCCGTCGAGCGGGTTGACCCGGTCCTCGCGGCCCCAGATCAGCAGCACCGGCTGACGCAGCTTGTACACCTCGCGCCACATCATGCCCAGCTCGAAGTCCGCACCGGCGAACGACTTGCCCATGGCGCGGGTGGCGGCCAGCGACTCCGGCGTGCTGGCGATCGCGAACCGCTCATCGACCAGCTCGGGGGTGACCAGCTTCTGGTCGAACACCATGATCCGGATGAAGGCTTCGAGGTTCTCGCGCGTCGGTTCGTAGTTGAACTTGGCCAGCGCCTTGACACCCTCGGTCGGATCCGGCGCGAACAGGTTGACCGACAGGCCACCCGGACCCATCAGCACCAGCTTGCCCGCGCGGTCCGGGTAGTCCAGCGCGAAGCGGACCGCGGTGCCGCCGCCGAGCGAGTTGCCCAGCAGCGGAACCCGTCCCGTGATCTCCAGCTTGTCGAGCAGACCCAGCACCGCCTTGGCGCTGTAGCGGTTGTACTGCTCATGCTCGGTGTGCTTGTCCGAGAGGCCGTAACCCGGCTGGTCGATGGCCAGCACGTGGTAGTGCTCGGCCAGCACCGCGATGTTGCGGCCGAAGTTCGACCAGCTGGACGCACCGGGCCCGCCGCCGTGCAACAGCACGATGGTCTGCGCCGTCGGGTCGCCCGCCTCGTGGTAGTGCAACCGCATGGCCAGCTCGCCGGCCTGCACATCGGCGTACCGCGAAGTGGACTCGAACGTAATCTCTTGCGTGGCAGTCATCGATCAGACCATCGTGTCGGCCGGGGGCAGGCCGAACTCGTTGTTGCCGAAGATCAGGTAGGCACGCTCGGGATCGTTGGCGGCATGCACGCGCCCGGCGTGCGCATCACGCCAGAACCGCTGCACCGGAGCGTCGTTGGACAGCGCGGTGGCACCCGAAGCCTCGAAGAGACGGTCGATCGAGGCGATCGCGCGGCCGGTGGCACGCACCTGATCGCGACGGGCCCGGGCCCGCAGCTCGAACGGAATTTCCTCACCGGCGACCAGCAGCGCGTACTCGTCGGCGACGTTGCCGGACAGCTGACGCCAGGCGGCGTCGATGTCGCTGGCCGCCTCGGCGATGCGGATCTTGGCGAACGGATCGTCCTTGGCCTTCTCGCCGGCGAACGCGGCGCGGACCCGCTTGCCCTGGTGCTCGACGTGTGCGTCGTAGGCACCGTAGGCCATACCGACGATCGGCGCCGAGATGGTGGTGGGATGGATCGTGCCCCAAGGCATCTTGTACACCGGAGCGGTGTTCGTCTGGTAACCGCCGGCGGTGCCGTCGTTCATCGCCTTGTAGGACAGGAAGCGGTGCTTGGGCACGAACACGTCCTTGACCACGACGGTGTTGCTGCCGGTGCCGCGCAGGCCGACGACGTTCCAGACGTCGTCGATCTGGTAGTCGGTGCGCGGGATCAGGAAGCTGCCGAAGTCGACCGGGCGGCCGTCCTTGATGACCGGGCCGCCGAGGAAGGCCCAGGTGGCGTGGTCGCAACCGGAGGACCAGTTCCAGGCGCCGTTGACGATGTAGCCGTCGCCGGCCTCGGTCACGGTGCCGGCACCCATCGGGGCGTACGAGGAGGAGATCCGAACCGAGGTGTCCTCACCCCAGACGTCTTCCTGGGCCTGCTGGTCGAACAGCGCCAGGTGCCAGTTGTGCACCCCGATGATGCCGGCCACCCAGCCGGTGGAACCGCAGGCGCTGGCCAGCCGCCGGACCGCCTCGTAGAAGATCGTCGGGTCGCACTGCAGGCCGCCCCACTGCTCGGGCTGCAGCAGCTTGAAGAAACCGATGTCTTCCAGCGCCTTGACGTTCGCGTCGGGCAGCTTGCGCAGATCCTCGGTCTCCTGAGCGCGCTCACGCAGCGTCGGCAACAGTTCATCGATGCCGGCCAGAACTGCCTGCACGTCACGCTGTTCAATGGATGTCACGGAAATGCCTCCCAAGAATCGGACTGCGATGAGCGCGAGCTGACCGCCTAGACAGAGATTAGAACACGTTACGATTTGTGTCGAGTAGCGGGTTGCAATGAGCGGCTGGACCTGGGCAAGTATGTTTTTGTAACCTGTTCTAGTTATGAGTGAAGAGAGGGGCCAGCCGTGACCGATGAGCCACTGGGCAGCCATGTCCTCGAACTGCAGGTGAGCGCCGTCATCGAGGAGACCGCCGACGCGCGGTCTCTGGTGTTCAGCGTTCCCGAGGGTTCGAGCATCCCTGCCGACCGGTTGCGCTACGCCCCAGGCCAGTTCCTGACCTTGCGGGTGCCGAGCGATCGCACCGGCTCGGTGGCCCGCTGCTACTCGCTGTCAAGCTCGCCGGTGACCGACGACCAGCTGACCGTCACGGTCAAGCGGACCGCCGACGGCTACGCGTCGAACTGGCTGTGCGACAACGCACACGCCGGGATGCGCATGCACGTGCTGGCCCCGTCCGGGACGTTCGTGCCCAAGGATCTCGACACCGACTTCCTGCTGCTGGCCGCGGGCAGCGGCATCACGCCGATGATGGCGATCTGCAAGTCCGCGCTCGCCGAGGGCAGCGGCAACGTCGTCCTCGTCTACGCCAACCGCGACGAAAACTCCGTCATCTTCGGCGCGGCGCTGCGCGAGCTGGCCGCCAAGTACCCGGATCGGTTCACCGTCGTGCACTGGCTCGAGACCGTGCAAGGGCTGCCCAGCCCCGCCGCGCTGGCCGGACTCGTCGCGCCCTACGCGTCGCGCGAAGCCTTCATCTGTGGGCCCGGACCGTTCATGGCCGCCGCCGAGCAGGCGCTGCAGCAGGCCGGCGCCGCCGACGAGCGCATCCACATCGAGGTGTTCAAGTCCCTGGACTCCGACCCGTTCGCCGCCGTGGTCATCGAAGAAGACGACAGCGACCAGGGGCCGGCCACCGCGGTCGTCACCCTCGACGGCACCACCCACGAAGTCCGCTGGCCGCGTTCGGCCACACTGCTCGACGTGCTGCTGGACAAGGGCCTGGACGCACCGTTCTCCTGCCGCGAAGGCCATTGCGGCGCCTGCGCGGTGCTCAAGAAGTCCGGAGACGTCGAGATGAAGATCAACGACGTGCTCGAACCCTCCGACCTCGAGGAGGGCCTGATCCTGGGTTGCCAGGCCACGCCGGTGTCAGATTCGGTCGAAGTCACCTACGACGAGTAACGAGCGGATACCTTTCTTGACGATGACGATCAACAGGCTCTCCGCAGCGAGCGCGGCTGCGGTGCTGACCGCGGCGGCGCTGACGTTCCCCGCGTCGGCCTCCGCGGCCGCGAACTCGGCCGTCACCTCGATTCCCAGCCCGCAGGGCGACATCGAGATGCACGTCAGCGCGGACTGCGCGGGCACCCAGTGCACGTTCAACACCCAGGCCAACCTGCTGACGCCGGACGGCCAGATCGGATTCCCGGGCGACGCGTGGGCCCGCCAGACCATCACCCTGCGCAGCACCAACAAGGACACCTGGCAGGAGGCCTCCTACAGCGCCCCGGCCGGAATGCCCCGGGAGATCAAGGGCTCCAACCACGACAACGTGCTGTCGAAGCTGTACCGCTCGACGAACAAGGTCGAGATCTCGGCGACCTACTTCGGCGGCGGGCCCATCGAACGCTTCCGGATCGAAGGCGTGTCGACCCCGACCGAGTGGCGGACCGGTCAGCCGAACACCAAGGACCAGTTCATCATCTGCTCAGTCATCCAGGTGGTGTTCGGCGGCGTCAACCTGACGACGCCCACCGCCTGCACCCAGACCGGGTTCTGACATGTGCCGGTCCACGAGCCGGCGCCACCGGCGGTGCCGGTAGGCGTAGATCCCGCGGGCCAGCAACACCACAGCGGAAGTGAGTCGGCCGGCATCGATCTCGACGGTGTCGCTGTACCGGCACGAGTGATCGGTGACCGGTTCCACGTGCAGTGTGTGATCCCACGATCGCAGCACTCCGCCGTACTCATGGGTGCGGATCGTGCGGGCACTGTCGTCGACATCGAGCACCTCGATGGTGTGCCGGTAGGCCGGGATCACGTGGAAGGCGAACAGCCAACCCGTGCCCCGGTCCCCGGCCTGGAACGGCTCGGTACGGCCGGACAGGGCCGGCACGCCGAACAGTCCGCGGCAGACGTAGAGAAACGTCGGCACCTGCTGCATGGCCTGCCACACTCGTTCGGTATCGGCGGGCAGAATCGTCTCAACGTGGATGCGCTGCATGTCACCAATTTTCGTGAGCCTCGCATCGGCTGACTACTCGCTTTTCGTGCGGAGGTGAGGATGACCCCGACCGACCGGTTCCGGGCACGTAAGCAGCCCAGACAACAGCGCTCCGTCGAGACCCGGCAGGCCATTCTCGACGCCGCGGCTCGCGTTTTCGCCGAATACGGGTACGCCGCGGGGACCACCAACCGCATCGCCGCAGCAGCGGATCTGTCGATCGGCTCGCTGTATCAGTACTTTCCGAACAAGGACGCGATCCTGTCGGCGCTCACCGACGCGCACGTCGACGCCGGTACGGCGCTGCTGCGCGAGCGCGCTTCCGCAGGTCTGCCCGAGACACTCGAAGACCTGCTCCGGCTGTTCGTCCGGGCGACCATCGACAACCACCGCGACGACACCCGCCTGCACCGGGTGCTGTTCGAAGAAGCTCCCCGATCACCGGCCTTGCTGAACCGGTTGCACCACACCGAAGCGGAGGCGGTGAGTGCGGCAAAAGCCTTGCTGGACAGCCGCTCTGACGTTGCAGTGTCCGATACCGGGTTTGCGGCGCGCATGGTCGTCGCGACCGTCGAGTCGCTGACACACCGGTTGTTGGCGTGCGACAAACCCGCCGATGCCGAACAACTCGAGGACGGCATCGTCACGATGCTGGCGGGATACCTGCGGGGGCACTAATCGCGCGAGCAGACGCGTATGTCCCCGAAACCACGGCGTGTCGGGAACATTTGCGTCTGTTCGCGGGAGAAAACCTAGCGGGGCAGGCCGAGGAGACGCTCACCGGCGACGGTCAGCAGGATCTGCTCGGTGCCACCGGCGATGGTCAGGCAGCGGGTGTTGAGGAAGTCGTGCACCTCTTGGTTGCGCACTACACCGCCGCCGTCGGACAGTTCCAGCCGGAACTCGGCGAGCGTCTGGCGGTAGCGCACCCCGATCAGCTTGCGGGCGCTGGCCTGCGCGCCGGTGTCCTGACCGCTGACCGCCAGCTGGGCGATCCGCTGATCCAGCAGCGAGCCCACCTGGGCCGTGAGGATCAGCCCGCCGAGGCGGTCCAGATCGGCCGGATCGACATCCGGCTTCGCGCCGAGAGTCCGCAGCAGCTCCTCCATCGGGTTGCCCAGCGCCGTCCCGCCGGCCATCGCCACGCGCTCGTTGGCCAGCGTGGTGCGGGCCAGCCGCCAGCCGTCGTTGACGGTGCCGACGACCATCTCGTCGGGCACGAACACGTCGTCGAAGAACACCTCGTTGAACAGCTCGTCACCGGTGATCTCGCGCAGCGGGCGGATCACGATGCCGGGTGTCTTCATGTCGATCAGGAAGTAGGTGATGCCCTTGTGCTTCGGAGCCTCGGCATCGGTACGCGCCAGGCACACCCCCCAGTGCGCCTTCTGTGCCGCCGAGGTCCAAACCTTCTGTCCGGTCAGCTTCCAACCCGGCTCGCCGTTGGGCCCTTCGGCGCGAACAGCTTTCATCCGCAGCGCGGCCAGATCCGATCCGGCGCCCGGCTCGGAGAACAGCTGGCACCAGGCCAGGTCACCACGCAACGTGGCCGGCACGAACTGGTCGATCTGCTCCGGGCTGCCGTGCTCCAGGATGGTCGGCACCGCCCACCAGCCGATCACCAGATCGGGGCGCTCCACCTCGGCGGCGGCCAGCTCCTGATCGATCAGCAACTGCTCGGCCGGAGAAGCGTTGCGGCCGTAAGGCTTCGGCCAGTGCGGGGCCAGTAGGCCCGACTCGGCCAGGGCCACCTGCCGCTTCTCCACCGGCAGTGCGGCCACGTCGGCGACCGCGGCACTGATCTCCGGGCGCAGACCGGCCACCGACTCCAGATCGATCCGCAGCTCACGGCGCACGCCCTGCTGAGTCAGTGCCGAAACCCGGCGAATCCACCGGCGCCGGCCACCGAGTGCATGCGAAATCCCATATGCGCGACGCAGATACAGATGCGCCTCGTGCTCCCAGGTGATGCCGATACCGCCGAGCACCTGGATGCAGTCCTTGGCGTTGGCCTCGGCCGCGTCCACGCCCGCGGCCGCCGCCACCGCAGCGGCGATCGACAGCTGGGAGTCGTCAGACTCGGACACCGCGCGCGCCGCGTCGGCCGCCGACACCGAGATCTGCTCAGAACGCAGCAGCATCTCGGCACACATGTGCTTGACGGCCTGGAAGCTGCCGATCGGCTTGCCGAACTGCTCGCGCACCTTGGCGTATTCGGTGGCGGTCTGCAGGGTCCAGCGCGCCAGGCCGGCCGCTTCGGCGGCAAGGACGGCGGCGGTGATGTCGGAGAACCGCTGCCGCGAGACGTTGAGCACCTGCGCGGGAGCCGAATCGAACACGACCCGGGCCAGCGGCAGAGAGAAGTCGGTAGCGGTGAGCAGTTCGATAGTCACCCCGGCAGCACTGCCGTCGACCAGAACCACGCGATCCCCGGCCGGCAGCAACAGCACGCCCGCGGCGTCGGCGCCCAGGACGTACTCGGCGGTGCCCGAGACCTTGTCTCCAGCGAGCGTCAGGTCGGCATCCAGCGCCGCACCGGCGCTGCGTTCACCCGAGACCAATGCCTCCAGCACGGCCTCGTCGGTCACGACGAGGGTGGCCAGGGCCGTGGTGGCCACCGGACCGGGCACCAGCGCGGCAGCGGCCTCGTCGACCATCGCGCACAGGTCCTCGACCGTGCCGCCGGCACCACCCTGTTCCTCGGGGACCGCGACGCTGAAGATCCCTAGTTCGGCGAGACCCTGAAACGGTGCGCGCCAGGCGTCGGCATCGGTTTCACCGGCTCGGACCGCCGCAGCGGTGTCGGTGGCACCAGCCCAGCTCCTTACCAGGTCACGGGCGGCAAACTGCTCGTCAGTGATGGTCGCAGACGCGCCGGACATGGTGGACCTCCTAGCCCCTAACGCGAGAAGTCCGTGCTTCCCACTAGAACGTGTTCTAATGGTGACAGTGTTCGACCGTCAAGTCGACCCGCATCACAGCAGGACACGTCCGTGTGTTTACCGGCGCGGAGGTGCGTAGAAGGAGATCGCCGTGCGTATCGTTTTCCATGAGGTACGCGCCGAGAGGGGGCCACACACCGCATGTCCAGCGCACCACAGCAGACAGGCAGCGAATCGTCCGGGTCGGACACTCGACCCCGTGAGGTCTTGAACGTGGCAGTACTCGCCGAATCCGAACTCGGATCAGAAGCACAGCGGGAGCGCCGCAAGCGCATCCTGGACGCCACCCTGGCCATCGCCTCCAAGGGCGGCTACGAGGCCGTCCAGATGCGCGCCGTGGCCGAACGCGCCGATGTCGCCGTCGGCACGCTCTACCGCTACTTCCCCTCCAAGGTCCATCTGCTGGTGTCCGCACTCGGCCGCGAGTTCGAGCGCATCGACGCCAAGACCGACCGAGCCGCGCTCTCCGGTGGCACCCCCTACCAGCGGCTGAGCTTCATGGTCGGCAAGTTGAACCGGGCCATGCAGCGCAACCCGCTGCTCACCGAGGCCATGACGCGGGCGTTCGTCTTCGCCGACGCATCCGCCGCGGGCGAGGTCGACCACGTCGGCAAGCTGATGGACTCGATGTTCGCCAGGGCCATGAGCGACGGCGAGCCGACCGAGGACCAGTACCACATCGCCCGGGTCATCTCGGATGTGTGGCTGTCGAACCTGCTGGCCTGGCTGACCCGGCGGGCCTCGGCCACCGACGTCAGCAAGCGGCTGGACCTGGCCGTGCGGCTGCTGATCGGCGCCGAGGACAAACCTAAGATCTAGCGGGTGAGCCTTCCCGTCGACCTTCAGGACGCACTGACCCGGGCTGCGCAGGTCCCACGGCTGCTGATCACGTCCGATTTCGACGGCACCCTGGCCCCGATCGTCAACAACCCGGCCGACGCGCGCCCGCTGCGCGATGGCGCGGAGGCGCTGGTGGCGCTGGCTCAACGCCCGGACACCTCCGCCGCCCTGATCTCCGGCCGCGCGCTGGAGGTACTGCGGGACCTGTCCGGCATGCCCGCGGCCGTGCACATGGTCGGCAGCCACGGCGCCGAGTTCGACTCCGGGTTCGCCCACCCCATCGATCGCGCCCTGCTCGACCGGATCGCCGCCGAATTGACCGCGATCGCCGCGACCAGGCCTGGGGTGACCGTCGAACTCAAACCCGCGAGCGTGGCCCTGCACGTGCGCAACGCCGAACCTGCCGACGCCGAAGCCGCGTCCGCGCAGGCACTTCAGTCCGCCCGAGCCTGGGATGCGCAGCTGACCAAGGGCAAAGCCGTGCTCGAGTTCGCGGTGATCACCACCGACAAGGGCGAAGCGATCGACATCCTGCGCGACGAGCACCAGGCGTCGGCAGTGATCTACTTCGGCGACGACGTCACCGACGAGAAGGCGTTCCGACGACTGCGCGACGGCGATGTCGGCGTCAAGGTGGGGCCCGGCGAGACGCTCGCCGGATATCGGGTCGACGAGCCCGAAGACGTTGTGGCAGCGCTGAAGTACCTGTTGGACGCGCGCCGCTGACGCCGAAACGGTATTCCAGCAGAAGAAGTGCGAGTAACGGCCTGCCGGAATACCGTTTCGGCGGAATGGGTGAGAGGAGCTAGGCCGGCGGGCCCGACGTCCGGCCGCGCACCACCTCGGTGTCGAGTACCTCGATGACCGGCAGCCCGTCCCGCGGCGGATTGTGCAGCAACTCGCCGGCCCGCCGCCCCTTGGCCACGCTGGACTGCACCACCGTGGACAGGCCGCGGCGCAACGCCTCCGGCACCCCGTCGAACCCGGTCACCGTCATCTCCCCCGGCACGAAGATGCCGCGCGAGCGCAGGTAATCCATGGCCGACAAGGCCAGCACGTCGGCGGTACACATCAGTGCAGTGATGCGGGGATTGGCGTCCAGCGCCACCTCGGCAGCCGCACCACCGGACGTCGGCAGATGGTCGTAGCTCTCCACCACCGTCAGGGTGTCCGGTGCCAGACCGGCCGCTGTCATCGCGTCGTACACCCCGTGGATCCGCTCGCGCTGCACGTGGAAATGCGGGGACAACACCCGATCCGGGTCTGCCAGTGCGGGTTTCGTGGACTCATGTGGCCAGTCCCGGCCCAGTCGCATGGTCAGCAGGCCGATGTCGCGGTGGCCCAGCTCGAGCACATGCTCGGCCAGCCGACGCATCCCGCCGCGATCGTCGATGCTCACGCGCGAAACCCCTGGCACGTCTTTCGGCTGATCCACCACCACGACCGGCAGGTGACGCTGACGCACCACCGGAAGATACGGATCGTCATCCGAGGCCGAGTACACCACGAATCCATCGACGCCGGCCGCGAGGACCGCCGCCGAACCATCCTCGAAACTGCGGTTGGGCCCGATCGCCACCAGCAGCAGGCCCTGCCCCACCGCCTCGCAGGATTCGGCAAGTCCGGCAACGAAATCCAACGCGGCGGGATCACTGAACGAGTAGTTGAGCGGCTCGGTGATGATCAACCCGACGGCGCCGGCCTTGCGGGTGCGCAGTGACCGTGCCACCGGATCCGGCCCGGCATAGCCCAGCCGCTTGGCCGCGTCGAAGATCCGGTCGCGAAGCTCGGCGGACAACTGGTCAGGACGGTTGTAGGCGTTGGAGATCGTGGTCCGCGAAACCTTCAGTTCGGCCGCCAACGAAGCCAGGGTGGCCCGCCGCGGCGGGTGGGGACTCCTTGGCATGCTTTCCGAGGCTAGTGGATGGCCGAATTCCTCACCCGGTCAACCGTCCACACAACCAGCCAGATCCCGCAGGCGATCGTGACGATCACGAAGCTCGGCGGCATGTTGAAGATCGCCGACACCGCCAGGCCGGCCCACACCGATACGACGCTGATCGCGGTCGAGATCGTCATCGCCAGGACCGGCCGGGCCGTCACCATGATCGCCGTCGCGGCCGGGGTGACGACGAGCGCGAACAACAGCAGCGTGCCCACGGCCAGCACCGCCATCGTCACCGCGATCCCCAGCAGAACCATGAACAGCACCGACAACGCACGTACCGGTATCCCCTTGGCCTCGGCCACCTGCGCGTTGACCGAGGCGAACAGCAGTGGGCGGAAAACGAATACGACCGTGGCTGCCAGCACGAGCAGCAGCGCGGTGAAGGTCAGCAATTGCTGATGCGTGATGGCCAGCAGGTTGCCGAACAAGACGTTGGTCAGCGTGGACGAATTCTTGGTTGCCAGCGAGTTGAAGAACAGGCCGAAGCCGGTCGCCAGGGCCAGTACCGTGCCGGTGGCCACCTCGCGGTCGTGGGCCCGGCTGCCCAGTGCCCCGATCACGAGGGCTCCGCCGACGCAGAACGCGCCGAGGCCCAATCCGACCGGAAGCCCGAGCAGCGCCGCACCGGTGGCGCCGGGCAGACCGATGTGGGCCAGGGCGTGGGCGGCGAACGCGGTGTTGCGCACGATGACGAAATAGCCGATCAGCCCGGCCGCCAACGCCACCAGCGTGCCGCCGATCAGCGCGTTGCGCATGAACGCCGAGGTCAGGATCTGCCACCAGTTGTGCTGATAGCCCAGCGCCAAAGTGCTTTGGGCGAACGTGCCCTGCGCCAGCAGACCCGCCGACATCACCCGCTCCTCATGTACATCTGCCCCAGCGGGGTGTGGGCCACCTGCACCTTGGTCCCGTAGAGATGGGTCAGCAGATCGGCATCCACCACCTCGTCGATGGCCGCGTGGTGAGCGTGTCCGTCGAGCAGATAGATGGCGCTGTCGAGCACACTCAGCAGTGGGTTGAGGTCATGGGCGACAACGAGAATCGTCACCCCGAGGTCCTGGTTGAGCCGGGCCAGCAACTGCACGATCTCGTGCTGGTTGCGCAGGTCGAGGGCGGCCAGCGGTTCGTCGAGGATGAGCATTTTCGGATGTCCGACAAGGGCATTGGCCAAGGCGATGCGCTGCCGTTGACCGCCGGACAGTTCCGACAGCCGCATGGTCGCGAACCCGGTGGCCTCCACCGAGGCCAAGGCCTCGTCAACGCGGGCGCGGTCGGCGGCCGAGGTCCGGGTGAAGCCCCATCGGCGACCGGTGAGGCCCAGGGTCACCGCACCGCGGGCCCGGATGGCCTCCCCCGCACCCGCCGCGTAATCCTGCGGGACATACCCGATCAGGTCGTTGTGCTCACCCGGCGCACCGCCCAGGACCTGCACCGACCCCGACGCCGCAGGCAGCAGGCCCAGGATGACCTGCAGCATCGTGGACTTGCCCGATCCGTTGGACCCGATCAGCGCGACGATGCCGCCCGTCGGGATCTCGAAGGTGCCCTCCGACCAGATGAGTCGGCCCCCGCGCACGGCGCTGACATCGTCGAAGACGAGCGCTGGTTGAGACTCGGTGCTACTGCTGGACACCGAGAGCCTTGGCAAGGGCGGTCAATTGGTTCACCTGCCAAGCCTCGAACGAATCCGCCCCCGGCGCCACCGTTTCGGTGACATCGACCACCGGAATTCCGGCGCCCTCGGCGGCGGCCCTGATCTGTTTGGGCAGCGAACCCTCGGTCTGCGTGTTGTAGATCAGCACGTCGGCACCGTGGTCGGCGAGCAGGCGCAGGAACGCATCGAGGTCGGCCGGCGACGGGTCGGCCTCGTTGGACGCGGCAGCCTGATAGCCCGCCGGGGTGGCGTTGACCAGGCCGACGGCGGCCGCCATGTCGTCGAACACGGCCTCGGTCGCGGCGTAGCGTTTGCCGGAAGCCTTGGCCTTGATATCGGCGATCAGCTGTTGATAGGGCTGCATCGAGGTGTTGAACGCGGCGCGGCGCTGCGCGAAGTAATCGCGTACATCGGGAGCCAGCTGCCCCAGTTCCTCGGTCACTGTGTCGGCGACACCGGTCACCGCCTCCGGGTTGTACCAGGCGTGCGGGTTGTTCGAGTGTTCGTGGGCATGGCCGCCGTCGCCGTCACCATGGTCATGGTCGTCATCGCCGGTTCCGACGGCGGAGACGACGACGGCATTCGGTGCGGTGCTCTGCGCCAGCTTGGCCGCCCACTCGTCGTAGTGCCCGCCGTTGATCACCACCAACTGCGCGCCCTGGAACTTGGCCGCATCCGCGGGCGACGGCTCGAAGTCGTGCGGGTCGACCGACGAGCCGGCCAGGACCGTGGTCACCTTCGCGCAGTCACCGCCCAGCGCGGACACGATGTCGCCCCACTGGTCGACGCTGACGACCACGTTGACCGGTGTGGTCACGCAGTTCCCGGCGGACTCGGTCGGTTGGGTCTCGTCGGCGCCGCAGGCGGCGAGGGCGAACGGGGTGGCCAGCAGCAACGCGGTGGTCGCGGCGCGGAGGTTCAGGGGCAGGAGCACGGCGATAACGATAACCGTTTGCATTAGTGGATGCACGTCCGGATGATGATTTATTGAAAATCGTTTTCATTAAGGAGTCCGATGCCCGATCTGCTGCCCGTCACCGTCCTGTCCGGCTTCCTCGGCGCCGGAAAGACCACGCTGCTCAACCACATCCTGGCCAACCGGGACGGTAGACGAGTGGCGGTGATCGTCAACGACATGAGCGAGGTCAACATCGACGCGGCGCTCATCGCAGGACAGGGCCACCTCGACCGCACCGAGGAGAAGCTCGTCGAGCTGACCAACGGCTGCATCTGCTGCACCCTGCGCGAGGACCTGGTGGAGGCGGTCGGCGCGCTGGCTCGGCAGAACCGGTTCGACCAGTTGGTGATCGAGTCGACAGGCATCTCCGAGCCCATGCCGGTCGCCGCGACCTTCAGCTGGGAATTCGAGGACGGCTTCAGCCTGGGCGACCTGGCCCGGTTGGACACGCTGGTCACCGTCGTCGACGCGTCGACGTTTCTGACCGAGTTGGCCCGAGGCGAAGCGCTGGCCGAGCGGGACCTGGCCGCCGGCGAGGGGGATGCCCGCAGCATCGCCGACCTGCTCACCGATCAGGTGGAGTTCGCCGACGTCATCCTGCTCAACAAGACCGACCTGGTGAGCCCGGCGACCCTCGACACCGTCCAAACACTGCTGCGCAGACTGAATCCGACCGCCAAGCTGATCCGGACCGACCACGGCGTCGTCGACATCGGCGAGGTGCTGGGCACCGGACTGTTCGACCCGCAAGCCGCCGCCCAGACCCCGGGCTGGGACGAGGAGATCGCCGACGGGCACACACCCGAGACCGAGGAGTACGGCATCAGCTCGATGACCTTCCGCTCCGACCGGCCGTTTCACCCCCAGCGCCTCGGCGACGCGCTCGGTCAGGTGACAAGGGTGTTGCGCAGCAAGGGATTCTGCTGGATCGCCAGCCGCCCGACGATCGCCGCCATCTGGTCGCAGGCCGGCCCGAACCTGGTGATCGAGCCGGCTCAGTACTGGTCGGGCACAGAGATCGCACCGGGTCAGGAGATCGTGTTCATCGGGATCAAGCTCGACCGGGAGGCAATCGACGCACTTCTGCGCTCAGCCCTGCTGACGGATACCGAACTGGCCGAGGGCGAGCCGGCGTGGATGGGCTATCCCGACCCGCTACCGGCCTGGGACGTCACGCACGCGCACTGAGCGGCTTGCGGCCCCACACCTTGTGCATCACCGCGGAGCGGTAGGCGAACGTCGGATCCTGTAGCGCGGCTCTGGCGGCAGACACAACTGATTCGGTGAGCACTCCGGCGGCCACCATGAGGTCGTCGACCTGGAGGAAGCTCTGCATCAGGAACCGCGCCTGCGGGCTACCGCCACGCTCAATGGTCAGCCTGCCCTCGTTGACCACCTCGCTCAGGCCGAGCCCATCGACGTGAACCGGCAGCATCGAGCCGTAATCCATGTCCATCACCTTCGCCGCGGCGAGGAACTGCGTGCGGGAGTTGAGGTAGTCCTGGTACCCCGCGGCCAAGGGATGGGTCCGGTCAACGGCCGTCGTGGTGCTGTAGTCCGGCTCCTCCACTGCGAGCCAGCCTCCCGGTCGCAACGCGAAGACCATGCGCCTCAGCGCCGCGAGGGGATCGGCCAAGTGCATGATCAGCGCCCGGCTGTGCACCAAGTCGTAACGACCCGGCTCAATCTCGTCTGCCGTGATGTCCAGGCGCCTTACCTCGATGCCCGAGGCCGGTAGCCCGTCGAGAAAGCGTGGATTCAGATCAGCCGCGACGACATGCCCGGACGGGCCGACCCGATCGGCCAGCCAGCGCGCCACCGATCCCGCACCCGCACCCACCTCCAGACACGACCAACCGGGCGCCACACCGACGGTGTCGAGGAAGCGGATCGTCCATGGATCGCACAGCGACTCGAGCACACGCAGCCGCGCCAGTTCTTCGTCCGTCTGGTAGTCGGCCGCGAAGTAGCCACCGTCCGCAGTGGTGCCGGTCACCGGATCATTCTCAATGCCGGGTCGGGGATTGACCGCTGAATTCACGATCAATCCCCTTGGGTGGTTGCCGGCGCAAAAAGCTAGTGCTCGTGGCCCACGGTTCCGCTGAGCTCATTGGGCGCCTGATCGAGCGTTACCGACGCGCCTTTCTCGCCGGATTCGACATCGACGGCGTGAATCTGCCTGGTGGCCGGGTCTGTGACGAAAACGTCGTGGCCGCGGGCGAACACGCTCGGCCGGGGCTGCTGCCAGTCCTCGGGTTCGGTCCACGGCTCGACCACCGCGATCGTCTTGACGGTGCGCCCAGATGCCGGATCGATCACGTGGAGATTGCCGTCCGTACCCAGGATGAGGCCTTCGGCGTGGGGCCCCCGGGCTAGCGACCGGAACGAGTAGCTGACCGACTGCGGGAGCGACACCAGACGCAGTTGGTCGGTTGCGGTGTCGATGAGGGCGAACCGGTTGGGCCGCTCCAGCTCGGCATCGGGGTCGACCTTGTAGTCGCCCAGCGCCACCGGTGAGTCCTGGTGCCCGCGAACGGTTCCCACCCGGCCGTATGGGTCCGGCGAAGCGACCTTGGTGAAAGCGCCGTCGGAGAAGGTCAAGGCGCCGTTCTCGCAGCCGAATACCAACGTGGAGGTTTCCACGACGGTTTCTCCGTGTATGCCGGGGCACTCGTTGTTGCGGGCGATCTCGCGATCGGAGGCGTCGAAAGCGACTGCGCCGCTGCGCTCGTCGGAATTGCCCTCACTACGCACCCAACTGCCGTCGTCGAGCACGACCGCCACGCCGTGGTGCGGCTCGGGCGCTTTCATACCCCGCATCCGCGGCGCCGCGGCGGCGATATCGTGCGGGTCGAGCACGGTGATCTCACCGGAGCCGTCGGCGAACAGCACGGTGTGCTCACCGTGAGCGACAACGTGACCGGGCTCGTCGGCCATGAAGGTGGTGTCGGTCAGCTCACCGGCCGACGCGTCGAGCAGGCGGAAACCCTGATCGGTGGTCACCATTACATGCGCGTCGTCACCGGCGGGGTTGACCCGCAGGAATCCCTCCAGCGGCACGTCGGCCTGGACCTGCAAGGTGTTGCCGTCCAACACATATAACCCACCGTCATAGGTGACCACCAACGGATCGGGTATCGGCTCCCGCGCTGCCGGCGGCGCCTCGCCACCGCCACAACCGGTCAGCGCCACCCCGAGCGCGCTGACCAGCATGAGGACCTTCGTGGACTTCGGCATTCGTTCTCCTTCTCGCTGTTGTGGACTCACCAGCCCGCGGCTGCCAGAAAATCCGGGGTGACATCCGTGCGGTGCGTGCGCACCACCCGCAAGCCGTCCGCGTAGTCGATTTCGTGCACTGCCCTTGCCGTGGAGTCGTTGACGTAGGCCCGCCCGGCGCCGACCTCGATCACCGGTGTGCCGACCGGAGCGGCGAGCAGATCGATACGGCCGAGGTGCGTGCCTGCTGCCACATCGAGCGCGTGCAGGGCTCCGTCTCGGGTCAGGGCCAGCGCGGTGGTGGCGTCGGCGGTGTTCACGGCGACCACGCCGGGAAGCCGCATCGACGCCCAGCGGCGGCCGTTGAGCAGCCATACCTCGTCGCCGGCTACCGCGGCCATAGAGTTACCGGTCCTGCGATATCCGAAGGGGCCCAACGGTGTTGAAGGACGAGACGCTCCGAAGGGAATATCGTCGGCCACGAGTGCCCCGCCGCGCCGGGAGACCCGCAGTGCGCCGTCGCGGCACCCGAGCACCGCTGTCCGGCGCAGTACCGCCACACCGGTGATCTCGGGGCAACGTCCGAGGACCGCTGTCTGCCCGGCGCCGTGCCGGACCAGTCCGGGCTCGGTCACCGTCAACAGGTCGTTGCCGAATGCGACTGCGGCCCTTGCATGCTCAGCTCCGGGGACGGCTGCCGCCGACGGGGCCTCGCGGGGGAAGGCCTCCCGGTTCAGCGATTCGACCGCGCCATCGCTGCGGAGCACGACGGTCGACGCCCCATCGCCGCGCACCGCGGTGACCCGGCCGTCGATCCGGCCCACGACTGCCGGCGGCACGACGTAGTAGTGCGAGTGATCGCCGTGGTCATACGTCCACGCCCCGCCGTCGAGGATCGTCAGGCCGGCCTCCTCGCGCAGGTAGGCATATCGGCCGTCGCCACTCACGGCGTCGACACGACCGAACCGTCCGAGACCGGTCTCGGCTGCATCGGGGACGTCGAACACCGCGGCGGCGCCCGTCTGGCGCTCCACCAGGACCAGGCGGGTCACGGGCCGCCCGGACTCCCGAGGCGCCGCCGACGGCCGGGGATCGGGAGTGGCCGAGCAACCGGCCGACAACACACCGACGAGCGCTATCGCCCGGGCCCAGTTCAGCACCCCAAACTCTTATCATTAATGACATTCATTTTCAATAAGGTCGGTGGCCGGCACACTCGAGCGCCCGCATAAGCTCGGTCCGTGTCTGAGCACGCCTTCAGCCCCGACGAGCGCCGTGCCGTCTACCGGGCCATCGCCGAACGTCGCGATATGCGCCGATTCGTCCCCGGCAGCACGGTGCCGCCCGAGGTCCTCGGCCGGCTGCTGCAGGCCGCCCACGCGGCGCCGAGCGTCGGCCTGATGCAGCCGTGGCGGTTCATCCGGATCACCGACGACGCGCTGCGCGGCAAGATCCACGCCCTCGTCGACCAGGAACGCATCCACACCGCCGACGCGCTCGGCGCGCGCGGCGACGAGTTCCTGGCGCTGAAGGTGGAGGGCATCCTCGACTGCGCCGAACTGCTCGTCGTCGCCCTGGGTGAGAACCGCGACCGGCACATCTTCGGCCGCCGCACCTTGCCACAGATGGACCTGGCCTCGGTGTCCTGCGCCATCCAGAACATGTGGCTGGCCGCGCGCGCCGAAGGGCTCGGCATGGGTTGGGTATCGATCTTCGAGCCGCTGCCACTGGCCCAGCTGATGGGCATGCCCGACGATGCCGAACCGGTAGCGATCCTGTGCCTGGGTCCGGTGCCCGAGTTCCCGGACCGGCCGGTGCTGGAGATCGAACACTGGACCGTCGGCCGCCCGCTGCCCGAATTCGTGGCCGAGAACCGCTGGCCGGCCGAGCCGTCGCCTTAGGCTGGACGGGTGGCCGCCTCCGTGGATCTCAATGCCGACCTCGGCGAGAGCTTCGGCGCGTGGAAACTCGGTGACGACGCGGCCATGCTCAGACTCGTCACCAGCGCCAATGTGGCCTGCGGTTTCCACGCCGGGGACCCGGCACTGCTGCTGCGCACCTGCCGCGAGGCCGCGGCGCGGGGTGTCCGCGTCGGCGCCCAGGTGAGCTACCGGGACCTGGCCGGATTCGGCAGACGCTTCATCGACGTCACCCCCGAGGACCTGACCGCCGACGTGATCTACCAGATCGGCGCGCTGCAGGGGATCGCCCGAGCCGCAGGCACCGCGGTGACCTACGTGAAACCCCATGGTGCGCTGTACAACACGATCGTCAGCCACCCCGAACAGGCCGCCGCCGTCACAGCGGCGGTAGCGGCCGTGGACGCCGAACTGCCGGTGCTGGGCCTGTCCGGTTCGGTCTTCTTCGAAGAGGCGGCGCGGCGGGGGCTGCGCACCGTGGCCGAGGCCTTCGCCGACCGCGCCTACCAGGCCGACGGCACCCTGGTATCCCGCCGCGAGCCCGGCGCCGTGCTGCACGATGCTGCCGAGATCGCCGAACGAGTGGCCGGCATGGTGACGGCCGGACAGGTCACCGCGGTCGACGGATCCGTCATTCCGGTGACGGTGGAATCGGTTTGCGTACACGGTGATTCGCCGGGCGCGGTGGAGATCGCGACGGCAGTACGCGAACGTCTGGTCGCCGAAGGGGTCACACCGAGGCCCTTCAGCTGACAGGTTCGCCTGGCATGATGGCCGCGTGGTGGCGAACCCGGCGGTGATGCGGTGGCGGCCGAGTTCCATGCAGGTGCTCGTGGCCGGGATCATCGCGTTGGCATTGACCGGCACCACCCTGCGGGCCTTCGTCGAGGGGACCCCCGATGTGGCGACGGCGGCCACTGTGTTCTGCGGAGTGTTCGTCCAAGCGCTGCCGTTTCTGGCGCTCGGCGTGGTGATCAGCGGGCTGATCGCGGTCTTCGTCACGCCCGAGCGCCTCGCCCGCTGGCTGCCGCGGCGCCGTGGTGTGGCAATCCTGGCCGCCGGTGTCGGCGGTGCCGCGCTGCCCGGCTGTGAATGCGGTTCAGTCCCGGTGGCCCGCAGGCTTTTCGGTGACGGTGGGGTTGTGGGCGCGGCGGCCCTGACCTTCATGCTCGCGGCGCCGGCGATCAATCCCGTCGTGCTGGTGGCGACTGCCGTGGCGTTCCCCGGCCATCCACAACTTGTGGCCGCGCGGTGTGCCGCGTCCCTGCTCACCGCGCTCATCATGGGCATGCTCTGGGCGCGGTTCGGCCGCCCGGAGTGGATCACCCGCCGCCTGCCCAAACCGCATCACGGCGAGGGCTCCCGGTGGTCCGTCTTCACCGAAGCCGCACGTCACGATTTCCTCTCGGCTGCCTCGTATCTGGTCGTGGGGGCCGCCGCGGCGGCTGCCCTGCACGTGCTGGTTCCGCCCTGGGTGTACGAGCACCTCGCGGGTCAGCTCGTGCTGGGCGTGCTCATCATGGCGGTGCTCGCGGTGGTGCTGGCCTTGTGTTCGGAAGCGGACGCCTTCGTCGCGGCCAGCCTGACCATGCTGCCGCTGCTGCCGCGGCTGGTGTTCCTGGTGGTCGGGCCGGCCGTCGACATCAAGCTGTTCGCCATGCAGGCCGGAATGTTCGGCCGCGCGTTCGCCGTCCGGTTCGCTCCCGCCACGTTCGTGGTCGCGACACTGGTGGCGTCCGCCGTCGGCCTGCTGATCCTGGGGCCGCAGTGAGCCGCGAGACCGAGAACGCGCTACTGCTGCTGATCGGGGTCAGCACCGCGATCATCACGTTGAGCGGCGCCTTCACGCGGTATGTGAAACCAACCCTGATGCCGTACCTGGCGGCGACCGCGATCTTGCTGATTGCGCTGGCCCTGGCCGCGATCGTGCGCGACATCCGGCACGGCCGGCGCGAGGACGACGGGGATGAAGCTCATGATCATCCGCACTCGCGCGGTATCGCATGGCTCCTGCTTGTCCCGATCGCGCTGCTGGCCTTCGTCGTTCCCCCGGCGATTCGTCCCGACGCCGCATCGGTGACCGAGGTGTCCACCGATGTGCTGCGCCGGCCGTTTCCGCCCCTGCCCGACGGTACGGCTCCTGAGGTTTCGCTGCCCGACGTGCTGATCCGCGTGGCCCAGGACTCCGCTGGCACCCTGGACAACCGCACGATCACCGTCACCGGTTTCACCATGCGCGACGGGGACCGCAGTGACCTGGCCCGGGTGGTGATCATCTGCTGCGCGGCCGATGCGCAGCTGGCCCGCATTCGTCTCGATGGGCCGGCGGCGGCCCAGGTGGCCGGCTATCCGGACAACACCTGGATCAAGGTGGTCGGCACCATCCCGGCGGGACAAGGGGATTCGAGCCGACGCTCCATCCCGACGCTGACCGCCACGAGCGTGACCCGAACCGAAGCCCCGGCACGTCCGTACGCCTACTGACGCGTGAGCCCGCAGTCACCGCATTTCGATCCACCGGGCACCCGGTAGTACAGGCAACAGCTGCGCCGGCGGAACGTGAGGCCGCGCAGATAGCCGGTGCCGACCAGGTCGCCTGTCGCCAAGAGTGATTCGGTGAGACCGCGCACGGCATCGGTCAGTTCCGGTCGGACCCTGGCGAGCTCATGTGCGGCCGCCACCAGAGCGGCGGCGGCGTTGCCGTAGAGAAGCCGCGGCGCCATCTTGACCCGTAGCCCGTCGGCCAGCGGCTCGAGGTGCTCGGTGATCACGTTTCGGTACAACCGCTGTGGCAGTGGGTCGTCGACGGATGTGCCCACCGGGACCGGCAATCGAAGCTCGGTGCCGGTGACCCGCCGCTGCAGGCCGGTCAGGTCGGGCAGCACGCCGTACCGCAGCGCACACGCCAGCGACGGCGACCACAACCGCGAGGCATGACTGAACTGGACGAGGGACGCGCCGATGCGCTGATCCGTCGTGCGGTTTCGCGCGGTGGTCGCGGCGACGAGGTCGGCACAACCCTGCTCGTAGCAGCGTTGCACCGGAACCCATCCGGTCGGATCCCCACCGACGGTCATCGCGAAGAAGCCTCCGTACGAGGCGATTTCGCGAAGTTGCGCATCAATGTTCATCGCCTCGCCACCGCCTTGGCGGCAACGGTGACCTGGGGGCTTCCGGTGTCGGTGTCAAGGGTTATCCGGGCCTCGACCCCGTACACCTCGGACAGCAACCGCTCGGTGAGGACGTCGGCCGGCGCCCCGACCGCAACCAGCCTGCCACCGTCGAGCACACAGATCCGATCGCAGTACGCCGCAGCGAGATTCAGGTCGTGCAACGCGGCGACCACGGTGGCGCCCGTCGCCCGCAACAGCTGCAGAGCCTCATGTTGATGCCGCAGATCGAGGTGGTTGGTCGGCTCATCGAGCACGATCACGTCGGTCCGCTGGGCCAGCGCCCGAGCGATCAGCACGCGCTGCTTCTGTCCCCCAGACAACCGGCCGTAACCGGTCCCGCTCAGCTCGGCGATGTCCAGCGCCGTCAACGCCGCGTCGATGATCGCGCGGTCTTCGACGTTGTCGGCCTCGAACGACCGCTTGTACGGGGTGCGCCCCATCGCCACCATGTCGAACACGGTGAGCTCGAAATCGCCGGTGGCTTCCTGCAATACCGCCGCGACCCGGCGTGCGGCCCGCTTACCCGGCAACTTCCACACGTCGACACCGTCGAGCAGCACCTGCCCGGCGCTCGGCCGCTGCGCCCGGTACAACGTGCGCAGCAGCGTGGTCTTGCCCGCGCCGTTGGGACCCACGACGGCCAGCATCTCACCCGGGACGACCGCCAACGACACGTCGGCGATCAACGGCCTGCCGCGCATCGACACCGAGACCGCCTCGAACTTGACGGCCGCCGTCACGTCACGGCCTTTCGCCGCATCAACCACAGGAAGAACGGCCCGCCGGCGAGCGCGGTCAGGATCCCCACCGGCAGTTCCTCCGGCGCGGCCACGGTCCGGGCCACGATGTCGCACAGCACCAGGAACGCCGCGCCCAGCAAGGCCGCGGCGGGCAGCGCCCGGCGATGATCGGCACCCACCAGCAGCCGCACCACGTGCGGCATGATCAGCCCGACGAACCCGATCGTCCCGCTGACCGCGACCATGGCCCCGACCATGAGCGCCACGACGACGAACATCCCGGCCCGGAAGCGATGGACATCGAGCCCGAGCGACGCGGCGGCCTCCTCACCGGTGTAGAGCAGGTTCAACGACCGGGTGAAGGCCAGCAGCACCACCACGCCCAGGATCACCGCCACCGCGGGCACCCAGACCATGCGCCAGGTGGCACCGCCCAGGCCGCCGAGCATCCACCGCACAGCCGCCTGCGTCTTGTGCGGATCGTCAGAGGTGACGATCAGCAGACTGGCCACCGCGGACAGCACTTCGGCCACCGCGACGCCGGCCAGGATCAACCGCGCCGTCGTCATCCGCCCACCAGAGCGGGCCAGAAAGTACACCGCGATGAGGGCGAGGAAGGCTCCGAGGAAGGCCGCCAGCGGCACGGTGAACACTTGAAACGCACCGGCGCCGAACACCAGGATCACCACGGCACCGACCGATGCCCCGGAGGAGACACCCAGCAGCATCGGATCGGCGAGCGGGTTGCGCACCACCGCCTGCAACGCCATCCCGCACGCCGCCAGGCCGGCGCCCACCACGGCGCCCAGCACCACCCGGGGCAGCCGGGCGTCGAGCACGATGGATTCCCTTACCGCAGGCCAACTCTGATCGACCAGGCCCGGGTGAACGGCGTGCGTCACGATGGCCCATACCTGTCCCGGCGGGATCGACACCGAACCGATGGCGACACCGGCGGTCATCGCCGCGAGCAGCAACCCGGCCAGCGCGGCGAGGGTCAGCCGATAGGGCATCACACAAACCGGTCCGGGTGCAGTTGCCGGGCCAGGGCGTCCACCGCCCGACCCACCCGCACGCCGACCACCACCGAGGACAACGGGAGCACCGCGAACCGTTGTTGTGCGACCGCCGGAACATGCTGCAGCAGAGGATGTTCGGTCAGGAATCGCTTCTTGTCGGCGACCGGCTGGTCTCCGTAGTCGTAGATCACGATGACCTCAGGTTCCCGCTCGGCGAACTGCTCGAAGGACACATCGCCCCACACCTTGGGGACATCGGCGAACACGTTGACGCCACCGGCGGCCTCGATCATCAGGTTGCCGATGCCCTTGCCGCCCGAGGTGAACACGGTCGCCTCGCCACTGTCGTAGACCGCGACCCGTAAGGGCTTCACGCCACGCAGCTTCGACTCTGACCGGCCCAGCTCCCGATGCAGTTTCTCGATCTGCTGCTCGGCGCGGTCCGCGACACCGAATATCGTTCCGATATTTCGGATTTCGTCATCGACGGTGGACATCGTGACGGGATCGGGTCGGCAGTCCTCGATGTTGAGGTAGGTGTGCACCCCGGCGTCGGCCAGGCGTTGCCTGCCCCTGCCCTCCTTCTCGTCGAACGCGCTGTCCCAGCCGCCGTAGACGAAATCGGGTTCGACGGCCAGCAGCGATTCGTACGACGGGTATTCGTCGGCCAGCACGGGAACGGTGTCGTAGGCGGCCTGGTACTCGGGCAGGATCTGGTCGTCGAGGTAGGAGGTGCCGACCATGGATCGTTCGAGCCCCAGCGCCAGCAGCGTCTCGATCGCGTGCTGGTTGAGGGCGACCGCGCGGTCCGGCGGCCGGTCATAAGTGGTGCTGACGCCGCAATTGTCCACGGTGACCGGGAATCCCGGCGGGGCGTCGCCTTGGGTCTCGGGCGCCGCGGTCGAGGCACACCCCGAGACCAGTAGCGCCGACGCCAGACCGACGATCAGCCAACGAGCAGCCATGGGCGTACCCATCCTCTCCGGGGAGATCCGCCCCAGTACGTGCGAGGTGGCGACTGCGGTGTGTATCTGGCTCTACAGTGGCGGGACCGCGCCGGATTCACACCGGCTTCCACGATCCGCAGTCGCTCTATCGCCGTCGATCGTAGGTCAAGCCGGCCCGACCACCGGCAGCAGCGCCATCTCCCTGGCGTTCTTGATCGCCGTGGCGACCTGCCGCTGCTGCTGAGGAGTGAGCCCGGTGATGCGCCGGGACCGGATCTTGCCCCGCTCGCTGATGAAGGTGCGCAGCAAGTGGACGTCCTTGTAGTCGACCTCTGTGACCCCGAGGGCGGTCAGCTGATTGCGCCTCGGCTTCTTGAGGTCGGTGACCGGCGGGCGCTTCTTGGCGTTCTTCCGCGAATTCGCCGCCATCACCAGCTCGACTTCCGCACGCCCGGCAGCTCACCGCGGTGCGCCATCTCGCGCACCCGGACCCGCGACAGCCCGAACTTGCGCAGATGCCCGCGCGGGCGGCCGTCGACCGAGTCTCGGTTGCGCAGCCGCACCGGGCTCGAATCACGCGGCAGCCGTTGCAGCGCCGAGACCGCTGCGGCTCGCTGCTCACGGGTGCTGGCCGGATTGCGGATCGCCTCTTTGAGCTCGGCCCGCCGTTCGGCGTAGCGCTCGACGAGTTTCCGGCGCTGCTCGTTCTTGACGATCTTGGATCGCTTGGCCATCAGCGCTCCTCGCGGAAGTCGACGTGGCGGCGGATCACCGGGTCGTACTTGCGCAGCACGATCCGGTCCGGGTCGTTGCGCCGGTTCTTTCGGGTGACGTAGGTGTACCCGGTCCCCGCGGTCGATCGCAGTTTCACGATCGGCCGGATGTCGGTGCTGGCCATCAGATCTTCTCCCCTGCGCTACGCAGCCGTGCCACCACGGCTTCGATGCCGTCGCGGTCGATCACCTTGATTCCCTTGGCGCTGACCCGAAGCCGGATGCGGCGGCCCTCGGTGGGCAGGTAGTAGGTCTTGGTCTGGATGTTGGGGTTCCAGCGGCGGCGACTGCGCTTGTGCGAGTGCGACACCGTGTTGCCGAACCCGGGCGAGCGCCCGGTGACTTGGCAGTGGGCAGACATGGGTCTCCTTCGGATGGGGTAGCCTCACGATAATGATAATCGTTTTCAACACCAACTCGGTTGGGAGGTACGGTGCGAACCCCTGTGGTGCTGATCGCCGGTCAAGGTGACAGCGACGGCGTAGCGGAAGAACTGGGCCGCAGGCCGGGAACGGTGCTGGTGCGCCACACCTTTGACGGTCAGGTGGTGCTGCGGACCGTGTCCGACGGCGGCGGCACATCCGACCTCGCGCTCGAGCTGGCCCACGGGTGTGTGTCCTGCACGGTGCGCGACGACCTGCTGATCCTGTTGCGGCGCCTGCACCGGCGCAGCGACGTGGAGCGCATCGTCGTGCAGTTGATGCCCTGGCTGGAGGCCGAGCCCGTGTGCTGGGCCATCAACACCATCCGGGTCCACGTCGGCCCCGGCTACGTCGACGGGCCGGCGGCCCGCGACGTCGAGATCGAGGCAGTGATCGCAACCCTGGACGCCAGTGTCTGGCTGCAACAGTCCGTCGGCGACGAGGAACTGCCCGACGGACGCACCGTCGCCCAGGTGGTCGTCGGGCAGGCCGAGTTCGCCGACATGCTGGTGCTCAACGAGCCCGACGCCACCACCCTCGCCGTGCTGCGCCGACTCGCTCCCCGCGCCCGCATCACCGTGGGCCTCGACCGGGTCGAACTCGGGCTGGCACATCTGGAACCGAACAGCCGACGCGGGCGCACCGCGACACCGCACGATCCGCTCTTGGCCGGCGAACCACCGCTGGAACCCGACGACGAGGTCATCATCGTCGAATTCGCCGCGCGCCGGCCGTTTCACCCGATGCGCCTGCACGACGCGGTCGATCACCTGCTAGACGGCGTGGTGCGCACCCGCGGGCGCGCCTGGCTGGCCAACCGCCCCGCCGACGTCATGTGGATCGAATCTGCGGGCGGCGGAATGCATTTCAGCAACGCCGGCAAATGGCTGG
This sequence comes from Mycolicibacterium porcinum, assembly GCA_001942045.1. Lineage (GTDB taxonomy): Bacteria > Actinomycetota > Actinomycetes > Mycobacteriales > Mycobacteriaceae > Mycobacterium > Mycobacterium porcinum_A. Next base: position 117,232 of record MSTD01000008.1, read on the forward strand.
CGGCCATGGACGCCACCGAACGGGCCTACACCGATCCGGAACGGCTGGCGATCGCCGCGATCGACTGGCACCACCAGTTCGGTGATCGCCACATCTCGCTGACCGTGCTGGTCTGCGGCGCCCGGCCCGGCGCGGTCATCGAGGCACTGCGCGGCGCGCTGCTCACCGACGACGAACTGGCCCGGCCCGACGAGTGGGCCCACTATCCCGACCCGTTCGGGGATTGGCACGAAGAACCCTGCCAGCCCGGAATCGACGAACCCGCGACATCCGCCTACACAGAAGGGGAAACCCAGTGAAACCCGACATCCACCCCGACTATCACCCCGTGGTGTTCCAGGACGCCGCGACCGGCACCCAGTTCCTCACCCGGTCGACGGCCACCAGTGACCGGACCATCGAATGGCCCACCCCCGACGGGAACCAGACGTATCCGCTGATCGTCGTCGATGTCACCAGCGACTCACATCCGTTCTGGACCGGCTCGGCCCGGCACATCGACTCCGCCGGACAGGTGGAGAAGTTCCGGCGGCGGTATGGGCAGACCACCCGGAATTAGCGCATCCGGCACGGGCAACGGGTCGTTAAGCTGACCGTTGCTCATGCTGGTCGTGTGCCGTGACTGTCCGCACGCGCCCAGATTTTCGTAAGGGGGGCGCAGTGAAACGCGGCATCGTCGGGAAGCGCATTGTGGTGGGGGTGTATCGGTGAGCCTGCCGCCGCCACCTCCTGGTTCGATGCCGAGCGGGTACCCGGGGCATGGGTTTCCACTACAGCCTCAGCCTCCCAAGCGCGGCAATGGCTGGAAGTGGGCCCTCGGCGGTGTGGCCATTCTTGCCGTCATCGGGGTGACCGCCGCGGTGACGGTGGCGGTGGTCAAAACGAGCGACGGCGGTGGACCTGATTCCCCGACGGCGACGCCTTCCACCGCGTCGGCGAGCACGGTGACGCATCCCGATATTGCCAGCGCCAACGACACCGGCCCGGTTGCTGTGATCCTTGAGGACCCGTCGTGTGCCACGCGATATCCCGTTTTGAGCACGTTCGAGAGCCGGACCAAGAACGGCTGGGACAAGCGCGATCCGAAGCTCGCCGCGCCGGACTGGACGCCCGAGGTTCGTAGCCAGTATGAGGCCGCAGGGCAGGCATTCCGAGATGCCGCTGATCAAATCATTCCCTCTGCGAAACTGACCCCACACCGGGGCATGCGGCAACTCTATGAACAGTTCATCGCTTACGCACGGGAGTATGCCGACAGCATCCCCGCCTATACTCCAGTCGACAACCAATTGGCATTGGCGACGATCAGCGCATCCGACGCCATAGATCGGATATGCGCGGCGATAGGGTACGGTTCAGCGGCAGCCAGAGGGCCGTTGGTACCGGCACTGCAGACGCCGTCAGAGGTTGCACCGGTGCGCGATCCTGACGACGCCGAAAAACTACTGGACGAGCCGAATCCGGTCTGCCCGGAATGGGACTCCGCGCTAGAGCATTTCTTAGCCACCAGTGAGCCCTGGCGCGCGACAAACCCGGACAGCCCTCGTGCTGAATGGTCGTCGGAACAAGAAAAGGCTACCGACGAAGCAGTTCCCGCGATGAGGCTGTTCAATACACAATTGTCTTCGTTTGGGCGGCAAAGTGAGAATCCGACCCTGCGAGATCTCGCGAACCTCGCCGTCCAATACCGGCAGGCATATTTGGAATCGATCCCCACCTACACTCCGGCCGACAAATACCTTGTGGACGCCTCGATTCGTATCTCAAGCTTGGTTGCCGCCGCGTGCCGAGCGTTGGGATAACGACATGCATAGTCAAGACACTGCCGGAGGTCGCGCCGTGAGTGGGATGAGCTGTGCAGGTGTCTACTTGGGAGTGCATAAGTGACAACGCCGCCGCCACCGCCAAGTTCTATGCCGCCTCCCAATGGCTTCCAGCCACCGCATAATGGGCCGGGCGGATATCCGGGACAGGGCTTCCCACTGCAGCCTCGGCCTCCGAAACACGGCAATGGCTGGAAGTGGGCCCTCGGCGGAGTGGCCATCCTTGCGGTCGTCGCGGTTACCGCCGCGGTGACGGTGTCGATGGTCAAACCGAGCGACGGTGGTGGCTCCGGTTCCCCGACGGAGACGCATCCCACCGCCACACCGAGCAACGTGGCGCATCCGGACATTGCCAGCGCCAACGACACCGGTCCAGTTGCGGTGATCCTTGAGGACCCGTCCTGTGCGACGCAGTCGCCAGTAATAGTTGCCTACGCGAACCGGACCAAGAATGGCTGGGAAAAGCGCGACCCGGCGATGCCCGCCAGTGAGTGGACACCCGAGATTCGTGGTCAACACGAGGCCGCCGGGCAAGCGTTCCGGGATGCGGCCGATCAACTTGTTCCCTCGGCGAGATTGACCCCGCACCGGGTCATGCGGGAGCTGTATGAACAGTTCATCGCTTACGCGCGCGCTTATGCCGACAGCATCCCGACCTATACCGCGATCGATAACAACTTGGCTGTGGCGGCAATTCACGCGTCCGATGCCATTGACCGGATATGCGCGGCGATCGCATACGGATCAGCGGCTGCCCGCGGGCCGTTGGTGCCGGCTCCGCCCGCGCCCTCAGAGGTTGCGGCGGCAGGCGATCCTGCCAACCCGCAAATGCTGTTGTCCCGGCCGAATCCAGTCTGCCCGGAATGGATCTCTGCAAAGGAGCAGTTCGGAACAAATAGTGCTCCCTGGGCGCAGATAAGTCCGGATATCCCCGGCGTTGAATGGTCACCCGAGCAACGAGAAATCAACGATAATGTGGTTCCGGTCATGAAGCTGTTCAATACCCAACTGTCCGCGTTGGGGCGCGAAAGCCGGAATCCGACGTTGAAGGACTTCGCGGACCTGGCCGTTCAGTACCGTAAGGCCTATTTGGAAGCGCTTCCTACATACACACCGTCCGACGATTATCTCGCGACCGCCTCGATTCGCATAGCGGCTCTCGTTGATTCCGCGTGCCGCGCACTGAGGTAACCGCATTCAATCGGGTACCGCTGCAGGTACGAATCCGCCAAGTTGCGACAAATCCCATTCACCGTGGAAAGAACTGCCTAGCCACACATCATGAAGCTGTTCCGGCGCTCTAGGGTACAGCCATGCGGCTCAAGCCCGGCAGACCCGACCTGGCCCCCTATGCGCGGTACTTCGACGCGCCGGCGGCCACAGCGCAATCCCCGGTCACCGTGACCTGGGCGGGGGTCAGCACGCTGTTGATCGATGACGGCACGTCGGCGGTACTGACCGATGGATTCTTCTCCCGGCCCGCGTTGCCGCATGTCGTCTTGGGCAAGCTGTCGCCGTCCCTGCCTCGCATCGAGGGCAGCCTGGCCCGCCTCGGCATCGAGAAGCTCGAGGCGGTGCTGCCGGTGCACACCCACTTCGACCACGCCATGGACTCGGCCGTCGTGGCGGCACGCACCGGCGCCCGGCTGGTGGGCGGCACCTCGACGGCCCAGGTCGGCGTCGGCGGCGGTCTCGCCCCCGAGCGGATCGTCACCGTCGCCCCGGGTGAAACGGAGACCCTGGGCGCCTATGACGTCACGCTCTTCGAGTCCGAGCACTGCCCACCGGACCGCTTCCCCGGCGTCATCACCGCGCCCGTCGTACCGCCGGTGAAGACCTCGGCGTACAAGTGCGGCGAGGCCTGGTCGACCCTGGTGCACCATCGGCTCAGTGACCGGCGCGTGCTGATCGTCGGCAGCGCCGGCGCGGTGCCGGGTGCGCTGGCCGGCCAGCACGCCGAGGTGGTCTACCTCGGGATCGGTCAACTCGGTCTGCAGTCGGAGCAGTACTTCGAGCGCTACTGGGCCGAGACCGTGCGCACGGTCGGCGCGCGCCGTGTCGTGCTGATCCATTGGGACGACTTCTTCCGACCGCTGCACAAGCCGTTGCGCGCACTGCCGTACGCCGGTGACGACCTCGACGTCTCGATGCGGATCCTGACCCGGCTGGCCGAACGCGACGGGGTCAGCCTGCACCTGCCGACCTTGTGGGAACGCGCCGATCCGTGGATCAGCTGAGCCGCTGAAACGCCGGCGGCAGCGGCAGGCCCAGATCGGCCAGCACACCGCGCAGCCGCGTCGGGTAGTCGGTGATGAGGCCGTCGACGCCATCCGCGATCAGCGCCCGCATGGCCGCCGGATCGTTGACGGTCCACGGAGTCACCTTGAGGCCCAACGCATGTGCCCGCTCCACGAATCCCCGGTCCACCAGCCGATAGTCGGGTGACAGCACGGTGGCGCCCACCGACCTGGCGCCGGCGATCGGATCGGCCTCCGTGGCCGGATCGACGCCACCCAGCCACGGAGAGCCGGGCACCCACGTCGTGTCATCCCACAGCGCCACCCGTGGTATCGACGGCTCGGCCCGCTGCACCAACGGCAGGGTGCGCCAGTCGAAGCTCTGGATGTCCACCTGGCCGACCTTGCCCGCAGCGCGCACGGCGCCCAGGATCACGTCGACGAATTCCGCTGGGGTAGCCGATGTTTCGGGTTTGTCCGCCTCGATCTTCGTCTCGATGTTGAACCGCACGTCGGCACGGTAGGCGTCGGTCAGCTCGAACACCTCGGGCAGGGTGGCAATCTTGTTGCCGCGCACCACCTCAGCGTCGGGGAACCCGCTGAGCAACTTGCCGCAGTCCAGGGTGTGGACCTGCTCGAGGGTGAGATCGTGCACCAGCTTCCCGACGTACGGGTACATCGGGTCACCCGGAAACGCCGGGGCGGTGTCGGCACATTTGGTCTCGTCGATCCGGGGGTCGTGCCATACCAGGGGCTGCTTGTCCTTGGTCAGCACGATGTCGAGCTCAAGTGTGCTCACCCCGAGCTCCAACGACTTCGCGAAGGCCCGCAGCGACTCCTCGGTCGTCTCACCACGCCCGCCACGGTGCGACTGCAGGTCGAATCCGGCGGGCGCCGCGACGGCCGGCGGGACAGACTGGAACGCGGCAGCCAGAGCGAACAACAGGACCATCGAAACGGCAGGACGCATGGTCAGCAACGCTATCGAGCAAGCCGGGTACGGTCAGGTCCGCGCGGCCCGGCCGTGCGAATCGTCATCGGATGTTCGACTGGCCGAAAGGATCCACGCCGTTGATTCTGGCCCTGGTGCTGCTGGCCGTCGTGTTGGTGTTCGCGCTGGCGCGGCCCGAGGGCTGGCCGGAAGCGGTCGTGGCGATTCCGGCGGCCGGGCTGTTGATCGCGTTCGGGGTGATCTCACCGGACGAGGCACTGGCCGAGGTCGAACGCCTGCTGCCGGTGGTCGGATTCCTGGCGGCCGTGCTGGTTCTGGCCCATCTGTGTGACGACGAAGGCCTGTTCCACGCCGCGGGCACACTGATGGCGCGGGCCAGCCGGGGCGATTCCCGACGGTTGCTCACCCGGGTCTTCCTGATCGGGGCGACGACGACGGCCGTGTTGAGCCTGGACGCGACCGTGGTGTTGTTGACGCCGGTGGTGCTGGCCACCGCCCGCACCCTGGCGATACCGCCGCGGCCGCACGCCTACGCCACCGCACATCTGGCCAACTCCGCATCACTGCTGTTTCCGGTGTCGAACCTGACGAACCTGTTGGCCTTCGCGGTGGCCGGACTGTCCTTCACTCAGTTCAGCGCGGTGATGGCGCTGCCCTGGTTGACCGTCGTCGCCGTCGAGTTCGTCATGCTGCGGCTGCTTTTCCGCCACGAGTTGAAACCCCCGGCTGCCGAGGTGACTCCCCCGCCGCCCGAGGTGCCGGTGTTCGTGCTCGTGGTGCTGGGTCTGACGTTGGCGGGTTTCGTCGTCACCTCGGTGGTCGACGTGTCGCCGGCCTGGGCCGCGCTGGCCGGAGCGGTGGTGCTCGGGGTGCGGAGTCTGGCCCAGCGGCGCAGCACGATCGGTGGGATCGTGCGCGCCGTCAATGTCCCGTTCCTGGCGTTCGTGCTGTGCCTGGGCGTCGTGGTGGACGCGGTCGTGCAGAACGGCCTGGGCGACGCCATGCGCAGCGTGCTTCCGGTCGGCGACTCACTGCCGGCACTGTTGGGGCTGGCGGCGGTGGCGGCCGTACTGGCCAATCTGGTCAACAACCTGCCCGCCGTGCTGGTACTGCTGCCGTTGGTGGCCGGCGCCGGACCGGGAGCGGTGCTGGCCGTGCTGATCGGGGTCAACGTCGGCCCCAATCTGACCTACGTCGGTTCACTGTCGAACCTGCTGTGGCGCAATGTGGTTCATCGCGAAGGCCTGCCTGCGCGGTTCACCGAGTTCACCCGGGTCGGGCTGGCGACCGTGCCGTTCACCTTGGTGGCCGGGGTGCTGGCGCTGTGGATCGGCCTACGGGTCTTCGGCTGACGGGCGACACCGTTAACGTGCCGGTGCCGCCCTGTTCGCATTGACCCGGTAGCACGGCAAGGGTGAACGACAACACGGCAGTCAGCAGGCGGACGTTGCTGCTGGTGGGCGGCACCACCGCGATTCTGGGCGCCGGCGCCGGGGTCGCCGTCGACGGTTTGGTCCGGTCGTCGGGGCCGGAGCTCTGGCAGCGGGAGGACCGCAGCGATGCGCCGCGGGTGGGCGGGCTGCACCTGCAGTACGGTGCCGACGCCTCATCCGAGGTCGTGGTGTCCTGGCATACCGCCACCCGGGTCGGGAACCCGCGGGTCATGTTCGGCACCCCCAACGACGGCTTCGGCGAGACGGTCGCCGCGGACACCGTCACCTACCGCGACGGGCAGTCGGGCACCGAGATCCGGGTACACCACGCCCGGCTCACCGGTCTGTTGCCCGACACCAACTACGTCTACGCCGCGGTGCACGACGGCACGAGCCCCGAGCTGGGCACCGCGCGGACCGCGCCGCGGGGCCGGGCTCCCTTGCGGTTCACCAGTTTCGGCGATCAGTCGACGCCGACGCTGGACGCCATGGTGGCCGACGCGTTCGGTAGCGACAACCGGGGTTCGCCTGCCGCCGGCGACATCACGACCGCAGTCGAGAATGCCCGGCCGCTGTTCAACCTCGTCAACGGAGACCTCTGCTACGCCAACCTGTCCGGGGACCGGATCAGAACCTGGTCGGACTGGTTCGAGAGCAACTCCCGCTCCGCGCGGCACCGGCCATGGATGCCCGCCGCGGGCAACCACGAGAACGAGTTGGGCAACGGCCCGATCGGCTACGCCGCGTATCAGACCTACTTCGCGCTGCCCGATTCCGGCGCGGACGCCGAGCTGCGCGGCATGTGGTATGCGTTCACCGCGGGCGCGGTGCGGGTGATCAGCCTCAACAACGACGACGTGTGCTACCAGGACGGCGGCAACTCATACGTGCACGGTTACTCGGGCGGCGCCCAGAAGCGTTGGCTGGAAAAGGAATTGGGGCGCACAAACGCTGACGCCGACATCGACTGGATCGTGGTCTGCATGCACCAGACCGCGGTGTCGACGGCCGACCGCACCAACGGCGCGGATCTCGGGATCCGCGAGAATTGGCTGCCCCTCTTCGACCGCTACGGCGTCGACCTGGTGGTGTGCGGCCACGAACACCACTACGAGCGCTCACACCCGATCCGCGGCGTGCAGCCGACCGACACCCTCACCCCGATCCCGGTCGACGGCAACGGAGAGTCCATCGACACCAGCAGGGGCACAGTGCATCTGGTGATCGGCGGTGGCGGCACCTCGATCCCGTCGAACCGGATGTTCTTCCCCGAACCCCGCTGTCGCGTGCTGACCGGGGTCGGGGCGCTCGACCCGGCACTGGGCAAACGCACCCCGCGTTATGTCACCGAAGCTGCCCCGTGGTCGGTGTTCCGGGATCGGGACCATGCCTACGGTTTCGTGATGTTCGACGTCGATCCGGGCTCGCCGGGCGGCGAGACATCAATCGAGGCAACCTATTTCGCGGTCGACGGCCCGTTCGGCCAGACCACTGCGGTGGACCGCTTCACGCTGCGCAAGCCGCGACGGGCCTGAATCCGGCGTTGACTCTGCGGTCAGGGCTGACCACACTCGCACTTCTGCGCCGTAGCCGCAGAATGAACGTCAAGTCAGCGACTGCGGCGCTGACGGGCGATCTCGGCCAGCACCACACCGGCCGCGACCGAGGCGTTCAACGATTCGGTCGGCCCGGCCATCGGGATCGACACCACCGCATCACAGTTCTCCCGCACCAGCCGGGAAAGGCCCTTGCCCTCCGAGCCGACCACCACGACCATCGGCCCGTTGCCTTCGAGCTCGTCGAGCGTGGTGTCACCACCGGCATCCAGGCCGACGATCTGCAGCCCGGCGTCGGCATAGCTCTTCAACGTGCGAGTCAGATTCGTCGCCCGCGCCACCGGCGTGCGGGCCGCCGCTCCGGCACTCGTGCGCCACGCCACCGCGGTGACCGAAGCCGAACGCCGTTGTGGGATCACCACACCGTGCCCGCCGAAGGCGGCCACCGAACGCACGATGGCGCCCAGGTTGCGCGGGTCGGAGATGTTGTCCAGCGCTGCCAACAGCGCCGGCTCCCCGGATTCGCGGGCGGCCTTCAACAAATCGTCGGGGTGCGCGTAGTCGTACGGCGGCACCTGCAGGGCCAGGCCCTGGTGCAACGCGTTGTTGCTCATCCGGTCCAGGTCGTGGCGTTGCACCTCCAGGATCGAGATGCCACGGTCCGCCGCGATCTGCACGGATTCGGTGAGCCGCTCATCGGCCTCGGTACCCAGCGCCACGTACAACGCGGTAGCCGGAACCTTGGCCCGCAGGCACTCCACCACGGGGTTGCGGCCCAGCACCAGCTCGGTGTCGTCGGTCTTCTTGTGCCTGCCCTGCGCCTGACGTGCGGCCTTGGCGGCCTTCTTGGCGGCCGGATGGTGCGGGCGCTGGTCGGCGCGCGGCGTCGCGCCACGGCCTTCCAGTCCGCGACGACGCACGCCGCCGGACCCGACCGTCGGCCCCTTTTTGGTGCCCGGCTTGCGCACCGCGCCGCGCCGCTGCGAATTCCCGGCCATCTACGCTCCGTTCCCGTCCAGCAGTGCCCACTGCGGACCGTCGGCGGTGTCGGTGACCTCGATGCCGGCCGCCTTGAGCCGGTCCCGGATGGCGTCGGCCTCCGCCCAGTCACGATTGGTCCGGGCCTCCGCCCGGGCGGCCAGTGCCCACTGCACCAGTTCGTCGACGGCGGCCAGCGCGGCCGACGTCTCGTCGCGCGATTCCCAGCGCTCGTCGAGCGGATCGCAGCCCAAGATGCCCATCATCGCCCGGATCGAGGTGGCCTGCGCCATCGCGCCCGCGTGATCCCCGGCGTCCAGTGCGCGGTTGCCCTCGGCGCGGGCGGCGTGCACCTCGGCCAAGGCCATCGGCACCGCGAGGTCGTCGTTGAGGGCGGCGGCGAACTTCGGCGTCCAGTCACCCACGGCGACGGCGCCGACCCGGTTACGGACTCGGTGCAGGAAATCCTCGATACCGCTGTAGGCCTTCACCGCGTCCTGCAGCGCGTTCTCGGAGAATTCCAGCATGGACCGATAATGCGCGCTACCCAGGTAGTAGCGCAGCTCGGCAGCCCGAACCCGTTGCAGCACAGCAGGAATGGAGAGCACGTTGCCCAGCGACTTGCTCATCTTCTCGCCACCCATGGTGACCCAGCCGTTGTGCAGCCAATACCGGGCGAAGCCGTCGCCCGCGGCCTGCGCCTGGGCGATCTCGTTCTCGTGGTGCGGGAAAACCAGGTCCATGCCGCCGGCGTGGATGTCGAACTCGGCGCCCAGATAGGCCTCGCACATCGCGACGCACTCGGTGTGCCAGCCGGGGCGGCCCCGGCCCCAGGGCGTCGGCCACGACGGCTCGCCCGGCTTGGCGCCCTTCCACAGCGTGAAATCACGCTGATCGCGCTTACCGGTCGCCACACCCTCGCCCTGGTGCACGTCGTCGATCCGATGACCGGACAGCGCGCCGTAATCGGGCAGGCTCAGCACGTCGAAGTAGACGTCACCGCCCTGCGCGTAGGCGTGCCCCTTCTCGATCAACCGGTCGATGAGCTCGACCATCTGGGTGATGTGTCCGGTGGCCCGCGGCTCAGCCGACGGCGGAAGCACGCCCAGCGCGTCGTACGCGGCGCTGAACGCCCGCTCGTACGTCGCAGCCCACTCCCACCACGGCCGGCTGGCGTCGGCCGCCTTGTTGAGGATCTTGTCGTCGATGTCGGTGACGTTGCGGATGAACGCAACGTCGTATCCATTGGCGGTCAGCCAGCGGCGCAACACGTCGAACGCGACTCCGCTACGGACATGACCGATATGCGGCAAGCCCTGGACGGTGGCACCGCACAGGTAGATCGAAGCGTGCCCCGGCCGCAGCGGTACGAAATCTCGTACAGCACCCGCCATGGTGTCGTACAGCCGCAAATCGGAGGCAAACTCCGACGCGACGGCTTGAGCGCGATCGGTCACGACGTGCCAGCTTACCGGCCTATTCCGCAGGAACCACCAAAGCGCTGGCTATCGCGGCCAATCCTTCACCCCGGCCGGTCAGCCCGAGCCCGTCCGTGGTAGTCGCCGACACCGACACCGGCGCCCCGATCAGCTCGGAAAGCAGCCGCTGCGCCTCGTCCCGGCGCGGCCCGATCTTGGGCCGGTTGCCGATCACCTGGACGGTGGCATTGCCGATCTCGAAGCCCGCCGCCTGCACCAGTCCGCGAACATGCCGCAACATGTCGGCCCCGGTGACCCCGCGCCATTCCGGCCGGTCGGTGCCGAACACCCCGCCCAGGTCGCCGAGTCCGGCCGCACCGAGCAGCGCATCGCACAGGGCATGCGAGGCCACGTCGCCGTCGGAATGACCGGCGCAGCCGTCGGCGTCATCGAAGAGCAACCCCAACAGCCAGCACGGGCGGCCCGGCTCGATCGGATGGACGTCGGTTCCCAGCCCGACCCGAGGGATCAACATGCGTCACGCACCAGGACAGCCTCCGCGAGCAAGAGATCCAGCGGAGTGGTGATCTTGAAGGCCAGCGGATCGCCGTCGACGATCTGCACGGGCGTACCGATCTGTTCGACGAGCGAGGCGTCATCGGTGACCGCGCCCGCCCCGGCCCGTTGATAGGCCCGGCGCAACACGTCGGTGCGGAAGCCCTGCGGGGTCTGTACGGCCCGTAGACCGGCCCGCTCCGGCGTCCCCAGCACCGCACCGTTGGCGTCGACCGCCTTGATCGTGTCGGCCAGTGGAAGGCCCGGAACTACGGCGCCGTGCCCGTCGGCCAACGCCGCCACCACGCGGGCGATCAGCGCAGGAGGAGTCAACGCGCGGGCGGCGTCGTGCACGAGGACGTAATCCGGCTCACCGGCAGCCTCGAGCGCCAGTGCCACCGATTCAGTTCGATCGGCTCCCCCGGCCACGATCTGCGCGCGCCCACCGAACACCAGAGTGGCTTCATCGGTGAGCGCAGGCGGTACCGCGACCACGACCCGGTCGATCACCCCTGAAGCCAGCAGCCCGTCCAGGGCATGCTCCAACAGGGGTTTGTCCCCCAGTTTGACGAACGCTTTCGGTCTCCCCGCGCCTAGCCGCTCACCAGAGCCGGCGGCCGGGACGACCGCGACAGTTGTTGCCACGACGCGTCAGGACGCGGCAGCCAGAACCTCGTCGAGAATGGTCTCGGCCTTGGCGTCATCGGTGTTCTCGGCCAGCGCGAGCTCGCCCACCAGAATCTGCCGGGCCTTGGCCAGCATTCGCTTCTCACCCGCGGACAGACCGCGTTCCTGATCCCGACGCCACAGATCGCGGACCACCTCGGCAACCTTGTTCACGTCACCGGAGGCCAGCTTCTCGAGATTGGCCTTGTAGCGGCGCGACCAGTTGGTCGGCTCTTCGGTGTGCGGCGCGCGCAACACCTGGAAAACCTTGTCGAGGCCTTCCTGGCCCACGACGTCGCGGACTCCGACGTACTCGGCGTTCTCTGCGGGCACTCGAACGGTCAGATCCCCCTGGGCGACCTTCAGTACGAGATATTCCTTCTGCTCGCCTTTGATGGTCCGGGTTTCGATCGCCTCGATCAACGCAGCACCGTGGTGTGGATAGACGACGGTGTCTCCGACCTTGAAAATCATCTGATTCGAGCCCCTTTCGCTAGTCCATCCTAACACGGGCCCAGATCACATGCGCACCAACTGCGCAGGTCAGGGGCACTGTAGGTGAAGAACAGGGGTTGACATGGTGACGAAAGCGTGCAACCGCAGGGCCCGCCAGACCCCCGAAAGGGGTGCCCCCGCAAAGCGGTTGCGAGCCTGAACCACCCGTTGCCGGGCACCGTTTCGCCCCCTCTGCCACGCCCTCGCATTCCGCCCGCCGACGCCACCTACTACTGTGCATAGTCGAAGTACGCCGACCCAGCTCAGGAGGCTTGAGTGAACCGCTTCGCAATGCGTGCCTCGGCCGGTCTGGCCGCATGTGGCCTGACCGCAGCCGTTCTCACCGGTTGCAGCGCCGGGCAGGTCTCCCAGACGGCGACCCAGGAGCCCGCCGTCAACGGTGTCAACGCACAGGCGGGCTCGATCGCGCTGCGCAACGTGCACCTGCGTGCGCCGCAGCAGAAGGACTATGTCGAGCCCGGCTCCGAGGCCGAGCTGCTGTTCGTCGCAGCCAACGGATCCACCGAGGCGCCCAACAAGCTGGTCTCGATCAAGACCACCGTCGGCGACGTTGCGCTGACCGGGAATCAGACCATTCCGGCGGGCGGCGTCCTCGTGGTGGGCGAGCCCGACGGCCAGACCAAGCCGCTGGAGAAGACCGAGGCCGCCGACGCGGTTACCGCCAAGGTCACCTTGACCAAGCCGGTCACCAACGGACTCCTCTACGACTTCACGTTCAAGTTCGAGAACGGCGAGACGACTGTGGCCGTGCCGATCTCGGCCGGCGATGCGCCCCGGCGCGACACCACCGGCGAGGAGCCCGGCGAGGGCGCCGCAGCCGGCGGTCATCACTGATCTGACCGACCGCTGACCCGCGGGCCCCGACCGGCGCGTGCACACCGCCGATGTCGGGGCCACCGGTTACTGTCACGGGCGTGGCCGCTTCGAAAGTACGTTCGCAATACCGTTGCTCGGAATGTCAGCACGCCACTCCCAAATGGGTCGGCCGCTGCGCCAATTGCGGCACCTGGGGAACAGTCGACGAAGTAGCGACACTGGCATCGGTGGGCAGCCCGGTCCGCCGCTCGGTGGCCCCGACCTCACCCGCGGTACCGATCACCGCCATCGATCCGGGCATCACCCGGCACTACGCGACCGGCGTCAGTGAGCTGGACCGGGTCCTCGGCGGCGGCCTGGTGGCCGGTTCGGTCACGCTGCTGGCCGGGGAACCCGGCGTCGGCAAGTCCACCCTGCTCCTCGAGGTCGCCAACCGCTGGGCGCACACCGGCCGCCGCGCCCTCTACCTGTCCGGCGAGGAGTCCGCGGGCCAGATCCGGCTGCGCGCCGAACGCACCGGCTGCACACACGACAACGTCTATCTGGCAGGCGAATCCGATCTGCAGATCGCCCTCGGTCACATCGACGAGGTCAAACCCAGCCTGGTGATCGTCGACTCGGTCCAGACCATGTCCACCACCGAGGCCGACGGCGTGACCGGTGGGGTGACACAGGTGCGCGCGGTGACGACGGCGCTCACCGGCTACGCCAAGACGGCTGTCGGAGATCCGGCGGTGGCCATGATCCTGGTCGGCCATGTGACGAAGGACGGAGCCATCGCGGGCCCGCGGTCACTGGAGCACCTGGTCGACGTGGTGCTGCACTTCGAAGGCGACCACGCGTCGAGCCTGCGCATGGTGCGCGGGGTGAAGAACCGGTTCGGCGCCGCCGACGAGGTCGGCTGTTTTCAGATGCACGACAACGGAATCGAGTGTGTCAGCGATGCGTCCGGGCTGTTCCTCGACCAGCGTCCGGCGGCGGTGCCCGGCACCGCCATCACGGTCACCCTCGACGGTAAGCGCCCCATGATCGGCGAGGTTCAGGCACTTGTCGCCACGCCCGTTGGACCGCCGCGGCGGGTGGTCAGCGGGATCGACTCGGCCCGCGCGGCGATGATCGGCGCGGTGCTGCAGACCCGTTGCGGGCTACCGATCGGCAACAACGACATCTACCTGTCCACGGTGGGCGGCATGCGGTTGACCGACCCCTCCTCGGACCTGGCCGTGGCGGTGGCCGTCGCCTCGGCCTACCTCGACATCGCGTTGCCGATGAACGCGGTGGTTATCGGTGAGGTGGGCCTGGTCGGCGACCTGCGCCGGGTCACCGGCATGGAACGCCGGCTGGCCGAGGCCGCCCGGCTGGGTTTCAACATTGCCGTGGTGCCGCCCGGGGTCACCAGCGCGCCCGCGGGGCTGCGCGTCATCACGGTCGATCACATCGGGGCGGCAATACGGGCACTCAAGGACATCGCGATTGCCAGCAATCAATCTCATCACGGACAATAGCGGCCGACCCTAGGAGAGTTGATGGCCGTGAACTCCGGCGCCAGGACCAGCCGCACCGTCGTGCATCTGGCTCGGCCGACGCTACGAGAAACGCTCGGCCGGCTGGCCCCCGGTACGCCGCTGCGCGACGGCCTGGAACGCATCCTGCGCGGCAAGACGGGCGCGCTGATCGTTCTGGGTTACGACGACAGTGTGGAAGCCATCTGCGACGGCGGATTCGCCCTCGACGTGCGGTATGCCCCCACTCGGTTGCGTGAGCTGTCGAAGATGGACGGCGCGGTGGTGCTGTCCAGTGACGGCAGCCGGATCGTGCGGGCCAACGTCCAGCTGGTGCCGGATCCCTCGATCCCCACCGACGAGTCCGGGACCCGCCACCGCTCGGCCGAGCGCACCGCGATCCAGACCGGTTACCCGGTGATCTCGGTGAGCCATTCGATGAGCATCGTGACCGTCTACGTTGCCGGCGAGCGCCACGTGGTGCCCGATTCGGCGACCATCCTGTCCCGGGCCAACCAGACCATCGCGACGCTGGAGCGCTACAAGGGCCGGCTCGACGAGGTCAGCAAGCAGCTGTCGACCGCCGAGATCGAAGACTTCGTGACGCTGCGCGACGTCATGACCGTGGTGCAACGCCTGGAGATGGTGCGCCGCATCAGCCTCGAGATCGACGCGGACGTCGTCGAACTCGGCACCGACGGACGCCAGCTCAAACTGCAGCTGGACGAACTCGTCGGCGACAACGAAGCCGCCCGCGAGCTGATCGTGCGGGACTACCACGCCCTGCCGGATCCGCCGACGGCCGCCCAGGTGCACGCCACACTCGACGAGCTGGACGCCCTCACCGACAGCGAACTGCTCGACTTCACCACGCTGGCAAGGGTTTTCGGGTATCCGTCGACGGCCGAAGCGCAGGACTCGGCGATGAGCTCACGCGGCTACCGCGCCATGGCGGGCATACCGCGACTGCAGTTCGCCCACGTCGATCTGCTGGTCCGCTCGTTCGGCTCACTGCAGGGACTGCTGGCCGCCAGCGCGGACGATCTGCAATCCGTCGACGGCATCGGTTCCATGTGGGCCCGGCACATCCGTGAGGGCCTGTCGCTGCTGGCCGAGTCGACCATCGCCGACCGGCTGGCCTGAGCCTCAGTTACCCGGCGTGGGCGTCTCCGCCGCCGGCGCACCCTCCGGAGCGGGCGGCGCAGGCTGCTGTGGGTTGGCCTGAGCCAGGATGAACGGCACCGGCGCCGATCTGAGATTGCCCAGCTGCACCATCAGGTTGTAGGTACCCGGCCCGATCGGCTGGCGCGGCATCGGGCACTGCGGCGCCGACCCCATGCCGGTCCAGGTCACCTCGGTGGTGACCTGCTCACCGGGGTTGAAGGTCTTCACCAGAGTCTCGTTCGACGGTGCGCAGTCCAGGTTCGACCACAGCCGGTTGTTGTCCAGCGAGTACACGTAGGCGGCCAGCACCGCGGCACCCACGTCCCGCTTGCAGGCCACCAGGCCGATGTTGGTCACGACCATGGTGAACTTCGGCTGGTCGCCCACGACGTACTCGGGCTGGCTGGTGATGCCCTTGACCGCCAGCGTGGAATCCGGGCAGTCGTCGCCCTCTTTGAGCAGCGGCGGCGGGGTGACGGCGGCCGTCGGCGTGGCCGTCGGCGGCGGCGCGTGCTGGGCCGGCGGAACCACCGGGGTCTTCACCTCGGGATTCTCGCCCGGCAGTGGCGTCGGCGGAGCGGCCTCGGCCGTGGGTTCGTCAGCTGACTTGGTCTCGGCTCCGGAGCTGCTGGTCATGATCACCGCGACGATCGCGGCGATGATCCCCACGACCACCACCGCGATTCCGATGGCCAGCGCACGGCGCCGCCAGTAAATCTGCGAGGGCAGTGGCCCATGAGGTTCGAGATCTAACACGGCTTTCACGGTAAGCCCAGGTCATACCCAGTTGTACGAGGCGGCCCGGCGTGTCGGGGCGGCAGCGAAATTCTCAGGCTTCGCCGATGTTGCCCAGGTGGCTGCGCAGCTCCACGTGACCGTCCGACAGGTGGTAGGTGGCACCGACGATGGCCTGGGTGCCCGCGGCCAATCCGTTGGCGATCGCGGACGAGCGCATCTGCAGCTGGTTGACCGTCTCCTTGACGTGGAAGGCCTCGAACTCGTCGACGCGGGTCAGGCCGGAATGCCGACCCATGAGGATCGACGGCGTCACCCGCTCGACGATGTCGCGCACGTAACCGCCGGGCACCTGGCCCTCGTCGAGCGCGTTGATGGCGGCGTTGACCGCACCGCAGCTGTCGTGGCCCAGGACCACGATCAGCGGCACGTTGAGGATCGACACCGCGTACTCGATCGAGCCCAACACCGCATTGTCGATGACGTGGCCCGCGGTCCGCACCACGAACATGTCGCCGAGGCCCTGGTCGAACAGCAGCTCAGCGGCGACCCGGCTGTCACCACAGCCGAAGACGACGGCGGTGGGCTTCTGACCGTGCGCGAGCTTGGCCCGGCGGGCGATGTCCTGGCTGGGATGCTGCGGTTCACCCGCCACAAAGCGAGCGTTACCGTCCTTGAGTGCCTTCCAAGCGGACACCGGATTCGAGTTGGGCATATCAGCCATTCTGCATGAGCCGCCGATGAGCATCGACCCGGGCGAATTAGTAGGTTGGTATGAATCTGCCCAGCGTGACCTGCCATGGCGCCGACCAGGCGTTTCCGCCTGGCAGATCCTGGTCAGCGAATTCATGCTCCAGCAGACCCCCGTGGCGCGCGTCGAGCCGATCTGGCTGGCCTGGATCGAGCGGTGGCCCACGCCGTCGGCCACCGCGGCCGCCGGTCCGGCCGAGGTGCTGCGCGCCTGGGGCAAGCTGGGTTATCCGCGGCGGGCCAAGCGCCTCCACGAATGTGCCGTGGTGATCGCGAGCGAATACGGCGACGAGGTGCCCCGCGACGTCGAGACGCTGCTGACCCTGCCCGGCATCGGCGCCTACACCGCCCGCGCGGTCGCCTGCTTCGCCTATTCGGCCGGCGTTCCGGTGGTCGACACCAATGTGCGCCGGGTGGTCACCAGGGTGCTGCACGGCCAGGCCGATGCACCCGCCCGGGCGCGCGACCTCGACGACGTCGCCGCCCTCCTGCCGGACGACGAAACCGCACCGACGTTTTCGGCCGCCCTGATGGAACTGGGCGCGGTGGTGTGCACCGCCCGCGCACCGCAATGCGGGATCTGCCCGCTGAGCCGGTGCCGTTGGCGGGCAGCGGGTTATCCGGCAGCCACCGTCGTCAAACGGGTGCAGCGGTATGCCGGAACCGATCGCCAGGTTCGGGGCAGACTGCTGGACGTGTTGCGCGACAGCAGTTCTCCGGTCACCCGGGCCCAACTGGACGTGGCATGGCTCACCGACACCGCCCAACGCGACCGGGCCCTGGATTCACTGCTGGTCGACGGGTTGGTGGAGCAGACTGCCGACGGGCTGTTCGCCCTGGCCGGCGAAGGTGACGAGGCACGCGAGGGCAGCGCCGCAATTACATGAGATCGGCATGAATCCGTTCCGCGGCACCCCATTTGGGCGTTGCTTCACATAGAACGGAGCTATGTCAAGCAAATTCTTCGCGACCATTGCGTGTACAGCGATGGGCCTGGGCGTCGGCCTGGGCCTCGCGGCGACCGCGAACGCCGCACCGGCCGGCACCGGTTCAGCCGCCGACACCGTGCGCGACCTGCAGAGCCGCGGCTACCACGTGCAGGTCAACTCGAACGCCAATACGGCGCTGTCGAATTGCCGGGTGACCGGGGTGCACGGACTGGCCGACTCCAACATCGACGACAACGGGTACCGCATCGACTCGACGCAGCACACCACCGTCTACGTGAACGTGGCCTGCCAGCCCGACGGCTGACGTATTACGCGGTGACGGCGTCTTCGGCTATGCCACAGGCGAATTGACGTCGATAGTCCGAAGGCGTCACACCGATGAGCCGGCGGAAGTGATGGCGCAGCAGCGTCGCGGTACCGAACCCGGCCTGGGCGGCGATCCGGTCGATGTCGAGGTCGGATTCCTCGAGCAGCCTGCGTGCGTACAACACCCGCTGATCGGTGATCCACTGCATGGGCGTGGTGCCGGTCTCCTCGACGAACCGGCGGGCGAATGTGCGCGTGGACATCGCGGACCGCCGGGCCAACGTCGTCACCGTGTGCGGCTTGTCCAGGTTGCCCATGATCCAGTCCAGGTGCGGCGCAAAGCCTTCCGAGCACCTGACCGGGATCGGCTGGTCGATGAACTGGCGTTGCCCGCCGTCGCGCTGCGGTGGGACCACCATGCGGCGGGCGATCTTGTTGGTCACCTCGCTGCCCAGTTCGCGGCGAACCAGATGCAGACATGCATCGATACCCGCCGCGGTGCCCGCGCTGGTGATCAGGTTTCCGTCATCGACGTACAGCACGTTGCGGTCGACCTTGGCGGTCGGATATTTGCGGGCCAACGCGTCGGCGTGCATCCAGTGTGTGGTGCACGGCCTGCCGTCGAGCAGGCCCGCGGCGCCGGCGAGGAATGCGCCCGAGCACACGGTCAGGATGATCGAACCTGCATCGGCGGCGGCCCGTACGGCGTCCAACGCCTCGGGCAGGTAGTCGGAGGTACCGATGGCCGGGATCGCCACCAGGTCCGCGCCCTGGAGGGCATCCAGCCCATGCTCGGGCGTCAGGGTGGCCCCGACCGACGTCCGCAGCGGCTTGCCCGGTTCGGGCCCGCACACCTTGAAGTCGAAGTTCGGAACACCGTCGGCGGACCGGTCGATTCCGAAAACCTCGCAGATGACCCCGAACTCGAAAACCGCCAGGCCATCGAGCACCAGCGTGGAGACGCTTCTCAGCATGGCAGTATTTTATCGCAAGGTGTCAGCGCTGCCACTGTTGGCGGTATATTTCCCCGACAAGCATTACTGCCATGACTGTTGCACTCGCTCTGATCATCCTGATCTCACCCCTCGCGGTCGCCGCGGCAGTGGGCTGGGCGGCACAGCGCAGCAATATCCTGCGGTTCCGCCTCGACCTGTTCGACATGCCGTTCAACGACTACGAGACATACCGCGCCGGCCACGATCTCGACGCGGTACGCAGCCGCTTCGAACACCACCCGAGCTGGCCGAGCGCGGGCGTCCTAGGTGAGCGCCGATAGGAACCCGGTCACCGCTTCGCGGTACACCTCGGGCGCGTCGTCGTGGATCAGATGACCGGCGCCGGGAACGTGCAAATATCTTGTGTCCTTCCCGATCTCGGCCATCTCTCGCATCTGCCCGGGCGGCGCCACCGAATTGCCCGCCTCGATCAGCAGGGTCGGAACCCGCACGTCGCGCCACTGCTGCCAGTAATCCCGCGTCCCCCACTGTGCCGCGATGTCGAGCCACCACTGCGGGTAACCGTGCAGCCGCCAGCCGGTGGCCGTCCGGTCGAACGCCTCCAGGAAGTACCGACCCGCGACGGGCCCGAACTCGTCGTAAACCTCTTGCTCCGAACCGAATTCGACCGGGAGAGCGTGCACCCAGGGCTCCCACGGCCCGGTGGTGCGGCCACGGAAATCGGGGGCCATGTCCTCGACAACCACCGCGCGCGCCAATTCCGGGCGGGCCGCGGCCAGACACCACGAATGCAGCGCACCCATGGAATGCCCCACCAGGATCGCCGGCCGCCCCAGCCCGGCCACGGCGTCACCGAGATCCTCGACGAACCGCTCGGTACTGATCGGGTATGGGTCGACCACGTCGCGCCCGCGGTGCCATGGCGCGTCGTACGTGTAGACCTCCCCCAACCCGGTCAGCCAGGGCAATTGGCGCGACCAGGTGCTGCCACGGCCCATCAGCCCGTGTACCAGGACGATGGGCTCACCGCGGCCCCCTCGATGGGTGAGCAGATCTGTGACCATCCCGTTATCTTGCCGGGCCGCCACGGTAGCCTGAACACCATGCCCGTCGTGAAGATCAACGCCATCGAGGTCCCGCCCAACGCCGGCCCGGAACTGGAGAAGCGCTTCGCCAACCGCGCGCACTCCGTCGACGACCAGCCCGGATTCCTCGGCTTCCAACTCCTGCGTCCGGTCAAGGGTGAAGACCGCTACTTCGTGGTGACGCAGTGGGAAACCGAAGAGGCGTTCCAGGCCTGGGCCACGGGTCGCGCCGCCGAGGCGCACAAGGGCGAGCACGCCAATCCGGTGGCCACCGGTGCGTCACTGCTGGAGTTCGAGGTTGTGCTGGACGTTGCAGGGCCCGCTGGCCAGGCGTAGCCGCGGCCGGACGCTGCGCCGCACCGTTGGCCTGACGGCCATCTCAGCGGTGGCCGCGGCCCTGGCTTGTGGCTGTTCGCCCAACGTCGCGCCCGCGGCAGAAGTGTCCTACGGCGCGCACATCGACACCATCACCCCGCCTGGTCTGCGGGCCAAGCAGACGATGGACATGCTCAAC
Source organism: Mycolicibacterium porcinum (assembly GCA_001942045.1). Classification (GTDB taxonomy): domain Bacteria; phylum Actinomycetota; class Actinomycetes; order Mycobacteriales; family Mycobacteriaceae; genus Mycobacterium; species Mycobacterium porcinum_A. The sequence goes on from MSTD01000008.1 coordinate 138,144, forward strand.
TCCGACTGGCCGATCGGCCCCATCGGCGTACGCACTCTCGCCGCACCCGAGAAGGTCGATCTGGTGGGCACCAAGATGGACTCCATCTGGTGGGATCGCCCGTTCAAGGTCAATTCGGTCGACATCGGGGCCGCACAGGCGACGCTGCACGTGCAGACGTCCTACAACGTCGCCCAGGACATCGAGTTGCGGACCAACGACGTGGGCCTCGTCGACCGCTTCGAGGTCAACCTCGTACCCCCGAAGATCGACAAGTGGTCCGACATCGATGCCGAGCTGACCAAGTCGGGTGCGCGGTACTCCTACCGGGTCTCGAAGGTCAACAACGGCAAGTGCGAGCAGGTCGCCGGCACCAACACCGAGATGTCACTGCCGTTGGCCTCGATCTTCAAACTGTATGTGCTGCTTGCGGTTTCGGATGCCATCAAGGCCGGGACGCTGAGCTGGGACGATCACCTCACCATCACCAAGGAAGGCAAGAAGCTCGGTTCCGCCGGACTGGACAAGCTTCCCCCCGGCGCCCAGATCACGGTGCGGACCGCTGCCCAGCAGATGATCTCGGCCAGCGACAACATGGCCACCGATCTGCTGATCGGACGGGTGGGCCCGCCGGCCGTGGAACGCGCGCTGGTGACCGCCGGCCATCACGATCCGGCGAGCATGACCCCATTCCCGACCATGCACGAGGTGTTCTCGGTCGGCTGGGGTCAGCCGAACCTCCGCGACCAGTGGAAGTCGGCTTCCCCCGCAGATCGGGTGGCGCTGCTGCAGCAGACCAATTCCCGTCCCTACGAACCAGATCCGAACCGCACCCACACCCCGGCCTCCAACGACGGCCTGGAGTGGTTCGCCAGTGCGGCCGACATCTGCCGAGTGCATGCCGCACTGCAGGCCTCCGCTGTCGGACCGGCCGCTCCCGTCAAGGACATCCTGTCGGCGCTGCCGGGCATCGACCCGGATCCGGCGAAATGGCGCTACATCGGCGCCAAGGGCGGCAACCTGCCCGGCGACCTGACCTTCAGCTGGTACGCGGTCGACTACACCGGCCAGCCATGGGTGTTCAGTTTCCAGCTGAACTGGCCGAAGTTCCGCAGCCCCACCGCCGCGGGCTGGTTGCTGCAGATCGCCAAGCGCGCGTTCGCCATGGCGCCTGTGGGCTAGCAGCGGGACTGCGCCGGTTTCTACCTGAGGGCTGTGGTCCTCCGCGGAACGACAACCCCGGTGTAGAAACCGGCGTCCCGGTCGGGAGCTAAGTGCTGCGCAACGTCCAGGCGTGACCGCGGAAATTCATCACCGTGCGGCTCATCGGTGCGATGTCGATGCGCCAGAACGACTTTGGTGGGGCATCCAGAGCCACCAGGATGGCGGCCCGAACCACCGCGGGGTGGGTGACGGCGACCAGCCGTCCCCGCACCGAGGCCAGGCTGTCCATCCAACGCCGCACCCGGTCGACGAGATCGACCACGGACTCACCGCCGTGCGGTGCCCGAGCCGGATCGGTCAACCAGACTGCCAGATCTGCCGGCGGCACTCCGCCCAGCACACTGCCGCGCCAACGCCCGAAGTCCAGATCTCCCAGCTGAGGTTCGACCGCCGCCGACAGTCCCAGCAGCTCGGCGGTCTGACGGGCCCGTTTCTCCGGCCCGCAGTACGCGGCGTCGATGACGCCCAGCTCCACGGCAGCGTCAGCCTGGCGGTGGCCCAACGCATTCAGCGGTTCGTCAGTGGGAAATCGTCCGGCCGCCGTGGCGTCGGTCATGGCGTGCGACACCAACGTCAGCCGGACGACCTCACTCATCGAAACTCACGCTGCGAGCGACTCCCGTTTGCCCTCAAGCACCTTCGATGCCAGGGCCCCGAACACCAGACCGATCGTCGCCCAGATCACCACCTGGGTACCCAGCGAGTACAACCGGAACTGGTAGAGGTCATCGGCCGGGAACGTCGACGGAGTCTCATGAATCCCCGGCAGGATCAGGAAGACCACGGCCATCGACACCACGTAGTCCGCGGCGCCGACCAGAGTGGCATTCCACGCCCCGAGCTTCGGCGTCAGCCGACGCGCCAGCAGGATCGAACCGACGAACAATCCGGCCGAGAGCACAACCAAGAGCAGGTACAGCAGGGTCCGCTGCTGGATGGTCTCCTCCAGGCTGACCGCCGGCGGGTTGGGCGGGTACTTGAGCGCCGGGACGATCCACAGTGAGACGAGCATGCCGCCGGCGGTCAACGCCGCCAACGCCCGCGCGGACAGGTTGGCCCTGCCGTACACCGCGCAGAACACGACGGCCAGCAGCGCGCCCATCGCCACACTGAAGATCAGGACGCCGAGGCCCATGCCGATGTTGGACTGCACGCCGCGGGTGAACACCTCGGCACTCTCGGCGCCGCCGTGCGAATGCCCGCCCCCGCCGTGTGAATGTTCCGCGGCTTCATGCGCCGCGCCGCCACCGTTCTCGAAGTCGATCGCCCGACCGATGATCGGTTCGATCAGCAGCTTGGCCCACAGGAACGCGAGCACGCCAGCTAGGGCGCCGGCCAGAATGCCGCGCCCGATGATCTGCTTTTCCATTTTTCGCCGAATCTCCGCTGCGTCAGTGGCAGGGGAAACCGAGCAGGTGGCGGGCGTCGTGCACGAACTCGTGCACGTAGGTGTTGTTGCCCAGGACCGAGGTCGCACCCTGGTCCATCCCGACGAAGTACAGGGCCAACAGCGCGATGAACGCGGTGAGCGTCAACCAGAGCACCGCCTTGGTGGCCGACAGATCGATCGGCCGGGCCTGACCCTTGCGTGCGTCAGTGGAAGTCATCGAGAGGTCCTTTCCGGGAATTCGCGTCCCAGTCCGTGTCGTGACGAGTAAGGGTCTGACTGTTAACAGTGGCGCGGCCGTCCTGGATTCTCACCAGGTTCCTTTGCCCGTCGATTACAGCAGCATCCTAACCACGGCGCAGGAGATCGCCCCCATCGCGCGCGCGAAAAACGCCCCCACCGAACTGGCGGGGGCGCTTCTCGTAATGAACTTATTCCGCGGTGGCTGCTGCCTTGGCCAGATCAGGACCGTCGGAGCCAGCCGCCTTGGGCGCACCGGAGAACGTGAACTTCGCGTCCTCGCCGGCGCCTTCGCCGTCCCAGCCCTCGACGTCGACCGTGACCAACTGGCCGGGGCCCAGCTCCTCGAAGAGGATCTTCTCGGACAGCTGGTCCTCGATCTCGCGCTGGATGGTGCGACGCAGTGGCCGGGCACCCAGCACCGGATCGAAGCCACGCTTGGCCAGCAGGGCCTTGGCCTTGTCGGTCAGCTCCATGGCCATGTCCTTGGCCTTGAGCTGGTTGCCGACCCGGCTGATCATCAGGTCGACCATCTGGATGATCTCGTCCTGCGTCAGCTGGTGGAACACGATGATGTCATCGATGCGGTTGAGGAACTCAGGCCGGAAATGCTTCTTGAGCTCGTCGTTGACCTTCTGCTTCATCCGCTCGTAGTTGTTCTCCCCGCCGCCCTGGCTGAAGCCCAGTCCGACCGCCTTGGAGATGTCGGAGGTGCCCAGGTTCGAGGTGAAGATCAACACCGTGTTCTTGAAGTCGACCGTGCGGCCCTGACCGTCGGTGAGACGTCCGTCCTCCAGGACCTGCAACAGGCTGTTGTAGATCTCCTGGTGGGCCTTCTCGATCTCGTCGAACAGCACGACCGAGAACGGCTTGCGGCGCACCTTCTCGGTGAGCTGGCCGCCCTCTTCGTAGCCGACGTACCCCGGAGGGGCACCGAACAGCCGCGACGCGGTGAAGCGGTCGTGGAACTCGCCCATGTCGATCTGGATGAGCGCGTCGTCGTCGCCGAACAGGAAGTTGGCCAGCGCCTTGGACAGCTCGGTCTTACCGACACCGGACGGGCCGGCGAAGATGAACGAACCGGACGGGCGCTTCGGATCCTTCAGACCGGCGCGGGTGCGGCGGATCGCCTTCGAGACGGCCTTGACGGCGTCCTCCTGGCCGATGATCCGCTTGTGCAGCTCCTCCTCCATGCGCAGCAGGCGCGTGGTCTCGGCCTCGGTCAGCTTGAACACCGGAATGCCGGTCCAGTTGCCGAGCACCTCGGCGATCTGCTCGTCATCGACCTCGGCAACAACGTCGAGATCGCCTGAGCGCCACTGCTTCTCACGCTCACCACGCTGGGCGACCAGCTGCTTCTCGCGGTCGCGCAGGCTTGCCGCCTTCTCGAAGTCCTGCGCGTCGATCGCGGACTCCTTCTCCCGGCGCGCGTCGGCGATCTTCTCGTCGAACTCGCGCAAGTCTGGCGGAGCGGTCATCCGGCGGATGCGCATCCGGGCGCCGGCCTCGTCGATCAGGTCGATCGCCTTGTCCGGCAGGAACCGGTCGTTGATGTAGCGGTCGGCCAGGGTGGCCGCGGCCACCAGCGCGCCGTCGGTGATCGAGACGCGGTGGTGCGCCTCGTAGCGGTCACGCAGACCCTTGAGGATCTCGATGGTGTGCTCGACCGTCGGCTCACCCACCTGGACCGGCTGGAACCGGCGCTCCAGGGCGGCGTCCTTCTCGATGTACTTGCGGTACTCGTCGAGGGTGGTGGCACCGATGGTCTGCAGCTCGCCGCGGGCCAGCTTCGGCTTCAGGATGCTGGCGGCGTCGATCGCGCCCTCGGCGGCACCCGCACCGACGAGCGTGTGCAGCTCGTCGATGAACAGGATGATGTCGCCGCGGGTGTTGATCTCCTTGAGCACCTTCTTCAGCCGCTCTTCGAAGTCACCGCGGTAGCGGCTGCCGGCGACCAGTGAACCGAGGTCCAGGGTGTAGAGCTGCTTGTCCTTCAGCGTCTCGGGCACCTCGCCGTGGACGATGGCCTGCGCCAGGCCCTCGACGACGGCGGTCTTGCCGACGCCGGGCTCGCCGATCAACACCGGGTTGTTCTTGGTGCGGCGGCTCAGCACCTGCATGACCCGCTCGATTTCCTTCTCACGGCCGATGACCGGATCGAGCTTGCCCTCCATGGCGGCGGCGGTCAGGTTGCGGCCGAACTGGTCGAGGACCAGTGAGGTCGACGGGTTGCCGGACTCGCCTCCGCGGCCTCCGGTACCGGCCTCGGCGGCCTCCTTGCCCTGGTATCCGCTCAGCAGCTGGATGACCTGCTGGCGCACCCGGGTCAGCTCGGCGCCGAGCTTGACCAGCACCTGCGCCGCGACGCCCTCGCCCTCACGGATCAGGCCGAGCAGAATGTGCTCGGTCCCGATGTAGTTGTGGCCGAGCTGCAGCGCCTCACGCAGGGACAGCTCCAGCACCTTCTTGGCGCGCGGGGTGAACGGGATGTGCCCGGACGGGGCCTGCTGGCCCTGGCCGATGATCTCCTCAACCTGGCTGCGCACGCCTTCCAGCGAGATGCCCAACGACTCCAGCGACTTGGCGGCTACGCCCTCGCCCTCGTGGATCAGACCCAACAGGATGTGCTCGGTCCCGATGTAGTTGTGGTTGAGCATCCGGGCTTCTTCTTGCGCCAGGACGACGACCCTGCGGGCACGGTCGGTAAATCTCTCAAACATCGGTGGTTACCTGCTCTCCATCGCTAGCGATACCCGCGTACGGCTTCGTTCTATCGGTTTTCTCGTAGCCCGCACGTAGTACCTACCGTCCACTCTAATGGGCGGCTGTCCCGGGTGCGGAGGTTGGCGGTCCGTTCCGCAGGGCAGGTACCCACTAGCAGCTGTCCACTTCTAGTGCTGCAGATGAGCAACGCCGCCGGTCGGCGAATCGTTTCCGAAATCCGGGCCGTTCGGGTTCGCCACTAGCGAAAAACTCCGGACCGGGAATTCACACCGGTCCGGAGCTGGCAACTATCGGTTAAGTTGCGGTCGTTTATGTTGCGGCGTGGAAGGCGTCGATGACGTCGGCGGGGATCCGGCCTCGGGTGGATACGTTGTGCCCGTTGCGGCGGGCCCACTCACGGATGGCGGCGCTCTGCTCACGATCAATGGCGCCGCGGCCACGGGCCGGTCCGGCTGCGCGACCGCGCCGGCGCCCGCCGACCCGGCGTCCGGCCTCGACCCACTGTTTCAGATCATTACGGAGCTTGGCGGCATTCTTGGACGAAAGGTCGATCTCGTAGGTGACACCGTCGAGGCCGAATTCGACCGTCTCATCGGCGGTGGCCTCACCGTCGAAATCGTCGACCAACGTGACGGTCACTTTTTTCGCCATTACCCCGCACCGAACCCTTCTGCATACGCATTGGTGACTACGCCTGAGTATCCTGCACCCGCGCCCTAATGTGCCACAAAAACGCACATATTTCCAACGACTCGGCGATCGCGGTGGCTCAGTTACTGTGACGGCGAACAATCGGGAACAAAACCGTCTCCCGAATAGACAGACCTGTCAACGCCATCAACAAGCGATCGATACCCATTCCGGTGCCCGTTGTGGGCGGCATCGCGTACTCCAATGCGGCGAGAAAATCGTCGTCCAGAACCATTGCCTCGTCATCGCCTGCGGCGGCGGCCCTGGCCTGGGCTTCGAATCGCTCCCGCTGGATTACCGGGTCGACGAGTTCGGAATATCCGGTGGCGAGTTCGAAACGCCGCACGTAGAGATCCCATTTCTCGGTAACCCCGGGGATGCTGCGGTGAGCCCGGGTCAGCGGCGAAGTCTCGACCGGGAAGTCGCGGACGAACGTTGGAGCCCACAGCTTCTCCCCGACGGTGTGCTCCCAGAGTTCCTCGACCAATTTTCCGTGCCCGTAGCCACGGTCCCGCGGAATCTCGAGCTCGAGCCGCTCGGCAATACGCCACAAGTGCTCGACCGATGTGTCGGGGGTGATCTCCTCACCCAGGGCTTCCGAGAGTGAGGGATACATTTCCAATGTGTCCCATTGTCCGTCGAGATCGTAGACAGTGCCATCAGGCAATGGCACTTGGCGCGTGCCGATCGCCTCGTCGGCAACCTCTTGAATAAGCTCCCGCGTGACTTGCGCCGAATCGTTGTAGTCACCGTAGGCCTGATATGTCTCCAACATCGAGAATTCCGGCGAGTGGGTGGAATCGACACCTTCGTTGCGAAAGTTCCGATTCAACTCGAAAACCCGGTCAAAACCACCGACGATGCATCGTTTCAGGAACAGTTCCGGCGCAATCCGAAGGTACAGATCAACGTCGAGCGCATTGGAATGGGTGATGAACGGCCGGGCCGCCGCCCCGCCGGCCAGCGTCTGCAGCATCGGCGTCTCGACCTCGAGGAAGCCCCGCCGTTCCAGCGCCGAACGGACCGCCCGCACCACCGCCACGCGCTGCCGCGCGATGCTGCGCGCCTCCGGCCGCACGATGAGATCGACGTAGCGCTGACGCACCCGGGCTTCTTCGCTCATTTCCTTGTGAGCAACCGGGAGCGGCCGCAAGGCCTTGGCCGCCATCTGCCAGGAATCGGCCAAAACCGAGAGTTCGCCACGCTTGGAGCTGATCACCTCACCGTGGACGAACACGATGTCGCCCAGATCGACGTCGGCCTTCCACGCATCCAGCGACTCCTGCCCCACCTGGGCCAGGCTGATCATCGCCTGCAGTTGCGTGCCGTCGCCCTCCTGCAGCGTCGCGAAACACAACTTGCCGGAATTCCGGGCGAACACCACACGACCCGAGACACCGACGATCTGGCCGGTCTGGGTGTCGGCGGCCAGCTCCGGATAGGCGGCCCGCAGTTCGGCCAACGTGTGCGTACGCGGAACGGTCACCGGATAGGGCTCACGGCCCTCGGTCAGCAGCCGCTCCCGCTTGGCCTGACGAATCCGGAACTGCTCGGGAAGGTCGGCCTGGGACTGGGACGCGACATCGCGATCGGCTGGGCTCACAAAATGCCAGCTTAAATGAACACGCCTGCGGACAATTGCACGCCGACAATGCGCTCGCCCGACGATCACGGGCCAATGGACCGGCGCCTCAAGGGCATACCCGCGTCCCGGTGGGGTCAGCGCGCGGCGCGGGTGTGCACAACCTCACACCCGTCACTTGGCGGGCTTGAGCCGCCCGCGTTGGCTGTCGCGGTTGCGCTCGAACACCAGGCGCAGGCCGTCAAGGGTGAGATGGCGGTCGTAATGCTCGACGGTCCGCAGGTCCGGCAGCACCAAGGGAGCGGTGTAGCCGGTGGCCACCACCGCGACGTCGCTGCCGGCGAACCCGTCGACGTCCTCGCGGATCCGGTTGACCAGCCCGTCGACCAGGCCGGCGAACCCGAAAACCGCGCCGGCCTGCATGCATTCCACGGTGTTCTTGCCGATCACCGAACGCGGACGAGTCAGCTCGACCCGGCGCAGCGCGGCCGAGCGGGCGGCCGCCGCGTCGGAGGACACCTGGACGCCCGGCGCGATCGCCCCGCCCAGGAACTCGCCCTTGGCCGACACCACGTCGACGCAGATCGACGAGCCGAAGTCGACAATGATCGCCGCGGTGCCGTATTTGTGATATGCGGCAAGGCAATTCACGATCCGGTCGGCGCCGACTTCCTTGGGGTTGTCGACCAGCAACGGGATACCGGTACGCACCCCGGGCTCGATCAGCACATGCCGCACCGAAGGCCAGTACTGCTCGAGCATCAGCCGCACCTCGTGCAGCACCGAAGGCACGGTGGACAGCCCCGCGGCCCCGGTGAGGTGCTCGGAGTCGTCACCGATCAGGCCGTCGATGGTGAGCGCCAGCTCATCGGCGGTCACCTCGGATTCGGTCCGGATCCGCCACTGCTGCACCACTTTCGCGTGATCACCTGAACCGGAGATCAGCCCGACGATGGTGTGGGTGTTGCGGACGTCGATGGCGAGCAGCATCAGCGCGGCGACATCAGCTCGGACGCGTCCTCGGGGACGTACGCCGGGTCATGGCCGTGTTGACCGAGGTCGATCTGCTTGTTGGCGGCATCCACGAACACGATTCGCGGCCGGTACTCGCGGGCCTCGTCATCCTCCATCACCCCGTAGGCGATCAAGATGACCAGATCGCCCGGGTGGATGAGATGCGCTGCGGCACCGTTGATCCCGATCACCCCGGTGCCACGCTCCCCGGTGATCGCGTAGGTCACCAGCCGGGCACCGTTGTCGATGTCGACGATCGTCACCTGCTCCCCCTCGAGCAGATCGGCGGCCTCCATCAGATCGGCGTCGATGGTCACCGAGCCGACGTAGTGCAGATCGGCCTGCGTCACCGTGGCGCGGTGAATCTTCGATTTCAGCATGGTGCGCTGCATCAGTTCCTCCAGGGCAGTTCGTGATTGTCGCCGTCGCCGACGCGGGGGTGTCCGTCGATTCCGGCGGACGCTCCGATGTCTACAGAGATGTTGTCCAGCAGCCTGGTTCGGCCCAGTCGGGCGGCCACCAACAGCCGGGCCTGACCTTCGCTCGGCGCGGGACCCAGCAGCGGGTCACGCACTTCGAGGTAGTCGACCTCGATCGCGGGGACCTCGTCGAGCACCGCCCGGGCGGCGTCGACGGCCGCGGCGGCGCCTCCCGCGGCCGCGTACTTGCCGGCCAGCAGGGCGGCCGACAGGGCACCGGCCTGTTCCCGCTCGTCGGCGTCGAGGTACCGGTTGCGCGAGGACATCGCCAGACCGTCGGATTCGCGCACGATCGGAACCCCGACGATCTGGGTGTCCAGGTTCAGGTCGGTGGCCATCTGCCGGATCAAAGCCAGCTGCTGATAGTCCTTTTCGCCGAAGAAGGCCCGGTCGGGCCGGACGATCTGAAGCAGCTTGAGCACGACCGTGAGCACGCCCGCGAAATGGCCGGGGCGGGAGGCACCTTCGAGCTCCCCACCGGCCGGACCGGGCTGCACACTGGTGCGGGGACCATTCGGATACATATCCGAACCGGTTGGGGTGAAAGCGATCTCGACGCCTTCACCCCGCAGCGCGGCCAGGTCTTCGTCGAGGGTGCGCGGGTAGGCGTCGAGGTCCTCCCCCGCGCCGAACTGCAGCGGGTTGACGAAGATCGACACCACCACAATCGCCCCCGGGACCCGCTTGGCGGCCCGGATCAACGTCAGGTGCCCCTCGTGCAGCGCACCCATCGTCGGCACCAGGGTGACCCGCCGCCCGCTGGCACGCAGCGCCCGGGTCACCGCCGCGACATCGGCGGGTGCCGAGTAGACGTTCAGCTCACCGGCGACGAACTTGGGAGGATTGCTCTGGGTCATCATTGACTCGTTTCCGGGCGGGTTTCGGGGTCTGCTTCCAAGACAGCGACGACATCGGCGGGCGCGTGGGCACGTTGCGCGGTGCGCAGCGAATCGGCCCGATACGCCTGGGCCAGTTGAGAATCCAATGTGCGCAAGGCATTCAGATGTGCGGCCACCGCCGCGGCGTCACCGCGGGCGACAGGGCCGGTCAATGCGGCCTGGCCACGCTGCAGCGCGTTCTCCAGGGCAGCCCGGGCGAGCGGACCCACCACCCGTTCCGGCAGACCGCCCGGCGCATCGCCGACGAGTTCCTGACCAAGCAGTTCCTGGCCGCGCAGGGAGGCCCGCAACGTGTCGACGGCGTCGAGCACCAGGGTGACCAGGTGGTTGCTGGCGTGCGCCAACGCCGCGTGATACTGCGTCCGCGCCTGCTCGGGCACTCGGAACGGCTCGCCGCCGATCTCCAACACGAGCGATTGCCCGATCGCATAGCCCACCTCGTCGGCCGCGGTGATGCCGAAGCACGAATCGGGCAGCCGCGCGATGTCCTCGTCGGAGCCGGTGAACGTCATCGCGGGATGAATGGCCAATGGAATACAGCCGAGCTCGGTCAACGGGGCCAGCACCGCGACACCGTTGGCCCCGGATGTGTGCGCCACGATCGTGCCGGGTCGCACCACCCCGGTGGCGGCCAGACCGGACACCAGCGACGGCAGCTCGGAGTCCGGGACCGTCAACAGCAGCAGTTCGGCCCGCTGCGCCACCTCGGGGACGGGAAGGATCGCGGTGTCGGGCAGCCGACGCTGTGCCCGCAGCCGCGAGGTCTCGGAGATCGCACTACACGCCACCACCACGTGCTCGACCCGCTCCAGGGCGTAGCCGAGCGCCGTGCCTACCCGGCCCGCCGAGACGATGCCGACGCTGAGCCGGGCCGGGCGCAGCCCCTCGGGCAGGGACCACCCGTTTGCAGGGGGTTGCTCCATCGCAGGAGACCTCACAGGTTGAATAGGCTTCATTCGTTCCAGTCCCGCGTTGCGGGTACCGGACGGTCGTCACGAGACTAGCTCACTCCTCGCGACGCCTGCGACGCCCGCCTTCAGCAGGGGCGGTCTGAAACCTTGCGAGCAGCTCGTTCACCGATTGCCCGTCGGCATGGCTGCCGTTCGGCGGCTCTGGCTCGGCGTCGCTGCGGTGCCGGGACGCCCGCCGCCGGGGCGGCTCGGGTGGCTGCGAGGATTCGGTGGCCAGGGCCGGGGATGATTGGGCCGCCGCGGGACGGCCGGGGTCAGCGGCCTCCGCTGCCGCGGAGTGACGACCACGGAGAGGCTGCGGGGCCTGGCC
>MSTD01000009.1:0-19395 GCA_001942045.1 Mycolicibacterium porcinum
GCCGCCCGCGAAACCGGTGCAGCAGGCCGGCTGATCGGTACGCGAAGATTGGCCGCGTGACCAATTTCGCGGGCTCGAACTTCGGCAACGGTGTGCCGCCCGGCTATGGCCATGGCTATAGCTATGGCGCGGGTTATGGCGCACCGCAGCAGCTTGGCCATGGCGCGCCGTATGGCTATCCGGCTCCGGTTCCTGCTCCGGAGCCGGAACGGTTCTCGCCGGCCGCACAGACAGTCATCAGCGGCTTGCTGTTGGTGCCCGCGATCCTGATCTTGTTCCTTGAGTCGCTGCTGCGGCAGGCATCCTGGGCGAAGGAGTGGTCCGAACCGCTGCGCAATGTGTGGTACCTGGCGTGCAACTCCCTGCTGTGGCTGTACCTCCTGGTGGTCGTCGCATTCTGGGCGCGACGTAACCGACGGGTTGCCGGCGTGAGCCTCGTCATCGCGATGGCGATTCTCGACACGGCGCTGGCGGCGGCCTACCTGTGGTACCCCTCGATCTACGAGATGACCGGCGATTCATCCGCGCTGATGTGGGTCTTGGACGCGGCTCCCGTCCTGATCGCGGTCGGCCAGGCTGCTGTGTGGGGCGTCGCGCGCCGACGCGGCAAGATCTGGCCCGTCGGTCTGATCGTGACCGTGGTGCTGGCAACCGTCGACCAGGTGGTCCGTCAGTCGCTGATCCGCGACGCGGTACGCGACCATGACTCGTTCACCAGTGGCTGGTGGAACCAATGGTGGGGCGTGGCGGCCACGAGCCTGGGCATCTTCGTCCTGTCGTGCCTGATCTGCTGGGCGGTGGACGCCATGAGTTCCGGCGCGCGGCGCACAACCACACCACAATTCGGCGGCCGCTAGGCTTACCACGTGTTTGAGAGCCTGTCTGACCGGTTGACCGGCGCCCTGCAGGGCCTACGCGGCAAGGGGCGGTTGACCGACGCCGATATCGACGCCACCGCGCGCGAGATCCGGTTGGCCCTGCTGGAGGCCGACGTCTCGCTGCCGGTGGTGCGTGCCTTCGTCGCGCGCATCAAGGACCGCGCCAAGGGCGCCGAGGTCTCGGCCGCGCTGAATCCCGCGCAGCAGGTGGTCAAGATCGTCAACGAGGAGCTGATCGGCATCCTCGGTGGCGAAACGCGCCAGCTGAACTTCGCCAAGAACCCGCCGACCGTGATCATGCTGGCCGGTCTGCAAGGCGCCGGTAAGACCACGCTGGCCGGCAAGCTGGCGAAATGGCTCAAGGGACTGGGCCACACCCCACTGCTGGTGGCGTGTGACCTGCAGCGGCCCGGTGCGGTCAACCAGCTGCAGATCGTCGCCGAGCGCGCCGGCGTGGGTGTCTTCGCCCCGCACCCGGGCACCTCGCCGGACGGGCTGGAGATCGGTGGCCACGGTGATCCGGTGGCGGTCGCGACGGCCGGTATGGCCGAGGCCCGGGCCAAGCACTTCGACGTGGTCATCGTCGACACCGCGGGCCGGCTCGGTATCGACGAGGAGCTGATGGGGCAGGCCGCGGCCATCCGCGATGCCGTGAATCCCAACGAGACCCTGTTCGTGCTCGACGCGATGATCGGTCAGGATGCCGTCGCCACCGCTGAGGCATTCCGTGAGGGCGTCGGTTTCACCGGTGTCGTGCTGACCAAGCTCGACGGTGACGCCCGCGGTGGTGCCGCGCTGTCGGTCCGCGAGATCACCGGCGTCCCGATCCTGTTCGCCTCGGCGGGGGAGAAGCTCGAAGACTTCGACGTCTTCCACCCCGACCGGATGGCCAGCCGCATCCTGGGGATGGGCGACGTGCTCACCCTCATCGAGCAGGCCGAGCAGGTCTTCGACCAGCAGAAGGCCGAGGAGGCCGCCGCCAAGATCGGCTCCGGCGAGCTCACGCTGGAGGACTTCCTCGAGCAGATGCTGGCGATTCGCAAGATGGGTCCGATCGGCAACCTGCTGGGCATGTTGCCCGGGGCCGGTCAGATGAAGGACGCGCTGGCTGCCGTCGACGACAAGCAGCTGGATCGCGTGCAGGCCATCATCCGCGGCATGACCCCGGCCGAACGCGCCGACCCGAAGATCATCAATGCCTCGCGGCGGCTCCGCATCGCCAACGGCTCCGGTGTCTCGGTGTCCGAGGTCAATCAGCTCGTGGACCGGTTCTTCGATGCCCGCAAGATGATGTCGTCGATGGCCGGCCAGATGGGTATGCCGTTCGGCCGCAAGAATTCCCCGCGCAAGGCTGCCAAGGGCAAGAACAAGCAGGCCGGCAAGAAGAAGGGCCGTCAGTCAGGGAAAGGCCCGACGCCGCCGAGGAACCCGTTGGGTGCCGGGATGCCGGCCGGCTTCCCGGATTTGTCGAACATGCCCAAGGGACTGGACGAATTGCCGCCCGGCCTGGCCGATTTCGACCTGTCCAAGCTGAAGTTCCCGGGCCAGAAGTAGTTCGGTGCTCCACCTGCGGGGGCGCGGCCTGCCCGACGGCGAACCCGTCGAGTGGTGGGTGGCCGACGGGGTGCTGTCGGCGGAACCGATCGCCGACGCCGCCACCGTCTTCGACGGCGGCTGGATCATCCCGGGGTTGGTCGACGCGCACTGCCATGTCGGGCTGGGGCCCGGCGGCGCGGTTTCGCTGGACGAGTCGGTCACCCAGGCCGAAACCGAACGTGACGCCGGCGCACTGTTGTTGCGGGACGCCGGGTCCCCGGTGGACACCCGCAGCTTCGACGAGCGCGACGATCTGCCGCGCATCATCCGGGCCGGACGGCACCTCGCGCGCCCCAAGCGGTATTCGCCAGGGTTGCCGATCGACATCGAGGACGAGTCGCAGTTGCCCGATGCCGTGGCCGAGCAGGCCCGGTGGGGCGACGGCTGGGTGAAGCTCGTCGGCGACTGGATCGACCGCGGTGTCGGAGACCTGGCACCGCTGTGGTCGGACGAGATCGTCAAGGCGGCGATCGACGCCGCCCACGCCGAAGGAGCACGGGTCACCGCGCACGTGTTCGGCGAGGATGCGCTGCCGGGGCTCATCAAGGCCGGAATCGACTGCATCGAGCACGGCACCGGAATCACCGACGACACCATCGAATTGATGCTCGAACACGGCACGGCGTTGGTGCCCACGCTGATCAACATCGACAATTTCCCCGGCATCGCCGACGCTGCGGGCAAGTACCCGGTGTATGCCAAGCACATGCGGGAGCTCTACGCCTCCTGCCGCAGCCGCGTCGGCGCGGCCTATGAGGCGGGAGTGCCGATTTTCGCGGGTACCGATGCCGGCGGGATGATCGCCCACGGTCGTATCGCCGATGAGGTCGAGGCGCTCAAGGGCATCGGGATGAGTCCCACCGCGGCGCTCGGTGCGGCCAGTTGGGATGCCCGGGCCTGGCTGGGTCGGCCCGGGCTGGAGCATGGTGCGTCCGCGGACCTGGTGTGCTACACCGAGGACCCGCGGCACGGCGGGGTCAGCCACCCGGATCTGGTGATCCTGCGCGGGCGGGTCTACTGACCGGCGATTTGTGCACCTGCCGTAACGCCCACCGTTACAGCAGGTGCACAAATCACTCGTCTAGTACACGTCGCGCAGGTAGCGATGCGTCTTGATCAGGTCGTTGACGCAGGCATGCGCAGCGTCGGCGTCCATCCCGCCGTTCTCGGCGACGATCTCGTGCAGGGCGGCATCGACGTCCTTGGCCATGCGGTCGGCGTCACCGCACACGTACAGGTGTGCGCCGTCCTGTAGCCAACTGAACAGCTCCGCAGAGTTCTCCCGCATACGTTGTTGCACATACACTTTCGTGTCCTGATCGCGGGAGAATGCCACATCGAGCCGGGTCAGGGTGCCGGCCTCGGCGAATCCGGTCAGCTCCTCGCCATAGAGAGAGTCGGTGGTCCGGCGCCGGTCCCCGAAGAACAGCCAGGACCGGCCCGGTGCGGCGGTGGCCTGCCGTTCCTGCAGGAAGGCGCGGAACGGCGCGATGCCGGTGCCGGGCCCGATCATGATGATCGGCACGTCGCCGGCCGGCAGCCGGAAATGATGGTTGGGGCGCAGATGAATCCGAACCGCCTGGGTACGCTCGGCCAGATAGGTGGAGGCCACACCGCCGTATCGGCGGCCGGCGCGGGGATAGCGCACGGTGGCCACGGTCAGGTGCACGCGATCGGGGTGCACCAGTGGGCTCGAGGCGATCGAGTAGTCGCGGAACTGCAGCGGACGCAAGGTATCGATGACGTCATCGACGGTGAGGTCGGCGCGCCGGATGAGGTCGAGGACGTCCTCGCCGTAGCCGGCCGGGCCGGCCAGCTCCTGCAATGCGCGTGAGGGCGTGCGGATCTCGAGCTGCTCGGTGAGCAGAACTCCCAAGGTCTCCTCGGCCCCCGCCACGCGGTGTCCGGCATCCACCTTGAGCTCGGCCAGAATCGCCGTCACCAGATCAGGGTCGTTGACGGCGTGGACCGCCAGCGAATCGCCGGCTTGATACCTGATCCCGGAGTCGGTGAGGTCGAGCTCGTAGTGGCGGACCTCTTTGTCGGATTCGGTCGAGGTGAGCAGTCGATTGACCGACAGGGGAGCGGTGAACGGGTGGTTGCGCTCCAAGCCGCGCGGTGGATCGGGGTTCTCCATGACGACGACCGGCGGCGCGGTGGGTCCGGACTGAGCGGCGACGAGTTGCTTGACGAGGTCGGTGGTCCAGGCGGCCGCGGGCTCTTCGTAGTACCCGTCGACGTCGACCCGGTCGGCCAGCCGGGTGGCGCCCAGCTCTTCGAGTCGCGCGTCGAGGAGTTTGCCTGCGTTGCAGAACAATTCGTAGGACGTGTCCCCGAGGGCGAGCACTGCGAAACTCAGGTGTTCCAGTCGTTCGGTCGAGGCGCTGATCGCTTCCCAGAACAAGGTGGCGGTGTCGGGGAACTCGCCGTCGCCGAAGGTCGACGTGACGACGATGAAATGCGTTGTGGTGCTGAGATGGTCGAGTTCCACCTGATTGAGCTCCACAGCCTCGGCAGGGATTCCGGCCGCGGTGGATGCTTCGGCGAACGACATGGCAGCGTCCTCCGCGTTACCCATGTCGGTGCCATAGGCGACCACCAACGAGAACTCACGGTCGGACACATCGGCTCCCCTCATCGCGCGCGGGGGTACTCCACGCAAATTTAGGGTCACCTTAGTTTGGCGCGAGTCCCGGTGGGGCCCTACCTTTTACCGCACGCGGGCACGGTCAGTGGGAGAAGCCGTAGTCGAACAGTTCGATTGCCTGACCGTACAGATCGCCGGTGCCGTACATCTGGACCACGATCAGGCGACGGTTCCCGCGTTGGGCGGCACCCACATACGTCTTGCGGGCAAGGTCGGTGTATCCGGTCTTGCCGGCGATGTCACCGGGATAGCGTTGGAGCAGTTCGTTCTGGTTCGTGAGCGTCTTACCGGGAAATTGTGCCGTCGGTTGGCGCATGATCTGTGCGATCAGCGGATACCTCAGTGCCGCACGCAGGATCACCGCGAGATCGTGCGGGGTGGTGACGGTTTCCCAGCCGGGGCCGTCGAGGCCCGACGGTGAGCCGGCCCGGGTGTTGCGGGCGCCGACACTGGCCGCCTTGCGCGTCATCGCCGCCACGGTGGCGGGCCGGCCGCCGAGCATGTCGGCGAGCATGTTCGCCGCATCGTTGCCCGACACCATCAGCAGTGCTTCGAGCAGTTGGCGGGTGGTGTACGGCTGCCCCGGCTTGAGACCCACGCACGAGCATTCGACCTTGGTGTGGGACTCGTTGGCCCGCGCGAAATTGTCGGGTCGGAGATGGTCGAGCACCACCATCGCCAACAGCGGCTTGATCGTGCTGGCTGGGGCGTAGGAGCCGTTGGGATCTTTGGCCGCCAGCACCTGGCCGGTGTCCATGTCGGCGACCAGCCAGGCCTTGGCCGGCCCGTCGGGAATCTGGGCACCTGCCGGCTGAACGCCGGGCTGCGCGTTCGCGGCGGGTGTGACCGCGAGCACCGCGCCGAGGGCGAGCACGGTCGCCGCGAAACGTCGTCGCACGGACCTTGACGCTACGGATCACAGGACTCGCTCAGCGCGCGAACAGGTCTCCGTATGGTTGCGGGGCCGCGGTGTCGGTCAGCCCCCTACAGCTGGCTGATGCCGGCGGAGCGGTCCTGGGCGAAACCCCAGTCCAACAGGCTGGTCGCCTGGTCCCAGTAGGTCGGGCCACCTTCCTTGACCAGCCCGTACATCATGGCGATCACCAACCGGCGCCCGTCGCGCTGTGCCGCGCCGACGAACGTCTTGCGGGCCACGTCGGTGAAACCGGTCTTACCGCCGAGCATGCCTGGATAGCGGCCCAACATCTCGTCCTGGTTGATCAACGTGACCGGCCCCGTGGCACCTGGGAAGGACGCCGATGGGGATGACGTGATCGCCGCGAACGTCGGATTGGCCAGCGCGGCGCGGAAGATCACGGCCAGGTCCCGCGGCGTGGTGGCGCCGTCGATGCCGGGGCCGTTGAGGCCCGACGGCGACCCGGCATGGGTGGCGGTCGCGCCGAGCGCGGCGGCCTTGGCGTTCATCTTGGCCACCGCGGCGCCGGTTCCGCCGAGCATGTGCGCCAACGTGTTGGCGGCGTCGTTGCCGGACACCAGCAGTGCCGCATCCAGCAGCTGCCGTGTCGTGTAGGTGCGGCCGGCTTTGATCCCGACGCAGGTGCACTCGACCTTGGCATCGGCTTCGTCGGCGACGACCGTCGCATCCAACGGCATCTCGTCGAGGGCCACCAGTGCCAGCAGAGTCTTGATGGTGCTGGCGGGTGCGTGCGGGACGTACTGATCCCGCCCGGCCAGGATCTGGCCGGTGTCCATGTCGGCGACGATCCAGGCCGGGGCGGGACCGTCCGGGATGGGCGTCGCGCCGACCTGCTGCACGCTGCTGTCGGCGGACGCCACGGGCGAGCCTGGTAGAGCTGTTGGGAGAAGTACTGCGAGACAGAGCGAGATCGCGCCGACGAGCCTGACCATGTCCACTGACCCTAGTGGCACAATCCGCGTGCATCGGTGTGTGAAGAAGATCCGACGAATTCGAGGTGAGAAAACGTGGCCGAGACCGCCGCCATGCCGGAGGCCGAACGCAAGTGGATGATCGACACGCTGCTGGCATTGCTGCAGACCCCGAGTCCGTCGGGACGCACCGACGCCGTGATGCAGTTGATCGGCGATATTCTCAACGATTTCGGTGTGCCGTTCACATTGACCCGGCGTGGTGCGTTGACCGCTGAACTCCCTGGTGAGTCGCCCACGATCGACCGAGCTTTGGTGGTGCACGCCGACACCATCGGCTGCATGGTCCGGAATCTGAAGGACAACGGCCGCCTCGAACTGGTCCCGGTCGGCACCTTCTCCGCACGGTTCGCTGCGGGTGCGCGGGTGCGGATCTTCTCCGACGACCCCGACGAGTTCTTCACCGGCACGATCATGCCGCTCAAGGCCAGCGGCCATGCCTACGGCGACGAGATCGATACCCAGCCCACCGACTGGGACCACGTCGAAGTCCGGGTGGACCGAAATGTGTCGACGCGTGCGGATCTGGAACGGCTGGGTCTGAACGTGGGTGACTTCGTCGCGCTGATCGCCAGTCCCGAACTCACCCAAGACGGCTTCGTGGTGTCGCGGCACCTCGACGGAAAGGCCGGGGTGGCGGTCGCGCTGGCCCTGGCCAAGACCATCTCGGAGCAGAAGATCGTGCTGCCGCACCGCGCGATGCTCATGGTGACCATAACCGAGGAAGTGGGTCACGGCGCCAGTCACGGGCTTCCGCCCGATGTGGCCGAGTTGGTCTCGGTGGACAACGCGGTCTGCGCCCCGGGACAGCACTCGATCGAACACGGCGTGACGATCCCGATGGCCGACCTGCACGGCCCGTTCGACTATCACCTGACCCGCAAGCTCTGCCGCCTGGCCGAGGGACAGGGCATCCCGTTCGCGCGGGACGTGTTCCGCTACTACCGGTCCGACGCGGCAGCCGCCATCGAGGCCGGCGCGGGCACCCGCGCGGCACTGCTGGGGTTCGGCCTCGACGGGAGCCACGGTTGGGAACGGACCCACCTGGATTCGTTGGAGGCGACCTATCTGTTGCTCAACGCTTGGCTGCAGACCCCGTTGACGTTCGAGGCATGGGATTCCAGCCCGACCGGTGCGCTGCGTGACTTCCCGTCCTCGAAGCAGCCGGCTCCCAGCGAGCAGTGGGTGCCGTTGTCCCGTGGCGACTTCACCGAGCCGGGAGACGCCTCACCGGGAACGCATTGGCCGCCGTCGGAGGGCCCCCAATCCTGACCTGGTGTTGAATCGAGACATGTTGAGCCTGGCCGAGATTTCGGATCGCCTGGAGATCCAGCAGCTGTTGATCGACTACTCCACGGCGATAGACCGTCGACTGTTCGACGACCTCGATGTCGTGTTCACCCCCGACGCCTACATCGACTACCGGGCGATGGGCGGAATCGACGGTCACTACCCGGAGGTCAAGGCGTGGCTGGCCGAGGTGCTGCCGAACTTCCCGGCCTACGCCCACATGCTCGGCAACTTCGATGTGAAGATCGACGGTGACAAGGCATCTTCTCGCACGATCTGCTTCAACCCCATGGTGCTGCCGGGGCTGGAGCAACAGGTGTTGTTCTGCGGGCTCTGGTACGAGGACGAGTTCATCCGGACCTCCGAGGGGTGGCGGATGAGCCGCCGGGTCGAGACCAAGTGTTTCGACAAGGTCGTGTGACGGGGCCCGGCCGACCCGGTCAGTGGCCAGTTGTGACACGCCACCGGCGAGACGTCGTGCGATAACTGGCCACTGAGGCCGGATTTGGGCTGGTCGGCATCGTTCTGGCACAATTGGCGGCTGTCTGCCGCGCGACTCGTTCAATGCGCTGTGCGGCGGTCACACACGTAAGGCAAAACCGGATCGGGCAATTCCGCCCGCATCGCTGAATTGCAGCGTGACACTCAAGGAGAAGTCTTAACCATGGCTGTCAAGATCAAGCTCACCCGGCTTGGCAAGATCCGCAACCCCCAGTACCGCATCGCCGTCGCCGACGCGCGCACCCGCCGCGAAGGCCGCGCCATCGAGGTCATCGGCCGTTACCACCCCAAGGAAGAGCCGAGCCTGATCGAGATCGATTCGGAGCGCGCGCAGTACTGGCTGGGCGTCGGTGCCCAGCCCACCGAGCCGGTGCTGGCCCTGCTGAAGATCACCGGTGACTGGCAGAAGTTCAAGGGCCTGCCGGGCGCCGAGGGCACGCTGAAGGTCAAGGAGCCCAAGCCGTCCAAGCTGGAGCTGTTCAACGCGGCGCTGGCCGAGGCCGAGAGCGGCACCGGTGCCGCGGCCGTCACGCCGAAGAAGAAGAAGGCTCCCGCCAAAAAGGATCAGCAGGACGAGACCGCTTCGGTCACCACCGAGGCTGAGGCCCCGGCTGCCGAGGCCGCCGACGAAGCCGCAAGCGAGAGCTGAGCATCGCAGTGAGTTCTGTCGTGGTCGACGCCGTCGAGCACCTGGTCCGCGGCATCGTGGACAATCCCGACGACGTACGCGTCGACATGGTCACCAGCCGCCGCGGCCGGACCGTCGAGGTGCACGTGCACCCCGATGACCTGGGCAAGGTGATCGGTCGCGGGGGCCGTACGGCCACCGCGCTGCGGACGCTGGTCGCAGGTATCGGTGGGCGCGGTATTCGCGTCGACGTGGTGGACACCGACCAGTAGCGTCGGATCCATGGACCTGGTTGTCGGGCGGGTTGTCAAAGCTCACGGCATTTCCGGTGAGGTCGTCGTCGAGGTCCGTACCGACGACCCCGACGCCCGGTTCGCCCCTGGTGTGGCCCTTCGCGGCCGCGCCAAGGGGGGAGCCGAGCGCAATTTCTCGGTCGAGTCCGTGCGCGATCATGCCGGCCGGCTGCTGATCCGTCTGGCCGGTGTCACCGACCGTAACGCGGCTGATGAGTTGCGTGGCACGGTGTTCGTCGTCGACACCGCCGACCTACCCGCGATCGATGATCCCGACGAGTTCTATGACCACGAACTCGAAGGCCTTCGGGTCGTCACGGTCGACGGCACCGCGGTGGGAGTAGTTCGCGAGGTGCTGCACACCGCTGCGGGCGAGCTGTTGTCGATCAAGGCCGATCCGGATGACCGCGAGGTGCTGGTGCCGTTCGTCAGCGCCATCGTCACGTCGGTATCCCGGGACACCGGAACTGTCGTCATCGATCCTCCGGACGGCCTGCTGAACCTGGACCAGGTCTGACGGGCCCGCGCAGTGCGTATTGACGTCGTCACGATCTTCCCGGCCTACCTCGATCCGATCCGGCAGTCGTTGCCTGGCAAGGCGATAGACGCCGGAATCCTCAGCGTGGCCGTGCACGACCTGCGTGACTGGACCCATGATGTGCACCGGTCGGTCGATGACTCACCGTACGGTGGGGGCCCTGGCATGGTCATGAAAGCGCCGGTGTGGGGCGAGGCGCTCGACGAAATTTGTTCCGAGGAAACACTTCTGGTGGTTCCGACCCCGGCCGGTCGTCCCTTCACCCACGCTGTGGCCGAGCGCTGGAGCGCCGAGTCGCACCTGGTCTTCGCCTGTGGGCGATACGAGGGGATCGACCAGCGGGTGGCCGACGACGCGGCCCGCCGGATGCGGGTCGAAGAGGTTTCGATCGGCGACTACGTCCTGAACGGCGGCGAGTCGGCGGCTTTGGTGATGATCGAGGCGGTGGTCCGGCTGATGCCCGATGTGTTGGGCAATCCCGCATCGCACCAACAGGATTCGCATTCCGACGGCCTGCTTGAGGGGCCCAGCTACACCCGGCCGCAGAGTTGGCGTGGGCTCGATGTGCCCGAGGTGTTGCTGTCGGGGGACCACGCCAAGGTGGCCGCGTGGCGCCATGAGCAATCGCTGCAACGCACCCGCGAACGCAGGCCGGACCTGCTCGACGAGTCCTAGATCCGGCCGCCGGGGAAGACCGTCTTCACGGCATCGGTGATGGTGTCCCGCGCGGTGGCCGCGTTCGTGGGCTGCAGTGAGCTGATCACCATGATGAAGCGGCGGTCGGCACCGACCACCCCGGTCGACAGGTGCATCCAGTCCGAACCGATACAGCACATCCAGCCCTGCTTGACCGCAACCGGTTCGGCGTACAGGCCGTCGGGAATGCCGAATCGCTGGGGATAGGTCCCGCCCGGCTGCGTGCCGTCGATGGCGTCAGGCGTGGACTGGGCCAGGTTGGACAGGATGACGTTGGCCTGTTCGGCAGGAAGACCGCCGCTACCGTTCATCAGCATGTCGTAGTAGCGCACCAGATCGGCCGCGGTACTGATCGTGTTCCACCACCGCCCGTCATTCGGCGGTCGGGTCGAGGCGAGGCCGTAGCGGGCGGCCACCCGGTTGACGATCGCGCTGCCGCCACTGCGGTTCCAGAACACCTCGGCGGCACTGTCGTCCGAGGACCTCAGCATCACGTCGAGGTTCTCGCGGTCCTCGGGACTGAGGACCGTTTGGCGCTTGGCTTCCTGCAACAGCAGATCGTCGGCGATGAACAACTTGACCACCGATGCGATGGCGATCGGCGCCCCGTTCCCGTTGGACACCAGCTGGCCGGAGTTGCGGTCGAGCACCAGTAGGGAGATCTCGGCGCCGGCATCGGCGGCGTCCTCCGTGGCCCGCTGCGCGCGATCCCCGAGACCCATGAACGCGGCGGCGGGCTCGCCCGGAGGGGCCTCCGGCAGGGGAGCCATGCTGCCCTGAGGGGCGACGACGGTCAGCTGCGGCACTCCGGCAGGCGCCGGCGTGGTTCCGTAGACGCGGGCTTCGCAGCCGACTGTCACGGCGGCCATCGCGACCACCGCCGTCATTCCGGCCGCGTTCGCAATCTTCAGCTTCGACGGCCCCCGTCGCATGGTCCTCCTTGAACCGTCAAACAAACCGATGCGCGCTGCAGGACCGGCACATCGGTGGGTGAAGCCTAGCTGTTCGCCTCGTGGCACGCGTGCTTAGCCGCGCTCGAAGTATGCTGGGGAGCCGATGTGGATGGGCGCCGTGTTTCGCCGGATTTCACGGTATGGGGACCCATCTGGCACAATTGAGCAGTTGTCTGCGCAGGGCTGGGCCCGGCTTGGCCGCGTTCCGCTGCGAGATACACCCCGATACACCCGAAAATAGCTTCGGCTGCGCACCATGTGTGCGTTTGTCCGGAGCCGCGAACAACAAGGAAGTGTCACCGATGAACACGCTGGACTTCGTCGATCAGGCGTCGCTGCGCGACGACATCCCGACCTTCAGCCCCGGCGACACCGTCAACGTGCATGTGAAGGTGATCGAGGGCTCGAAGGAGCGCATCCAGGTCTTCAAGGGCGTCGTGATCCGCCGTTCCGGCGGCGGCATCCGCGAGACCTTCACCGTGCGCAAGGAGAGCTACGGCGTCGGCGTCGAGCGAACCTTCCCGGTGCACTCGCCCAACATCGATCACCTCGATGTCGTGACCCGCGGTGACGTGCGTCGCGCCAAGCTCTACTACCTGCGCGAACTGCGTGGCAAGAAGGCGAAGATCAAGGAAAAGCGCTGAGCGCGCTGCACCGCCTGACGAAGCTCTCGTCGCGGGACCGGTCACGACGCTCGCTACTGTGGTGCCTGTGACCGGACCCACCGACTCTGCCGACGCGCGCTCGGAGGGCGACCTCGACGCCGA
Organism: Mycolicibacterium porcinum; assembly: GCA_001942045.1. Classification (GTDB taxonomy): domain Bacteria; phylum Actinomycetota; class Actinomycetes; order Mycobacteriales; family Mycobacteriaceae; genus Mycobacterium; species Mycobacterium porcinum_A. The sequence goes on from MSTD01000009.1 coordinate 12,696, forward strand.
CTCGGACTCAGATTCCGCTTCCGCCCCGCCGGAGTCCGGCGCCGGGGAACAGCCGGACGAGTCACCGAAGCGCAAGCACTCCACGGCCCGTGAATTCGCCATTCTGGCGACCATCGCGTTGGTGCTGTACTACGTGACACTGACGTTCATCGCTCGGCCCTATCTGATTCCGTCGGAATCCATGGAACCCACGCTGCACGGCTGCGCCGGCTGCGTAGGTGACCGCATCATGGTCGACAAGGTCACCTACCGGTTCTCGAAGCCCGAGCCCGGCGACGTGGTGGTCTTCAAAGGCCCGCCGTCCTGGAACATCGGCTACAAGTCGATCCGTTCGGACAACACCGCCATCCGCTGGGTGCAGAACGCCCTGTCTTTCGTGGGGTTCGTGCCGCCGGATGAGAACGACCTGGTGAAGCGGGTGATCGCGGTCGGCGGTCAGACGGTGCAGTGCCGCGCCGACACCGGTTTGACGGTCGACGGCAAGAAGCTGAACGAGCCGTACCTGGATCCGGCCACCATGATGGCCGACCCGAACATCTATCCGTGTCTGGGCAATGAGTTCGGACCGGTCACCGTGCCCCAAGATCGGCTGTGGGTGATGGGTGACAACCGGACCCACTCGGCCGACTCGCGCGTGCACTGCAGCAACCTGCCCGCCGATGCACGGGAAGGCCTGTTGTGTACCGGTGATCCGATGGCAGGCACTGTTCCGGTGGAGAATGTGATCGGAAAGGCACGGTTCATCGCCTGGCCGCCGTCGCGCTGGGGCGGCATCACCGGCGGGAACCCGCAGACCGACTCCTAGGAGCTGCCCGGTGCCTCCAGTGGTGAAGACGTCGTGGCCGCCGCGGACCGTGATCCGGCGGTCGTCGGGCCTGCGCACGTTGGAATCCGCGTTGTATCGCAACGGCCTGGGCCCGGTCGCCGGGGTGGATGAGGTGGGTCGCGGGGCCTGCGCGGGACCGCTGGTGGTGGCCGCGTGTGTGCTCGGCCCCAACCGGATGGACAGCTTGGCCTCCCTGGACGACTCGAAGAAGTTGGGGGAGCGGGAGCGCGAGCGGCTGTTCCCGTTGATCCGCCGGTATGCGCTGGCCTATCACGTGGTGTTCATTCCCTCTGCCGAGGTGGACCGACTCGGCGTGCACGTGGCCAATATCGAGGGCATGCGGCGGGCGGTGGCGGGATTGTCTCTGCGGCCGGGGTATGTCCTGTCCGACGGTTTTCGGGTTCCGGGCCTGGCGGTGCCGTCGCTGCCGGTGATCGGGGGTGACGCCGGAGCCGCCTGTATCGCCGCGGCCAGCGTGCTGGCCAAGGTGAGCCGGGACCGGTTGATGGTCGAGATGGAACAGCACCATCCGGGTTACGGGTTCGCCGAGCACAAGGGGTACAGCACGCCGGCGCATTCCGCGGCGTTGGCGGAGTTGGGGCCGTGTGCGGAGCACCGCCACTCGTATGTGAACGTGCGGCGGGCCGCAGAGACGGCAGATGGGCGGCGGGCCGCGGAGATCACCGAGGTGCGGCGGGATATGGCACCGATGCGGCATGCTGAGGCGGGGTACGGAAAGATGATCGACAGGGCATCAGCACAACGAGAAGGACAGCACACCAGATGAGCGCCGAGGATCTCGAGAAGTATGAAACCGAGATGGAGCTCTCGCTTTACCGCGAATACAAGGACATCGTCGGGCAGTTCAGTTACGTCGTCGAGACCGAGCGCCGGTTCTACCTCGCCAACAGTGTCGAGCTGATTCCACGCAACTCCGAGGGCGAGGTCTATTTCGAGCTGCGCCTCGCCGACGCCTGGGTGTGGGACATGTACCGCCCGGCGCGGTTCGTCAAGCAGGTGCGCGTCATCACGTTCAAGGACGTGAACATCGAAGAGGTCGAGAAGCCAGAACTGCGGTTGCCGGAGTAGCCGCGAACAGGGGGTCGATGTGACGGCGATCGTCAATACCGAACAGAACGATATTCGCCGCCGCGCCGAGGCCGTGCTGGCCCGTCTACCCGAGGTACGGGCGTGGCAGGAGCCGTTGTACCGAGATCTGCATCAGCATCCCGAACTCTCCCACCAGGAGCGGCGCACCGCCGGTGTGGTCGCCGCTCGCCTGCGGGAGTCGGGCCTGACCGTGCACGAAGGTGTCGGTGGCACCGGCGTGGTCGGCCTGCTGGGTAACGGCGACGGTCCCCGGGTGCTGTTGCGCGCGGATGTCGACGCCCTGCCGGTGACCGAGGCGACCGGTTTGCCGTATGCGAGTTCTCAAGACGGCGTCATGCACGCGTGTGGTCACGACGTACACGTGACCTGTCTACTGGGGGCGGCTGATTTGTTCGCCGGGGCCACAGATCACTGGCGGGGCACGGTGATTGCCCTCTTCCAGCCGGCCGAGGAAGTCGGCGACGGTGCCCGCGGCATGGTCGCTGACGGCCTGGCCGATCTCGTCGGCCCGATCGACGTGGCGTTGGCCCAGCACGTGTTCCCGGCGCCGGCCGGGCAGCTGCGCACCCGCAGCGGTCCGGTGCTGTCGGCGGCCGACAGCATGCGTATCACGGTCTACGGCCGCGGTGGCCATGGTTCGATGCCACAGGCCACGGTGGATCCGGTGGTGCTGGCATCGATGATCGTCATCCGGTTGCAGACGATCGTGTCCCGCGAGGTCGATCCGAGCCAGACGGTGGTTCTGACTGTCGGCAGCATCCAGTCGGGGACCAAGAGCAACGTCATCGGCGACCACGCCGTGCTCGAGCTCAACCTGCGTACCTTCGACGAATCGGTGCGCACCGCAGTGCTTTCCGCGATCCGGCGCGTGGTCGTCGCCGAGTGCCAGGCCTCCGGGTCGCCGCGTGACCCGGAATTCGAGTTGTACGCCGGCTTTCCGCTGACCGTCAACGACGATGCGGTGACGGCTCGCGTCGAGGCCGCGTTCGGCGAGTACTTCGGCGACCGGACCCAGATGATGCCCGCCGGGTCAGCGAGCGAGGACTTCAGTGAGATCCCGGCTGCACTGGGAGTGCCCTATACCTACTGGGGGTTCGGCGGTACCGACGAGCAGGCCTTCCGCGCAGCTGAGGCTGCGGATCGCGTGAGCGCTGATATCCCGGTCAATCATTCGCCGCGGTTCGCCCCGGTGATCCAGCCGACGCTGGACACCGGTACGCAGGCGCTGGTGGTGGCCGGGCTCAGTTGGCTTTAGCGCGCAGGTGTTCGCCGAAGAAGGCGAACACCCGCGACCAGGCATCGGCGGTGGCGGCCTCGTTGTAGCCGAAGCCGGTGATCCGCAGAAATGATTGCCCGGGAAGCTGATTGGCGAAGCTGTGCCCGGCGTCGGGGTAGACCTTGATGTCGGCCGGGATGTTCTTGTCGTCGACGATGCGCTGTAGGCGGTCGCCCGCACCGATGCCCATCGGGTCGCGGCGGCCGAAGCTGGCCACCACCGGGCACGAGGCGTCCAGGGTCTGCTCGAGCCGTCGGGGTAGGGGGGTGCCGTAGAACGGGGCTGCTGCGCCAAACCCTTTGGGGCCCATGACGAGTGCGAATTGCCCGCCCATGCAGAACCCGGCGATGCCGACCGATCCGGTGCACTGCGGATGGGCGAGCAGGTGATCGCGGGCAGCCAGGATGTCGTCGAGTGCCCGGCCCCGCTGGGTCAGGAGTTCGCGCATCACCCGGGTGATGCAGCGGGCGCGGCCGCCGCGGGCGTAGAGGTTCGGTGTGAGTGCGAGGTAGCCGGCGGCGGCGACGCGTTCCGAGATCGCCTCGTTGTCCGGGCCGTAGCCGATCGCATCGTGGATGATCACGACGCCGGGCCACGGCCCTTGTCCATCGGGGAGGCTGAGTAGGGCGTCGATCGGGCCGGCTGGGGTGTCCACGGTGATCGTCGTCACCTCACCGAGGGTAGCGGGAGATCGTCAGGTTCCGCAGAACGTGCGGTAGGCGCCGAAGTCCGGGGGCGCGGGCGCGGCATAGCGTTCCAGGCCGGGCCGCGCGTCGTAGGGTGCCGTGACCGCGCGGATGAGGCGCTGGACGGGTTCCAGGTCATCGTTCATCGCCGCGTCCAGCGCTTCCTCGACCAGGTGATTGCGGGGGATGTAGAGAGGGTTCACCCGGTCCATCGCATCCGCGTCGGGGCCGAGGGCACGCCACCGCGCCAGCCAGTCGTCGAACCCGGCCGCGATCGTGCTCTCCCCGCGCACGGAACGGCTGAGTTCGCGGAAGAACGACGTGTAGTCAGTTCGGTTCTGCTGCAACAACACAAGCAGATCGTTGATCAGAGTGCGCGCCACTTCGTCGTCGACATCGCCGCGCACTCCGAGTTTGGCACGCATGCCGGCCGACCAGGCCGCGTCGAACTGCGGCCCGAAGCCGTGCAGGGCTTGGGTGGCCAACTGCACGGCGTGCTCACCCTCGTCGGCGAGCAACGGGAGCAAGGTTTCGGCGAAGCGGGCCAGGTTCCACGCGGCCACGGTGGGCTGGTTGCCGTAGGCGTAGCGGCCGCCGTGGTCGATCGAGCTGAATACCGTTGCGGGATCGAAAGTTTCCATGAACGCGCACGGCCCGTAGTCGATGGTCTCGCCGGAGATGGTCATGTTGTCGGTGTTCATCACGCCGTGCACGAATCCGACCAGCATCCACTGCGCCAGCAAAGAGGCCTGTACCGAGATGACCGCCTCGTACAGCGCCAGGTACGGATTGGCGGCATCGGCCGCGCCGGGATGGTGGCGCGCGATGGCATGGTCGGCCAGGCGGCGCAGCAGCCCGAGGTCGCCGGCTGCCTGGGCCTGGGCGGAGGCGTACTGGAAGCTGCCGACCCGGAGATGACTGCCGGCGATTCGGGCCAGCACCGCGCCGGGCTGCATGGTTTCGCGGCGCACATCCCGCCCGGTCGCGACGACGGCCAGTGCCCTGGTGGTGGGAATGCCCATGGCGTGCATGGCCTCGCTCACGATGTACTCGCGCAGCATGGGCCCGACGACGGCCAGGCCGTCACCGCCACGGGCGAACGGGGTGCGCCCCGATCCTTTGAGGTGCAGATCACGGGGCCGGTCGTCGGCATCGACGAATTCGCCGAGGAGCAGGGCGCGGCCATCGCCAAGGCGGGGGACGTACCCGCCGAACTGATGCCCGGCGTAGGCCTGCGCGACGGGGGTGGCGCCGTCGGGGACGGTGGTGCCCGACAGCAGGCCCAGCCCGTCGGGTGTGCGCAGCCAGGCGGCGTCGAGGCCGAGTTCGGCCGCCAGTGGCTCGTTGAGCACGAGCAGCCGGGGCGCCGGGGTCGCCTCGGCCTGCCATGCGACCGCCATCTCGGGCAGGGCGCGGGCGAAGCGGTTGTCCAGCACAACGGTCGGTTCGGATGCGACGCTCACGGCTTGAGCCTACGGAGCCTCACAGGCTGCCCAGGTCATCCGGCACATCGACGGCGTACTGCCGGAGAACATCGAGGGGCACCAGGTCGAGGGTGCGTTCATGGGTGGCGGCCAGCACCACCGGGGCTGCCCTGCCGTCGTTGTGTGCGCGCAGCCAGTTGAGCGCCGTGACGCACCACCGGTCTCCCGGGGTCAGGCCGGGAAAGCGGTACTGCGGTGCCGGTGTCGACAGGTCGTTGCCGATGGATCGCTGGTGTTCGAGGAACTCGGCGGTCACCACCGCACAGATGGTGTGCCGGCCCGCGTCGGCGTCGCCGGTCGAGCAGCACCCGTCGCGGTAGAAGCCGGTGAGCGGGTCGGTGCCGCATTCCTCCAGCGGGCCACCCAGCACGTTGCGATCAGCCATCTCGGTATCTCCTGAGTTCTGCGCGAGTTCACAATGCCGCGGAGATCCGTTGCGCGGTCTCGCGCACTGCGCATCCGAACCTAGCGAACTTGTCGGCCGTAATCCGGCTACTCGGTCCCGATATCGAGACCGAGCCGATCGGTTCACGTTGTGCGTTGACGATACTGGCGCCGAGTGCCGTGATACCGGCATTCAGGCCCTGCTCGTTCACCGAGTATCCACGTGTCCGCACCAACTCGATGGTCTCGCCCAGTCGGTCCGGATCGGTGATCGTGTGTTCGGTCTGCGGAGCGAGGTGCTGTGAAAGATATTGCGCAACATAGTCGTCGGTGCTTGCCGCGAGGAAGGCGATTCCGGTTGCGGAGGCGTGCAACGGAATTCGTGACCCCAACGGCATGAAGGCACGCAGGGGATGCGGGGTGCCCAGGGGTGCGGCGTGAGTACCCGGATCAGGTGGTGGTCTGCGGGCCCGCGCTGCGTTGTGCGTCGAGTACGAGAAGCGCCACGTGCAGTGAGGTCATCGATTCACCGTCGTCGAGGTTGACGCCGAGCCGGCGTTCGATCGTCGCCAGCCGGCTGTAGAGCGCCGGCCGGCTCATGTGCAGGCGTTTGGCCAGTGCGGACTTGTTGCCGGCCAGTTCGAGGTAACCGCGCAGCACTTCGACGTCGTCGCTGCCTTGCTCGGCGTCGTGGATCAGCAGGGTCTTGAGTTCCGTCTCGGCGAACATCTGGACGCGAGGATCGTCGAGCAGCAGAGTGATCAGGCCGCGCAGCCGGACGTCGGAGGCGCGCACGAACGGGCGTGCCAGGTCCGACATCGACGCGGCGACCTCGGCGACGTGGGCGGCTTCGCGCAAGCCGTGGACGGCGTCGGCGAACCCCCCGTCCTCACTGCCGACCGCGACGACTACCTTGTCGGCGCCGCCGCCGCGG
>MSTD01000009.1:19405-44912 GCA_001942045.1 Mycolicibacterium porcinum
ACGCCGATCTCCCCGTCCCTCCGGATCGAGCAGATCGCGCTGTGCCCTTGGGCTTTCACGTTGTGGGTGACCGCGTCGAGAATGCGGATGTTGCGCCGTTGGGTGCCGACCGGGTCGAGCCGGTCCGGTGGCGTGCCGACCCGGACCATGGTCGGCAGGTAGGGACCGCCGGCGCGCAGGCCGAGCGCCAGGGCCCGGGCGTCGGCGTCGCGGTCGTCGGCGATCCGCCCGGCCAGGACATCGTCGATCAACCCGCTCTGGGCCTGATGTTCCAGGCCGGACCGGCCGCGTTCGGCCATGCGGTGCAGAGCCAACGCCTGCGCGGCGCGTTCCAGGACCATCGTGGTCTTGGCCGGTGCGGACGGGGCGTGCGGAACGATCAGCCGGCCCCACTCCTCGGCGCGAGGGCCGACCGCGGTTGTGGCCCAGGGTTCGGTCATGGCCCGGGACCGGCGCTGCCAGTCGGCGAGCACGATGGTGGCAGGCTCGTTGCGGGGAGAGATCGCCAGCACCTGGTGCGAGAGGTCCTCGAGTACCACCGATTCGTCGATCATCTCGGCCGCTGCGCGCACGATGTCGGCCATCGTCGGGCGCTTCATGCTCAACTCGGTGAAGGTCTTGTGGGTGCGGTGGGCGAATTCGAGTTCCTCGTACTGGTCGGCGACGATCAGCCGGTGCACCGCCTCGGTGACCTCGACGAACTTTGTCTCCCGATGCAGCACCACGAGCGCCAGGCCCAGTGTCTGAGCTGTCTTGCCGACGCTGTCGGGCAGCGATTCGATGCGGGTGCCCAGTTCGACGACCACCCCGACGACGCCGGCGCGCTGCATACGTCGCAGGTAGTCACGGGGTGCGTCGCGAAGTGCGGCGCCGGTGGTGAGCACCAGTTCGCCGCCCTGCAGGAGTCCGGCGAGGTCGGGCATGTCGCTGACGTGGACCCAGCGCACCGGACGATCGAGTTGTTGCGCGCTGAGTACCTCGGGTTCGCCGGCTCGCACCACCGGGAGCTCGATGATGTCGCGGACGGTCGGGATCATTTACAAAGTGTAATGAACGAGTCAATCAGACTTACAGGTTGATCGGCCGTTAGGTGTTGTCGGTGGCTCAGAGTGATAGCCGTACCCCCAACGCCACAGGAAGGTTCGGACCCATGAGCAATGTCATCCAGCACTGGCGCGACGGCAAGGTATTTGCCGGCACTTCGACCGCCACCGCCCCGGTGACCAATCCGGCCACGGGCGCGGTCACCGGCGAGGTCGCACTGGCCAGCGTGGATGACGCCCGTGCGGTGATCGACGCCGCGGTCGCGGCCTTCCCGGCCTGGCGTGACACGTCGCTCGCCAAGCGCACCTCGGTGCTGTTCGCCTTCCGGGAGCTGCTCAACGCCCGCAAGGAAGAGCTCGCCGCGCTCATCACCGCCGAGCACGGCAAGGTGCTGTCCGATGCGCTCGGTGAGGTGAGCCGTGGCCTGGAGGTCGTCGAATTCGCCTGCGGCATCCCGAGTCTGCTGAAGGGCGGATTCACCGAAAACGCCTCGACCAACGTCGACGTGCACTCCGTGCTGCAGCCGCTGGGACCGGTCGGCATCATCTCGCCGTTCAACTTCCCGGCCATGGTGCCGATGTGGTTCTTCCCGATCGCCATCGCCGCGGGCAACACCGTGGTGCTCAAGCCGTCGGAGAAGGATCCGTCGTCGTCGCTGTGGATGGCCCGGCTGTGGGCTGAGGCCGGCCTGCCCGAGGGCGTGTTCAACGTGCTGCAGGGTGACAAGACCGCGGTCGACGAGCTGCTGACCAACCCCAAGATCAAGGCGATCTCGTTCGTCGGCTCCACCCCGATCGCGCAGTACGTCTACGCCACGGCCACCGCGGCCGGCAAGCGCGTGCAGGCACTCGGCGGGGCCAAGAACCACGCGGTGATCCTGCCCGACGCCGATCTGGACCTGGCCGCCGACGCCATGGTCAATGCCGGCTTCGGTTCCGCCGGTGAGCGCTGCATGGCCATCTCGGCCGCCGTCGCCGTCGGCCCGATCGCCGATGATCTGGTGGCCAAGATCGCCGAGCGCGCCGCCACCATCAAAACCGGTGACGGAACCAAGGATTCGGACATGGGTCCGCTGGTCACCAAGGTCCACCGCGACAAGGTGGCGTCCTACATCGATGCCGGCGAGGCCGACGGTGCCAAGGTCGTGCTCGACGGCCGCACCGTGATCGCCAACGGTGGGGCCGACGGATTCTGGCTGGGCCCGACCCTGCTCGACAACGTCACCCCGCAGATGAGCGTCTACACCGACGAGATCTTCGGCCCGGTGCTGTCGGTGCTGCGGGTGGAGACCTACGACGAGGCTCTCGAGTTGATCAACAACAACCCCTACGGCAACGGCACGGCGATCTTCACCAACGACGGCGGTGCCGCGCGGCGGTTCCAGAACGAGGTCGAGGTCGGCATGGTCGGCATCAACGTGCCGATCCCGGTTCCGATGGCCTACTTCAGCTTTGGCGGCTGGAAGGCATCGCTGTTCGGCGACAGCCACGCGCACGGCACCGAAGGCGTCCACTTCTTCACCCGGACCAAGGCCATCACCACCCGCTGGTTGGACCCCAGCCACGGGGGCATCAACCTCGGGTTCCCCGAGAACAAGTGAGAGAATTCCACTCATGACTGTGACTCAAGAGTCCTCCGTGCTGCCCAACGGGCTGACCGTCGAGGCGGCGAAGGCCGAGGCTGCGCGGGCCTATGAACTCGACCGCGCACACGTGTTCCACTCCTGGTCCGCCCAGGAGGAGATCTCGCCGATGACCATCACCGCCGCCGAGGGTTCCTACGTGTGGGACGGCGACGGCAACCGGTTGCTGGACTTCTCCTGCCAGCTGGTCAACACCAACATCGGGCACCAGCACCCGAAAGTTGTTGCCGCCATTGCCGAGCAGGCAGCCAAGCTGTGCACGGTGGCCCCGCAGTACGCCAACGCGGCCCGCTCGGAGGCGGCCCGGCTGATCGCCGAGCGCACCCCCGGCGAGCTGAACAAGGTGTTCTTCACCAACGGTGGTGCCGACGCCGTCGAGCACGCGGTCCGCATGGCCCGCCTGCACACCGGCCGCTACAAGGTGCTGTCGCGGTACCGCGCCTACCACGGTGGTACCGACACCGCGATCAACCTGACCGGTGACCCGCGGCGCTGGCCCAACGATCGCGGCAACGCCGGCATCGTGCACTTCAACGGACCGTTCCTGTACCGCTCGTCGTTCTACGCCGAGACCGAGGAACAGGAATCGCAGCGCGCGCTGGAGTACCTCGACAAGCTGATCCAGATGGAGGGCCCGTCGACCATCGCCGCGATCATCCTTGAGTCGATCCCGGGTACCGCGGGCATCATGGTGCCCCCGCCCGGATACATGGCCGGCGTGCGGGAGATCTGCGACCGCTACGGCATCGTGTTCATCGCCGACGAGGTGATGGCAGGCTTCGGCCGCAGCGGAAAATGGTTCTCCATCGAGCATTTCGACGTGGTGCCCGATCTGATGACCTTCGCCAAGGGGGTCAACTCCGGTTACGTTCCGCTCGGCGGCGTGGCGATCAGCCCGGCCATCTACGAGACGTTCGCGCATCGGTCCTACCCGGGCGGGCTCACGTACTCCGGGCATCCGCTGGCCACCGCGGCCGCCGTCGCGACCATCAACGCGATGGCCGACGAGGGCATGGTCGAGAACGCGGCCAAGATCGGTGCCGAGGTACTGGCTCCCGGTCTGGCTGAGTTGGCCGCCAAGCATCGCAGCATCGGTGAGGTCCGCGGTGCTGGTGTGTTCTGGGCCGTCGAACTCGTCGCCGACCAGGCGACCCGGGAACCGTTGGCGCCCTACGGTGGCTCCAGCCCGGCGATGAACGCCGTGGTCGGTGCGTGCAAGGCCAACGGCCTGCTGCCGTTCGCCAACTTCAACCGCATCCATGTGGTGCCGCCGTGCAACGTGACCGAAGAGGAGGCGCGCGAGGGTCTGGCGATCCTGGACTCCGCGCTCGACGTGGCCGATCAGCACACCAACTGATCTCGCGACGAGAAATGGCCCGGCCCTGCGGTTTCCGCACGGCCGGGCCATCGGCGTTCAGCGGCCGCGGTTGCGGTCGATGATCAGGTCCTTGATCTCGGCGAGGTGTTCGTCCACTGAGCGGAAGCGGGCGCGGGTCTCTTGACGGAAATCGGTCAGTTCATGTTCGACCGAGGTGAGCCGGCCCTCAACCGACGTGAGGCGTCCCTCGACGGAAGTGAGCCGCAGCGAGTGCTCCCGTTGATTGGCACCCAACGCATTGACCGCGGCGAGCACCGCGCGGTAGTCGCCCTGTGAGGCTTCCAGCGCGGCGACGCGGGCTTCCAGATCGTCCAAGGCGGCCATCGCCCCATCGTAAGGGCGTGCGGAGGCGACGGCCATGCCATCGCGACACCCTGTGGATAACTCCGTTGGCCCCTGAACCGCGGCGCAAATTGGGACACTGGACCCGTGCGTCCACCTGCCCAGTGCTGGCTAACCGACATGGACGGCGTCCTGGTGCGCGAAGAACACGCGCTGCCGGGCGCCGCCGAGTTCCTGCAGACCCTGGCCGACAAACAGCGGCCGTTCCTGGTGCTGACCAACAACTCGATCTTCACGCCGCGCGATCTCGCGGCGAGGCTGGCGCGCTCCGGGCTGATCGTGCCGGAGACATCCATCTGGACGTCGGCCCTGGCCACCGCCGCGTTCCTGGCCGATCAGCAGCCGGGCGGCTCGGCCTATGTGATCGGTGAGGCCGGGCTGACCACCGCGCTGCACGAGGTCGGTTACACCCTGACCGACATCGAACCGGACTACGTGGTGTTGGGCGAGACCCGGACGTACTCGTTCGAGGCGATCACCAAGGCGGTCCGACTGATCCTCGGCGGGGCTCGGTTCATCGCCACCAACCCCGATGTCAGCGGCCCATCCGCCGAGGGACCGCTACCCGCGACGGGCTCGGTGGCCGCGATGATCACCAAGGCCACCGGACGCGACCCCTACTTCGTCGGCAAGCCCAATCCGATGATGTTCCGCAGCGCCCTGAATCGGATCGAGGCACATTCGGAGAACACCGTGATGGTGGGGGACCGGATGGACACCGATGTCGTGGCCGGGATCGAAGCCGGGCTGGACACCATCCTGGTGCTCACCGGCTCGACCTCGGTAGAGGACATCGAACGTTATCCGTTCCGGCCCAGCCGGGTGCTGCCGTCGATCGCCGAGGCGATCGAGCTGATCTGAATGACGATCGAGCCCATCGACGCGTACTTCACCGCGACGGTCTCGGCGCTCGCCGCGCCGCAGCCGCGAGACGCGCCCGCGCTGCATGTCCCGAATCCCTTGGCGCTCTTCGATGCCCAGCTGGGCAGCAGGCATCTGGACCTGGCCGCCCGCTGGCTGCGCGCTCAAGGCAAGGGTTTCTACACCATCGGATCGTCGGGCCACGAGGGCAATGCCGCCGTCGCCGCGGCGCTGCGTCCTACCGATCCGGCGCTGTTGCACTACCGGTCGGGCGGCTTCTACCTGGCCCGCGCCGCGCAGGTCGACGGCTCCGATCCGCTGCGCGACGTGCTGCTCGGACTGGTGGCGGCCACCGGCGAGCCCATCTCCGGCGGACGGCACAAGGTGTTCGGCCGTCACGACCTCAACATCATTCCGCAGACCTCCACCATCGCCTCCCACCTGCCACGCTCGGTCGGGGTCGCGTTCTCGATCGCCCGCACCCGCAAGCTCGGCGTGGCCTGCCCTTGGCCGGAGGACGCGGTCACGGTGTGCAGTTTCGGTGACGCCTCGGCCAACCACTCGACGACCGTCGGCGCCGTCAACGCGGCGTTGCACGCCAACTACCAGGGCCTGCCGGTGCCGCTGCTGTTCGTCTGTGAGGACAACGGGATCGGAATCAGTACCCCGACGCCGCGGGGCTGGATTGCCCGCGCTTATCGGGACCGCGAGGGGCTGAGGTACTTCGCGGCCGACGGATGCGATCTGGCGGACGCGATCGACACCGCACGCGCTGCGGCCGATTGGGTTCGCCGTGAGCGCAAGCCGGCGTTCCTGCATCTGCGGACGGTGCGGCTGATGGGGCACGCCGGCAGCGACTACGAGCAGGCCTACCGGCAGCCCGCCGACATCGTCGCCGACTATGACCGTGACCCGGTACTGAACACCGCGAGAACGCTTGTGGCTCACGGCGTCCTGACTCCGGAGCAGGTTCTGCGAACCTATGAGGCCAAGCGGGCCGAGGTGATGGGCCTGGCCCGTGACATCAGCGGAAGCCCGCAGTTGGACAGCGCCAAGGCAGTGATGCAACCGCTACGCGAAACCCTCGATGACGCCAGAGTGGTTTCCGTCGTCGCCCCGGGTGAGCCCGGTGGGCCGCCGCTGACCCTGGCCCTGGCCATCAACCGGGCGCTGCAGGACGTGCTGCAGGCGCACCCGGAGACGATCGTGTTCGGCGAGGACATCGCTCGCAAGGGCGGGGTGTACGGCGTGACCCGCGGATTGCAGGCCGCTGCGGGGCCGGCCCGGGTCTTCGACACCCTGCTCGACGAACAGACGATTCTCGGCCTGGCCCTGGGGGCCGGGGTGTCGGGCCTGCTGCCGATCCCGGAGATCCAGTACCTGGCCTATCTGCACAACGCCGCCGACCAGATCCGCGGCGAGGGAGCCACGCTCCAGTTCTTCTCCAACCGTCAGTACCGGAATCCGATGGTGGTGCGGATCGCGGGCTACGGCTACCAGAAGGGATTCGGCGGCCACTTTCACAACGACGACTCGATCGCCGCGATCCGTGACATCCCCGGGGTGGTGATCGCCTCGCCGGCCCGGCCCGACGATGCGGCCGCGATGTTGCACACCTGCGTCGCCGCGGCGAAAACCGCAGGCGCCGTGTGCATCTACCTCGAACCGATCGCCCTGTATCACACCAAGGACCTGTATGACGACGGTGATCAGGAATGGTTGGCGCCCTACCCGGCCGAGCCGGTGCGCATCGGTGCGGCCCGCACCTACGGCGCCGGTACGGACCTGACCATCCTGACGTTCGGCAACGGATTGTGGATGAGCCTGCGGGTGGCCCGTCGCCTGGAGCAGGCCGGGATCGCCGCGCGGGTGGTCGACCTGCGCTGGTTGTCGCCGCTGCCAGTCGAGGACATGCTGCGCGAGGTGGACGCGACCGGCCGGGTGCTCATCGTCGACGAGACCCGCCGCACCGGAGGCGTGGGGGAAGGCGTGCTGGCCGAACTCATCGCTCACGGCTTCACCGGCAGCGTGCAGCGCGTCGCCAGTGCCGACAGCTTCATCCCGCTCGGCGATGCCGCGCTGCAGGTGTTGCTGTCCGAGGACACCATCGAGGCCGCCGCGGTGAAACTGGTCGGCGCACGATAGCTTGACTGGCATGGCTGAATCTGTAACGCCGGACCCGACCCGCCCACTCGCAGGGGTACGGATCGTCGAGATCTCCAGCTTCGTCGCCGTGCCGCTGGCCGGTATGACGCTGGCCCAGCTGGGTGCCGAGGTGGTGCGGGTGGACCCCATCGGCGGCGCCGCCGACTATCACCGCTGGCCGCTCACCGACGGCGGCGACAGCATCTACTGGGCCGGGCTGAACAAGGGCAAGCGCTCACTGGCCGCCGACATGCGCTCGCCCGAGGGGCAGCAGCTGGTGCAGCGGCTGATCGCCGAAGCCGGGGTTCTGATCACGAATGTGGCCGGGCGGCAATGGCATTCGTACGATGTCCTGTCCGCTCTGCGACCGGACCTGATCCACGCCGAGGTGTCGGGGCGCGCCGACGGCGGCACCGGGGTGGACTACACGGTCAACGCGGGGCTCGGCTTCCCGATGGTCACCGGCCCCGCGCAGCTGGCCACCCCGGTCAACCATGTGCTTCCGGCCTGGGATGTCAGCTGCGGGCTGTACGTGGCGCTGGCAGTCAGCGCCGCACTGCGCCACCGGGATTCCACCGGTGAGGGCGCACGGATCAGCATCCCGTTGGAGAACGTCGCGCTGGCCACCGCCGGCAATCTGGGGTTCCTGACCGAGGTGATGATCAACGGCACCAGCCGCGAACGGCTCGGCAACACCCTGTACGGCACCTATGGGCAGAACTTCACCAGCAGTGACGGCGTCGGATTCATGCTCGTGGCGCTGACCGGCCGGCACTTTCGGGATCTCACCGAAGTCACCGGAACCACCAAAGCCGTTGCCGCCCTTGCCGAGGCGTTCGGTGCCGACTTCAGCGACGAAGGCCAGCGCTACACCCACCGGGACGCCCTCACCGGATTGTTCACGTTGTGGTTCAGCGAGCACACGGCCGAGGAAATCAGCGCGGCACTGTCGGGTACCTCGGTGCTGTGGGAGCGGTACCGCAGCTTCGCCGAGGTCGCGGTCAATGAGCGGGTGGTCGCCAACCCGTTGTTCACGCCACTGGAGCAACCCCGCATCGGCACCTACATGGCGCCCGGCCTGCCGGTATCGATCGGCGGGGTGTATCCGCCTGCGGTCCCCGCACCGGCACTCGGCGATGACACCACGTCGGTGCTGGCCGAGCACCTCGGGCTCGGCGCCGACGAGATCGTGGCGCTCACCGAATCCGGCACCGTCGCAACGGGTACCGACGAGCGGTGAGCACCCTGCTGAGGCTGTTGGACGTCAGCGAAGACACGGCTGGCGAGGTGTTCACCGGGAACGCCAGCGGGCCGGAGGGCAAGCGGGCCTATGGCGGTCTGCTGGCCGCCCAGAGCCTGGCGGCCGCCTGCCGCACTGTGGGCGACGACCGCTCACCGACCAACATGCACCTGCAATTCCTGCGCGGTGGAAACGCCGGGGAGGCCGCCGAGTACCGCGTTGCGCGTGTGTACGACGGACGCACGGCCTCGGCCCGACGGGTCGAATCGTATGAGCAGGGCCGCATGTTGACCACTGCCACAGTGTCGTTCGCGACGGCTCTCGCCGGGCCCGAACACGGATGGGGCGCGATGCCGCACGATCCTCAAGTACTGCCGTGCACCGGCCCGCCCGGTCCGGCGCCGTCCCTGCCGCTCGACGAGTTCGACATCCGCATCGCCGACGAGGGGGAGGGCGAGGAGTTCGTCCGCCGGATGTGGTGGCGCGTCACCACCGAACTACCTGACGATCCGGTGGTGCACATGCTGATCGCGGTGTACGTCACCGACCTGTACGGGATCGATCCGGCGCTGGCCGTGCACGGGCACAGCATGCGCTCGCGCAGCCACCGCAGCGGCACCACTGATTCGTCGATCTGGTTTCACCGCCCGGTGCGGGCCGGCGAGTGGAATCTGTTGGAGTCGCGCTCGCCGGCCACCGCGCGGGGGCGCGGGCTGATCACCTCAAGCCTGCTGCGCGCCGACGGCGCGGTCGCCGCCACCCTGGTGCAGGAAGGGTTGGTCGCCGAGCGGGATCCGGCGTGAGTTCCTGCCCGCCAACCATCTCTGCGCCACGTTCGCGAGATAGGTGAGGACCACGCCCACGACGAGTGCGGCCAGCACGCCGAGCACCCGGTGCTCGCCGAACAACGGATAGACCTGGTAGTGGGTCAGGTAGGTGTACAGCGACGCCTCGGCGAGCAGACCGCACCCGATCGCCACCGGAGCGGGACAGCGCAGCGCGGGCAACCAGATCAGCAGCGCGAACCCGGCCAGCACCAGGGTTTCCCGGCCAGTGTTGCCGAAGTAGCCGTGAAGTCCGATCGCCAGCACGGCGGTGACGATCATGCGCTGCCAGGTGGCGGTGGCCTTGGCCGCCGCCCATCCGGCCGCGAAGAACCAGAACGCCAGCACCGTGAACCAGGCCTCGCGACCCAACCCGAAACCGGGTAGGTCGTAACGCAATACCAGCCCCAGCGCCAGGAACGCCGCGGCGAAGGCGAAGGGACGGCGTCGCTCCAACCGGTCGGCGCGCGGCAGCGCGCACACCGCGGTCAGCGCCACCAGGATCCAGACCAGCACCTCGACGAACCACAACCGCCCGGCGGTCATGCTGTCCGGCGGCCCGAGGAACTTGTTGGCCAGCAACAGGTTCGATGCGTGGTAGTCGTCGGTGACGGCCAGCGCGACGGCGACCCAGGCGATGGCGGGCAGCGCAATCCAGGCGATCGTGTTGCGCAGGTGACGTAACCGGGTCGACCGGGGGACCGGGGTAAGACAAAACCGGCCGAAGTTGTAGCCGGCCACGCCGAGCAGGATGTGTGCACCGCCCCACAACGCGAACAACTCGGCATGCGAGCCGACGATGAGGACGATGGCCGCCGCACGTAGGGCCACGCTGGTTTCCACGGTGGCCCATCGACGCCGGCGGGACGCACAGTGGCGCTCCAGGTCCCGCAGCGTCATCCGGTGCCAGTCCTTCGGCAGCCGTCCCAGGGCGCGCTCCAACCGAACCGACATCGCCACATAGGACAGCGAGTTGCCGCCGAGGTCGACGAAGCTGGCGTCGCGGTCGACGGACTCGGCGGGCACGTGCAGTACGTCGGCGAACAGATCTGTCAGATCCTCGCCGTCGGTCACGCGCGGTTCGGCGGCCGCCGCGCGCACCGCGGCGTAGTCCGGCTTGCCGGAAATCAACCGGGGTAATTCGGGGACGAGCACAGCGCGCACCGCGCCGACCGGCACACCCGCGAGGGTGGCGGTCAACTGTCGCACGTCGCCGGCGGTGGTTTCACCTGTGCTCACGGCTGCCACGGCGAGCTTCTCGCCGTCGTCGGTGCACAACGCCGTCACGCCGCGGTCGGCGAGGGTGGTTTGCAGGCGGTCCAGGTCGATGCGGAGCCCGAACAGCTTCACGAATCGTGCACTGCGGCCGACGATCTCGTACAGGCCGTCCGAGGTGCGCCGTGCGATGTCGCCGGTGCGCAGTTCCTCGATGGTGGCACCGAGGGCCAGGTCCTCGGGCCGGTCGGCGTAGCCGAGCATCACGTTGGCTCCGCGGTAGACCAGCTCACCCGTGCCGGCCGGCCAGCCGTCACCGGATCGGATAGACAGGGTGCCGCCTGGAATGGGCCGTCCGATGGCTTCGGGGTGTGCGCACGCCGATTCCGGTGGCAGATAGGCCATTCGGGCCGTCGCCTCGGTCGCCCCGTACATGACGAACAGCTGCCAGCCCCGGCTGCGTCCCAGCGCCGCGAACCGGCGCACCCGGTCAGGTGCCATCCGCCCACCCGCCTGGGTGAGGTAGCGCAGGTGGGGCAGGTCCATGGCGTCGAAGCCGATGCGGTCGAGCAGCTCGAACGTGTGGGGTACCCCGGCGAAGGAAGTGGCCCGGTGGTCGGTGAACAGCTCCCAGAATTCGTCGTCGACCACTGACCGGTCGGTGAGGATCAGGCCGGCCCCGCGCAGCAGGTGACTGTTGACCACCGAGAGCCCGTAGCAGTAGGACAGCGGCAATGTGGTTGCCGCCCGATCGGTTTCACTGATTTCGAGGTACTCGGAGATGGCGGCGGCATTGCTGACCAGGTTGGTGTGGGACAACCGGACGAGCTTCGGTGATCCGGTGCTGCCCGAGGTCGACATCAGCAGCGCCAGGTCGTCGTGCAGCCGATGAGTGCTGCGGACGCGCAGGTGGTGGATGCCCGCGGCATCGACCACCGTGTCCGGGGAGTAGGTCTGCCGGATCGTGCGGTGATCGGCACCCGCGGGCAGGAGCAGGGAAACCTGGCCGCCGGCGAGGGCGCCGAGATAGTGCACAAGGGTGTGCAGGTCGTTGCGTGCTTCGAGAAGCACCAGTCGGCGTTCGGGGCCCAGTGCCGCCGCGGCCTCGGAGACGAGATCGGAAAGGGTTGCGTAGCTGACCTGTCGGGTCTCGGTGATTACCGCGATCCGGTCACCGTGGGCACGTAGCGCCTCGATGAGGTGGTTCAAGGCAACGCCGTCCCGGTGCCCCGCACGTCGATCCGGACCTTGGTGTCGCGGGCCGGCGGATTCAGGCTGTGCTGGCGCACCACGATGGGCTCACCGCCCGCGGCCGGCTCGATGGTGAGCAGCACATCGTGGCCGAGAAACTCGGTGGCGATCACCGTTCCCACACTGGCCGCTGCCTCGACATTGCCTTCGCTGTCCGAAATCGCCGTGGCGACAAGCTGTTCCGGCCGCAGCACCACCGAGCACGGACCGTCGGCGGCGCCGTCCTGAACGGGTACGCGGCCCAGCGCGCTGTCGGCCCAACCTGAGGTCACGGTGCCCGCCACCGTGATGCAGTCCCCGAGGAATTCGGCGGTGAACCGGTCGGCAGGCTCGCGGTACACGTGCTCGGGCGTTCCCACCTGGGTAAACCTGCCCTCACGCATCACCGCGATCTGGTCGGAGATCGACAGCGCCTCCTCCTGGTCGTGCGTCACGATCAGGGTGGTGACCCCGGCCTCTGACAGCACCCGGGCCACGGACTTGCGGGTGGCGGCGCGCAGTCCGGTGTCCAGCGCGCTGAACGGTTCGTCGAGCAGCATCACCACCGGGCGGCGGGCCAGCGCCCGGGCCAGTGCGACGCGCTGCTGCTGGCCGCCGGACAGTTGGTGCGGCCTGCGCTGGGCGAACGAGGAATCCAGGGACACGGTGTCCAGCAGCTCGCCGACTCTGGCTCGGGCCGCAGCGCCGCGCTCGCGCAGACCGTAGGCGACGTTCTGGGCCACCGTCAGGTGCGGGAAGAGCGCGCCGTCCTGCGCCACGTAGCCGACGTCGCGGCGATGGGGTGCGACAGTGTTTGTCGGACCGGCCATTTGGCGTCCACCGATGGTCACGGTGCCGGCGTCCGGGGATTCGAAGCCGGCGATCACCCGCAGCAGCGTGGTCTTGCCGCATCCAGAGGATCCGACCACCGCGGTGATGGTGCCCGGCGTCAAGGTCAGGTCGATGCCGTCGAGCACCGCGGTGCCGTTGAAGGACTTACGGAGTCCACGTACCTGCAGGACATCGTCGGTCACAGGGCGGCCACCTTCGTCGACTGGCGCAACAGCATCAGGGTCACGGGGACGGACAAGGCGATCAACATCAGCGCGTAGGGCGCCGCGGCGGCGTAGTCCAATTCGCTGCTCAGCGACCAGAACCGCATCGCCAGCGTGCGGGTGCCGGTCGGTGCCAGCAGCAGCGTCGCGGTCAATTCCGTTGCCACGGCTACGAATACCAGCGAGGCGCCGGCGGCCGCGGCCGGCGCGGTCAGCCGCAGGGTGACGCGCACGAACGTCCGGGCCGGCGAGGCCCCCAACGAGCGGGAGGCTTCTTCCACCGACGGCGAGACCTGGGCCAGACCCGAGCGCAGACTGACCAGCGCACGCGGCAGGAACAGCAGCACGTAGGCGCAGATCACCAGGGCCGCAGTCTGATAGAGCGGGGGAGCGTACCGGATCGCCACGGTCACCAGGGCCAGCGCGGTGACGATGCCGGGCATGGAACTGGTGATGAAGTTGGCGCCCTCGACCGAGCGGGCCAGCAGTCCGCGGTAGCGGACCGCGACCCAGGCGAACGGGAAGGCCAGCACCGTGGTCAGGACCGCGGCGGCAGCGGCCAGCGTCGCGGTTTGGGCCAGCGCGGTACCGATCTCCGTGACGTCCCACACTTGTGCGCCACCGATCCACATCCATCGCGTCAGCGTCCACAGCGGGACTCCCAGTGCCAGGACGGCCAGCGTCAGCAATCCCACGATGGCCGGCACCGTGAGGTGGCCCAGGTGCATCGGTGCACTGGTGCGTTGTGCCCCGGAACCGATCCGCGCGAAGCGGGCGTTGCCGCGGGCCGCGGCCTCGGTAACCAACAGCAGCAGGCACAACAGGACGAGGACGGCGGCCAGGGTGGCGCCGGCGGCGCCGTCGAAGGTGGCCTGGAACTGTTCGAAGATCGCGGTGGTGAAGGTCGAGAACCGGATCATCGCGAACGCGCCGTATTCGGCCAACAGGTGCACTCCGATCAGCAGAGCGCCACCCAGGATCGCCAGGCGCAGCTGCGGCAGCACCACCCGGAAGAACACCCCGGACGATCCGGATCCCAGCGCCCGGGCCGATTCCTCCAGCGCCGGATCGATGCGGCGCAGGGTGGCCGCGGCCGGCACGTAGACGAACGGAAAGTACGACAGCGTCGCGATCAGCACGCCTGCCGCCATCCCGTGCAGCGTGGGCAGCACGCTGACCCAGGCATAGCTGTTGACGAACGCGGGCACAGCCAGAGGCGCGACGAACACCGGCCGCCACCACGTCCGCCCCGGCAGATCCGTGCGTTCGACCAGCCAGGCCGCGCCGACCCCGAGCACCACGCACACCGGCACCGTGATGAGGACCAGGCCCACGGTGTTGAGCAGGAGCTCGCCGACCCGGGGCCGCACCACGAGTTGGATCACCCGGCTCGGACCGGTGGTGATCACCGACCAGGCCACGTAGCCCAGCGGGATGAAGGTGGCGGCCAGCAACAGCACCACCGCGGTGCTCAGCGCGGCCCCCGGCCGGGCCCGGGCGGGACGCTGCTGCGCTGTCGCCGGCTGTGTTGACGGGGGTTCGGTCGCGACCAATTACAGCAAGCCAGCCTTCGTCATCAGGTCGGTGACCTTGGCGGCATCGAGATTCGACGGGTTGACCGCGGGCGCCTGCAGCGTGTCCAGCGGCGGCAGGGCCGGGTTGGCGGCGACGCCACTGGCGACCGGGTATTCGAAGGACGTGCCTTTCTGCAGCACCTCCTGCCCGGCCTTGCCGGTGATGAACCGGAGGAACTGCTGGGCCTGATCCTGCTTCTTGCTGGACTTCAGCACGCCGCCGCCGGACAGGCTGACGAACGCGCCGGGATCGGAGTTCTTGAAGTAGTGCAGCGCGGTGTTGCCGCTGATCTCCTTGGTCTTGGCCTGATCGCGGAACCAGTAGTAGTGGTAGATGATCCCGCCGTCCACCTGACCGTCGTTCACGGCCCGCAGCGTGGCGATATTGTCCTGGAGCACAACGGCATTGGTCTTCAAACCGGCCAGCCACTGCGCGGTGGCCGGCTCGCCCTTCAACTCGAGGATGGCCGCCACGATCGCCTGGAAGTCAGCCTTGGCCGGGGGTGCACCCCAGCGGCCCTTCCACTGCGGCTGCTGCAGATCCATGATCGATCGGGGCAGCTGATCGGCGGGCAGCTTGGCCTTGTTGTAGACGAACACCGTCGAACGCGCCGCCACACCCGTCCACTTGCCCGACGACGGCCGGAACTGCGCCGGGACCTGATCGAGGGTCTGCTGCTCGACGTCGGTGAACAGCCCGGCCTTCTCGACGGCCGCCATCGCCGGGGAGTTCTCGGTGAGGAACACGTCGGCCGGGGAGGCGTTGCCCTCGGCCACCAGCTGGTTGCCCAGCTCGGTGTCACCGCCCTGCCGGTAGGTGACCTTGACCCCGGTCTCCTTGGTGAACGCGTCGATCCACTCCTTGGTGAGCGACTCGTGCTGAGCGTTGTAGATGAGCAGCTCGTCAGACCCCGAATTGGAGCACCCGACCATTCCGACGGCGACCGCGACGGCAGAGAAGACAACAGCGATCCGGCGGCTCCAACGTGTGCGCATCAAGTGATCCCTTTCGGCGTTAGCTGAGCATCACCTAAGGACACTACCGGGGCGGGTGGGTGCGGCAGGGCCTGTGGATGAAATCCACGCTGGGGATAACTCGGTGTTGCCGAGCCGGTTCTGTCGGACCGGATCCGCACGGTGTGGGCATGAGTTCTCTGACACGGGCCGAGATCGGCGCACTGGGTGAACAGCTGGCCGTCGAACATCTGGCGGCGCAGGGCTTGCGCACGGTGACGCGCAACTGGCGATGCCGTTACGGCGAGCTGGACGTCATCGCTGAGGAGACGGCCACCAACACGTTGGTGTTCGTCGAGGTGAAGACCCGCACGGGCGACGGCTTCGGCGGGCTGGCTGAGGCGGTCACGCCACAGAAGGTGCGCCGGATCCGGCGGTTGGCGGCGTTGTGGCTGGCTGAACAGGAGGCCCGCTACGCCGCACTGCGCATCGACGTGATCGGGGTGCGCCTCGGCCGCCGCCGAGAACCCGAGCTGACGCACCTCAAGGGGGTGGGCTGAAATGGGTTTGGGCAGAGCCTATTCGGTGGCCATGCGCGGGATGGACGGCGTCATCGTGGAGATCGAAGCGGACATCGCCTCCGGGCTGCCCAGCGTGAACTTGGTGGGGCTGCCCGACACCGCGCTGCAGGAGTCGCGGGATCGGGTGCGGGCGGCCATCACCAACTGCGGCAACGAGTGGCCGATGTCGCGCCTGACGCTGGCGCTGTCGCCGGCCACGCTGCGCAAGGTCGGCTCGATGTACGACCTGGCACTGGCGGCGGCAGTGCTCTCGGCGCACACAAAGACGGCGTGGGCGCGGCTGGAAAAGTCTGTCCTGCTGGGCGAACTCGCGCTCGACGGACGGGTCCGGCCGGTTCACGGTGTGTTGCCTGCCGTACTGGCCGCCAAACACGAGGGCTGGACCGTGGTCGTGGTGCCGTTCGACAACCTGGCCGAGGCCAGCCTCGTCGACGGCATCGACGTGTACGGCGTCCGCACCCTGCGACACCTGCAAGCCTGGCTCGACGGGAAAGGGGACCTGGAGGCCCGGGTGGTGGCGCCGGGGCGCGCGCCGGAGGCGACGGCGGATCTCGCCGATGTGGTCGGACAGGGTCAGGCCCGGTACGCCATCGAAGTGGCGGCGGCCGGGGCGCACCACCTGATGCTCACCGGTCCGCCCGGGATCGGGAAAACAATGTTGGCGCAGCGGCTTCCGGGCCTGTTGCCGCCGTTGTCGCCCGCCGAATCGCTTGAGGTGACGGCCATCCACTCGATGGCGGGGCTACTCGCGGGGGACACCCCACTGATCACCTGCCCACCGTTCGTGGCGCCACACCACACCGCGAGTGTGGCGGCCCTGGTCGGCGGCGGAAGTGGGTTCGCCCGTCCGGGAGCGGTCAGTCGGGCGCATCGGGGTGTGCTGTTTCTCGACGAGTTCGCCGAAATGGGGTCAAGTGCCCTGGAGGCGTTGCGAACCCCTTTGGAAGATGGGCAGATTCGGTTGGCGCGCCGCGACGGGGTGGCCTGCTATCCGGCGCGCTTCCAACTTGTCCTGGCGGCGAACCTGTGTCCGTGCGCCCCGCCCAATTCCGCTGACTGTGTCTGTTCGGCGCAAGCCAAGCTCCGGTACCGGGGCAAGTTGTCGGGGCCACTGGTAGATCGGGTCGACCTGCAGGTGGAGCTGTACCCGGTCAGCGCGGGGGCCTTCATGCCGCAGGCGGGAGAATCCAGTGCCGTGGTCCGCAAGCGGGTCGCCGCGGCCCGCCTTGCCGCCCAGGAACGCTGGAAACCGTATGGGATCGGCACCAATGCCGAGGTCAGCGGCTCCCTGCTACGCCGCGAATTCCGGTTGCCCAGGGCCGCGATGGAACCGCTGCGATCGGTACTCGACCGCGGCGTGATCAGCATGCGTGGGGCCGACCGGTCTTTGAGGGTCGCCTGGACATTGGCCGACCTGGCCGGGCGGACCATGCCCGCCCACGAGGACGTCGCTGCCGCGTTGAGCTTCCGCCAGATCGGCGGTGTGTCATGACCGACGAGGTGCGCCGGGCCTGGGCGTATCTGTCCCGGGTGGCCGAGCCGCCGTGCCTGGAACTGAAGGCGTTGGTCGCGCAGGTAGGTCCGGTCGAGGCCGCCGTCCGGGTCAAGGCCGGTCGAGTGGATTCCGAGCTGTTGAGCCGGGTCGAGGCACGGCGGGAATTCGATTGTGCGGCAGAAGACCTGGATGTTCTGGACCGGATGGCCGGGCGGTTGATCACGCCCGACGACGAGGAGTGGCCGCTGCTGCAATTCCAGGCACTTCGCGGCAAGGAGCTCAAACGTCCGCATGCCCATCCTCCGCTGGTGTTGTGGGCGGTCGGTCCGGTGTGCCTCGATGAGGCCACCGAACGTGCCGCGGCGATCGTCGGTACCCGCGCGGCCACGGCCTACGGGGAGCACGTGGCCGCCGAGTTGGCCGCCGGACTGGTCGAACGTGCCGTCACGGTGGTGTCCGGCGGGGCCTACGGCATCGACGGCGCGGCCCACCGGGCGGCGCTGGCGTGTGAGGGCGTGACCATCGCGATCGTGGCCGGGGGCATCGACAACCCGTACCCGGCCGGGCACAGCGCGCTGTTTCACCGGATCCGGCAGGACGGCCTGCTGATCAGTGAGTACCCACCGGGGACGGCGCCTGGCCGGCTGCGGTTCCTCACCCGCAACCGGCTGGTGGCCGCCCTCTCCGGGGCGACCGTAGTGGTGGAGGCCGGGTTGCGCAGCGGCGCGGCCAACACCGCGGGCTGGGCCACGGCGCAGGGGCGCTCGGTGTGTGCGGTGCCCGGTCCGGTGACGTCGGCGGCGTCGGCGGGTTGCCACGCACTGCTACGGGACGGAGCTCACCTGGTCGCTCGGGCCGAGGAAGTCGTCGAACTCGTCGGCCGCATAGGCGAACTCGCGCCGCCGGAGGCGCATCCAACCGGGCCGTTGGACCAGCTCGCGCCGACAGAGAAACAGGTGTACGACGCGCTGCCGGGGCGAGGCACCCTCACGGTGGACGAGATCGCGATGCTCGCCGCCCTGGCCCCGCACCAGGTGCTCGGACCGTTGACGATGTTGGAGTTCGCCGGGTTGGTCGAAAGTGTCGACGGATGCTGGCGAATCACGCGTCGACGTCGGGTCCGTCCCACGTAAATGACGCCTGCGTAGACCTTGGTTCTATTGCCGTCGATTTGCTGCAGGACCAGCTGACGCGGTGTTAATTTGCACCCATCGAGTGAGCTCACAACCCAGGCGTACGCCGTGTCGCGCGTCGGGATGGGGAGGGTTCGAATGAGCACAGCCGCTGACCGCGCCGCCCAGTTGGCATTGGTCGCTCGCCTGAAGTCGGCATATCCCGAGCTGCCCGACGCCCCGACGCCGGACCTGCTCGACCATGGCCGCTTCACCGCCTACATGAAGCCCGTGCACGATGTCGGCGGCGAGCCGGACCCCCCGATGAAGTACGAGAACAAGGACTACGAGTACTGGGAGCACATGACCTATGTCATCTGCGAAGTCCTTGCCTGGCGCGGCATTTGGTTGTCCGAGGAGCGGCGACGAATGGGCAACGTCGACGTCGGGCGGGCGGTCTACCTGGGTTTCCCGTACTACGGTCGCTGGCTCCTGTCGGTCGCGCGGGTCCTCGTCGAGAAACATCACATCGGGTTGACCGAACTGTCCGAGCGGATGGCCGAAGTCCAGGAGCGGTATGCCGGCGGGATGGCCGGTAAGCGGCTGGAGGCCCGGCCGAAGTTCCAGGGTGACGGGGCGAACGTCAAGCGCAACAGCCATATCGTGCACGCCCAGGGCAAAGGCGATCCCCAGGTGTATGCGGGCCGGGCCGGCACACCGAAGTTCAAGGTGGGCGACGCGGTAGTGGTGCGCGAGCTCCCGGTGCTGTTCTACACCCGCACCCCCGAGTACGTCCGTGGTGCGCGCGGCGAGATCGCCGCCGTCGCCTACGAAAGCCCGGCAGCCGAGGACGAAACCTGGGACCGGACCGACGCCGTCCCCGAATGGTTCTACGTGGTCAGCTTCACGATGGCCGAGCTGTGGGACGGCTATACGGGAACGGCCACCGACACGTTGGGAACCGAGATCCCCGAGCACTGGCTGCGGGCAGCAGGCTGACAGCCACGCACGATCGGCCTCCTCACGAAGGGCGCACCATGGCAGAGCACGACCACGATCATGATCACGAGCGCACCGTCAAACCGATGGTCGACGAGGTCACCGACTTCGAGGTACTCGAGATCGCGTTGCGCGAATTGTGTATCGAGAAGGGGATATTCACCGCCGAGGAACATCGGTTGTTCACCGAGTTCGCCGAACAGATCGGGCCGACGCCGGCCGCGCGGCTGGTGGCCCGGGCCTGGCTGAACCCCGACTTCAAGCGGCTGGCGGCCGAGGAACCGATGACGGCCAGCAAGGAGGTCGGCGTCGACTGGCTGGAGCCCACCGGGTTCGGAACACCCAGCGACTTCACCGCATTTCAGATCCTGGAAGACACCCCGACGGTGCACCACGTGATCGTCTGTGCGCTGTGCTCGTGCTACCCGCGCCCGATTCTCGGGAACTCACCCGAGTGGTACCGGACCCCCAACTACCGTCGCCGCCTGGTGCGCTGGCCCCGTCAAGTCTTGTCCGAATTCGGGTTGCGCCTGCCGGACACCGTCGAAGTGCGGGTGCAGGATTCGAATCAGAAGCATCGGTTCATGGTGATGCCGATGCGTCCCGAGGGCACCGACGGCTGGACCGAGGATCAGCTCACCGAGATCATCACCCGTGACTGCCTCATCGGTGTGGCACTACCCAAAGTCGGCGTGACCACCAATGTCATCACCGACACCCGGCCCGCGGTCCATCCCAGCGGTGAATGAGGAGGGCCCAGTGGGCGCACCGAACGACCCGGCACCACTTGAAGAAACGCAGATTCCGACCCTGGCGCGGATCGTGGAACGCAACCAGGTGTGGCCTCTGATGGCCGCCAAGTACGGCGTCGAAAACCTGGTCCCGCCGTGGAAGACCAGCCTCGACGGTTTCTGCGACGCCCTCGACCGCGCCGCCTGCGACGCCCGCGTGCCCGATTTCAAACAGCGACGCGACGAGGAGGACCTCCTGTCGGCAACCGTCTATGCCGACCTCCCGTACCCCGAGAACCAGCTCGTCGCCCTCGCCCATTCGCTTCTGGCCCGTGGCGTGATCACCGAAAGCGAGCTGCAAGACCGGCTCGCGGTGGTCCGGAGGAGACTCGAGGCCTGAAACACGTAGCACCCAGGCAGGCCGGTGGTCTCCGTATAGTCGATGAGGTCGGCTAACAAACGAGCGGCACATGATCTTGGAGGCGCCATGGCAGGACGACCCGTGCACACCTTTCAGGTGGTGCACCGCGAACAGCTGACCGACCACATCGTCCGCCTGGTACTGGGCGGAGCCGGCGAGGGCACGGGCTTCGACACGTTCTCGCCCAACGACTTCAGCGACGCCTACGTCAAACTCGTCGTCGTTCCGGCCAACGTTGACGTGTCGGCGCTCCCGAAACCTTTGACGCTGGACAGCTTTCAGGAGCTGCCGGCCGAACAGCGACCGATCGTCCGTACCTACACGGTGCGCAAGTCCGACAAGGAGCGCGGCGAGATCACCATCGACTTCGTCGTGCACGGTGAGCAGGGGGTGGCCGCCCCCTGGGCCGCGGCGGCGGTACCGGGCCAGCCCGCCTACCTGATGGGGCCCAGTGGCGCCTACACCCCCGACCCGGCCGCCGACTGGCACCTGCTCGCCGGTGACGAATCGGCGCTGCCGGCCATCGGTGCCGCCCTGGAGGCGTTGCCCGCCGACGCGATCGGCAAGGTTTTCATCGAGGTGGCCGGCCCGCACGACGAAGTCGAGCTCAGTGCTCCCGCCGGCGTCGAGGTCAACTGGATCCACCGGGGCGGCCGCGCCGATCTGGTCGGCGATGACCACGCCGGGGACAACGCGCCGCTGATCGCCGCCGTGAAGGAGGCCGCCTGGCTGCCGGGGCAGGTCCAGGTGTTCATCCACGGCGAGGCTCAGGCCGTCATGCACAACCTGCGGCCCTACATCCGCAAGGAGCGCGGGGTCGCCGCGAAGTGGGCCGCCTCGATCTCGGGGTACTGGCGCCGTGGGCGCACCGAGGAGACATTCCGGCAGTGGAAGGCCGAGCTGGCAAAAGCCGAGGCCGACACCGCCGGTTGATCCCGGGTGTAGGCACCGGGCGCCTGCCGGATGGCAAGGTAGCCGTCATGGCATACGGCGATTACCAACTCGAGATCTACCTGCAGGGGCTGTCCGGCGTGCTGCCGACCATGCCGATGGACTACGCGGGGCTGGAGGCCAAAGCTCAAGCCGCCATGCCGGCCTCGATCTGGTCCTATGTGGCCGGGGGAGCCGGCGACGAACGCACCCAGCAGGTCAACCGCACCGCATTCGACCGGTGGGGTCTGATGCCGCGCATGTTCAACGCCCACCGGGAACGGGACCTGTCCGTCGACGTGTTCGGGCTCAAGCTGCCCTCGCCGCTGTTCATGGCGCCGATCGGGGTGCTGGGCATCTGCGGGCAGGACGGGCACGGCGACCTGGCCGGCGCCCGCGCCGCCGCGCGCACCGGGGTGCCGATGGTGGTGTCCACGCTCACCGAGGACCCACTCGAGGACGTCGCCGCCGAATTCGGTGGCACCCCAGGTTTTTTCCAGCTGTACACGCCCACTGACAAGGACCTCGCCGCCAGCCTGGTCCAGCGCGCCGAGAAGGCTGGGTACAAGGGCATCGTCGTCACGCTCGACACCTGGGTGCCGGGTTGGCGGCCGCGCGACCTGGCCACCTCCAACTTCCCGCAGCTACGCGGCAAGTGTCTGGCCAACTACACCAGCGACCCGGTGTTCCGGTCCGGTCTTCCACAGCCGCCCGAAGAGAACCCGCAGGCCACCGTGTTGCGCTGGGTCAGCCTGTTCGGCAATCCGCTCACTTGGGATGACTTGCCCTGGCTGCGGTCGCTGACGGAACTGCCGCTGATCCTCAAGGGAATCTGTCATCCCGACGATGTCCGGCGGGCCAAGGACGGCGGTGCCGACGGGATCTACTGCTCCAATCACGGTGGGCGCCAAGCCAACGGCGGCCTGCCCGCGATCGACTGCCTGCCCGGGGTGGTCGAGGCCGCCGACGGGCTGCCGGTGCTGTTCGACTCGGGCATCCGCAACGGCGCCGACATCGTCAAGGCGCTCGCCCTGGGGGCCACCGCCGTCGGCGTCGGCCGCCCGTACGCGTACGGGCTGGCACTGGGAGGGGCCGACGGCATCGTTCACGTGCTGCGTTCGCTGCTTGCCGAGGCCGATCTGATCATGGGCGTCGACGGGTACCCGACGCTGGCCGATCTCACTCCCGAGGCGCTGCGGCGGGTCGACTGACCGCATTGATTGCGGATCGGTAGCGGCCCGGCGCGTCGGGTGCAGGGCGGGCGGACTTCTGCCACCGTGGCAGAGTGCCCGCAGTCCCGGACGTACTCGACGAGTTCGACGAATACCTGGCGCTGCAATGCGGCCGGTCCGAGCACACGCGACGGGCCTACCGGGGTGACCTGTCGGCATTCTTCGACTTCACCGGTGGTGGCATGGAGACCGTGACCCTGCCGACGCTGCGGTCGTGGCTGGCCGGTCAGGCCGCGGCCGGAGCGGCGCGGACCACGTTGGCGCGGCGCACCTCGACGGTCAAGACCTTCTGCACCTGGGCGGCCCGCCGGGGACTGCTACCAGAGGACGCTGCCGCTCGGCTCCAGGTCCCCAAGGCACACCGGACGTTGCCGGCGGTGCTGCGTCGCGATCAGGCGATCGACGCCATGGAGGCGATGAATTCTGCTGCCCGCGAGGGTGATCCGCTGGCATTGCGGGACCGGCTGATCGTGGAGATGCTGTACGCCACGGGTATTCGCGTCAGCGAATTGTGCGGGCTGGACATCGACGACATCGACACCTCGCGGCGGGTGCTGCAGGTGCTGGGCAAGGGCAACAAGCAGCGCACGGTCCCGTTCGGCGAACCCGCCCAGGTCGCGTTGACATCCTGGCTCACCGAGGGGCGTCCCGCGTTGGCCACGGCCGACTCCGGCCCGGCGCTGCTGCTCGGCGCCCGGGGTAAACGACTCGACCCGCGCCAGGCCCGCACGGTGGTGCATCAGACCGTCTCTGCCGTCGACGGCGCCCCCGACATCGGCCCCCACGGGCTGCGCCACAGCGCGGCCACCCACCTGCTCGAAGGCGGCGCCGATCTGCGCATCGTGCAGGAATTGCTGGGCCACACCTCGCTGGCCACCACACAGCTCTACACCCACGTCACCGTCGAACGGCTGCGGGCGGTGCACGACCAAGCGCACCCGCGCGCCTGACATCGCAGAACCAACGACGACAGGAGAACCCGCGATCCGATCCACCGTCGACCTGCCGTCCGGATCCGTCTCATATCTCAGTTGGTCGCCCCGGCAACCCGTTTCAACCGTGGTGTTGCTGCACGGCGGCGGTGTGGACAACGCCTCGTTGTCCTGGGGCGGCATCGGTCCCCGCGTGGCCGAAGCGGGTTATCGTGTAATCGCCCCGGACCACCCCGGCTACGGCAAGAGTCCGCCGGCGCGACAACCGGTCACGCAGGACCGGTTGGTCGCCCATGTGGGGGAGTTCGTCGACGCGATGCGATTGGACCGCTACGTGATCGGTGGACTGTCGCTCGGCGGCGGGATGACGATCGGCCATGTGCTGGCCCGGCCGGATCGGGTGGCCGGCGCGATGCTGCTGGCTAGCTACGGCATCATGCCCCGACTGTCGGACGGGCCGCTGTCGGGCGTTCGTCAGCTGGCCACCTGGGGGATGCTGCGGACAGGTCTGCTCGGTGCGGTGACCCGTTGGGCCGGCGGCAACCGGGCCGCGATGACCCGCAGCATGCGCGCGTTGATCAGGGATCCGCGACAGCTGACCGACGCATTGCTGGACGAGATCATGACCGCGGCAGCACAACCCGGCGGATTCGACGCGTTCGAGCAATGGCAGCGCGACCAGGTGCGGTGGAACCTGCTGCGCACCGACTACACGCCCCGCCTCGCCGAGCTGAGCTGCCCCACCCTCGTCATTCACGGCGACCGCGACCCCGGCGTTCCCGTCGCGCGGGCTCGCGCCGCCGCCGAGCTGATCCCGGACGGCCATCTCAAAGTTGTTGCAGGTGCCGGACATTGGGTTCAGCGCGACCAGCCGGATGTCGTGCTGGACGCGATGACCACTTTTCTGCAGGACATCAACGCAACAGCTTGAGCACCTCGGTCAGGTGCGGCAACGCTGATTCACGGCCCGGCCATGCGTCGAACGCAGTCCAATAGCTGACGCCGAATCGGCGCTGACGGTCGATCAATGCCTCCGCCATTTGCTCGTAGGTGCCCAGCAGAACGAACGGGGATTCCAGCAACAGTTCTGGATCGGCCTTCAGCGGGCCTGCCAGTTCCGCGGCGGCCTCCGCCGGATTCCCGGTGTGCACCACGAACTGGATGAGGGCGTTCAGTTCGATGTCCTCGAAGCGGTCACCGGCTGCCTCGCGCACCACAGCGATCCGGTCCAGCAGTCCGGCGGCATCGAAATGGGTCAGCCGCACCTCGGTGGCGTCGTGGTTGTGGCTGAACCCGGCCAGCCCGGCGATATCGGCAACCCGCCCGGCCAGCTGCAGGACCCGGGTGCCGTTGCCGCCGATGAGCAGCGGCACGTCGACCCCGGGAGCGGCGACCAGCTCGCCCGCAGCGGCCCGCACACAGTAGTGGGCGCCGTCGACGTCGACCGGCTCGCCGGCCAGCAGTGGGCGGATCACCTGGACGGACTCGATCAGACGGTCCACCCGCGTGGCACCGGGATCGAATTTCAGCCCGGCGGCGTCGTACTCGGATTTCATGCTGTCTCTTATAC